>CAYJPO010000038.1:0-43103 GCA_964372045.1 uncultured Anaerolinea sp.
CGGCATTAATTTCTTAAAGACCACGAGCGGACTTGGTAGGACTAGCACGGGGGTTCACGCGTGCCCGTCAGGGTATCCCCGTGCGACGCCAAAACGGGCCGATTGCTAGGTTTAATTGTTAATCTGCAATAGCCATACCAGTATTTCGCGCCATTGCTTATCGTGCCTGCAAACAGGACAGCCCCTTTGCCCGAAGACGTGGTGATCCATGCGCCACCTTCCCATGAATCGGGATGCCGGTAGCCCGCGGACGATGTCTTCGGTGTTGTAGGCGTTCTCGTAGAGCAACAACGCCGCTTCTTCGAGGCGCGCCCCCGAATATAGGGGGAACCGTCCCAATCCAGGTTGAATTCGCCGGGATATGCATTCACAGCGGGCGGCGGCTCCTGGTGGGCAGTGTAAACGATGTGCGGATCTTCGATTGGCTCCAGGAATGACAGCCAGCACGCGCCGCTCCAGCCATTGCCACCGACCAGGACGGAGGTCTGCTCGTCCACTCCGCGGATGTCGTGCACGATGCGCGGGTAGAAGCGGTTACATTTAGGGAAGCGGAATACCCTGCGGAACAGCGCCGCATGGGTTGGGATACACCATTAATGTGTAAGTGACCGCCGTATCCGCGTGATCCTCGATACGAAAGTCTTCAGGCGGGTCGCGAAAAGTCTTACCGCATTCCAATTCCTTTACAGCCGATTGAAGATCTGGATAATCATGCTTCAACCAGCGAACCCCAAAGTGGTCATTGGGATTTCCATCACCGTCATGGTCATAAAAGAAGGTGCCCACCTCGACGCGGATGTTTTTGTTCGGAATGGGAACGATAAGCGTATCGGGATTTTGAACTTCAAACCAATTGCCCAATGCCGCAAAGGAGTACGGAGGCGAATCCTTGGTGCATTGGATGGGCAACAGATACAGAATCGAGCCGCCTGTGCAAAACAACCCGTTGGTCGGGAAAATGCCCAACGTGATTGCATCACAACCTTTCGTCTCATCCCCTCCCCAGCCAAAGTATTTTTTCTGGTGCCCTATATTTGAGGAGAGACCCAGTTCATAATAAAACTCAAGTTCATCGCATGGACCGTCGGATATTCCATCGCCCGTCCACGGGATCTCGAGCGTCTCGAACTTCACCACAGCATAGGCCTGGCAGGGGGGCAGGTCATATTCGAATGGGAGACTGAGCATGGAGCGTGTGGTCCCTGATACGGCCGCCACCTGCCAGCGGATGGGTTTACCGCAGCCGGACGGAGGGATTACCGGGGCGGAGCGCGCCTGGGGGTCCGTCACCGATTTATATAGCTTGCCATCCAGGTAAATATCGAATCCGGTCACTTGTCCCTTGAAGGCAGTGGAAGGCTGCCATTTCCAGGTCAAAAAGACTCCCAAACAACTAAAACCCGGGCAGCGGGTTCCTTCCTCCTGCACATTGTAGGGCGGCGGCAGGAGCGGATCAGGGAATTTATCATAAGCCGGCGCCCCGCTTACTTTCACCGATCCCAGCGCCGAGATCGCCATGCCAATTTTAAAAGAGCCGCCATCCAACTCCTGTCTTGTGCCGTTCCAGGCCTGGATCGGGAATGCTCCATTGAACGTCCCCAGTTTGACCAGTGCTCCGCCAGCCCAGGCCCAGCACTCGCCGCGGGCTTCCAGTGATTTATCGCCGGGGATGGGAATGCTGAAGGTGTGTGGCAGGGCGGCAAAATTCGCCTGGCCGCCCTGAATTGGGATAAAGTTCCCGTCCTGTTCCGGCATGCGCGTCTCAAGCGCTCCTTCGAGCGAAATGTAGCAATAAGCCTGGTTGTAATTCGCGCCTACATTCATATCCAGCAGTTCCACCTGCAAATGAGTTGGCAGAGAAACCGGACACATGGCATCCACTTCGACAACGGCAATATTACTTGGCTGTCCACCGATGATGTTGAACGCCTCCACCCAAAACATAAGCGACCCGTTTGCCGGTGCAGAAAACTCATACCAGGTTTGCCCGCCTTTGGAGGATTGGAGGACAGCAATGATATGCGCTGGTAAATTCGTTCCCTTCATCCAGATGTTATATCCGTTCTCATCGGTGGAGTTATCGTTCCAGGCCAGCGTCACTTTACAATCTATCACCTGTGCTTGCAGACCGCCTGGGGCAGTTGGAGGTTTCAATTCCAAAACTGTAAGCCCCCAGCCTGGCAGACCAGCCGGGTCAAGTGGAAGCGTGGCGGGATTGATGGATTGAAAGTTCGCGGGCGTCTGTAAAGGCTGGGGGGGGTGAGTTGGCGGCGGCTCATCCTCTGCAAGCTTTGGCACGGCAATGATCGCGCCTGACGCTGGCGGTTGACCGCCCAGTGCGGGATTGAGCGCCTGCAGAGTTGCCTCATCCGTGTTATAGGCGGCGGCCAAACCCGCCAGATCCCCGCCTTCGGGCAGCGGCACAAGCAGTCGAACATCCTGCGGCTTGGGGATCCCGACAACGACAAGCGGTTCGCTTTGCCCAATCATGCCCAGGCGATTAACGGCACGCACCATCAGTACATGCACGCCCTCGGAGGGGATTAGAAGATGAGTGTTAAGAAACGGGGACAACCCACCGTCAGCGGCAACCTCTTGTTTCTCCTGCAATTTACCATCCAGCCAGACCTCCACCCGCTGGAGCGGCGACTCGGGTGTACCGAAAATGTTGGCAACGACCGGCAGGTGACTACCTGCCGGGACGTTGATCCCGTCCTGCGGTTCGGTGATCTGGACGATGGGCGGCAGGAAGTCCAGACGTGCCTGCTCCTGCCGTTGACTTAACCACCCAACCGCCAGCAGACCAATGATAAACAGGCCTGCCAGTAAAAAAAATCCTGTGAACATACAGCCGGTTCTCTTGTTCATGACTGACATCCTTAGTCGATACACACAACCTGGAAGGTCCATGGGCCTGCCTCAGCGACATTTTGAAGCATGTCGGTGGCGTAAATCATGACTGTCCAGGTACCCGCGTTTCCGGCAATTGGCCCTACAGCTGCCTGATACAGGTCTCCTCCCATCGGAAGCAAGTACCCGTCTCCCGCATCCATCGTGCCAGGCCCTGTTACTTCGTAGGTGACATTTGCGATACCAGAGGCATCGGTCACGATGGCGCTGATGGCAAGGGTGTCGGGAGTTCCGCACCCGGCTTTTGCAACGGTAGTAGGATTGATCGAGACGTTCAAGATTCTGGGGGGAGTGAAATCAGCCGGGGTGGACGTGGCAGTGGCAGGGAGCATGGGAGTGGCAGCAATCGTAGAGGGCAGGGGAGCAACAACAACAACCTGAACAACCTGCCAGTTACCACTGGCAACGCCCGTGCTGGAAGAAACCCAACAATTCCCGGTGGTCCCCGAGGGCTTCTTTACCCAGAACCAGGTATTATCCGCATTGCGCCCTTGGATGGCAACTACTGTGCCTTGCAGCAGAACATCCACCGCATCGTATCCTGTCGCTGGACCCAGCCGACAATTTGCATTCTGCTGGAGCATGAAAAGAGGATCAGAGACCATCGTCAGTGTGGCGGTTGGAGATGCACCGGGGAATGGCAGTGCAGTCACCGACGGGTTGGCGGCGGGAGTCGAGGTTGGCAGGTCGGGAGAAGGGATGTCATCTCCAACTGTAATATGTACGCTGGCTGGAGTACGGACATTGGTGTTGCCCTGTGAATCCAGAGCGCGGACATTGATGGTATACGTACCCGCATACGGTGGCAACCATTCGACACTTGCCTCCTCCAGGCGGGTTCCCCCGCTGGTCACACTGGCGATCAGTTCGTCGAAGACCAAAAATTCGATATTGGCGATCCCATCGGCATCGGCGGCGTGTGCCTGGAGAATGAGCGGTGCAATGGGGACGCGCGCGCCGTCCAATGGTTGGTCGATCCAAACCAGTGGACCAGCGCCTCCACCACTCGGCAGGGTACAGCCTGGCAAGAGCGCCAGCATGAGAAACATGGCTAAAACCCGAAAGGTCAATGAAAAAGAGAGACTCTTGTTCATGGTATTTCTCCATTGGACGGTGGTCGTGTTGAGTGCGAGAGTTTTTTCTGATTAACAGGTTACTTTACCCGCCAGACATGCACAACGGGTTTGGCTCCATCTGCATACAACTCCAACACATACAGCAAGCCACTCTGCCGATCATAGGAAATATCGCCGATGCGGTTGCGGCGTTGGTCGCCCCAGCCAAGTTCGATCCGTTCCCATTCCGGGGGATTCAGGTAGAGGTGTTCGTCAATGTCAATCACTGCGTAGGGTTGGGGCTGCCAGGATTCCAGTTGACCGGCGGCGACTTTCGCAAGGTCGGCAGGGTCATACAGGATGAATTCGGCATCAAAGCGAGTAGACCACCAGCCGCGGTTGGATGCACATCCGCCAGCAGCGCCATTACAACAACCTGCGAAATCCTCCTGCGGGCAGATGGAGCCGTCCGCATTGCGGCAAGTGGGGAAGTCTACAACTTCAGCATCGACGCACACATACTGCGGTCCATCAGGGTCGATGTAGCCGTACCAATATTTGTCACCGTTGCTTTTTGTCCCTGCGAACAAAACCGCCTGATTGCCGGATGAAGTTGTAAGCCATGCGCCGCCCTCCCATGAATCAGGATGCTGGTAGCCATTCAAACTGCGAATGATCTCTTCGGTGTTGTAGGCATTCTCATAAAGCAGGAGCGTGGTTTCCTCAAGATGGGTTCCTGATGGCGCCGGGGAACCATCTTCCAGCCAGGGGCGGTAGGCAAAGAGGGTGGGTCCCATGCCAGCCTGACCGCCATCGCGCATCCGCCCGGTGGCGAGATAACGCCCATAGGCAAAAGTATCTGCCCATGCGGACGGGATCTCGAACATATAACCATTGACGCTGTACAGGTCTTGATTTCCAATGAACCATGTCCCTTGGAAATCGGGATCGGCCAGGGTTGGGTTAAACCAGCCATGCGATGGGATGTCTTGCGGCTGGAGATGCTGTCCCCAGGCGATGTGGATCTTTGGTCCCGTCTCGGGGCGGTTGAGGTACTGAATGCCGACTTTGGGGATCTCCTCCAGTTCGGTGAATTGACCTCTTGTAACATCGGCAAAGACCTGAACGAATTCGGCGGTGTTCAGGTCTTCGAGGTTGCGTGAAATGACCGGATCGGGGATGCTTACCTCGGCGATCTGGTCGCCATCTGGGAGGTCGCCGTAAGCGATGCGGTCATGCCCGGTGATGAAGAGCGTGCCATTATCGGGGTTGAATGTCATGGCGTTGCCGCCGTATGCGAAGGTCTGCGGCGTGTCCTCGCCGCCGGGCAAGCGGAATGCGCCGAGGTATTCGATATCTTCAGGGTGGATCACATTGCCTGCGGGAAGCGGCTGCGGGTTGGATTCTGTTTGAGAAACAGGAGCAGGCTCGGGCGGAGTCTGAGGCGGGGTTTGTCCCAGCGTGCAAGCCAGGAGCAGGATCAGCGCCACAATAAGGATTGGAACGCGTATGTTTTTGTCCCGTGTCATGGCTCAAAGGGGAACAGGTCGAGGATGACGATCACATCCAGGTGTGTGCCGGGGATGGTCACGGTCAGATTTTCATCCGGCGAGAGGTCAACGGTATCCACGGTGATCTGTTCATCGAACAGTACATCGTCTTCGTCACGTTCGTCAGAATCCACGATGCGGGCGCGCAGGGTGAGGTCATCATCAGGGTTGATCTCGATCGTGACCGTACCGGTGGTGGGGGCGTGGAAATACCAACCATGACAGGGCAGATGCGGAGTACATGCATCATGGACTTCATGGATCCTGTCGAAGATATGTTGGATCGAATACTCTCCTGCTGGCAGTTTGAACCCAAAGCAATCCTCGAACGGCGGGAAGGGGAAGCGTGGACAGTGCGTGGCATCAAACCCGAGCGCCTCCATGTTTGCGCCTGCCGATGCAACGAACGAACCGGAGAGAGGTCCCGGGTTGTGCTCGCCGCCTTCATCAGTAGGTGGATCATGCAGGTTGATCGTCTCGAACGTGACGCGGACCTGTTTCTGACAGGGCACGCTGTCCCAGACGATGCTGTTGCCCGGCGGCGATTCGATATCGGGGGCATGTGCGTCGGGTCCGCCGAAGCTCGTCAGATGAAATTCCCATTCATCCACACAATACACGCCGCGCTGTTCCCAGATCCAATCCCGCTGATCAGGCGGGAACCATTGAATGAGACTTCCGTTCAGGTACATCTTGAACCCCTGTATCGAGCGGATATCTCCCTCCCAATCCCAATACAAATGGATTCGGCGACCATCAGTGGTGTAGCGCGTGATGACCGGCGGCTGGAATTCGGTGGCATCACAGGATGGTGAGCACAGATGATAGCGGACGGTGAAGTTATGCCCTTCAATCTCTTCCCCCCTCGATTCAATCCGGATCACATGCCCATCCCACTCTTCAGGCGCGTGCCCGCCATTGACCGAACCGAGATAAAAGACACGCGGTCCGAAGATATTGGTCAGTCCGAAACATTCCGCAAAGACGAGCAGACGCTCCCCATGTGGAACGGACAGTTGCACACTGTTCTCACCGCCCAAAACCGCTGCAATATCCCAGGCAAGTTCCTCACCCAGCTCGAACTCATACCGTTCCACTTCTCCGCCTGCCAATTGGGCATAGCACCAGATGCGGCGAAACTCGGAAGTGACTTCAAAATGCAGCGCTTCGAATTCAACCAGGTCGGGCATGGCAAACGCTTCGAAGATCAACCCGGGGAACTCCAACATGGGACCGGCATCTCCGGGCGGAGGGTCATCTGCTGGCGGCGGGCAGAAATCATTTTCGAAAGTGCCCGCTTCATCGGGGCACGGATCGACATCATCAGACGCACCGTCACCATCGCTGTCACTTGCGCCGCTTCCGGGGGGAAGCCCGCCATCGTCCGCAGGCGGGAGGTCATCACCGACAGCAGAGTCAGGACATCCGCCGCTTTCATCGGAACCGGGTTCGGTTGGGCAGAGGTCGCTTGCGTCTGCCACAAGATCGCCATCGGAATCAGGACAGCCTTCGACTAACGCCGAACCGGGCACATCGGGACAAAGGTCGGCGGCATCGGGCGTGCCGTCGCCATCGCGGTCACCGTCCACAACTGCGGGGCATCCGCTTGATTCGGGCACGCCTGCGGCATCGGGACAAGAATCATTTGTATCTGAAACGCCATCGTTATCACGGTCAGGGCAGCCGCTGGAAGTATCCAAACCAATTTCATCGAGACAAAGGTCGGCTTCATCTGCCACGCCGTCGTTATCGCGGTCAGTGAATGCGATCACTTCCACGCTGATCGTTGAGTGAGCGCGCGCGCCGCGCGCGTTGAACGCCCTGACCATGATCGTGTGTGTGCCGGAAGCATCCGGCTGCCAATCGGTCAATAATGGGAAGGAGGAAATACCGCCGGGAACATTGCTTTTCTCCGCTTCGATCAATTGCCCGTCCACCCAAAGCTCGACGCGCGTAATCTTGTTCGGGTCACTGGCGACGGCTTGCACGGTGGTGGTCTGACCCACTTCCAGCCGCTCACCATTTTGCGGAGCGTGGATCAAGACCAACGGTCCCGCCTGACCGGAGGGGAACAAGAGGGTATATCCACCGACCGAGGCGATCATCAGAACGGCGCAAACAATGATTCCCATCAGGCATCCGAGCAGGGACGGGAATTTTTTCGCGCCGCTCCCCCCGCGATGCGAGATTAGTGTTGCATCCTGAGAATTTCGGTTCATGTCATCCTCCTTCTCAGTTCAGGTTGATCGAAAATTGCGAAGGCGCAGACCAGTCGCTGGTGTTCTCGGCTCCGTCTTGCGCGCGCACCATCCAACGGTAAATCACGCCGCATTGCACGTTGACATTCACTTGCTTATCCGTGAGTGGTCCGTACCCTCCGGCAGATTGCCAATTTCCCGGCGTGGTTTGCATTTCGAGCTTGACGTAATATCCGGCGATACCGCTTGGGTCATCCACCGGCAGCCAGGCGAGGTTTTGAGTCGAACGGCAGGAAAGCGCAAGTCCACTCGAAGGCACGGCGGGCGATGGAACAGGCGGCGCGGTTGTATCTTGTGGAGGCGGCGGTGTGGTGGGTGTCTCGCATACGCCAGTCACTTCGATGTCTACGCTTTGTTTGATCTCGGTGCCATCCAACTGAACGACGGTCAGGCTGTAACGTTCGTTCGCGCACAGGCAGGTTTGATAGGAACCATCGAAGGGCTGATCGACTCCGCCGAAGATGACTCGTGAAGCATTCTCCACATGCCAGCGGATGGTCGTACACGCTCCCGCCTGAACTTGAGCCGGGTCTGCCCAAAATTGAATGACAGCCCCCTGAGGCTGGGTCGGAGTGGCTGTGAGTGTGGCGGGGGGTGTGTAGGTTTGCTCAACGATCACCGCTGGGACGGGTGTAATATCTGCCTGCGCTTCTCCCACGCGGACGGTGATCGAGGCGATGTTACTGGTCTGTCCTGTTGTGTCATATGCCTGCACTTGCACGGCATACGTCCCGTCTGCGGTTGGCATCCAATCCTGACTGATTTGAACATATTCCGCGCCAGGTGATGTGGGCGCATCGCGCCGATAGGCGACACCATTGATTGACAAGACCACCTCGGCGACTCCCTGCCGGGCGTAGGCATGCGAGATCACGGTGACGGTCCCACCGGAGGGAAGGGGGGCTCCATCCGGCGGAGAATCGATCCAAACATTGGGTAGTGATTCGCCTTGTTGTGCGCAGGAACTTATCCCCATTGTGAGCGCGAGTAAAACAGCACCGTGTAGTAGAACCTTGAGCCAATAAGGAGTATTCATCTTGCTGCCTCCTTGCGAACTTTGGTTACGAAGTCAAAACATTCACCACAGATCCTGTAGGTCGCGTTTGTAACGCGACTTCTTTATTGATTAAAGTATCATGCTGCTTATCCATATAATAGGCGCTTAGCATGGACTACTCATCTTACACAGTCAATAATCCCGGAGGGATGGCAAGATTGTAGAATCGGAGTGCGGAATCCCAAAATCCCGTAGGGATGATATAAATCGCCTGAAAACCATGTCACCCCTTCGGGGTTTGATGAATTTTCCCGTCGAATCTACAATCATTTCACTCCTTCGGAGTTATATACCTGCGCAAGATGAGTTATTCATATATGCTATGTATTTCGCATCATCTTGTTGTTTTTCTTTTCTGAAATAACAAAACTGCCAAAAACGGAAGAACCAACGCGCCGCCGCAAGGTAGTGGATTACTTCCAGTTGGCGTCGTTTCTCCTTGCTCGGGTTCAGAGGTGGGCCCGGACTCAGGTGTGGGTTCAGACCCTAACAAGTTAAGGTCATCCACGCGCAGGGTTCCGGCGTTGGGAGCGTCGGGCAATGTGCCCACGCCGAAGGCAAGTCCCATCACTTCGTCCGGCTTTGCAAAGGGAGCATCGGCATTCTCCTCCCATGCCGCGCGGTGGAAATCGCTCCAGCGGATCTCGATGGGAGTCCATTCATTGGAGGCGGGAACTTCGATGGTGTAGAGATACGTCTCGCGGTTATCGGTTGAGCCAGAATACAGGTCAATGTCGAAGAGCGTGCCAGCCTGTTCCGAGTTGAAATAGAATGACAGTCCTTCCGATGCGCTCCAATCCTGTGCAGATTCGTAAAAGTTAGCACAGGTCCCCCAACTGTTGGCGGCGATGTCGAAATTAATCAGAAGGGAGTCGCCTGTATGCCCGGTCCCTGCTTCGGGCTGACAGGTCATCGTGGAGGGCGTGGCTTCGTCGCGGAAGGCTTCCCAAAGTGGCTCTCCGCTTTCAAACCCGGCGATCAGGCTCGAGGTCGGAGAAAGAGGCGCGGACTCTGTGGGGGCATCCGCTTCGTTGGTGGAGTCAGGATTTGGCTGGATGGGTCCTGTGGAGGCGTTATCCTTCCAGCGGTTGTAGTAGACATTCAAAAGTGGAATGAATTCCTCGGTGGCTTTGCGGCTGCCTTCCTTCGAGGGATGCGCATCGCCGGTGGGATAGTAGAGCGTATTGCCCGCCCCAAGGATGTGTTCGATCTGCCCGTTGTTGAGGCGGTGATGTGCGTTCGCGTCGGTGAGGACGTTGTAAAAGTCGAAGACCGCCACGTTGTTCTGCGTGTAATTGTTTTCGCGCAGCCAGTCATTGACCAGCCAATTGTTGAAGGCGCGCGCGTTCTCGGCGTATGTCTCTTTCAAAAGCGGCGGCGCGGTGATGATAATGAATAGTTTTTCGGGGTGTGAAGCGAAATACGGCAGGATGGTGTTGTAGACGTACTTTGCTCCGCTGACCGATAATTCTCCGTATGTTCCGGGCGGGTCGTTCGGGTTTCCCGTAAGCGCGGAGTTGGGGAAGCAGGACTTGAATAGGATGATCTGGTTTTCGCCGCCGGGGTCATCGAGCGTACGCGTGTAGGAGGAATGCTGACCATTCTCGTTGAAGAGCGCAGCCATGTATGTGGGTGTGTTGGGGTTGGTAAACCATTCCGTCCAGTTGGGGATGTCGGTGCGGTCACCGATGGAGTCGGGTCCCCAGCCGTAGTTGGTGTCGCTGACGAAGTAGTTATTCTGGTCGAGCATTCTGCCGAGGTCACCGTAGCCGTCGGTGAGCCAGTTTTCCCCCGTGGAATGATGGATGAAGATGAGCTTGACCGGTTGGTCAGGCGGGGTGGAGTCCGGGCTTTGGGCGGCTGGCGCGAACGACGCAGCGGATACCAAAGCCAGCGAGAACAGGACAAAGACGCTGAACACAAAACGATGCGGAAATCTCATAAAGCCCTCCCGGTCTAAATGATTTGTGATTTATGCCACTATTAATATTGTAGTGTTTTAGCGGGGAAAAACAATAGGCTTGAGGTAGGGGTGGGCTCGGCAAGTTCTACTTGCGGGCTTCCAGAAGTAGAACTTCTGGATTCCTTTTTTTAACCTCGCAATTTGATGTTCGGCTTCTGTCTCAACTTCTTTTTTGTCGTAAAATCAGGGACGATATGAAAGAAACCATCTATTCCCGCAACGCAGTCCATGAAGCCTTGCGCGCAAAACGCAGGCAGATATTTTCGATCGAGATCGCCGAGGGAGTGCAGGAAAAAGGCAGGCTGGCGGAGATCATCAAACTCGCCGGGCAGCAAAAGGTAAAGGTCAACCGCGTGCCGCGCGGAAAGCTGGACAAAGTCCACCAGAATCATCAGGGCGTGATCGCCGAGGTCGGCGGCTATCCGTATTCGGATGTGGTCGAGATCGTGGACAGCGCCAAAGCGGAACTGCCGTTCATCCTCATCCTCGATTCGCTGCAAGACCCCCAGAACTTCGGCACGCTCATCCGCACGGCGGAAGCCGTGGGCGTGCATGGCATCATCATCCCGCTGGCGCGCTCGGTGGAGGTGACGCCGTCCGTGGTCAACGCGTCTTCGGGCGCGAGCGAGCACATGCTCATCGCCAAGTCCAACCTGTCTCAAGCAATGGATGCGCTCAAGGATGCAGACATTTGGCTGGTAGGTTTGGACCAGGCTGGGGCGGAGGTCGAGGCGGGCTCACGTCATCTCAAAGGTGCGCTGGGACTCATCGTCGGTTCCGAGGGCGAAGGTCTGCACGAGTTAACGCGCAAGAAATGCGACATCGTTTTAAAACTGCCGATGAAGGGACAGATCGAATCGTTGAACGCCGCGGTGGCGGGGTCGATCGCGTTGTATCTGGCGTATCTGAATCGAAAATAAAAGTAAGGGCACAGCGAGACGATTCAACATCTACTCCATCGCTGAATCGCTGTGCTCCAACGGAGAACATCATGCCTCAAGCTACATACCATTTTCCAAAAGGATTTTTGTGGGGGACGGCGACTGCATCGCATCAGGTCGAGGGCAACAACACCAACAACAACTGGTGGAAGTGGGAGCAGGAAGGTCACACGAACGGATCATCTGCGGTTGCCGCCGATTGGTGGGGTGGACGCTGGCGCGAAGATTTCGACCGCGCCGCTGAAACCGGACAGAATGCGCATCGCCTGTCAGTGGAGTGGAGCCGCATCCAACCGACTCCCGATACGTGGGATGAGGAAGCCATCGAGAAATATCGCACCATGCTGCGCGGATTGAAAGACCGCGGCATCACGCCGATGGTCACCCTGCATCATTTCACCGATCCGCTGTGGGTGACGGAACGCGGCGCTTGGGAAACGGACGCCATCGTGCCGCTCTTCGAAAAGTACGTCCGCAAGGTGGTGGATGCGCTCAAAGAGTACTGCACGCTGTGGTGTACGATCAACGAGCCGAATGTGTACGCGTTGAGCGGATATGTTCAAGGAGTCTTTCCACCCGGAAAAAAGGATCTAAAGCAGGCGATGCAGGTCCTTGCCGTTATGCTCAAGGGTCATGCCGCGGCGTACCGCGCCATTCATGAACTTCAGCCGGAAGCGCGCGCGGGATACGCCTTGCATTACCGTCCAATGGTGCCGCGCTTGAGCTGGTCACCACTGGATATGCTGATGCGCAACATCCGCTACAGCGGAGTCAATTCAGGGTTCCCCACAGCGATCTCAACCGGCGTGATGAAAACCCCGCTGGGAAATTTCAACATCCCTGAAGCCAAAGGCACACAGGATTATCTCGGCTTGAATTACTACTCCGTGGATACGGTCTGGTTTGATCTTGCCAAAGCCGGTGAGATGTTCTCGAACAGCGGCTACCCTAAAAATGCCGATATGAGCGTCACGGGCATGATCGCCAACATCCCGGAAGGAATTCACGATTCCATTAAATGGATCGTGCGCACATACCCGAACCTGCCCATCATCATCACCGAGAACGGCGTGGAAGATTTCGATGACCATTTGCGCCCGCGTTATTTGGCGCAGCACCTGCATCAAGTCTGGCGCGCCGTCAATTTCAACTGGCCCGTGAAGGGCTATTTCCACTGGTCATTGGTGGATAATTTCGAGTGGGAGCGCGGCTGGACCCAGCGCTTCGGTCTCTGGGGCTTGGACCTGGATACCCAAAAACGCATCCGCCGCCCGTCTGTGGATCTCTACGCCGAGATCTGCAAGGAGAACGGCATCTCCAGTGAGATGGTGCAGAAGTATTGCCCCGAAGTGTTCGAGAAGATCTTTCCCTCGTAAGTAATAAGAACTTCGAAGTCTTGAGGGCTTCGAAGTTCTGAAATGGGAGAGAAAGGGAAAACCATGGATTTCAAGACGCAAATTACAGGGTTGAACGGATTACTGGCAGCCATGTACGGGGAGGAGACCAAACTCAGCAGCCTGCTGCGAGACCTTGGATTCGAACCATCCCAGATCGAGACCATTCGCGAGAAACATCTTGAAGCGGTTGTTGCGCAATTTCTGGACACCATCCACAAACGCCTGACCAACGATGCGGGCAAGGACACGTATTACCAGATCCTCGCCCGCCGCTACGGATTGGACGGCGAATCGCCTGATCCGCTCTCTGTCATTGCAGAAACATACAAATACAGCCCCGAGTATCTGCGGGAATTATTCGAAGAGATCATTCAACGCTGCAAAAGCAAAACATGGCAGACCGAACTTAAGAAAAGCCTCAAACAGATCGTGGTCCAAAAGTTGGGCGAATTGAATCAAAAACCGTCCCGCGAACACATTGCGGATAAATTGAAGCGGCTGGAAAACCTGCGCGGCGCGGCGGATGTTGCCCGGCTGGATTACGAAGCGAAACGCGCCGAAATCCTCAAGCAGATCCAGGCGCAACTGGATGCGCTCGAAGCGGAGTACAACCCCATCCTTGAGTCGGCGGGGGAGAATATTGCCGAACTCGAAAATGCGATCAAGACCGACGTGCTCCTGCACGGAGAAAGCGTTTCGAGCGGGCATTACCGCGCCGTCTTCAGCAAAGGACGCGTCTCATGGGATAACGAAGGCATGGAGAAATACGCCAACGCCCACCCCGATGTTTTACAGTTCCGCAAACAGGGACAGCCGATCGTCACATTGCGGGTGGTGGAAAAGGAATAATTGACCTCTTGTAAAAGTACAAAGCCCGAACCCTGGAGTCGCTAAGATACAGAGAAGAACAATAAAAATACTTATTTACCATACATGCAAACCCTAAAGGTCTCCATTCTCTTCAAAAAATACCCGATTAAAAAAGAGACCTTTAGGGTTTCCGAGGGGGCTGTACGGTAGCGAAAAAACTCCGTGTCTCAGTGAATAACAGGTTTTCTTTTTCGCTCTCCCAAAAACTTATGAAAGAGTTCTGATCAACTACAGCCGATTCGTCTGTTGGCTTTTGGTGAACTATCATGAATGGTAATGAACCTTCCTGCTGATTTCACAAGAAATATCCTGGGCGCATTTGGCGAGAAGGGACGGAATTGGCTTTCGCGTCTGCCGGGGTTGATCGATGAAACTTCCCAACGTTGGAATCTGACCGATGTCCGACAGGTCCCCAACCTCTCGTATAACTTCGTCGCTTATGCAAAACAGGGCGCTGACGATGTCATCCTAAAGATCGGCGTGCCCAACAATGAACTCATCAGCGAAATGAACACGTTAAAATTATTCAACGGCGAAGGCGTGTGTCAACTATTGGCATGTGATGAGGAAAAGGGAATTCTGCTGATCGAACGGCTCACCCCCGGGACGATGCTCTCCGAACTGCAAGACGACGATGAACGCACACACATCGCCATCGATGTGATGCAAAATTTTGTTTTTCGCAGGGGCAAGGTTACCTCACCCCTGCGCAATAGATTCATCCAACTCACCGATTGGTTCGCCGAACTAAAAGAGATCCGCCCGATGTTCGATGGCGGGACGGGTCCGATCCCGAGCGAACTTTTTGAGCGGGTCGAAGCTACATTGCCGGAGTTATTCGCCAATGACGATGTCCGCTTGCTGCATGGCGACTTCCATCACTTCAACATTCTCCTCTCGGAGCGCGGATGGCTGGCGATCGACCCAAAGGGAGTCATCGGACAGACGGGTTATGAGATCGGTCCACTCATGCTCAACCCGTGGATGGAGCCGATGGACAGAGTCAGGTTCAAGGTCCAGACAATGAGGCGGGTGGATATTTTGCGCGAGCGGCTGGGTTGGGCGCGGGAGAAAATTCTCGGCTGGGCATTGGCTCATTCGGTCTTATCGGCATGTTGGGACCTTGAACTAAAACCAGCATATGCGATCGAAGCCGCAAGAGTCTTCTCTGAACTGTAACCGATGATAAACACAACCTCCCTTTCGGGAGGTTGTGTTTATTGATAAGCCTATCTGCCGAGAAGTGCGAAGACGGCGTATCCGAGGGCGAGGACACCGGCGATCACGCCAGCCATCGGCAGGGCGATGAACGCGCTAAGACCGACCCACAAAAAGTACAGCCACATACACCAACCGGAAATCGTTTTGGGCAGGGACATTTCACACTCTCCTATGAGTTGATAACGATGGGCAGGATCGCCGATCTAAATAAGATAACACTTATCCGAATTACAGGTTACGAAAGCTAAATTTTCAAAAATGTTACAATTACCGCATGACTTCCCTTAGTGTTCCTGCTGAATTCACCTTACATAGAAAGGTCAAATACGACCATTCCTCAACGATCGGTTGGATCGTGTCGCACATGGCACCCTACTGGGGGATCATGCTGATGCTGATTACCGGGGCGATCGGCAATGCGGCGCTGGCGGCGTTCGTGCCCGTGCTGACGGGCAATGCCTTCAACGCCATGCTGGAATCGCCGCCGAAAACGTCAGTACTTCTGCCGCTGGCGTTGACCATCGGCATTTCGCAGATCATCCGCGGTGTGCTGCAACTGGGACGCAACTTCGGCGCGGAGCTGATGGCTCAAAAAATGGAGCGCGACATCCGCGATGAGTTGTATCTTTCACTGCTCGGCAAGAGCATGACCTTCCATAATTTGCAGCCGGTGGGCGATACAATGGCGCGCGCCACCAACGATGTGCGCGAAGTGAACTACATGTTCAGCCCGGGCGTGAACCTGGTGGTGGGCTCGTTCATGTTCATCCTCATGCCCATCTTTTTTGCCCCGCAGTATCACCCTTCGCTGATCGTCACACCACTGTTGTTCACGCTCTTTTACTTCATCGCGCTGGTGCGTTACCTGAAACAGCTCGCGCCTGTGACCGATGACGTGCGCGCATCGTTCGGCGAGATGAACGCGCATCTCTCCGAATCACTGGACGGCGTGGAGATCATGAAAGGTGCGGCGCAGGAAGGCGCAGAAGTGGACCGCTTCGTTGTGAACGCGCAGAAGGTCCGCAATGCGTTCGTGCAGCAGGGCGATCTCGAAGCGAAGTACATCGCCAACCTGCTGCTCGGCCTTGCTTTTGCGGGCGGACTCGTCCATGCGCTGTTCCTGTATCGCACGGGTTTGATCACCGTCGGCGCAGTGGTTGGGTATTTCGGCATGCTGCAATTGCTGGGCTTTCCCACGTTCACCTCCACGTTCGCGTATTCCCAGATCTCGCTGGGTATCTCCTCCGCGCGCCGCATTTTGGAATTGATCCAGCGCGAGACGAAACTCGACCAGAACGCATCCGGCATGACCAGAGAGATCCGCGGCGAGATCGAGTTCCGCAATGTCACGTTTCATTATCCCTCCGTGAGCGGCGTCAGGAACGATAACGTGCTCTCGGATATTTCATTCAAGATCAAGCCGGGTCAGACCGTTGCCATTGTGGGGCAGACCGGCGCGGGCAAGACCACGCTCGTCAAGCTCATCAACCGCATCTATGACGTTTCGTCCGGTCAGGTGCTGGTGGATGGTGTGGATGTACGCGAGTGGAACCTCGCCTCGCTGCGTTCGCAGATCTCCATCATCGAGCAGGATATCTTCCTCTTCTCGCGTTCGCTGGGCGACAATATCGCCTTTGGCAAACCCGGTGCGACCAAAGAGGAGATCATCGCGGCCTCGATGGCGGCACAGGCGCATGATTTCATTCTGGATTTTGAGGGGACCTACGGAACCGTCGTCGGGGAACGCGGCGTGACCCTCTCCGGCGGGCAGCGCCAGCGCATCGCGCTCGCCCGGGCGTTTCTCACCGACCCGCATGTGCTCGTCCTCGATGACTCCACCTCTGCGATCGATTCCGCCACCGAGGATAAGATCCAGCGTGCCATTTCCAACGCCGCAAAAGGACGCACGACATTCATCATCACCCATCGCCTCTCGCAGATCCGCTGGGCTGACTTGATCATCGTCCTCCGCAAAGGCAACGTGGTTGCGATGGGCTCGCATGATGAATTGATGAAAACCTCCGAGGCGTATTCTCGAATTTTTAGAGAATAGAGATTTTCGTCATTGCGAGGAGCGCTCTTGCTCTTCGCGACGAAGCAATGACAGAGGAAATAACTTATGGGTTTCTTTGCAGGATTAAACGACGAAAAATATGACCGCCAGTACAAGGATAACGAACTTGTACGCCGTATGGCGAATTATTTCAACACACAGACCTCGCGCCTGGTGAATGCATCCATTTTGATCATTCTGCTGGCGATCATCGGCGCGGCATTGCCCGTCATCGTCAGCCGCATGGTGGATCTAATGCAGGACCAGCCCGACATCTCTTCGATCTTGTGGGTGGGGCTGGCACTTGTCGGCGTGGCATTTGGCTTGTGGGGGCTGAACTGGCTGAGGCGCGGTCTGATCGTGCGCGCCGTCGGCGATGTGGTGCTGGACATGCGTTCCCGCGCCTTCCGCGCCGCCGCCGAGCACGACCTATCCTTCTACGACCAGTTCTCCTCCGGGCGCATCGTCTCGCGCATCACCTCAGACACGAACGAATTCGGTCAGCTCGTGGTCATCGTCACCGACGTAGTGGCGCAGTTCATTCAGGCGTTCCTGATCGCCATCGTACTCTTCCGCACCGAGTGGCGACTCTCGCTGCTGCTCATCGGGTTCCTGCCCCTCATCTTCGGCATTGCGGCGGGATTCCGCGCGTGGGCGCGCTCCGTGACGCGGCGCGGCATGAAAGCCATGGCAGACGTGAACGCCGCCATCAAGGAAACCACCAGCGGCATTTCGATCGCCAAGAACTTCCGTCAGGAAGCGAGCATCTTCAAGTCGTTCGATGAATCAAATCAGCAATCGTACGGCGTGAACGTTCAGCGCGGCTTTGTGCTTTCACTGGTCTTCCCCACGCTCAATGCACTGGGCGGGATATTCGTCGGCGTGCTGGTGTATGTCGGCGGGTTCAGCGCGGCAGCGGGCATGGTCAGCATCGGTTCGTGGTACCTCTTCATCATGAGCCTCGACCAGTTCTTCTTCCCCGTGTTGAACCTGACCTCCTTCTGGGCGCAGATCCAAAGCGGACTCTCTGCCGCCGAACGTGTCTTCGCCTTGATCGACGCAGACCCGAATGTGATCCAGGATGAAAAACAGGATGTGCCGCGCCTCAAAGGCGAAATCCACTTTGAGCATTTGCATTTCCGGTATTCGGATAAAGAACCGGTCCTGACGGACTTTAACCTGCTCGTCCAACCGGGAGAGACGCTTGCACTGGTGGGTCACACCGGCGCGGGCAAATCATCCATTGCGAAGTTGATCGCGCGTTTCTACGAATACCAGCAGGGAAATTTGATGATCGACGGACGCGACTTGCGCACGTTCGACCTGACCCAATACCGCCGTCAGTTGGGGATCGTCTCGCAGGTCCCATTCCTTTTCTCGGGAACGGTTGCGGATAATATCCGTTATGCCGCACCGGGCGTGCCTGAAGTTGAGATGCTACGCCTCGCCAAACGCATCGGCGACGGCGAGTGGCTGGAAACCCTGCCGAACGGATTGCACACCGAAGTCGGCGAACGCGGCAACCGCCTCTCGATGGGGCAGCGTCAGCTTGTGGCGTTGATGCGCGTGCTGGTGCAAAACCCCGCCATCTTCATCCTCGATGAAGCCACTGCCAGCATCGACCCTTTCACCGAATGGCAGATCCAGCAGGCGTTGAACTTGATCCTCAAGAATTCGACCAGCATTCTGATCGCGCACCGTCTGTCCACAGTGAAAGCGGCGGACAGGATCGTGGTCATGCGCAAGGGCACGATCATTGAGCAAGGCAATCACAAGGGGCTGTTGAACCAAAAGGGTCATTATGCTGAACTATACAATACATACTTCCGTCATCAGTCTCTGGCTTATGTAGAGCAGATGAAGGAGATGATTGCAAAGTAAGGAAATCAGTAAGTGAAAATAAAAATCTCCCGATGCGATTGGCATCGGGAGATTCGTTTTTAGATCGCAGATCGATCGGGCGGCTCAAGAAGCTGGGCGAGCTTCCGTGCGCCTTCGTCATCGGCAATGGCGAGGACTTCATCGTATTCTTCGAGGGCGATGGTTCCGCGCGGCAGGGTGACCTGTCCTTTGCGGATAATGGCGGCGATGACGCATTGATCGGGCAGACCCAGGTCCTTGATCGGCACGCCGACCGCCTTCGCGCCCTTGGGAACCTTCTCCTCCACCAGTGAGTAGCGTCCACGGCGGAGCTTGAGCAGGGTCATCATATCGCCGAGGGACATTTCCTCCTGAATGAGATGCGCCATCACATCGGCTTGATTGATGGTCTCGTCCACGTTGAAGTTGCCGTCGAACAGCCAGCCATTGCGCGGATTGTTGATGCGCGCCACTGTGCGCCGGGTCTTGAAAAGGGTGCGGGCAAGGTAGCACAACACCAGGTTGGCGGCATCGTCGTTGGTACAGGCGACAAGCACATTCGCCTTTTCCAACCCTGCCTGCCTCAACACGACCGGGTCGGTCGCCTGACCTTCATAGATCACTTCAGTTGGAAGTTCATGATGCAGGCGGGAGAGAAGCTCCTTGCGATGTTCCACCAGGCGGACTTCGTAATTCTGTTGGATCAATTGTGCGGCAAGTTGAGCGCCTGTGCGCCCGCCGCCAGCAATAAATACGAACATGTTAAGCCTCCTTCCCTTCCTGCATTTTTTCGCGCAGTGAGCGCACGCCTTCGAGTGTAGCGCTCACGGTGAGAATGTCACCCGTGTGTATCTTTGTGTTCGAAGTGGGCAATTCCGCACGTCCGGCGCGGGTAAGCGCAGAGCAGACGATCTCGCCGCAGCCATCCAGCAGGGACGAAACGGTCATACCGTTCCATTTTTCGGGGATGAACATTTCGTACACTTCCACCTCGCCATTGCCAGCCGAGAACACGGCACGGAAGGACGGGTCGATCAGCAATTCCTGCACGCGCTCCGCACCCCAGGCGGTGGAACTGACGATCTGCAGATCGAACGCTTCGAGCATTCCGCGCATGGCGGGGTCATAATTGCGGACGATGACCTGCTTCACGTTCGGGAAATGCACACGGATGGTATGACCGATGACCGCGTTCATCGTGTCCGAGTTCGTGACGACCGCCACGCCTTCGGCTTTGTCCACGGCGGCGCGGGACAAGGTGTCGGAGGAGAGAGAATCTCCTTCAACGGTGCGACCTCTAAAGTCCGGGTGGAGGCGGTTGAACGCCTTGGGGTTTGCATCCACCACCACCACTTGATGTCCATTTGTAAAGAGACGGTATGCCAGATCGGCTCCGAATCTTCCACAGCCCACAACTATGAAATTCATATCGATAACTCCTTAGTGCTTGTTTTCGTTCTCATGCATGTGATAGGGTACGTTGGTGATCACGATGCCATGTTGGTTCTTTAGTTGTCCGCGAAGAATGGGTGTTTGTTTGTCTTCCTGACTGAGCATATGTACCAAGCTTACCGGCAAAAATTATGCCCTTCCCGCGGAAGGACAAAGCGTGATTATAGTACAAATCCAATTTTCAGGCTTCCGAGGATTAGCCTTCTCTTGCATAATTGCTCCCGCCGTAGTTCCGTGCCCCAAAAAGGCGAATGATACCGAAATCAAATTCGTTTCGCATACATTCGCCTGATTCACACCATGGTAAATGGACTTCGAGAAGACCATACAACGTGGCAGGAGTTATGAAGGTTTGAATTCCCTGGGCTGGACCAGCGGGATCTGCAAGTAGAACGTACTGCCTGAGCCAACCATACTTTCCACCCAGACGCGTCCGCGGTGGCTTTCGGCAATGGAATGAACGATGGCGAGCCCCAACCCGGAGCCGGGCTGCGCGCGCGCCTCGCGCTGCTTACCGCGATAGAACTTTTCGAACAGATGCGGGATCTCCGCCGCAGGGATGCCGATGCCGGAGTCCTGGATGGCAAAAATAAGGTAACCGTCTTTTGTGATGGTACGAATGACAACCTGCCCGTTCGGCGGTGTGTATTTGATGGCGTTTTCCACAAGGTTATAGACTGCCTGATGCAAAAGCGCCTGGTCGGCTTCCACTGCGTGCGGCATATCCTTCTGTAGTTCGACGTTCAGGACGATGTTCTTTTGGGACGCCTGTAACTGCAATACGCTCGTGACACGTTCGATGATGTCGAGGACGGTCACATCTTCGACCTGCAAACCGACGCCGATCTCAATGCGACCGAGGTCGAGCAGGTTGTTCACCAGGCGCGACATATTCTCCACGCCCGAGACGATCTTCTTGACGTAGCCCTGCTGCTGCTCGTTCAGTTCACCGACCGTGTCGAGCATGGTGGCGTATCCGCGCATCAGGGTCAACGGGGAGCGCAGGTCATGGCTCACCGTCGCCACGAACTCCGACTTCATGGAATCAAGTTCCTTGAAGTGGGTCACATCGCGCATGATGCACACGCGCCCGATCTGCCGTCCCTCCATCATCACAGAGGAGGCGGTCGCCAGGTAGGTGCGTTTGTCCGAAAGAATGATCTCGGCAGATTGCTTCTCCGAGGTCGTGCTTTGCAGCAGCGTCAACAGCGGCTTGAGCTTGACCACCTTTTCGGTCTCCATGCCGCTGCTGGCATCTTCGATACCCTGACCAAGCGCAGATGTCGCGGCGCGGTTGGCGATCAGCAAACGGTTGCGGTTGTCCGTCACAATGACGGGGTCCGGCGTGGAGTTGATGATGGCTTCCAACTGGCGGCGCGAAGCTTCCACGTTCAGGTAGAGATGCGCGTTCGCAACGGCGAGCGCCGCCTGACCGGCAAGCGTGGTCACAAATCGCACATCCGAATCGGAGAATTTACGGGGTTGTTCGTAGCCCGCCCACACCACACCGTAATAACGGTTCTCGTGCCGCAGAGCCACTGCCAACAGCGCCATCGGCTGGGCGCTGGACGGGTCGAGGTCCAGTTCGCGCGAACGACCAAGATTGGGCATGACGAGCTTTTCCTGACTCTGCACCAGATCGAGGATCTGGTCATCAAGATGAGCATATGAATCTGGCTGTGCGCCAACCGTGAACCGCGAAGGTAATTCGATGAATGTTTCAGGGAGGATGCTCGGCGACAACACCACGCGCACAGAATTCGCGCCTGTGGAAAGGATCGCCTCCAACACCGGCTTGACCGCATCCTGCATCTCCAGGCTGGATGCTACTCCGCGGCTTACGCTCAACAGGCGGTTGATCTCCTCCAGCCGCGCTTGCAAACTGGTGCGCATCTGCTCGAAGGCGCGCCGGAGCTGAGCCACCTCATCTTCACCGTGGACCTGGAGCGGGTTGTCGAGATTCCCCTGAGCAATGCGGTTCGCTTCCGTCGCCAGCCCCTGCAGAGACCCGGTTACCACGCGCAAGCCGAATCGTAGAGAAACCATCGCGATCAGCGCGAGGACGATGATCATCAACGCCAGCGGTGTGGCGATGTTCAATGCCAATTGCTGGGCGCGCTGGGCAGGGACGGTCAACACGATCGCCCACGGACGACCCAGGACCGGCTGGTAATACCGCAGTTGACGTGTCCCATCGGCTGCGGTGTGATCATAGAAGAACGGCTCGCTGCCGCTCTGTCCATCGTAGACCTCGAGCGATTGCGCCTTATCCGAATGGTAGATGATGCGGTTGTTCTCATCCAACAACATGCCCGCACCGCCGAGGTCGCGCATATTGTTGAGGCTTTCGATCAGCGGCAACGTCAACGGGTTGGATTCGAGCGTCGTGCGCCCGATCAAAATGCGCTGGATGTTCCCGAACGGGTCAACGATGGCGACTAAAAACGAAACGCGCGCAGATTCTGCCAATGTAGTGGGCGGGATGGAATAGATCTGGGTCAACACTCCGCTGGTGGCAAGCAGCATGCCAGTCTCTTCATTTTGGTAAAGGCTAAATCCGCCGGGTGGTACCGCAGGGTAGATGGCAAGCATGTCCTTGCTGTTCGCATCCAACACAATGAACTGATCAAAGTATGGCACTGCCTGCATACGTGAGCCGATGATGGAACTCAACTCATCGCCGCTGGCTTCCAGCAAGCGCGGATCCAATGCCAGTTGAACCGCAAGGTTTTGTCCTGTTTCGAGGAAGAACGGAACGCTCTGCGCCGCGGATTCACCCGCGCTGGAAAGGCGGTCCTCCAGCATGTCACGCGCGGCGCGTCCAGCCACCACCCAATCTCCGATGAGCAAGGTCAACAACAGCAAAAGAATGAATGCCCCCACCGCAAAAAGGAAACGCGACTCGAGGCTCTTTTCACCCGGCGACGGGCGCAGGGGCTGCCGGCTTCCCCACACGGCTGGGAAGGCTGATGCAATGATCTGCGCTACGATCCCACCGATGAGCATCTCGCCGCCAAAGGCAAGCGTAACGATCCCGGCATTGCTGACTGCAAAATCAAGCCTCGCCGTGGCAGGAGCATCTGCGCCCCATTGGGTAAAGAGCGCGCTCAAGGTGTAGAACAAAGTATGGATGGGGATCGAAAGCAGCGCCGCCGCCAGAGGCTGACTGAGCAACCGATAGGCGGGAGTGCGGTATCGCTGACGCACGTTCAATGAGAACCATACGCCGAGGAACGCCATTTCGATGATCGGGAAAAGGGAGTATAGATCCCACGCGCCGCGCAAAAGACCGGCAAACGCTCCCAATCCCGCCGCGCCGAGCGGACCAAGCAAGCCGGCGCCCAACAACCACGGGATGGCAGAAAAAATCATCAGCGCAGAACCAGGCGCATCGGCGGGCAACCCGGGCAAGGGTCGGGCAGAGGCGGAGGTCAATCTCACCCCAACAAAGAGAGCGGTTATGGGAACAAGGATGAAAAAGAATAGAAAAAGCCCCCATTCGCGCCCCCTCCAGGCAGATTGCCCCGCACGTTGTACGAACAACCAGTACACCAAGCCGCCCAACAGGGACACCCATACGAACCAGCCTGCAAAAGTGGGCGGCGCTGGGAATGGGATGCCTGTCAGGAGAGTTGGAACAAATTCCATTTTTTACAGATTATAGCCCCAAAATTTTTCCGGCACTTAACAAGAAGGCAAGGTCAGGAATATTCCCCGCGATATTGCTCTGGAAGCAGGTCCGCCAGCGCCTCCATGACCTGCTCCGTCCCCCGACTCAGCGCCTCTTTTCGACCTTCAGCCTGATCCTGTAACCGGAGCAGAGTGCCCACCCGAATGCAGACCGGCGCACGCCTGAGCCGTCGCATGTGACCGTAGACTTGCGCGTTCTCCGTCCCGATGATGGCGATCGGCAGGATCGGTGCGCCCGATTTGTACGCCAGGAACGCCGCGCCGTCTGCCCCCTGCTCCAACGCACCGGTGACGGAATACCTGCCCTCCGGCGCGATGATGATGACCCGCCCCTGTGCCAGCCCATCGAGGGCGACGCGCAAGGCGCGTTTGTCCGGGCGTCCGCGGTGCAACCAGATGACGCCGTACCAGTCCATAAGCTTTCCGAGGATGGGGAAATCGTACAACTCGATCTTGCCGAGCGCATCGGGCGTGAACGGGAGGGAAGCAACCAGCGCCGGTGTGTCAGCATCGCCGAGGTGATTGATGACGATCAACAACGGTCCGGTCTTCGGAATGTTCTCCAAGCCTTCAGCGGTGACACGCAGGCAAATTTTAGCGACAAGTTTGAGCAAGCCATGTGCGAAGACTCGGAACGAGCGGCGCAGGGCTGTGAGTTGAGGCAGGCGCACCAACTCCGGTCGCCATATCTCGCTGATAGGTTTAGGCTGGCGCAATGGCTTGTCCCGCATAGACACCGTGATAGTCCTCCGGCAGCAGCCCTGCGATGTGACGCATCACCAGGTCCGCATTGTGTTGACGGGTCTCTCTTCGTGTAATTCCCTTTTCGGTCACCGGCGGGAAGTGAATGGGTTTGCCGATGCGCATTTCCAGTTGCGGTTTTTCACCGCGTTTGGCGCGCTGCCAGAAATCGTCGGTGGTGCCCACCAAGCCGACCGGCACAACCGGCACTTGCGCATGCTCGATGATATAGCCGATGCCAGGCAGGGCACGCTGCATGGCAGGCACGTGCGAACGTCCGCCCTCCGGCGCGAGCGCAAGCGGATATCCCGCCTTCAAGATTGCCATGATCGTTTCCAACAATGCCCGGTCATAATCACCGCGATGGACGGGGATGACGCCGTACATGGTGAGCACTGGACCCTGTCCCTTTTTGGCAAAGACATCTGCCGCGCCAATAACCTCCGGCTCTTCGGGCCAGAAGGAAACCAGCAGCGGCGGGTCGAAGATTGAAATGTGGTTCATCGCGATCGCGTATGGCTTGCCGAATGGAACGTTCTCCGTCCCGCTGACCTTCACCCGTCCCAAAATATGGAACAACACGCGAAAGGTCGCACGCAGGAACATCCGGTTGAAGCGAATATGCGGCGGGATATGATACGGTTTCATGTGGTGGTTAATGAGTTTCCAGCCAGCTATTAATAAACGTGGGCGAGATTTTATCTCGCCCTTCAGGATTACTTGCACAAATCAAGCACACGTTGATAGACCTGTTCTGCGTCCAGTTCATCGGTATTGATGATGACCGCATCTTCGGCGGGGCGCAGAGGTGCAACCGCGCGGGTGGAGTCGATGCGGTCGCGTTCGATGATCTTTTTCAGGATGACATCATAATCCGCCGACTCGCCACGCGCGATGATCTCGTCATACCGGCGGCCGGCGCGTTCCTCGGCGCTGGCGTCCATGTACACCTTCAAGTCCGCTTCGGGCAGGACGACCGTACCAATGTCCCTACCGACCATGACCACCTTTCCGCGCAGACCGATACGGCGCTGCTGGTCAGATAAAGCCTTGCGCACCCCCGCATACGCGGACACGACCGAGACGTTTGCATCGACATCGCCGGAGCGCATGTCCCAAGTCACATCCTTGTCGGCGATGACCACGTCAGAGGGGCGGCCATCCTGTTTGGAAGGCGGGCGGATGTCGATCTGCGCATTCTGGGCAAGGGTGGTGATGGCGGCTTCATCCTTCAAATCCAGGTCATGCTGAAGGGCGATCCAAGTGATGGCGCGGTACATGATGCCGGTATCGAAGAACAGGTAGCCGAGCTTGTCGGCGAGCATCCGCCCGATGGTGGATTTGCCCGATGCGGCAGGTCCGTCGAGTGCGATGATGGAAGGGGGATTGGGTTTGGTCATGAAATATTTGCTCTCTTTACACGATTTCGCCACAGGAAACATGGAAGGAATTTTTATCATCCATGTTTCCTGTGGCGGATTTTATACGCATAGTGTTCGGTTATTGATCCAGGAAGAGATCGCTGCGCACCCAGAGGAGGATGGTCTCGCCTGCCTGCGGCATCTCACGCAGCGCCACCCAGCGCATCCAGTCTGCGGCGAGGGCGGTGGACCACATCGGAGTCTGACGCCAGGTGAAGTCCTGTCCGCGATAGGCTGAGACAAGAGACGGATCAAGTTGGAACGGGGTGATGATCAACTCGGGGGAGTTGGTCGCATCCAAGGCTGTGGCGTTTTGAACGGGATGCTCCCGCAATATCCATTCGAGGGAAGGCGCATCCATTCCAATGATGACCACCGGTACGGCATCGTCATTGCCTTTGCCAAATTCGGAGACCTGGCTGATGGTCTCTTCCAACAGTCGGGCTTGCGCAGGTGTGGAGGTCTGCCACCAAAGTTCCGGGGCGTTCGATCCGCGCAGCCCGGTGGAACCGAGCGCGCCGCCCAACCCGATCACTCCGAGCACGAGGACCATTCCCCACACACCGCCGAAGCGCGCCGTGCGGATGGACCATCCCGCTGCGATCAAAAGCAGGCTGACCACCAAGAGGAACAGCGCGGCGATCAACATCCAGAAGCGCAGGATGTATTCACGCGAGTCGGACGGGTACCAGATCATGCCCGCCAGACCCAGCCAGGCGAACGCTGAGATGAAGACCGTCAGGAAGGTAACACCGGCGACTTCCTTGCGTTCGATGGGCATGATATTGAACGCGCGCGCGAGTTCAAGCGCGGCAAGCGCATTGAGCGGGATCAACGCCCAGACGAGATCCGCCATTTGACGGGCTGGCAGGAAGAGGGTCAGGATGAAGGCGATCAGGAACCAGATGCTGAGGAAGATGATGCGCCTTAAGCCCTGCACCCATCCGCGGACGATGGCGATGATGGCAAGCAGAATGGCAAGAGGCTGATACACCAGCAGGGACAGGGATACCAATCCCGGCGTGATCTCAGATGAACCGGTCCAGGCGCTGATGAAAGCGGGGATTGATGAAACCGCCGTGCCGAGCCCAACGGGAACTGTAAAGAACAATGTTCCTGCACTGATAAAGACCAGGAGGAAAAGGATGAAGGTTGAAGGTGGAAGGTGGAACGTTGAAAGTGTAAAGTTGAAGAGGGCAGGTTGTTGAACGTCTGATGTCGATTGGCGGTTGAAAAGTTGAAAGATCGCCGCTGTGATGCCGATGCCAAGCAGACCAAGCCAGAGCGGCGTTCCGCCCAGCAGGGCGAAAGCGGCAAAGGCGGCAGCAAGCGCGGGTTTGTTCTTGTTGAAAAATCCCACCGCGAAGGCAAGAAAAGCGATGGCGAAGATCGGGCTGGCGGCTTGACGGGAGATGGCGACCAAGCCCGGGTCGAGGGCGATGAGGAAGGCGAGGATCAGGCTTGGGCGGGGCTTGAGGCGGTCATCGAGCAGCGCGGGCGCAAGCACGAGCAGACTGCCGATCAACGCTGGCATCAGCCGCGCGAGGAAGTTCGTCCCGCCGCCGTAGAGCAGAAAAGCAATCGAAGTCGAAAGGATATAGAACGGATGCGGGTCGAGCGCGGTCGGGATGCTCTGCGAAACCCGCAACGCCTGCAATGCTGCGGATGCTTCAATATCATTAAGCGGCATCGCCCCGAGTTGGGTCAGGCGCAAAGCGAGGGCAACGACAAAAGCCAGCGCATAGAATAAACTCTCGTATTTGAATCTGCGATAAGTCATGGGCGCAATTGTATCCTACAAGATTACGGCACTTCGAAAATGACAGTGTTCCCCTGCTGGAAGACCGGCTTGAGATAGATGTGGAACTTTTCCTCGTTCACCGGCATCGACACGCGTTCGAGCGCGCCGATGTAAATGTAACGGATGTTGTACTGTTCGATCACGGCTCGCGCTTCCTCCCAGTTGGCGGTGGAATAAAGTTTGAGGATGTCATCACGGCGCGTTCCCTGCGGGTCGTAACTTCCGCGCCACTGCGCTTCATGACCGGACCAACCGAGGACGGTCTGATAGCCCGTGAAGGCAGCGATGCGCGCGTAGTAGCTGTAGCTGTCACCGATCGCCTCGGCGATGATGCCCTCCGGTGCGGACCGCAGGAATTCGATCCCAGCCGCGTCATCGGGATTCTCACGCCGGATGCGTTCGAGGTCGTCGAGGTTGTAGCCAACAGCCGGTTGGAAATTTTCAGTCTTGGTCATCAAGCTGAAGACCGGGTACAACAAACCGCAGAAGACGACCAGCCCGATCAAGACTCTGAAACCGATATTGGCAAAATTCAGTCCGCGCAATTTTTGCAGGAGCACGCCCGCGCCAAACGCAGCGGCGAGACTCCACAGCATCCATGCCTGATAGTAGAACTTGAAAACTGTGTTGATGCGATACCCGAACTGGTCGCGCAGGAAAACGAACTCAGGCGCAAGGACGAGAATGGCACCAAGGGTGAGGAGGAGTAGGGTGAAGGGCAGGGATGAGGGATGAGATAGAAGTAACGAGGGATGGGTAACGAGGGATGAGGTTCCTTCCTCGTTACTTGTTACTATTAACTCTCGCTTCGGAAATAGGAACGCCAGCGTCGGGATCAAAACTGCGAGCAAGGTGATGAGACTACCAATATAGTTGAGCCGCCGCAACGAAGTAGTGTTGAGGAATTGGGATGCGTTCATATTCTGGGTGGAGAGGAAGTAGTTGACAAAATCGCGCTCCACGATTGAACCGAGCCAGCCAAGGAATAGAGTCAGCAATGCAAGCAGAAGAGTAAATCCCAAGGCGAGGGAGATGGCAAGTTTCCAGTTAGGGCGGGCTATGGAGTCATCCGAGCTGGGAGCTAGCCTCCGGACTCCAAATACCAGATAAAGCAAATAGGAAAAGATCGGCAGGAGGAGCGTGCCCCACATCACCCAGAAGTGCATTCCGCGCGTGGGGTACATGAAGTTGGGCAGAATGCCACCCGCCTGTGAAGAAAAGCCGAGATAGAACGGGAAATACAAAAAGATGGAGAGCACTCCCAATGGCAGTGCCAGCAGGAAGAGGTCTTCAAAGCGCGCCCAACTCCAGCCGTCTTCGTGCGCGCGCCACAACACATACGCAGACACGATCAACGCGGCGGAGACGAGGATGTCCCAGGTGTTGAGGAAGGCGAGTCCGCCGAGCACGAGCGCGGAGAAGAAAAAGCCTTCCGCGTTGAGATGCAAACGCAAGCCGATAATTTCGATCTTTCCGCGCCAGCCGCCGAGGAAGAGGTTCAACGCAACGGAGATGGCGAGCAAGCCGAAGGGGATCGCCAGCACATGCGGATGCAGATCACCGAGCAGGAACGAGAAGAAAGGGAACTCGTCGATCACTTCGCGGAAGCCGCCGGTCATGTCGTAGTCTGAGATGACGCGGGAGGCGCGCCACCACCATAGGTAGCGTTCGGGAAGCCAGCCGAGTGGTTCGATCGGCGGCTGGGAGAGTTCCTTCATGTCGAGCCATTCCCAGAAGGGACCCGACCAAGCGCCGGTCTCAGGGTTTTTCATCCAACCAAGTCCGCGACGGTGCAGAATTTCGAGCACAGTTTCGAAGTTGGATATCAGCAAAAGAAAAAGTGGACCGAGCAATGCGGAATTGACGAGGGACGAAGGACGAGTTACGGATTGCATATCTCGTGATTCGTGATTCGTGAAACGTAAGGCGGCAAGCAGGTTATAGACGATGCCGAACGCGCCGACCGAACCGAGCGCGAAGATGAGCGCGGTCATCAGGTTGTGCGCCATGCTGCCGTTGATGTTTGCAAGACGGGCGAGCATGGCGGTCATCACATAGCCGAAGTAATAATACGAGATGGCGTAGCCCGAAAGCCACGGATCCTGCGGCGGGAATGTTTCGGATTGCAAAATACCGTTGATGAATGCCAGTTCCATCGGTTTTTCGGTGCTGGCAAGTTCGGGGTTGGCAGAGCGGACGAAGGCGAGGAAGGCGAAGGCGGCGAAGAAGAGAAGCTCGGTGGTGAGGATGAGGGTTAGGTTCGTGCGAAGAAAAGTAACGAGGGAAGAGAAATGAGTTCTGAGCACCCACACGCTTAAGCCGATGATGACTGCAAGCGCGAGGAAGATGCCGCCAAAGTCGTTGCGGGCTAAACCGAGGGAGACGAAAAGCCAGAAGGCGTAGCCCCAGATCAAAAGTCCGGCTGTACGCGCGAGGGTGTAGCCGCGATCTGCCAGCGCAGGGAAGAGTCGATATGCCAGCGGAAAGGTCAGCCAGCCGAGCAGGGTCACGAAAAAATACCAGATGATAAATGCGGTCATGATTAAGAGAGTACCTTCACCATTCGATGATAGCCGAGGGTTTGATTCGCATCCTGCACGGTCTCGACGATGCAATAGCCGACGCGCTGATACAAACGCAGTGCGTTTTGATTATACGAGCCGACGATCAGTGAAACTTTTGAAAGCCCGGATTCACCCGCGAGTTTTTCAGCGAATGTCAACAGTTCCGAACCGATGCCCTGTCCCTGCGCGGAGGGATGCACACCCAGGTTGCTGATGTAATACTCGTCCGCTTTGGCTTCCACGCCGCCGGGCAGGTTGACCCCGCGCCACATGAAGCCAAACGTATGACGAAATCCCAACGCGGGGAAGAGATGCGGGAACGTGGCGAGGTTGATGCGATTGATACCCGCGCCTTTGAACGAGATCAGCGCGCCTTTCAAACTTCCCGCCGACTCAGCCACGAACGATAAACGCGCCCCGAACCTACCCGCGTTGCGTGTGGCAAGATCTTCAAGAATCTTTTGCACGGTGCGATGGTCTGCACCAAAAAGATAATCCGCCAGATGACCCATCGAAAGCTGGATCATCTCCGCCACGAAGGCGGCATCACTTTGCAAAGCGGGACGGATGGATAAAGCGGAATTCATAGCGGAAGAGACTGCCAGCCACCGTTCGCATCGGGCGGAAAATCCAGCACGGATTTGACCGCATCAAGGTTGACGGGACCATACACATGCGGGAACAGATCCGCCTGGGAGATCGAGTCAGCGGGTGGTCCGGCAGGCGCCTCCCACTTGACCTCGGAACTGAGTCTTGTTTCATCGACCACCAGCACCACCAGGTCGGTCCGCCCGCGATAGAAGGCGTTGGCGACGTTAAGGGCTTGCTTATCGGTCGAGAAATGGATGAAGCCTTCGCTCGTCAGGCTGGGAGCAGTGTATGCACCGTTTGCCTGAGCGTCTTTCCATTCCTGTTTGGATGTGATGTGAAGTATCATGACCTCTCCTTACGATTTACGCATTACGGTGTACGTAATTCGTAAAACGCGAACCGTAATTACTCAACCACTTCATAGATCGTTGTCGCCCCATCCTGATAGACGACATTCCAGAACTTCCCATTGAACTGGCTGAACTTCGCCAGCCCATCGGGGATATCCGGCATGAGCGGGTAGACGTTGCGTTCCAACTGACCGACGACGATATATTTCACGTCATATTTTTCAAGGAAGGCAAGCGCCATTTGCATATCGGACGTGGTGTAGAACGCGCTGACTTCATTCACGCGCTCCTGCACCTGCGGCGCAAAATTTCCGCGCTGTTGACGTTGGTGCCAGTTCCAGCCGACCACACCGGGCAAGCCGGTGTAGATGGTGAAGCGCGTACACCAACGGTACTCGGAACAATTGGCTTCCAGAATGACCGGCGAGCCTTGCACGTTATCCTGCATCCAGCGGATGGCGCGGTAGTCCTGACTCAGGTCCATGGTCTGCCCATCCCATAACTCGGAGTGATTCATGTATTCCATGCTGTCAAGCGAGTGCGGCGCATCCATATTCAAGCGGTCACTGATCTTGTCGGTGGAGGCGGTCAACGTGAACATGAACGCGCCCGCCAGCAGGATGTACAACCCGCCCTGATAGATCATGCGCCACTTGAAACGCCACGTGAAGAAAACGTTCAACAGCCAGCCGAACGCCGCCGCCGCGCTGACGGCGAACATCATCCACGCCTGCAAGTACAACTTGAAGATGGTGTTCATGCGTCCGATGTCACCGACCAGCGCGATGAACTCCACTGCGATGGTGATGGTCAGCGCCGTGCCGATCAGGAACAACACGAAGCGTTTGGTGTCGGGCAGGTCGGCACGCAGGATCAGGATCAACGCCCAGAACGCGAGCGGAAGCGCGACAAGGCCGATCCACGCGCCTTCGAAGATGAAGAAGACCAGCAGGGCAATGAAGCCCGCCAGCGCGATCTCGATCCACACGGCATACTTGCGCAGGCGTCCCAAATACGAGACGGGTGTCATTGACATCCACTCGCGGGTTTCCCACGCCAGCCAGGCTGTGATGATAAAGAGGAACAAACCCCATTGTGTAAAGTAGGATGAGAGCGGAGTGCGCGCTCCCTGCCAATAGGAAATGGAGTTATATGCCTGCCCGAACCATTGCGAGAACGGCAGATAGAACAACGCGCCAAGCACATACATAAGCGAAATGGCGCCAAGCGCGAGCCCGATCCTGCCGAAGAGCGCGGGCACACCAAAATAATTCTTCCAATCGAAATAGCGGATGATGGTGTACGCCAGCGCAATCGCGGCAAGCAGGTAATACGTGTAGAGATCCCATGTGTTGGTGGGCTTCAATGCGCCGATCATCAACGCGCCGATGCCCAATGCGGCGATCCATTCGCCGAGGGTCAGTTGCGCGCGCGAACGCACGAACGAGACCGCCCAGGCGATGATGAACAACGCCAGCGGCATCACCAGCATGTGCGCATGCAGATCGCTGTATAGGAAGGTGAACAACGGGAACTCGGTGATCTCGTTGCCCGGTCCCGGCGGGATGACCCGGCTCGGGAACCAGTACCAGTCACCGCGTCCGATAGGCAGACCCGCTTGTTCGGTGATCATCTTCCAAATGCCCTGGAAGCCCCAGATCGTTTTTTGAATGAACCCAGTCTCCGCCGGAACCGATCCATCCGGCGCCGCGATCTTTTGCAGCGAGTTGACGATCAACTGGATCGTTCCAAGATTGCCGAGGAAGATGGTGAAGACAGAACCGGCAAGACCAGAAACGAGTCGAAGGTCAAAGGTTGAATGTCCATCATCCTCGACCTTTGACTTTTGACTTTCGACTATCCCATACCCGATCCCAAATGCAGCGACCGACACCAGCGCGAACCATGTCGGCAAAATAAAGTTATGCGCGATCGAAGGCACGATGCCAAGCAGTTTCACCGGCGTCCCCGCCAGCACGAAACCGTAATAGTAATAATTGATATACCCGCCCGCATACCACGGGTCATAGGGCGGGAAACTCGTGCTTTTCAAGACCGCGTTGAAATACGAGAAATCCATCGGGCGCTCGCCGCCTTTTGACGGATGCCACATATCCGGGTTGCCGATGCGGATGAGCAGATCGATCAGGAAGAAGGTCAGGAAGACGATCTCCACCATGACGAAGAACCTGCGATTGGAATCCCAGTCTTCCTTGAATTCATTGCGGCGCTTCATCCACAACCCGAAACCTGCCAGCCCGATCAAAGCGAATGCCACGCCGATACTGACTCGCGTGTACGGCACGCCCACCGAGCCGCCCATCCATGCCAGCCACGCCAGCAGAACGAGCCCCACAACCCTGCCCAATGCATAGGAATATTGTTTCAACCCGGGCAGGGCAAGCCGCGCAACGGGGTAGGCGAACACTCCCAGCACAAAGATAAAGAGATACCAGACCAGCACACCCAAATATGGATACTTGTTATGCAGCCAGTCGTAATCGAACAACTCCGACCACGTCCCGCCTGCGCGCTGACTGACGACACGATCTTCCGGCAGCATCATGCTCTTGAAGCCGGAAAAATCCCTGGGCGTGAGTTGAACCACCTTGGTCAGGTCGACCGTATTGAGGATCGCGCGGACATTTTCCGCGTTGAACGATTCCGTTTTCTTGAAGATGAATACCTTGGGATGGTCGTAGAACGTGAACGCCTCTTCTGCCGATGAATCGTTGACAATGAACGGTCCAAGCTGCGGATAGGATTCAAAGACCTCGACCAGTTCATAGCCAAGATTTCCCTGGTAGGTTCCCGGCTGGGCGTTGTAATAACACTGGATGATGTTCTCTTCTTCGGGGCAGCCGATAAGCTCGCGGTAGTATAGCGTCGTCATCGGGTAGCGTTCCGGCACGCGCGTGATCTGCGCGTACTGGTGATTGGTGGGGATGACGAGATAATCAGCGCGGGAGAGGACTTCCACAAAGCGGCTGAGCTTGTTGGCATCATCCACCCAATAGACTTGCAGGGTCACGTCGTCATTGCTGTACAACCCGCCGTACGGATCATACGCATCCACGCGGAAGGGCAGACCAAAATCGTAATCGGTCTCGTTGGCGATCGCCGAACCGACGATGGTCAACCCGCCGCCCAGCGTTTCGATGGTCAACCTGTATTCCTGATCGGTGACGAGCGGGACCACGCGGTCGAGCGTGAACGTCAACGCCGGGACGCCGCGCGGGTCGGTCGCCTGCGCCGGGTCAAGCAGAGTGGAGGCGCGCGCCAACGGCTGGTCGGGTTGATTGAGGGCGTACAACGTCAGGCTGACAGGCACCGGCGACGCGGAGACATCCTTTGCATATCCAAAACTGATCTCGGTCAGCACACCCTCATGAACCGGATGGAACTGAGTGGAATACGGAGTCTCTTGTGTGATGACAACCCCTGCCGGGACGGGCAAGGGCTGGTTGTATCCGCCATTCTCCACAGTTTCCACAGAAAGGTTGACAGAGGCGGGAGCATTCTGGAACAGCCAGCGCGACGCGGCGATGCGCGTCTCATCGCGCAGATAAATGGATTGAAATGCAAATGCCCATACCGTCGTAGCAAGCAGGACAACGATCCCAACCAGGTACATCAAATTACGAATTACGGATCGCGGAATACGGAATAAAGACTTCTGACTTCCGACTTCTGACTTCTGACTTGAAAATATCACCCACGCCGCCATCATCGCCAACAGCGGATAGATCGGCAGTTGATAGCGCATGGTCGGGTTGAATTGCAGCGACTGCCAGAGGAAATAGAATGCCGTCCAGCCCCACAGCAGCAGGTGACGGAATTCGCCTTTGAGAATGCGCCAGCCCATCACCAGAAAACCCGTCCACGCCAGGATGCCGAGTGGAAGCCCCAGCCCCCAGAGCGTCAGGTTCTCGAAGGAATAAAGATGATTGCGGCGGATCCACTGTAAGTTCCACGGCAGGTCGGCTTCGCCGGAGGCTTGTCCGCGCTGCTCGGCGATATTCTTCACCCATTGCTCGCTCAGCATCAACCCATCGAATGCATACGGCTGGAAAATGCGGAAGGAGATGATGGTAGCGAGTCCGCCTGCGATCAGAAAAGAAGTGACCAGAAGCCAGTACTCACCATTCAGTGTTTTCTTGCGGTCAACCAGCAACCAGCGGATGAAGAACGCGAACGGCAATACGATCGCCATCGCCGCCGCATTGATCTTGGATGCCATCGCCATTCCCAGCGCAAACCCAAATCCGATAGAAAGATAGAGCAGGGGAGATTTGAAGAATTGAGTGATGAGTAGTGAGTTAAGAGGTGCAGAGTTACGAGAAACGAGTTCTTCCTCGTTACTCGACCCTTGTTTCTCGTTACTTATCCCTTCCCCCTCGTTACTCGTCCCTTGTTCCTCATCCCTTGTCTCTCGTCCCTTCCACTCAACAATTCCCACCGCAAACAGAAGCCCCAGGAACATGAACAGATTGACGAACAGGTCTGAGGTAAAGAAATGTGATTGTTGGATCTGCATCACCGCCAGCGAAGAGAACATTGCCGCGAAGACGCCGATCTTATTTCCATACAGTTTCGAGACGATCAGGTACAGCAGGAAGATGGTCAACAGGTCGGTGATCGCAGAAACCTGCCGCGCGAAGTACTTGGTCGAGCCGATATCCTCGTTGCCGGTCGCTTCCATCAACACGCGGGTGATGGTCATCGGCAGGTCGCCGTAGACGAAGAAACCAAATCCGCGGTTGTAGGGGTTGAGCGTGGAAGTCTTGCTGTCGAAATACTCCCCGATCGTCATCCAACGCTGGTTTTCCACCGGGCAGGCATCCACCGGAATGGTTTCATCACTGCAGACCTTCGCGCGCAGATTTTCCACCACGCCGGTCAGGAACAACTCATCGGGATGCTGGTGATAGCCTTCGCCCCAGTCATATCCGGCGATGCGTAAATATCCCGCCATCAGCAGGATGAAAATGAACAAAATGTCGTACAGCCAGGAATGTTTTTCTTTATTCATAAATCACGAATGCGCGATGCACCTATGGCTCCACCAAAAAGACAAAGAAATCCTTATCCGGAATGGCAGAAGTATAGCGGGAGAGCTTGCCCTTCGGATAGAGTTCCCTAAGAATCTTCTCAGTTTCCACATCTTCTTTATTGTAGATGAACAACTTTGGACCGGAAAATTCCAACGTGGCCGGAAGTTGATCGGGCCACATGGCGATGTCGCTATTGGCAACTCCCAGCCAAACACCCGGCAGACGCGTATCCACCCAATACGGGTAGGGCACCACCCAGGCATTTTCCAGCGTCTCGGTCCCATACCGGTCGCGGAAATCACCGATCACCTTCGCGATCTCGGAGGTGTTCCAGGTGGAAAGCCGATAGGATTCATTGAACTGATTGAACACCAGGTCATAATTGGAATATGCCGAGACGCCCAGCAGCGCCAACGTCAACCCGTAGGCGAAGAGCTGCCGCCTCACCCCGGACCCGAAACTGGTGATGAAACCATCGAGCGCCATCGCCCCGATAAGGATGACCGGCACCGCCGCCGCACCCGTGCGATTCAAGGATGGGTTCTCGCCGGGGAATGCCAGCGAAAGCACCGATGGCATGATGAGCATGGGGATCGAAACCAGCAGGTTCATGTCACGCCAATCTCTGCGGCGGACGTAGCGGGCGATCAACAGCACCATGCCCATGGCGAACAGCGCCGCAGTGATCAGGTCCAGCGCCGGGCGATGCGTGACCGAGTGAACCCAGATCTCGCCGTCATCCCAGTTAAACATCAACAAACCCTTGTACATATTCGAAAGGAATATCTGCCACGCTGGACCCGGCAGTTCCGCCTCCACATTACTGAGCCGGGTGAAGGCGCGATACCCGAACAGGTCGGGGCGGCTGATCCAGTAACGCATCAGCGGCAGGAAGACGAACATGGATACCAGCACCACGATCAGGAACCACCAGAGGGCTTGCTTGCGGTTCTCGCTCGACCCTGCATGAGGGAAGTAGACCATGAACAGCAGTACCACAAAGATCGGCACCATGCGGAAGGGACTGTACCCATGCAAGCCGAGTCCGAGAAAGATACCGGCGAAGATAAAATCGTTACGGTTTTGCGTCCGCAGGCCGCGGGTCAGATAATAGAACGTGGGAGCAAAGAACAGCGGATACAGCGGAAAGCGCAATCCGATGCGTGAAATGACGTTGGGCCAGTAGGCGATCCCAAAGAGGAACAAGGCTAGCAGGGCGAGACGTTCATTGCCATACTCCCTGCCAAGCAGATATATATAAGGAAGGGTCAGAATGCCAAGCAGGATCGTGCCAAGTTTGAGGCTCAGGTAGGTGAACCCCGTCCCGAAGACGTTCAACACGAGCAGGGTCCAATACATCTGGATGGCTTCACGACCGGTATTGCGTTCGAAGAAGATGGTGCTGTTCCCTTCGGTGATCTCATAAACGTCGAGTATCTTTTCGGCGTGATCGCTGAACGGCTCATTGGGCACGACCTCCCATTGATTGAGGCGGAAGAATAACGCCACCGCAATGACGAGGATCAGGAGTGTAGTGTAAACCCATTTTTGGCGGAAGATATCGCCATCATAGATCCCGACCATCAGACCGTTCCACATCCATTTGCTTTTCATTTCGGGGACAGCAATCACCGCAGCTTCGACCTTCGGTTCCTTGACCGTTTTTATCCACAAGCTATAGCCAAGCAGAAAGATGGCAAGCAGCCACAGGCTTGTATTGACCCAGGTAAAAAGTCCGCTGCCGAAATCGATGAAAACGATCACGGCAAAGATCAAGGCGAGCACCAATGGGACAAGCTTGATCGTAAAGGGGTCAGACCTTTGCCATTCGACAGGCAGCGCGGACAATTGCCATTCCCCCATTCGGTAAGACCAGAGCAGCAAGCCGAATGCCGCCAGATAAAACACCAGCGCAAGCGTATTTTCGCTCGGCGGTTCCATCAGGAACTGGGCGATCAATACCAGCAGGAGGGCGAACAAACTGCGCCACGGAAAGAACGTGGAGCGCGGCAATTCGACAACCGCTTCCACGAGGACGGGCTGGGCGGCTTCCAACGCGAGCGTCTGGGAGAGTTCCTCCCTTCGCCTGGCATCCCATAATGAGCGGATAAAGTTAGAGAAGGATGCCCAATCCCTGGTGACGGATTTATAAAGGTCGAGAACTGTAGGTTCCGAATCGGGGGAGATGTTTTTGTCCTGTTCCATGTACTCTCTCAACGGATTTACCCGCCTTATCCGGGATATGGCGAGCTTTTTTTAGACCTGCAAAACAGGACAATTCTATACTATTTTTGCCCACATTCAGTAAATGGAAGCCGTTGAAGTTGTATGGCAAATTAAAACGTGAAGAGTGAAACGTGAAGTGTAAAATTCACGTTTCACTCTTCACGCATCATTTCTTCCTGGCAATATAGAACGTATACGTCCCGTTATCGATAGGCTCGGTGGAGGCGTATTTACGGATGAAATTCTCGGTCAGGGCGAGGTTCCATTTTGTTGGCGAGATGATCCAGTTGCCGGTCAGGGCTTTGGCGACAAGCGATGGCAGACCGAAGTAATGTCCCCACTCCAGCACGCGCAGCGCAGACGGCGAGAAGTAGTGCCACCATTTTTCCAATTTGAAGCCAGCCCGTTCGAGGCGTTCCTCCCACACATCCGGGTGATCCGAGTGGCGGACGCGCTGGATCTTGCGGAACCACATTTCGTAGGGTTTGCCGAAGACCTTTCGCAGCGAAAGTTCCAGGAAGTGATTCGCGTTGGGCACACAAAAATAGAAAGGCGCGCCGGGTTGAAGCACGCGGGCAGTCTCCTTCAAGACGGCGTCGATGTGCGGGATGTGCTCAAGGACGGAGTTGCTTAATCCGCTGGCGAAGTGATTCGATGGGAAGGGTGACTTCGCGCCATCTGCTTGAATGAGGGATTTGTAGGCGTTGTATCTCTTTGCCTCACGCATCGAAAAGCGCCACGGGTCGAGACCGACATCGAGTTTTTTGTCGAAGGTCAGCGAGGCGAAGTGACCGTCACCACAGCCCACGTCATAGACCGGGGACGGCAGAGGCAGGTCCTGGTAAAACTCCGATTCCACGGCACGCAACAAGGCGCGGAAGTACGGCAGAGAACTGACTTGGAGAAAGACGAAATCTTTCGATTTTGGATTGATGATTTCAGATTGACGATTGGGCATGGTTAGAATCCAATTGAGTGAAGGCGAGATAAATCTCGCCGTACTCATGTTTACTTTCTCAATTTCTCAAAAAGCTTTTCATATTCTTGTGCAACAGAATCGGGGTCGTAGGCTTTTTTGAGGGCGGGAATATCGCCGCGATATTTATCTTTATTGTCCAGCACTTCTAAAATAGCCTTTGCAAGGCTTTCGGAATTCCCGATCTCAGAAACGACGCCGGTGTTGTGCATCTTCACCGGCTGGCGCACACCCGGCAGCGCGGACGGTACGCTCGGCACGCCGCTCATCATCGCTTCGATCTGCACCAGTCCGAACGCTTCGGTCGAGTTGAGCGACGGCACGGTGATGACATCGAGATTTGGATAAAAAGCCGCCATCTGTTCGGGGTCGAGGTTGCCGAGGAATTTCCAATGCCCGTGAATTTCATATTCGCGGATGCGCGGCATGAGCCGGTCTGAGTAGGCTTGTTCGCCCATCACATTTTGATATGTCCCTGCGAACAGCACCTGTGCCTTCGGGTATTTTTTGAGGATGGCAGGCAGCGCATCGATCAGGACTTCGACGCCTTTCTCCGAGGCGAAGCGCGCCGCCATGCCGATGACCGGAGTCCGCTCGCGGGTGAGATTCGTCTCGGCGAAGGCGGAAACCGCTTCCGGCGTTGCATCCGGCAACTGGACGGGTGGCAGGATCGGGGTCAGTTTTGAGGCGTAGGTCGAGAGGTAGGGCGAGTTATCGGCGTAATCCTGCGTGTACGTCACGATGTGATTGGCGAGTCGTCCCGCCATGTGATTTTGAAAATTCACCACGAGGTTGACAAAGCGGTTGAACAATCCCTGCGGAAGCTGGACATCACAGTGATAGGTGAGCACGGCAGGCTTGCCGAACAAACGCGCGCGCAAGGCAACACCGGGCGCGTCGAACTGCGGAAGATGAAGCTGGACGACATCATGCTCCCAGACCAGTTTCGTGGCAACGAGACCGAAGGTGGGCGCAAGCACACCCTTGCTGACCCGCGCCGCCACCGGCACACGGATAATCTTCACGCCATCCATTGTTTCATTCAAGGGAAGCGATGGGTCATACTGCGTGGTCATCACAGTCACTTCATGTCCGCGCTTGACAAAGGCGCGCGCAAGGCGTTCGGCGTAGATGGTCAGTCCGCTGGTATGCGGACGGTAATAGGTCAATACGGTGAGTATCTTCATTTTGTTTTGCGTTTGGTAATTTTCTTTTCCGGTTCCCGAACCATCTGAACTTGAACAGGGTACGCGGCTTCGATGTGACTCTTTGCGAACGCCTGCTGGATGCGGGTCAGGACGATATCTTTCGCCTCGACATTGGATTTTATCTTCGTATCCACCCAGAACAACAGGGTCAGGTCGATGGACGAAGCGCCCATGGTGTGGAACAAAACCAGCGGCGCGGGGCTTTCGACAAAACCCGGCACTTGTTTGGTCTCATCCAAGAGCACCGAGCGGATCAATTCAGGATTCACTTCGTACGGAACGCTGACGTTAAGATCCACGCGGCGAAAATCGGCGCGGGTGTAGTTGATGATGGGCTGGGAAAGCACATCGGCATTCGGTAAAAAAACGATGCGTCCGTCGAGCGTCTTCATTTCGGTAGTGCGCAAGCCGATCTTCAAGACCATCCCGTCATACCCGGCAATGCCGACATTATTCCCAACTTTGAACGGCTGTTGAACGAGCAGGATCACGCCCGAAACGAAATTTTGCATGACGTTCTGCAGCGCAAAACCAACCGTGAAGCCGAGGATACCCAGCCCAGTCAGGAACGCGGTGACGTTGAAAAATCTCTGCAAGGCGGCGATGACGCCAAAGGAGATGATCGTCCATTGTAAAATTTTGGAAAGTAGATGAGAAACGCCCGGCTCAGCGTTCTGCCTGTCCAGTACACGCTTGAGAAGGCGGCTCAGCCACAAGCTTGCGTAATAACTGACAACGACAATGAGGATCGCAACGAGAAGGTTCGGGATCGAGTTCAGAAAATTGTCAGCCAGTTTCGAAAGATAGTCCTGCATGAAAACTCCAGTTCAACTCTTAATGATAACCGCGAAGTGCGCTAAGGACGCCAAGAGAAAATAATTTCTTTGCGCTCTTCGCGAGCTTCGCGGTTCATTCTTTAGGCGGTATCTCAAAACAAATTCTGATTCGCGTTGACCCAATCGAACAACATACGCACGCCTTCATCCACGCTGATCTTTGGCTCCCAGCCGAGTTCGCGCTTTGCTTTGGAAACATCGGCATAAAAAACGCGCTGGTCGCCGGGGCGCCAATCGCCGCGCGGGGGATTAAGCTTTTTGCCGAGCATGGCTTCCAGCTTCGGTCCGAACTCAGCCCAAATGGACATGACGTTCGCGGGTCCGCCGCCGAGGTTGTAGACCTGTCCGCGCGCCATATCGATCTTTTCAACGGCGAGGTCGTAGGCGTTGTTCAGGTCATGCACGTGCAAAATATCGCGCACCTGCTTGCCGTCGCCGTAGATCGTCATTGTGCGTCCCAGCACCGCGGCGATGATGAACCATGCCACCCAGCCTTGATCCTCGATGCCAAATTGGCGCGGACCGTAAATGCAAGACTGGCGGAAGACCACTGTCGGCAGGTTATAAATGCGTGCATAATCGCGGACGTATTGATCGCCTGTGCCTTTTGAACAACCATACGGCGAATGAAAATCAAGCGGCTGGGTTTCGGGGCAGCCGCCGACCAAATCCTTGTAACGCCAGCGGGTCGGCTCCTCGAACAATTCCACATTCTCCATGCCGCCATAAACTTTATTGGTGGACGCATAAATGACAATGGGATTTCTGCCGGAAAGACGCGCGGCTTCCATCACATTGAATGTGCCCAACGCATTGGATTCGAAATCATCTCTGGGGTTTGTGACGGATGTGGTCACTGCCACCTGCCCCGCCAAATGCACGATCACATCGGACATTGAAGCTGCTTCTGTTATTCTGACAGCGTCGCGCACATCCGCGACGATCAAGTCGAATGCTTTTTCCCCGAACTCGCCTTTGAGCCATTCCAAATTACGAGGCGCACCGCCCCGCGACAGGTTGTCGTAGATGGTCACCTTTTCGCCGCGTTTCAGCAAACG
>CAYJPO010000039.1:0-42958 GCA_964372045.1 uncultured Anaerolinea sp.
GCCCCGACTTTTGAGAAGAAACCGTCCTTTAGCCGGAGGACGGTTTCGTTTTTAATTTCAAAGTACGGCGAGATCTATCTCGCCATCTTCCTGCGACTTGAAAGTCGCGGTACTTAAAAAATGAATGACATGGAAACAAAAGAAACGCTTCCTCCTCCACCTCAAACAAATCGTCACTCCATTCTTAGTCTAACCCTCGGCATTGTTACGCTCCTGGCGTTATGCGGCGGGATGGTTCCCATTCCCTTGACCGGGTTCGTTTGTTTTCCAACAAGCTTTGTATCGGCAGCTCTGGCGTTGATCTTCGGGGTCATTTCTTTAAACCAGATAAAGAAGCGCCAGCAATCCGGTCACCCCATGGCATGGACGGGCATCATCATCGGCGGATTCATCTTCTTTTGTATGCTGTGCATGGTGATCGCAGTCATTTCGCTTTTTGTGTTCGCTCCAGATTCCGTTCCACCCATCCTCCAAAATTATCAAATTTAAGCAGCGGTTAACGTGTAGCTTGCCAATCCCTCTCCTCTCGGTTATCCTTGCGGGCGGGAGTGGTTAAGTCCCGGTGGGCTTCCTGGTCTTCAAAACCTGTGGCGGGTCGCGTTGCGGGTCGCGGTGGGTTCGACTCCCATCCACTCCCGCCTAGCAGCAGACTTCGGAAGTCTCTTTGACCACAGAATGAGAAGACTTCCGAAGTCTTATTGGAGAGAGAGTTATTCATGTCCTTCCCTGAAACTGAAATTTTGAACGGGCTGGTCGCGTGCGTCTTCCACATCGACGATGTCACGAGTCAGGACCCATCCAAGGGGTTATTGATGCGTTACCGCGGACATTTACTAAGTGAAGATTCCGCCGCCGCTTATGACGAACTGGCTGAACGGCTTGCCCCATACAACATCGTTCCGGTGTTCCGCATCGAAGAAGAGCGGCATGTGATCTATCTTGCCCCGAAGCAAGCCGAACCGCCAAAGGAAAACATCTCAACCAACGTCATTCTTTTCGTGCTGACGGTTCTCAGCGTAATGCTGGCAGGCGCACAGCCGGAAGGTCCCATCCCGAGCGATTTTTTAGGACAACTACTTGCACTTGCTGGCAGTATTTTCACCGGCTGGCCGTTCGCGCTTAGTTTGTTGGGGATTTTACTAGCGCATGAACTCGGTCATTATTTCATGAGCCGTTATCACAAGACGCCCGCCACCCTTCCTTATTTCATCCCCTTCCCGTTCAGTCCGCTGGGGACGATGGGTGCGGCGATCTTGATGCGCGGCACGCCCAAGAACAAGCGTATTCTGTTTGACATCGGCGTGGCGGGACCGATCGCCGGGCTGGTAGTAGCAATTCCCGTGTTGCTTTTGGGTTTATCACTCTCGACATTAAATACCATCCAACCTTCGCCGAACGGATTTCTCGAAGGCAATTCCCTGATCTATCTGCTCGCAAAATTCGTCGTGTTCGGACAATTACTGCCCGCACCCGTTGAGCCGCAGGGCATTCTGTATTGGCTGCGCTATTTCTTCACCGGCGGACCTATTCCCTTCGGCGGCTTGGACGTGTTCATTCATCCGGTTGCGTTCGCGGGCTGGGCAGGGATTCTCGTCACCGCGTTGAACCTCATCCCGGCGGGCACGCTCGACGGCGGGCACGTAGTCTATTCGCTTTTCGGCGAAAAGGCAAAGAAAGCCTTTCCTTTTATCATCGCGATATTGGCCGTTCTGGGATTTTTCTGGAGCGGCTGGTGGCTGTGGGCAGTTCTGCTCTTCTGGCTCGGGCGCGTCAATGCCCAACCGATGGATCAGATCACCACGCTCGACCCCACGCGACGGTTGATCGCATATGCCATGATCGCGGTGTTCATTTTGGTATTCACTCCCGTTCCGTTCATGATCTTGATGCCATAACCTAAATGAAAAAAGCAATCACATTCCTGTTTATTGCCTGCCTGCTTTTATCCGCCTGCGCACCAAGTGAAACGACCAGTTCGACCCCGAATGCGCGTGCAACCCAGCCGGGCGGAGCAAGCAACTCAACGGTAGTCCCCACCGTCGCAGTGACGACCGAGCTTCAAGTCCAGGAAGAGGCGCTTCGAGGACTTGAGATCGATGTTTGGATGCCGTGGTACGGACTCGAGTCGAGTCTGTTCGAAACCTTCGTCAAAGAATTTAACGAAACGAATCAATGGGGTATTAAAGTTACGGCACTGAGCCAGATCAATTTTTCGAATTTATATGAAACGACCACCGCATCACTGCCGACGCCGGGCAAGCCGGACATGGTGATCGCGCTGCCGGAGCATGCGCAGGGATGGTACGCCGATGGGGTGGTTGCGGATTTGAACGCGTACGTGGAAGACCCGCTGTATGGATTGAATGCGGATGACATCCCGTTCGCGTTTTGGAATCAAGACCTCGCCGCGAATGCGCGTGTGGGCATCCCGGCTCAACGCACGGCGATGGTTTTATTGTGGAACCAGACCTGGGCAGACGATTTGGGCTTTGCCTCTGCGCCCGCTTCGACTGATGATTTTCAACAACAATCCTGCCGTGCGCACGACTCGATGCGCACCGATGAATTCGCTGAGAACGACGCGCTCGGCGGCTGGCTGGTGAACACCGAATCCATGACCGCCTATTCGTGGATGCTGGCGTTCGGCGGCGGTGTTTTGGAGGGAAGCAATTATCGCTTCCTCGCACCGAACAATATTGACACGTTCAAATTCCTGCGCGAACTCTCTGAAACCAATTGCGCGTGGCAGGGCGCGAGTGACCCGATCACTTCGTTCGCGAATCGCGAGGCACTGTTCATCACCGTTGACCTCGGCGAGCTGCCGAGCGTATCACGCGCATTTGCCAGCGCCGAGAGCCGCGACGAGTGGGTCGCGCTGCCTTTCCCCAACAACGGCAGTGGGATCATCGCCGTCTATGGCTCGTCGTATGTGATCCTTGAAACGACGGATGAAGAACAACTTGCTTCATGGCTGTTCGTGAAGTGGCTTTTGGAAAAGGAACAGGATGCCCGCTGGGTGGAGGCGACCCATCTCTTCCCACTTCGCTCCTCGACGTTGGAGCTGCTCGGCGATTACGAGAAGACTCATCCTCAGTGGCGGCAAGCCGTGGACTTGATCCCGCAGGGTGAGATGCAACCACAGTTGGGTTCGTGGCGTACAGTTAAAGTAATGCTGGGCGACGGCTTCGCGCACATGTACCGCGTCAACGTGGCAAGCGGGCAGGTGGCGGCGATCCTCGCGCAGATGGAGTCAACTGCAAAGGATCTGAGTCAGTGACGCTGGGCAATTAACCATAGACCGTCTTTCGCATGTTGAAATTTTAGAGGAGCAACCATGCCAACATCCGAATACAAAGCCCGTCAGGTGCGGGCAAAGACACACGAAGTTTTTGAGTATGACCACGACGATGAGAAGCCGGGCAAACCTTTACATATCCTGATCCCTGGCGGGTTGATCGCGCTGGCTGCGCTGGCGTTGATCGTATTTATCGGCTACCAGACCTGGTTCGAAGAAAACCTTGCGCAGGAGATCGGCACCATTTTATGCTTGATCCTTGCGCCGTTCTATGTGGGCGGCGTCTTTCTTTTTAGCTACGGCTACGAACTGTATAACATTCCGCGCGCCATCCGCTTGACGGCGATCATCGTGTTCGTCACGCTGGCGGCGGTGGTGATCGTGGCGGTGCTGTTCTTCGTACTGGGGAACATGAAGGGCGGGTCGAAATCCTCTTCGCGCTCGTCCAAGTCATCTTCTTCGAAATCATCAGGTTCATCGACACTCTCCTCAGAAACGAAGAATATGTTCGGCGGCATGGTCGCCGGTGGCATGGCAAGGGATTCTTCATCTGGCAGCGGTTCGTCATCGGGTGGAAGTCACCATTCCAGCGGTCCCATCTTCATTGGCACTGGCGGCAGGACGCGTGTGGAAACCCGCGAGGTGACCAAGGAAGTGGTGAAGGAAGTCCCGAAGGAACCGATGCCTATCACCTGTCCATTCTGCACACGGTCGTATGTGCCAGTGGAGCATAAATATATTTGTCCCAGTTGCGGGGCGGCGACGCCGAAGGATTTGATCGAGGATTCGCAGATGCCGGATGACGGACGGTAGTCCGTGATTCGTAATGCGTGATATGTAACTTTACGAAACACGTATCACGCATTCCCGCCATTCTCTATTTTCCATTCCCTTATCCTACCCGTTTATAATCAAAGCCATGAAAAAAACATCTTGGCTCTTTCCTTTTCTGCTGTTGATCGGGGTCACGGCTTATACACTTCTCAATCAAGTTCAATTACCGGGTGAAGGCTTCGCCACCTTTGGCGCGGATACCGTGCGGGCAGAGGTTCTGCAGGTCATCGAAGAGGGCGAGATCGATCTGGGTGGGAATTTGCAAACGTATCAGATCGCGCGCGTGAATATTCTCGAAGGTCAGTACGCGGACATTCCGATGGAGATCGATTACGGCAAACGCCAGGTGCGCTCGGATGATTACCTGCTTAAGCCGGGAGACAAGATCATCGTCACGATCTCGAAGACACCGGATAACGTGGTCAATGCCTATTTTGTAGACTACGTCCGCACGGCGCCGATTCTGTGGCTAACGCTCATCTTTGCAGTTGCCATTGTGCTCATCAGCCAATGGAAGGGACTTCGCGCCATGCTAAGTATGGCGTTCAGTCTCTATATCATCATCGGTTATATCATTCCGCACATCCTGACCGGCGACGACCCATTAACGGTCAGCATCATCGGCTCGATCATATTGCTCGGCGTCACACTCTACCTCACCTACGGCTGGACTCTCAAAACACACGCGGCGGTCATCAGCATGGTTGTCGTCCTACTTATCACCGGCGCGCTGGCAGGTCTGTTCGTGGTCTTCGCCAAACTCAACGGCTCCGGCGACGAGAACGTGATGTTCCTGATGCAATTGAGTGAAACGCCCATCAACCTGCGCGGACTTTTCCTCGGCGGATTAATTATCGGTGCGCTGGGCGTGCTGGATGACTTGGTGACGACACAAGCCTCGGCTGTGTTCGAACTCCATCATGCGAATCCAAGCCTCGGCTTTGGCGGCCTCTATGGGGCTGCCATGCGCATCGGTCAGGACCATGTAGCGGCGACGGTGAATACATTGGTCTTAGCCTACGCTGGAGCCTCGCTGCCCATGCTGTTGATGTTCTCCCTGGCGCGCGGCGACTACGGCTACATCGTCAACTTCTCGTTCATCGCGGAGGAGATCGTGCGGACGCTGGTCGGCTCGCTCGGCTTGATCGCGGCAGTGCCCATCACCACGGTGATCGCCATTTTCTTCGCTCAAAGGTCAGAGTCGCTTGGGAAGTGGGAACAGGTACTCGGTCCCGAAGGAAGCGGGGAGGGGCACGGGCATGCTCATTAGCACTTTGTGGATTACGCATCACGCATTCCGTACTCCGTAACTTTCAGATTTGTTTAGTCAAATTTGTGAAACCTTTCCTCCTGTAAGTGCGTAAGAGAAGGTAGAAAGCCTTCCGAGGAGAAACGTGAACGAAGAACAGACCTGGGTTTCCCAGGCGCAGCAAGGCAGTGACGAGGCGTTTACCAGGCTCGTCGAAACCTATCAAACCCCTGTGTTCAACCTGTGTTATCGCATGTTGGGCGAACCTGAACTGGCGGAAGATGCCGCGCAGGAAACGTTTTTGCGCGCGTATCAGCACCTGCACCGCTACGACCAGAAACGCCCGTTTGCGACCTGGCTGCTTTCGATTGCGGCGCATTACTGCATAGACCGTCTTCGCCGCCGCAAATTTTCGATGTTTTCGATGGATGCTGAGGATGACGAGGGCAACTCAATGGAACTGCCCGACATCGACGCACCCAACCCCGAGTCGGAAACGGTCAAAGGGCAGACGCAGGAACGCATCCATGCCCTGCTCAAAGACCTGGATACGACCGACCGGGCGGCGATCATCATGAGATATTGGTACGACTATTCTGAAAAGGAAATTGCTGAGTCCCTGCAACTGACGGTCAGCGCGGTGAAGAGCCGCCTGCACCGCGCGCGCAAGGAACTGGCAGGCATGTGGCAGGAAGAAGAGGAAGACGACTTGCTTGCCGAAATGGAAAGGAGACACCATGAATCACCAGCCTTTTGAATCCTGGCTGTTGGACGATAAACACCTCACCCCTGTGGAGAAAAGCGACCTCGAAGCGCACCTGCGGACGTGCAAGACCTGTTCCGCTCTCGCTGAGACGGGTCTGGCATTGCGCTCGGCGCGCGCGGTCTCGCCTGCGCCCGGGTTTGCCATGCGCTTCCAACAGCGGCTCGCTGTGCAAAAAGTGGCGGAACGCCGTCGGCGGCTGTGGGGATTGCTCGTCCTGATCGCCAGCGCGGTGACGCTTATCAGTTTGTTCGTCGCCCCGTATGTGGTTGCCTTTGTCTCTTCGCCGGTGGAATGGCTTACGGCGACCCTCGGTTATTTTCTATTTGTGTTTACATCCCTCCAGGCGTTCGGTGAAGTGGTGAGAGTGTTCGCGCATATGCTCCCGAACTTCCTCCCGCCGTACGCATGGATGGTTATCCTCTCCGGTCTCGCGGGGGTGGGCTTGTTATGGGTCGTTTCGATCTGGCGCTTTGCGCGCAGACCTCAAGGAGTACCTGCATGAAAATGAAAACAAATCTTATCCGCATCATCCTTCTGCTGGCGTTGGTATTGATCCCCACCGGCAGTGTGCTTGCCCAGAGCCCGGGCGGAGATATCATCCGCTTCGGCGAGGATTACACCTTGGATGAGGGCGAAACCCTGAACGGGAGTATCGCCATGTTCGGCGGCAACATCGAAATCCAGGAAGATGCCACGGTGAACGGCGACATTGCACTCTTCGGCGGCAATCTCATGGATGCCGACGGCGTGACCATCAACGGTGACATCGCCATGTTCGGCGGCAACATCACCATCACCGGCGAAGTGGATGGCGACATCGTCATCTTTGGCGGACAGGTGCTTTTGACCTCCACCGCCGTTGTCGATGGCGACATCGCCACCATCGGCGGGCAGGTTAGCCAGGAGCCGGGGGCTGAGATCACCGGCGATGTGACCAACAACGTCCCACCTTCGATCGACGCGCCCGAAGTTAACGTTCCGCCCGTTAACCCGGATGTGCCCAACCCCGAAGTCTCGGTCAGTGTCAGCAATCCATTCTGGGATTTCATGGGCGCGATCGGGCAGGCTGTCGTCGTCGCGGGGATCGGTATGCTGCTCACGCTCTTCCTGCAGCCGCAATTGGAACGTGTCGGCGATGCCATCACCCATCAACCGCTGATGGCGGGAGGCTACGGTCTGCTGGTGGTCATCGTTGTGCCGGTTGCCGCGGTCATCATGGCAATTACGCTTCTTCTCATTCCTGTTTCTCTTTTGGTGATCTTCCTGGTCATGCCGGCGGCGTGGGTCTTTGGCATGGTCGCACTCGGACAGGAAGTCGGTGACCGCTTCACGAAAGCCATTAACCAGAGTTGGGCTCCCGTGCTTGCCACCGGTTTCGGCACCTTCCTGCTCATGCTCATCATCGGTCTCGTGGACTTGATCCCCTGCGTTGGCTGGCTGCCCTCCTTCCTCGTGACGTTGGTCGGCTTCGGCGGCGTGGCGATGACGTGGTTCGGCACACGCAACCCGCCCGGAACCATGCCCGCGCCCATCGTGGCAGAGGAAATTCCGCCCACGTCATAGCAAAAAATGACCGTGATATAATCCGCCCGCCTCGGGGAATTCGATCCCTGAGGCGGGTTCTTTTTATTTTTTATTCACCTTGTGCTACCCCACAAACGGAAAAAATGAACCGCCAAGGCGCCAGGAGCGCCCGAAAAAAACCATTAAATCTTGGGGATTGTGGAGTGCGCAAGTTCTACATGCGTGTTATCCCGAAGTAGAACTTCATGACTCCAGAGCGCGCCTCAAGATATTGAGAAGAAACCGTTCCTGGCGGTAAAAAAGAAAAATGTACGGTAGAGAATTATTCACTACAGAATATTGGAGTAAGCCATGTTCAGCAACGAGATCCCAAATACCCCCGTTCATCCCACCCCCCCATTATTCATCGAAGTCTCCGGCACGCACCGCGAGATGGGACGGCAAATTGGCGAAGCCGCCCGCAATCAGATCCAGCACAGCATTGCCAACGCGCATGTCCTGATCGATGCTGCTTACGATGCCGTCCAACTCACCTGGGAAGGCGCACAAATTCAGGCGCGCAAATATCTGCCCTTTGCCGAAGAACGCTATCCGCAATACGTGGATGAACTGCGTGGAATTGCCGAAGGCGCGAACATTTCCCTCGACGACGTCATGGTCTTGAACGCGATGGAAGCCGTCACCGGTGACGCACTACATCTCACGCGCTGCACCAGCATGGCGGTCAACGACGAACGCACGGCAGACGGTCACGTGCTCGCCGGGCACAACGAGGATTGGATCCCCGAGGATGAAGACGATGTCCTTGTCATCTCTGCCAGACCGGATAAAGAGCCGCCTTATCTCGCCATGACCTACGGTGGACTTCTGCCCAATGTCGGATTCAACGCCTATGGCATCGCCCAATTAATTGACTCGGTCTACCCGAATGATTCGCGCATCGGGATCCCCCGATTGGTGGTTGCCCGCGCCGTGCTTGCCTCACGCCGAATCTCCGGCGCGATCGGACGGACGCTCGTGCAACACCGCGCGGCGGGGTACAACCATTTACTTGTCCATGAAAGCGGGGAGATCTATTCGGTGGAAGTCTCGGCGCGCAAGTTCGAGATCCTGTATGCGCACGATGGGTACATGGTTCACACCAACCATTATCTCGATCCCCAAATGAAACAGGTGGAAAAAGACCCCGAGGAATTGCTTTCGTCCCGCGTGCGTTACTTCCGCGCCTCGCGCCTGATCCGCCAGAACAAGAAACATTCCATCAACAGTATGCAGGCAATTCAAAAGGATCACGTCAACGTGCCGAACTCGATCTGCAATCACAACATCGCCGGTGCCGATCCGCTTGACCGCGAGAAGACCATCAGTGCGCTGGTCATCGACTTGACCTCACGCGAAATGCACATCACCTGGGGCAACCCCTGTCAGAACACGTATCACACGTTCCATTTGAATGCGTGATGGACAGTAGACGGTGATTCACTCACCGCAAAGCGCGCGAAGCACACAAAGATTCCATTTAGCTTGGCGATCTTTGCGTGCTTCGCGGTGAAAATGAAGAACAAATAGAACGATGATCTGCCGTCATTCCTTCAACAACAACGCCAGCGGAGACGCGACCAGCACCATGCCGGTGGTCATGGTCAACACAAAGGGGAAACCGTACAACTCCGCCAGATGACCGGTGTACAGAAGTCCCAACGCGCCCGATGAAAAGATGAATCCCAGCACAAGCCCTGAGGCGAGCGCCATGCCGCCTGGGATGATGCGTTGCGCAAGCACAACCATGATGCTGTGTACGGCTCCTGTGAACATTCCTGCCAGCGGCACCAGCACGAACAGCCAACCCGACCAGCCGATAAGGCTGGCAATATAGATCGGAAACGCGGCAAACAACAACACAGCCGAAGCGACATATCGCTTTTGATATCGATCTCCAAAGTAACCGCCCAACACATTCCCCAACGCCGAGCCGCCCATGAATAATCCCGCCATACTCCCGTAGATGGTGGCGCTTTGTCCCAGATCCTTGATGTACTTCGGGATGAGGTTGACCATGTTCGCCTGCGCCCACGATTGCAATGCCGCAACGGTTGCCAGGACAAGGATGAAGACCAGTCCCGCCTTTGCGCGGTTGGATGCGGAAGACTGTGCAGGCTGTGGGTGCGGATGGTTATCACGCAGTTTTGCCATCAACGAAAAACCGATCGGGATGGAAACGAGGGGCAAAATATACAAGCCGGGGACTTTGAGTTTGGCAAGGATCAAGCCGGTGAGGATGGGTCCCACAAAATGACCGAGTTGCCCCGCCATGAAAAACAGCGAGGTGGACGTGGTCTCACGCCCTTTCAACAAGTCACGTCCGCGCAGGGCGGCTTGCACTGTCCCCACCGGATGAAATGAAGAAGAACCAAACGCGGCAATGATGAGACAAGCCAGCCCGAGGTTTCCGGGGAAGAAGATCGCCGCTGAATAGAAGAAGGACATCCACAACACGCCCCCGGCGGCAAGCCAGCGTGGACCTGTGCGGTCGGAGATCCAGCCGAAGATGGGCTGGGTCAATGCGGAAGCCCAGATGTAAATTGTGGAAAACAGGGCGATCTGCGATTCGCTTAAGCCGAGATAGGTCAACAAGACGGGTCGGCTGGCGTTGAACGTGTCCACCATGAAGTGGCTGAGGGCAATGGACGAGAAGAGGGAGTCGAGGAAGATGGGCATGGGGGAGGGAATCGTGAAGAGTGAAACGTGAGATATGGGTGGAAGTGTGGTTAGCGGTAAAGCTGATTGGTTTCGATGTAGTTGTACACTTCGGGGGTGAGGTAATAGCGAACCATCTCCCCCGTTGCAACCCGGCGGCGCAGTTCGCTCGATGAGACAGGCTGCATGAGTACATCGATGAAATGGACTTTATTCGTCACGCCGGGAAGTTTTGTTTCGAGCGAAGCAAGGTCGATGGAATCGCCCGGGCGGCGCATCACCCCTATTTTGGAAACCGCAGCTACCAGGTCCGGGCTGAGGCGCCAGGTGGGCAGATCATGCAGGGAATCTCCACCGATCAAAAGGAAAAGTTCCGCGCCGGATTCCTCTTCCGCAATGAGTCGCACCGTATCGATGGTGTAATGCGGACCGGGTCGGTCGATCTCGAGGCGGGAGAGTTCGAATCTCGGGTTGTGGGCGATCATGCCTTGCAGCATGGGCAGGCGGTGTGCCAGCGGCGTGATCGGGTTTTCCTGTTTGTGGGGCGGGTCGGGTGTGAGTACCCAGAGCAGGCGCGAGAGCTCGAATTGGGTTACGGCTTCCCCGGCGAGGATGAGGTGCCCGATGTGGGGCGGGTCGAAGGTGCCGCCGAAGAGCCCGATGCGTTGTGTTGACATGCGGGAAGTATATCGCAAAGTATTTTTGAACCCAACGTAGATGCCATGACCGTTAAAACATCGCTTGATAAATATTTTAAATACGAGGATGCGGTTAAAAATCCGCCCGATCCATTCTGTATGCAAAGAATCTGGATATTCTACCGATCTGGACGTGCAGGCACCCTCCTATCTGAATAATTTCTTGGGGTATACTGAGATTGGAATGTCCAACTTAACGGTCATTAGCTCAACCTCCCCGCTCAAGCGCATCATCCATGCCATTCACGCCATCGAGAAAGGGGAATATACATCCGAACTGTTGCGCGACCTTGCAGCCGAGCAGGGGGACCTTGGGAAAATGGCGCGCTCAGTGGATGCGATGGCTCATCACATTTCCCTGCGCGAAAATCAATTGAATTTGCTGCGGAGAGTGATCCCCATCGGCGTGTCGCTCTCTGCCGAGCGGGATTTCAACCGCCTGCTGGAAACGCTGGTAGTGGAAGCGCAGTCCTTCACGAACGCAGACGCCGGTTCGCTTTATCTCGTCGAAGACAAGAAGCTCAAGTTCATGATCCTGCGCAACGCCTCCCTGAAGATGCAAATGGGCGGGACGAGCCGCGACCCGATCCCGTTCTCGCCTGTTCCGATGTATAACGATGACGGCAAAGAGAACCGCTCGAACGTGGTTTCCTATGCAGCGCTGACCCACAAACGCATCAACATCGCCGACGCGTACCAGGCGGAGGGATTCGATTTCTCCGGCACGAAGGCCTTCGACGAACAGACCAAATACCGCTCCAAATCCTTCCTGACCATGCCGCTCGCGAACTCGGAAGGGATGATCATCGGTGTCCTTCAATTGATCAACGCCAAGGATGCAAAAACCGGCGAGATCATCCCCTTTGAAGACAGCGACGAATTGGAGGCGCTGGTCCTGCTCGCCACCGCCGCCCTGGACGGATATATCCTCGAAATGGCACTGCGCCAGGAGATCGCCCAGCTCAAGATCGAGATCAACGAATCGCGCCGTGCCAGCCAGGTGGCGGAGATCACGGAGTCAAAGTTTTTCAAGGACTTGCGCAGCAAGGCTGAAGCCATGCGCACGAAAAGCAAAAAATAAGCTTTCCACAATATCGCCGCATTGAAACGGGGAAACTTTCAACAAGCTCAAACCCCATTTGCTAATCTTCCCAAACAGGCACGAGATCGGGTTTTGGACGGTTCGTTGGAGAATTCTTTCAAAATTGTAAATATATTGGGGACCCGAAGTAACCCTTTTGGGATTAGATTTGACACTAAAGATACAGGTGTTCTTTAAAATCTTGAAGGAAAATACATGTCACAAACTTTTGAAGCGAACCATGGCAAGGCAGGCACAATTTTTACCGGCATTGCCTTTTCTCTCCCGGAACGGGGTGTCAACTCCTAGCGAGAGACCCATTTCATGAAAAATCTATTCCGAAAATTTCCACCTGCAATTTTCCCTTTCCTGCTCCTGGCTGCGGGATTCGTCGCCGGGTGCGGTCCGTCGTCATCCCTACTCTCAGGCTCCGCCGGTGAGCCGACCGCCACGGTCGAGTCGCCTGCCAACCCCACCGAGGTGACCGCCGAAGTGCCCACCAGCACCCCCATTCCCGCGCCTGTCGGGCATATCATCTTCGTATCCAACCGCGACGGTCAGATGAACCTCTATCGCACCACGCCAGACGGCGTCGAAGTGAACCGCCTCACGACCAATGCCTCGGAGGATATTAATCCGCACGTCTCACCGGATGGCACGCGCATCGCGTTCGTATCCACGGTGAACAACAACATGGATATTTACATCCTCGACCTCATCTCCCTTTCGGTCACGCGCGTCACCGATGCGCCTGAAAAAGATGCCGCCCCAACCTGGTCGCCGGATGGCACGCGCATCGCCTTCGAATCCTTCCGCGATGGGAACTTCGAGATCTACGTCATCAACGCTGACGGTTCCAATCTGATCCGCATGACGAATGAGCCGTCGGGCGACAGCTACCCGGTCTGGTCGCCGACAGCCAACGAGATCGTTTTCGTAAGCAACCGCTTCGGCAACTCGGACCTGATGCTGCTCGACGCCAATAACGGAAATGTATCCACGCTGACGACCAGCCCCTCACCGGATAACTCCCCGACCTGGTCGCCCAATGGAGCGCTGGTCGCCTTCCAATCGTACTCCGGCGAACTCTCCAACCTGTGCGCCATCGGACGCGATGCACTGAACCAGCGTTGTTTCACTTCCACGGCAGCCCAGTATGGTCCGCCCGTTTGGTCGCCGGACGGTATGTCGATCGCTTCCAATCTTCAAGAGACCGGCATCCATATATTCAACGTTCAAAGCGGGGAGACCAAGCAGATCTCTCAACCCGGCATCGAGCCGCGCGGCGCACCCATCTGGTCACCTGAGGGGACACGGCTGGTCTTTCAAGCAAAAGCGAACGGGGACCTGGAATTGTTCTCAGTACTTATCCCAACCAGTGAGTTCACACAGATCACATTCATTCCCGGGTACGATGGCGACCCCATCTGGGGTTTGCAATAGATGATCTCTATAATCATCAAAAAAAGGCTGCCGTTTCTGGCAGCTTTTTTTGATTCGAAATCCTACGGTGCGGAGATTTTCAAATGACTTTATAAATTGCGAGCATGAATATCAATTCATGTATAATTGTTTTCATGCTTCCTGAGTCGCCACTTGCTACCATTGAAAGCCGATTGCGATACTTGATCCCTGCGGAGATGTATGTGTCCATGTGGGGAAACCCATCCGTGGATATCATGATGGAAGTCCATAAGCACCTGCGGACACTCCAGCGCATCCTTCACGACTACACATCGAGGCAGATCGATGTCGCAAAGTTGAAACCGGGGGATGTAAAGACCGAATGGAAGTACGGGACGATGATGTTCACCGACCTGGCGGGCTTTACAAAACTCATGGAAGCAAATTCTTCAAAGGGGCAGGCTGGCGCGGAAAACCTCACCAAACAGTTGACAAGTTATTTTTCTACCATGATCTCGACCATCAGCAAATCGGGCGGTGAACTGGTCGAGTTTACAGGCGACGCCCTGCTGGCAGTCTTCCCCAAATCCGATCGAAATGACGACACCCTGCGGGCGGTGCGCGCCGGTCTGCGAATGCAGAGGGCAATGAAGGATTTTGCCGAGATCGAAACGACCTCCGGCATCGTAAACCTGAGGATGCGCATCGGCATTCACAGCGGCAGGTTCCTCACCGCCGACATCGGCACGCCGCGCCGCATGGAACATGTCCTGCTGGGCAAAGACGTTCAGCAAGCCAAGCTGACGGAAAGCCACGGGCGCAATGAACGTGTGAATTTATCAGTGCAGGCGTATGAACGGGTCAAGGATCAGTTCCGTTTTGAGGCAGGTGATCCCGGCTATCAGTTGGTGGTGGACGACCTGACAGAAGACCAATTGGGCGAATATGAGATCACGCCGATGAGACGCCGCATGGCAAGCGCCGTGGTGATCGAACGGGACAAGACCGCAGTCTTGCAGCAGATCGTCAGCCTGCTCGACGCCATCGAACCGATCGCGAGCTTCATCCCCGACCCGATCCTCTCCCTGCTGGTCGAAAGCGCGGCAGACCGCCGCATCCCCGCAGATTTCCCCGTGCCGACCATCATGTTCGTCAACTTCATCGGCTTGCCCGAATCAGCAGATAGAGCGCTGCCCGGCGAGGAACGCAAACTGGCATTGAGCTTCTCCCGCGCATTTTCCCTCATCAATGCAGCGGTGGAATCGCGCGGCGGCGTTCTAAAGAAGGTCACCTACCACCTCTCCGGATCAGACATTGTCATCTATTTCGGCGTGCCGAATGCGCACACCAACGATGAAATGCGCGCAGCCTCGGCGGCGATCGCCATCCGCGAGATCATCCGCAACCTGAAACCGCCGACTATCGGAAACATCCAGCCGGAGATCTACTGTCAGATCGGCATCAACACCGGTCCGACGTTTGTGGCGGAGATCGGCGAGCCGCGCGGACGACGTGAATACAACGTGCTGGGTGATACCGTCAACACGACGGCGCGGTTAATGAACTTCGCACAGAAGAACCAGATCATTATTTCCGCCAAGGTGCAGCAGGCAGTCGAATCGAAATATGAGTGTCTCCCCTTGGGAGAAGTATCGCTCAAGGGGAAAAAACAACCGATGGAACTGTATGAATTGACCAGGCAAATTTAGAAATTCGCACGCATCCCCTTTTCAGCCGAACACAATCATCACAAAAAACCATATGGAATTAAAAACGACCCGCCCACGAAATCCTATTTTCGGGGCGGGTCGTATCGTAGCTATTGTGAAGGTCGGCGAACAAACAAAATTAGGCGTCGTCGGACTTGCTTTGAATTTTCGCATCCAAGGCAGACCAAACCCCTCTCGCCTCCAACGTGGACCAGATGGCATCATCCAGATTGCTTTTGCGTTTGGCGCGCAGGTTCACCCGATAAATGGCTTTCTCTCCCTGCCCGATCCGCACCAGCCAATACTGGTCGGTCAGTTCGTCGAGCGCATGCTGAAGGTCATCGCGGTTCACGCTCTGTCCTTCAGGCAGGGCATCCACCACTTCGCACAACTGTGGATAGCTCATCTTTATTTCCCGCAAAAGCAGGCGCATGACCCGGCGGAGGACAAGCGGCAATTCGATCAAATCCAACGCGCTGACCCCCTCCAGCTTTTTCTTTTTCTCAATGGCTGTGTTTAACCGATCGAATACTCCAGGCATGGTTACCTCACTCTCTAGAATAGCTCAGGCATACTGATCGGTTCGGGTTGGGGCTCACATTCGCCGCACCAGATGACATTGGCAACAGCCAGCCCTTTGGGTGTGTTGTTCGCACCGACGAACATCGTAATAAACGTGGACATGGTCGCGGCGTGGTCCTTGCAGACGAACCGTCCGCAAAAGGCACAGCATGCGCGCGCATCTTCTTCGCAATGCCAGCATTTCATGGTCAGCTCCTACTTTGCGGACAGAACAAAGTCCACGACACCCATCAGGGCTTTGGACCAATCATGCCCCGGGTAACGGAGGGAGAACAGATCTTTGCTGGCGTTATCCGCCATGTCGAAGGTCAGGGGCAGGACACCGGTCACTGTCGCATTGAACTTGCCTTCGATATCTTTCTTGATCCCCTCAAAATCATATTTGGGGATGGCTTTGTTCACCAAAAGGAAAAGGTTCGGCACATCCAGACTGCGGGCAATATCCACTGTCACCGACGTACCCTGCAGGTCCTGATTATCCGGGCGGAGGATGATGATCAGAACATCCGAGGTGGCGATGGAGAGCAGGGTCTCTTCGTTCAAACCGGGATGGGTATCGATGAAAAGATAATCGAGATCGAATTCCGAGATCGTGGTCTGCAAGCCCTCATTCAAACGGGTAAAGTCAATGCCTTCCCGAACGATCTTGCCGATCTCGCCCGCCTTGATGCTGGATGGGAACAACCACAGGTCCTTGCCCGCCAGTTTCAAGCAGCCCTCGGCATTACCGGGATTCTGTCCCACCGAATACCCGATCTCCCGAATGGTGGCTTTTTCATGCAGGTAATCGTTCATGGTGCTGCCCATCTTTTTTTCATCCAAACCGAAGAGCGCATGGATGCCGGGGGATTGGATGTCGGTATCCACCACACCGACGCGTTTCCCCGTCATGGCGACCTGCGCCGCCAGGTTGGCGGTCACGTTGGATTTTCCCGTCCCGCCGCGAAATGAATGAACTGAAACGATCTTCCCTTTCATAATGCCTCCAAGTGTTCTCAACCCTGTTCGCGCTTCTGACGAAGAGCCTTCGCCTGCGCCTTTAAGTTTGCATAAAATTCCGTGCCGGTGATCTCCTCGAACTCGTGCCGCCGGCGTTCCTCATCGATCTCAAAGTTCAGGCGTTCCAACTGTTCCTTCAAGACATCTTCGCGCGCCTTCACCTTGCGCACCATCGAGAAGAACGCGGATAGTAATTGCGTCGCCTTGTCATCGTCGGAGCCGCCGCGCGCCACCGGCTGGGTTTGCTCCAAAAAGGAGTAATCCCCTTCGGCGGTCTTCTGCGACCAGTCGATCACCTTCTCGATGTAGGTCGTCGAAAAACGCAGGCGATTCGAATAGCCCTGCAAAATCCCGAGCGTGACGTCGGTACGTTTGGTCATCAGCTCGAAGAGGACTCCCTTGGTCAGTTCGAGCGCTTCCACATCCTCGAGGGCGATCACACCCGCCGAACGCGGACGCTGGTCTATGAGCGACATCTCCCCGACAGTTTCACCGGGTTCCACTTTGTTGATAATGATCTCATCGCCTTTCGCATCGGTCGTGACGATCTTGAGATGCCCTTTGAGAATGATAAAGAAGGAATCGGCGGCATCGCCTTTGCGGATGAGTTCTTCATCCCTGGAAAACTTCCGCATGGATGCTTCGGAGATGACCGCCGAAAGCGCGTCATCCGAAAGCTCCTTGAAGAAATCGGTGCCCCGTAATTGTTTCAGAACATCGCTGCTCATGATTGGTCCTTCTCCGCCGTCCTGCGCTTGATCCGGGTCGTGGCCCGGTCAAAGAGCCCGCCTCCCTTTTGCCCGGTGCTTGATTCGATGATGCGGGTGTTGATCAACGCCCAGACCTGGTAATCCTGACTCAAATACACTTCGCGCACGAACATCATCGGGTACATCCCGATCTTACTACGCAATCCCTCCATATCCTTGTAAAGCGACTGGATGATACCTTCGATCTCGACCCGTTTGGTGGGGCTGGGCGTGGTTTCCACCAGCTTGCGCTTGATCCCCATCTCCGCCTGTTTATAAAGCAGGTCCCGCACCAGGGGAACCTTCTCTTCACCGAAGCGCTCGCGGAACGGTTCGATCAGTTTTTCCACCATGTTCTCGATGCCGGTCACCGCGCGGGTCTCTTCCTTTGTGACACGGTCTTGCGCGCCGAGTTTTTCACTCACCCATTCTTTTTGGGTATTCAATCCGCGCCGGATGACGTACCAGATCAGCCCCGCTCCCAGCACACCGTAGCCGATGGCAAAGAACAGGAAGGCACCCGCATTGACCATCAAATTGAAAACGGCGTGAAAAACGATCGCGAGAACATACCCGCCTGCGATCACCAGCTTGCCGCGCCGCGAACTATCGCCGCGATGATATGCCAGCGCCGTGCCGATCAGTCCGCTACCGGTGGCGTGCATCAGGTTGGTCGAGAAAACGCGCGCCAGTGAGACGATCAACGCGATCTCCGCGTTCCCATTGATATATTGCACGTTCTCGATCATGGCAAAGCCGATGCCCGCCCCAAAGCCGAACAATGCCCCATCCACCACGTAGTTGAAATCGGCGCGTGAGACAAGAAAAAGCAGGATCACTGATTTCAGGATCTCTTCGACCACGGGCGCAGTGAAACTTCTGATCTGGTCCCATGTCACCCAGCCTGCGTTCGCCATCGCCGGGTTGATCTGCGCCGCCAGAAGATACGCCACCACCCCACAAGTAAGCGCGCCAATATTGTGGCCGAACTTCGCCGTCTTGTGCAGATCGAAAACGCGCAGAAAGAACAGGAAGCCGATGGGAATGGCAAAGGCAATGACAATCGCGATAATGACGATCATAATGAAATCATACCGTAACTACAAACGACCTGCAAGGAATAAAAAAACGGCAACAGGGACTCCTGTCGCCGTACATACAGCCTGGGCATTTTCTTTCCTTATTTTCGGCGGGAGATCCAATACACCACGAGCAGGACACCGAGCAAGCCGATCGCGATGAAGAACGAACCGGTGCCGTCCGCTGTGCCTGCGGTGGTTGAGCCGGAAGCCAGCAGGGGAGCGCCGATAAAAACGAGCACCAGCACGACCACAGCCGCGAGGATCATCCCCACCTGGGGGTTGGCTTGGAAATCGAAAAGCCGCTTCCAAAAGGAGGGCCGGGCCGTCTGTTCCTCGCGCCGCACCCGCGCCTTGAAGCGGACCAGCATTTGCTTCACCTCGGCATCGTTCAGCGAGTCAGAGGGGAGAGAACGGTTCAGGCGGAGGATCGTTTCCTCGAGGTCTAACAGGTCATCGTCCGCGTTCGATGCGGATCTCATTATCTTTCCTTCCAGTACTTGATCGGCAAAATGCGCCAACTGGTTGTCTTTGGTTTGTTCGTTAAGTTCGTTTTGGCTCATGTTATTTATCCAGTTGAGCGCGGAGGGCGCCGACAGCCCGTCGAAATAGGGATTTGACCGCTTCAAGGTTTTGGTTCGTCAGTTCGGCGATCTCGTTGAACTGCAGGTCTTCGGCAAAGCGGAGCAGGATGATCTCCCGATAATTTTCGGGCAGGTTCTGAAGCGCCCGTCGGACGAAAACGCCCTCCTCCAGTGACTTGGAGGTGCCGCCTACGGTATGGGCGTTGGCTTCCGAGAGCGGCGCGAGAAGGGGCTCCTGCTTACGGGTCCGCTTTCGGTAGAATTCAGCCACTTTGTGGTTCGTGAGAGTCCTCAACCAGGTGCCAAATTTAGAGTCACCACGAAATGACGGGAGTGATCTCAGCGCGGCAATGAAGATCTCCTGCGTGACATCCTCCACATCGTTCTCAGGGACCACGTATCTCACCCGTTTGTAGACGTTGGGGAGGTGGCGGTGGTAGAGAATATCGAAGGCATCCCTGTTCCCGTCCTTGAATTGCTGGATCAGGAGTTCATCGTTGTCGTCACGGGGAGGCGGGCTTATTGGGTTATCCATATATTTGGTCGTCATATTTGGGGAAAATGGGTTGAGATTGACAATCCTGTAAGTCGGTACTATATCATAAAAAGAAAATGAGACGGCTTTGATTTTCGGGTTAGTTCGGCTATAATCATTTGAAATAATAGACCGAAAGATAGAATATCATAAATTGGAGCGAAAGTATGTCCAAAATCATATCAGTCCACTCATTCCGCGGAGGAACCGGGAAGTCGAACACCACCGCCAATATTGCCGCGCTCCTGGCTATGGATGGGGCACGGGTCTGTGTGGTGGACACCGATATCAATTCCCCCGGAATTCATGTTCTTTTCAATCTCGACGAGTCGGAAATGGTCCATTCCCTCAACGACTACCTGTGGGGCAAGTGCTCCATAGATGAAGCCGCGCACGATGTCACCGGGCATGTCGGCAGCGAGATCAAGGGTCAGATCTACCTGATCCCTTCCAGCATTAAACCGGGCGAGATCGCCCGCATCCTGCGCGAGGGGTATGACGTGGGCTTGCTGAACGACGGCTTCCGTGACGTGGTGGAGAAGCTCAAACTGGACTACCTGCTCATCGATACGCACCCGGGGTTGAACGAAGAGACACTGCTGTCCATCGCCATCTCCAACGCGCTGGTCATTATCCTCCGCCCGGATTCTCAGGACTATCAGGGAACCGCGGTCACCGTGGATGTTGCCAAGAAGTTGGATGTGCCGAAGATGGTCATGCTGGTCAACAAGGTCCCCAACACCTTCGACTTTGACGATGTGCGCACCCGCGTGGAACAGACCTACGAAGCCAAAGTTGCCGCTGTTCTTCCCCATGCCGATGAAATGATGACCCTTGCCAGCTCGGGCATTTTCTCGGTGCATTACCCTGACCATCCCATAACGAAAGGTCTGCGCAGCCTGGTTGACCAGCTCAAAGCCTGATCTGTCCCTGTGGTATAGGAGTTTGCCATGAGCAACCCGCTTTATCAGGTAGCAATTCAGGAATTAAATGAACGGGAAGACGATCTCCGACCGTCTGATGTTGTGATGTTGTCTGAACCTCTGCGCTCCGCCTTGAACACCATGATCAGGCTTGGGCGTTTCAGCCTGACCGAGTTCAACGAGAACCTGCCGTTCACCCGGGAGGAGGTCAAGCAGATCGCGGACCTGCTGGTGAAGCGTAATCTCTTCGAGCTTTCGCGATTCGCCACCGAGGAGGAACCGTACTACAACGCCCGCCTCTCCGCCATGACCCGCCCGCTCAAACGTCCGCCTTCGGATATTTGGAAGAAGATCGATTGAACCCTTCCCCCGCCCGCTCCCACGGGCGGGTTTCATTTAATCAATGCTGGGTATAATTTGAAGATGGCAGATAAACTCCTCTCCCGATACGAAGAACTCAAGGCGCAGATCAACTTCCACAATTATCGTTATCACGTGTTGGATGCGCCCGTTATCAGCGACCTGGAATATGACCGCCTGCTTAATGAACTGAAAAAGATCGAAGCGGATCATCCAGATTGGATCACGCCGGACTCCCCCACGCAGCGCGCCGGAGCGAAGGCCTCGGAGAAATTCGAGAAAGTGCGTCACCCCGCGCCCATCCTTTCGCTTGCCAACGCCTTCGGCGGAGACGATGCGCGGGCATGGTTCGAGCGCGTCAAAAAATTGGATGACCGGGTGGAGAAAGCCAAATTTGTGGTCGAGCCAAAAATTGACGGCTTGTCGGTTGTGCTGCATTATCGCGACGGTCAATTCGTGCAGGGAGCCACGCGCGGCGACGGCGAGGTGGGCGAAGATATCACGTCAAATTTGCGGACAGTGCGGGCGATCCCGTTGAAGATACCGGTGGACAATAAACAGTCATCAGTAAAAAGTGTGCCCAAGGTTCTCGTTGTCCGCGGTGAAGCATTCATTCCCATAAAAGAATTTGAAGACTTGAATAAACGGCTCGAAGAGGCAGGTGAGAAGACGTATCTCAATCCGCGCAATACGGCGGCGGGATCGCTTCGTCAGCTAGACCCGGTGTTGACGGCTTCACGTCCGATCACACTGCTTGTTTATCAGATCGTCCACTCCGAAGGCGGGAAGGTCCCAACCTCGCAATGGGAAATTTTGGAATATCTCAAGTTGCTCGGCTTCCCGATTACGGATATTGCCAAACGATTCAATGACTTGGAACCGGCGATTGCCTATACCGAAACCTTCGACAAGGGACGCGACACGCTTCCCTACGAAGCCGACGGCATGGTTATCAAGATCGACGATCTGACCCTCGCCGCGGATTTGGGCTTTGTGGGCAAGGATCCGCGCGGAGCCATCGCGTTCAAATTCCCGGCGCGCGAAGTGACGACGACTCTCAACGACATCGGTGTGGCGGTGGGACGCACTGGCGTGCTGACGCCATATGCCATGCTCGAACCCGTTGAAATCGGCGGCGTGGTAGTGGAGCGCGCGACTCTGCATAACTTCGATTACATCGCGGAGAAAGATATCCGCGTGGGTGACCGGGTACTGGTCAAACGCGCGGGAGAGGTGATTCCCTACATCATCGGTCCGGTGGTGGATGCGCGTTCCGGCAAGGAAAAGAAATTCAAGCCGCCGACAAAATGCCCGGCATGTGACCAGCCCGTGGAGCACTTTGAAGGCGAGGTGGCATGGTATTGTGTCAATGCCGCCTGCCCGGCGCAGCTTGTCCGCAACGTGGAGCATTTTGTCTCGCGCGGCGCGATGGATATCGTAGGATTAGGTATAAAAATAGTTGAGCAATTAATTGAAGCAGGCTTGGTCAAAGATGTCGCAGACCTGTTCACGCTGAAAAAGAATCAATTGCTTGAGTTGGAAGGCTTCGCCGAGAAAAAGGCTGAGAATCTGCTCGGGTCGATCGCGCAGGCGAAGGGTCAGAGTTTGAACCGCTTGATCGCGGCGTTGGGAATCCACGGCGTGGGCGAAGTCATGGCGGGTGACCTGGCGCGGACATATGGCGATCTATCCGCGTTATCCAAGACCACAGCGGACGAACTTCAGCAGATCGAGGGTTTGGGACCGAACATCGCCGCATCCATTGTGGATTGGTTCGCGCGCCCGGCAAATCAAAAGTTGTTGAAGAAGCTGAAAGCGGCGGATGTTGATCCGCAAATGAAGAAAGATGAAAAGAAGAAGGAAGGCGCGTTCACGGGGATGACATTCGTGGTGACGGGGACGCTGCCGAATTTTTCACGTGATGATGCGAAGGAGTTCATCGAGAGCAACGGAGGCAAGGTCACGGATAGCGTCAGCAAGAAGACCAGTTATCTCGTGCTGGGTGAGAACCCCGGCTCGAAATTCGAGAAGGCAAAATCGCTTGGGGTGAAGATCATCGACGAAGCCGAGTTGAAACGGCTGGCTGGGTAAACTATGACACCCCTTCGGGGTTTGCTTTCTATAAAACTCGTTTCTATAATCATTTCATCCCTTCGGGATTGTTGCTTTCATGAGCAATACTTTCCAGGACTTGCGGCTAGATGATCACAAAGAGGTAGCAGGATTTCCGAATCATGTCACCATAATCATTTCTCCCTGCTGGACAAAATCAGAAAAACACGAAGCAAGGCATATCGCCCTGAGTAAAGCGAAGGGTCTGTACTCCGGCGAAGGGATTTTTCGCTTCGCTCAGAATGACAAAAACGGACCTTGCTACAGTCATGAAAAGCCTACCCAGAATTATGGCTAATAACCCCGAAGGGATGGCATAACGAATCAAGGAGGAAATTTATGGCGGGAACATATTCACAGATCTACATACAAGTTGTATTCGCGGTTCAAGGCAGACAGAATCTCCTCCAAAAAGAATGGCGGCAGGAGGTGTTCAAATATATGGCGGGGATCATCAAGAACAAGGGGCAAAAGCCGATCATCGTCAATTGGGTGGAGGATCATGCGCATGTTTTTATTGGACTGAAACCCTCGATGGCTTTATCCGACCTTGTACGGGACATTAAAAATAATTCGTCCAATTTCATCAACGACCATGCCTGGATCAAGGGCAGGTTCAACTGGCAGGAGGGCTATGGAGCGTTCTCTTACAGCCATTCGCAGGTCGAAACAGTCTACAATTACATCCAAAATCAAGAACAGCACCATGCACGGCAAACCTTCAAGGACAAATATCTGGACCTGCTCAAAAAATTCGAGAGCGAACACGACGCGAAATACGTGTTTGAATGGGTGGAATAACTCCATAATTCCTCACTGGACAATCGCCCCTCCCTCGGCTACACTTGCAAAATTCCCTTTCGGAGGAACTCAATGGATTTTCAAAGCATGGAAAACAACACCACCCGGCGTATTGCCGCGCTCAAACAGCGCTTGGACTACATCAAAGAACATGACTATTATTTTTACAACCAACCTGTGGAAGAGATGTTGGAAGGGTCAAAGGTCCGCGTGAATGGGCGCGTGATGGGGATGTACGCCTCGTACTCGTACTTGGGGCTGGTCGGACACCCAAGGATCAACGAAGCCGCCAAAAAAGCCGTGGACCAATGGGGTACCGGGACCAACGGTGTACGCACCCTCGCCGGAACGCTCACCCTGCACAACGAACTCGAAGAGACCATCGCGAACTTCAAGCATACCGAAGCTGCCATCACCTACACCTCCGGCTATGTGACCAACCTGACCACCGTCTCCACATTGATGGGACGCGGCGATTACGTCTTCTCGGACAAGATCAACCACGCCTCCATCGTGGACGGCTGTTTGATGTCCGGCGCGGAGTTCCGCCGCTTCCGCCACAATGACATGGACCACCTTGAAGGTCTGCTCAAGAACGCGCCCGCCGATGTCGCCAAACTGGTCATTGCGGACTCGGTCTTCAGCATGGACGGCGACATCATCGACCTGCCCAGGATCGTGGAGCTGAGCAAAAAATATAACGCCTGGCTGATGATCGACGAAGCGCATTCGGTGGGCGTGCTGGGCAAGACCGGCACCGGCATCGAAGAGCACTTCGGCTTGGGCGATGTGATCGACATCAAGATGGGCACGCTCAGCAAGACCATCCCTTCGGTGGGCGGATATGTGGCGGGCAATAAGGAATTGATCGAATTCCTGCGCCACGGCAGCCGCGCATACATCTTCTCTGCGGCGCTTCCGCCTGCGCAAGCCGCCGCCGCGAACGAAGCCTTCAAGGTCATCCTCGATGAACCGGAGCGCATCGTCCGCCTGAACGAAAATACCAAGCAATTCATCGGCGGGTTGAAGAGCATGGGCTTCGATACCCTGCTGACCGAAACCGCCATCGTCCCGGTGTTGACCGGCACCGACGACAAAGCCTTCGAGTTGACCAAGCGCTGTCAGGAAAACGATGTCTTCGTTCTGCCGGTCGTCTCTCCCGCCGTGCAGGAAGGCATGTCGCGCCTGCGAGCCACCGTCACCGCCGCGCATGAGCCGAGTGAGATCGAACGCGCAATGGATGTCATTTATGAAGCGGGTAAGGCGATGGGGATGGTGAAGTAGTTGAGTAGTTTTTTGTAGTTGGGTAGTTTAGGATCGCCTGTCGATGAGATGGGCGATCTTTTTTTGTCGGTGTTGGATCCGCTTTGAGGGGCAGAGCAAGCCAGAGCGGGGCTTGAGGCGGGGGTTTTCATCCTGATAGTTCTTGATAGAATATTTATAACATTTTTCTAATAAATCCCCTGTACAATGCCGTTCATACCAAGGAGTATTGAACTATGAAATGGCAATGGAAATTTGGAACATTTGCAGGAATTGATGTCTACATCCATGCCACCTTTTTACTTTTGATCGGGTGGGTTGGGTTTAGTCATTGGTTGGAAAATAATAGCTGGCTCGAAGTGTTGAGCGGCATTGGGTTTATCCTCGTTCTCTTTTTGTGCGTGCTCTTACATGAGTATGGGCATGCGCTCACCGCCCGCCACTATGGAATCAAAACGCGCGACATCACGCTCTACCCGATTGGCGGTGTGGCACGTTTGGAACGTATGCCGGAGAAACCGATCGAGGAGTTGTGGGTCGCATTGATGGGACCTGCCGTGAACGTGGTCATTGCAGCGATTTTATTCGCGGCTCTTTTTCTGACCGGGAACCTTGTGCCGCTGACCGAACTTGGAGTGGCGTCTGGAAGTTTTCTTGAGCGCGTGATGGTCGTCAACATCTCACTGGTGTTGTTCAACCTCATCCCCGCCTTCCCCATGGACGGTGGGCGCGTGTTACGAGCCTTGCTCGCCATGCGCATCGACTACGTGCGTGCCACACAGATTGCGGCGAGTATTGGTCAGGGTTTGGCGTTGTTATTTGGGTTGATTGGCTTGTTCGGGAATGCAAGCTTGTTATTCATTGCCTTCTTTATATGGATCGGCGCATCACAGGAAGCCGGTGCGGTGCAGATGAAGAATGTCATCAGCGGCATTCCAGTGGGACGCGCGATGCTGACCGATTATAAAAGCCTCTCGCCGCGTGATCCGCTTTCGCGTATGGCGCAATTGATCCTGGCGGGAACCCAGCACGATTTCCCCGTCATCGATGATGGCGCGCGAGTTGTCGGCGTAGTGACGCGCGATGACTTCCTCTCTGCGCTCACCCAGCACGGACAGAACATCGCTGTCTCCGCGGTGATGAAGAGCACTCCGCCCGAGGTCGATTCGTATGAGATGGTCGAGATGGCATTGATGCGCATTCAGGAATCCGGGTTTCCAACCCTGCCTGTCACGCACGCGGGACAATTGGTGGGCATCATTACGGCAGAGAATATCACCGAGTATTTGATGATCCGCACCGCTTTGCGAACTTCGCAAGCAGTCACGATCTGAGCGTCTCTGGTAGTTCAGATAAGAGGTTTCTTAACCACAAGAATCGTTTTTTCCATATACTTGGCAAAACTCCGATGGGGAGTAGCCGCCCGGCGTTCGGGTAGCACAGTCGTCAATACGGATATTTTCCCGGCTGTTCTGTAAAAGGCAAGACCATCGTCAAGGTTCTTGACGGTGGTCTTTTTATTTATCAATATTACGAGGTAACGAATGATTGACCAGATCGAAACGACGATCCTTTCTGCTTTACAAACCATCTTCGACCAGTTCGGCTGGGCGGGCGTGTTCGGCTTGATGGTGTTTGAGAACGCCACCGGCATCACGCCCAGCGAGATCATCCTCGCCTTCGCAGGCTGGATGTTGATCGAACGGCACGGCATCACGCCGGGGTTCATCCCGCTTGCCGGGTTTTATGCCGGGTTGGGAAGCACCGTCGGCGCATCCATCACGTATTGGGTGGCGCGCTTGGGCGGCAGACCCGTGGTTGACCGCTTCGCCGGAATCTTCCGCATCGACCAGGCGCACATCATCAAAGCCGAAGAGCAGATGCACCGCTGGGGCTCGGGGCTGGTATTGATCGGGCGCGTCATCCCGGGCATCCGCACCTTGATCAGCATCCCCGCCGGGCTGGCAAAGATCCCCTTCACCAAATTCTTCGCTGCCACCTTCATCGGGGCGTATGTTTGGTGTACACTTCTCATTGGCGCGGGCTACATTCTCGGTCATGAATGGATGCTGATCAGCGTCTACATCAAGACCCACCTGCCGCTCATCTTTTCTGCGGGCCTGGTTGCGATCCTCGCCTACCTGGCGTATCATTTCCGCGCCCGCTTGAATCTATCGAAATGGTTAAAACCTGACAAGAACATGGAAACAAATTAATGAATTGGCACACCATCGAAACCAATATAGTCCTGAAAGAATTTGGCTCATCGTCCGAGACGGGATTGAACCCGGCACAGGTCGATGAATCCAAAAGCAAACACGGCGCGAATGAATTGATCGAACGCGGCGGGCGGACTCCGCTGCAAATTTTATGGGAGCAGGTCACCGCGACGATGGTGCTGATCCTCATCGCGGCGGCGGTGCTGGCGGGTCTGCTGGGCGATACGAAAAACACCATCGCGATCCTTTCCATTGTGGTGTTGTATGCGCTGCTGGGATTCTTTCAGGAATACCGTGCGGAACAAGCCATTGCCGCGCTCAAGAAAATGTCGGTGCCGAATGTGCGCGTGCTACGCGACGGCAAATTACAGGAAACATCCGCGCGCGAACTCGTGCCGGGCGATGTGATCCAACTTGAAACGGGCAACGTCATCCCGGCGGATTTGCGTTTACTTGAAGCGGTCAACTTGCGGATTCAAGAAGCCGCGCTGACGGGTGAATCCGAAGCCATCGAAAAACATACAGCCGCGCTTTCAAGCGAAGACCTCCCGCTCGGTGACCGGCGCAACATGGCGTACATGGGCACGATCATCACTCAGGGGCGCGGGCTTGCGCTCGTTGTCGCCACCGGCATGAACACCGAACTCGGCAAGATCGCGGACATGATCCAGCAGGTCAAGGAGGAGCAAACTCCGCTTCAGCGCAGGCTGGACTCGCTTGGGAAAAATCTCGCGCTCATCGGCGTGGGGATCGCGGCACTGATCTTCATCATGGGTCTCTTGCGCGGCGATGAGATCAACCACATGCTGCTCACCGCGGTCAGTGTCGCTGTCGCCATCGTTCCCGAAGGTCTGCCAGCCGTCGTGACCATCACACTCGCGCTCGGCGCACAACGCATGTTGAAACGTCAGGCGCTCATCCGCAAACTTCCCGCCGTGGAAACGCTCGGCTCGGTCACGGTGATCTGCTCGGACAAAACCGGCACGCTGACCGAAAACCGGATGACCGTGGTCGTGCTGGATGTCGCTGAACACGCGCTCGACCTGACCGAGGAAGTGGAACGCGGCGGTTCGCTTCGCACCACCCGCAGCCTGGGGGCACCGGTCCAATCCTCTCTGTCGCTGGCAGCGATCGGCGGCGCGTTGTGCAACGATGCCAAACTGATCGACGTAGGCGATGACCGCTTCCACACGATGGGCGATCCCACCGAAGGTGCGTTGGTGGTGACCGCCGCCAAGATGGGCTACTGGAAATCCTCGCTTGATTCTTCGTTCCCGCGCACGGCGGAACTGCCCTTTGACTCGGAACGCAAGCGCATGACCACCGTCCATCACCTTGCGAATTACGACCCGACCGTGCTCTCCGGTTTGGATATCGGTGACAAGCGTTACATCGCCTTCACCAAAGGCGGCGTGGACGGTCTGCTCGACATCACGAGTCACGTTTGGGTGGAGGGCAAGTCCCTGCCGTTGGATGAAAGTTGGAAGTCTCGCATCGAAGCGGCGAACGAGCGTCTCGCCAAGAAAGGCATGCGCGTCCTCGGCGTGGGATTCCGCTTGATGAATTCCATCCCCCAAGTCATTCAAACCGACCTCGAACAGAACATTACGCTGGTGGGCTTGTTCGGCATGATCGACCCGCCGCGCTCCGAAGTGCAGGATGCAGTGGCAATCGCGAAGAATGCAGGCATTCGCCCGATCATGATCACCGGTGACCATCCGCTGACGGCGATCGAGATCGCGCGTCAGTTGGGCATCGTCCAAGCTCCCTCCGCCGTCCCCGGTGGCGAGGAAGCCCCCGTGAGCATAAAGGCACTGACCGGCGTGGAGATCGAAAACCTGACGCCCGAAGAATTGAAGAATGTCGTGGACGAAGTCAGTGTCTTTGCGCGCGTTGCCCCGGAACACAAACTGCGCATTGTGCAAGCCTTGCAGGAGAAGGGTCACATCGTTTCGATGACCGGCGACGGCGTCAACGACGCGCCTGCCCTGCGCAAAGCTGACATCGGCGTGGCGATGGGCATCACCGGCACTGACGTTTCGAAAGAAGCGTCTGACCTGATTCTGCTCGACGATAATTTTGCAACCATCGTCGCCGCCGTGCAGGAAGGGCGCACGATCTACGATAACATCCGCAAGTTCGTGCGCTTCAGCGTGGCGGGCAACATCGGCAAAGTGCTGGTCATGTTGATCGCTCCGTTCCTGGGAAAGCCGCTTCCGCTGCTGCCGTTGCAATTACTCTGGCTGAATCTGCTCACCGACGGTTTGCTCGGTCTCGGCATGGGTGTCGAAAACCCCGAACCGGACACGATGAAGCGTAAGCCATACTCCCCCACCGAAGGCGTATTCTCGCGCGGCGCAGGGATGCAGACCATCTGGGTCGGTGTGCTGATCGGCGCTCTCGCCCTCGGACTCGGCTCGTGGTATTTCTTCACCGGACAAGCCGAATGGCAGACGATGATCTTCACCTCGCTGGCGTTCATGCAGGTCTTTCAGGCGTTGGCTTCGCGTTCGTCAAAGGTTTCGCTGTTCAAGCAAGGCTTGTTGAGCAATACCCTGCTGGCTGGCATGGCGTTCCTTGTGCTGACGTTGCAACTCGCCGTCCTCTACATTCCCGCCCTGGCGAATTTCTTCGAGGTCATTCCGCTCGCGCTGGTTGACTTGGGGATTGCGGCATTGACCGGGTTGGTGGTGTTTGTGGTGATGGAAGTGGGGAAGAGGGTTATGAGGAGAAGATAATTGAAGAAATAGATATCGATGAATAGTCTTAAAGGTTTTTCAAGCCTTTAGGACTATTGTTTTTAAGGAAAGATTTAAGGTATATTGAAAAGAATATGCCGATTATAATTGACATATGATTCCTGCATATAAAACCGATCATGGTACCTGTTTTCACGGGGACGCTATGTTACTGAAACAATCCCCAATTTGGTCAACAATAGAAGGAAAGGTCGATCTTATCTTTACATCGCCACCGTTTGCTCTTGCACGCCAAAAAAAATATGGAAACTTTGTTGGCGATGAATACGTAGAGTGGTTTTCAAGTTTGTCCGATGTTTTTTCCAGATTACTAAAGCCACGTGGATCAATTGTAATTGAAATGGGAAATGCTTGGATAAAGGGTAAGCCAGTAATGACATCAGCACCTTTAAGAGCACTAATCGAGTTTATAGATCGTGGAAATTTACATTTATGCCAGCAATTTATCTGGAATAACCCAGCGCGCTTGCCAAGTCCTGCACAATGGGTTAACGTTGAAAGGATTCGAGTGAAGGATTCCTTTACACATATATGGTGGATGTCCAAGCACGAAAAACCCAAAGCTAATAATCGTCGCGTATTAAAAAAATATAGCCAAGCGATGGTAGATTTACTTGAAAGAGGAACTTATAATGCCGGAACAAGGCCATCGGAACATCAGATTGGAGAAAAATCGTTTCTTACTAATAACAAAGGTGCCATTCCATCAAATGTGTTTACCGTTTCCAATACCTCGTCATCATCACCATATCTAACATATTGTAAAGAGAATAATTTTAAGCGTCACCCAGCGCGCATGCCTAGCGAAATTGTTGAATTCTTTATAAGATTCCTTACAAAGCCTGGGAGTCTTATATTAGATCCTTTCGCTGGAAGTAATACTACAGGATCAGTAGCTGAATCACTTGGAAGATCGTGGATATCAATTGAGCAAGATATTGAATATATATTAGGGTCACGCGGCAGATTTCCACGACATAGAGATATGGCGGCAATTTCGAGAAAAAAATAATGGCAAGGATATTCTTTCAGACAAATCGATTCAAACAAATACTACCTTCATCTTTTCATGAAGGAGAGTTTGAGCGAATCATAACTTTACAAGCTCCGTTCCTCTATCCGGATTACTATGTAATTCCTTTTAAAAAGACAGTGTCTTCACTTTATGGAAATTCAAAACCAGATTTAGTCTTTATCGCAAAGGATTATCAAGATTGGTATGTAGTGGAAGTTGAAATGTCATATCATAGTTTTTCTAATCATATTGAACCGCAGATACAAAAACTTTCGACCGCAGATTACAATGACGCAAGTGTAGTTAAATATATTTGCAATCAAAACCCTATCTTAGATTCGACGAAAATCTCTCAACTTATTCACGATGAACCGGCTAGAATATTGCTTATTCTCAATGAATTCATGATTGAATGGTCAAAAGAGCTAAGCAACAAATATGGCGTGATCACAAGTGCATTCAACGTCTTCCAAAACAAAGGCTCTGACGCACAAATAGAACCGACTTATCAAGCATTTGTAATTAGCCACAATTACCCAATATACTCTTTAGCATCAATAACTGAATGTTCTGTGCATCCATACTTTCCTTATCTGGGAGTGGATGACAATTCAAATCTTCAATTGAAACACGGGGATGAAATAATTCTTGAATATGAAAACTGTATTACCTTTTGGGAGGCAACAGAAGGTCCAGATAAACCGATTTGGTTAAAAATGAATGGTCGTGATGAGTTTGTAGATAGGAAGAAAATATATCAAATAACTAAATTGAGAGATAATTCTCTATTGCTCAAATCAATTTAAAAGAACAAGACTATGAGTTGTTAATTAGAAAGGCGTGTAATTATGACTAAAAAGAAGCTTGCATTTAAAATTGAAAACAACGTAATTAACTCGTATAAGCGTTTGGCTTACACACCTTGGCATGCTATTGCCGAATTTATTGATAATTCCACACAGTCTTTTTTCAACAACCGAGCTGTTTTGGAAAAAGCTAATAAAAAAACAAAACTACCTCGACCATTAGCAATTAAGATTGAGTATGATTTGCCAAGCGGCCTATTTAGGCTAGAAGATAATGCTATGGGCATGTCGTTTGAAGAATTGACGTATGCATTGCATGTATCTAAGCCACCCAAAATTGCTAGTGGGCGCTCACAATTTGGAATGGGCATGAAAACCGCGGCATCATGGCTTGGCAACTTCTGGACAATTACGACCAAGAAGCTTGGTGAAAATCAAGAGTATACAGTTGAGGTTGATGTAAGTCTCATCGCTTCAGGTAAAAATAATTTAAAATATACTTCTCGTACTGATGGGGTTAGCTTAGATAGCCATTACACAATAATCACTGTTTCTGAACATAATCGCAAATTTCATGGCAGAACCTTAGGAAAAATAGAGCAGTTTCTACGCTCAATGTATAGGCAAGATTTTAGAGATGATGTATTAACATTAAGTTGGCGTGGTAAAGAACTAGATTGGGAAGAAGTGATTCCGAGGCTTGCAGTTGACAAAAACGGCCAGCCTTACCAACGGAAATTCGAATTTAGTGTGGGTATTGACTCGGAAGATCCGAAAGATAAAAAGGACAAAGTAGTAAGTGGCTGGATGGGCGTACTAGCCAAAGGAAGAAGACTTGATGCTGGTCTAACTGTCTTTCAGGCCAATAGAGTTATCATGGGGTGGCCCGCAACATATAGGCCAGAGGATATTTATGGCGATGAACGAAATGACTTACTAAATCAGCGACTTCTTGGCGAAATACATTTAAATGGCTTTTTAGTTAGCCATACTAAAGACTCAATTCAATGGATGGGAGATCAAGAAGAACAAATTGGGAAAGAGCTAGCAAATCGTTTTATGGATTTTATTCGTTATGCAAATGAACCACGAAAAGGGAAAGAAGATTCTAGAGGGCCTTCACACCAAGAAAAGGAAATTGCAGTAGCCGAACTTGAGACAGAGTTAAGTTCAAATGAATTGGCTGATGTAGTCAATTTAGCTCCAATGCTTGAACAAAAAATGGTTACAGAAGCTGTTAAAGCAATTCTCAATCAAGTTAAGAAGAATTCAGAGCCACGCTTTGTAGTCACACTTGGGAAAATTAAAGTTTATCTTTATATTCCATCTGATATGTCAATCAATGACAAGTATTTAACAGTTGAGGCTGCGCGTGATAACGAGATAATCATCGTCGTAAATGAAAATCATCCACATTGGCATCAGATCAAAGGATCTGAAGGCGTCTTAAACTATTTAAGACATTGTGTTTATGATGGTATGGCTGAGTGGCAAGCCCGTAAGAAACAAGGAACTATTGATCCAGACACAATAAAAGTTTTTAAAGATGGATACCTAAGAATTCCAATGGAAATTGAGAAACATCAACCTTAATCACCATTTGACCCAACAAACCACACTGGTAAATACGTTCCAACGTATTTACCAGTGTGCTAGGTAATATACTAACCCGCCGAATTGATCAATATTAAAGAAAAATAAACTACCTTCTTGAAAAAGAAGAATTTACATCGCCTTTTCCAAGATCTCCCTCAATTCCCTTTCATTCAACGGGACGGGATTTCCCTTGTAACTGCTGGCATTCAATGTTTTCTGGACGGCTTCAGTGAGGTGCAATTCATTCAACCCGTGCGCCGAGAGCGGCGGGATGTTCAACTCGTTCACCAGGTCAGCCACCCAATGCACGCCATCCCATGCCGAGGCATCTTTATCCCCAGTGAGGATCCGCGCGATCTCGGCGTAGCGGTCCAGCGCATCATGCCCCACATGCAGAGACACCATCGCATGGATGTTCGCTTCCATCACCAGCGGAAGCAGCTTGGCACACAACGCACCATGCGGCGCGTGTAGCATCCCGCCGAGCGGACCGGCGAATCCATGCACGGCTCCGAGTGCGGCATTCGCCAGTGCCATCCCACCAAACAGACTCGCCAGCGACATGCCTTCACGCGCCGAAGTATCCGCGCCGTCGTGATACGCACGCCGCAAGGAATTCGCCGCATGGCGCATCCCTTCGCGGCAAATGGCATCGGTCATCGGGTTGGCTTTGACCGAAACAAACGGCTCGATCAATTGCGTCAGCGCATCCAAACCCGAAGCGGCGGTGATCTCCGGCGGCAGGGAATACGTCAACTCCGGGTCGACGATGGCGAGGCTCGGCAGCATCATCGCGCTGCGCAGGCTGACCTTCACGCCGTGCTCGGGCACATCCAACACCGCGTTGCGCGTCACTTCCGTGCCCGTGCCCGCCGTGGTCGGGATGGCAATATACGGCAAAGGCTGCTCAGTCAACGGCTGCCCCTTACCCACCACTTCGAGATAATCCATCACGTCACCGCGATTCGTTGCCAGCGCCGCAATCGCCTTGCCCGTGTCCAGCACACTGCCGCCGCCCAAGCCGATGACCATGTCACAGCCTTCAGCAGCACGCGCGCCTTCACGCGCCACATCCACCGTCGGCTCGCCGTGAACTTCAAATTCTTCGAATGGGATTCCCTGCGCAAGGAGGATTCGTCTCACATGCGGAATCGCATCTGATGATTTTCCCCTCACCAAAAGCAGACGCGTCACACCACCCTTGAGTTGGTCCGCCAACCCAGAGAGTTTCCCCGCGCCGAAAACGATTCGTTTCGCCGTCGCAAATTCAAAAGCAGACATCTATTTACCTCTTCATCAGCCCTCGAACGACTGGAGTCGTTCGACTCCGATAATTCGAGTCTACCAGCCACCATCATCGGGGAACACATTCCCGTACTTGATGCCCTGCCTCGGTTCTGCCATCATCTCCGCGACGGTGTCACGCCACTTGAGATAATGCGCCGTCTCTTTGTGAGCCGCGGATGCCTCCGCTGACTTGTACACTTCCACAAGGATAAAGCGCGTCGGGTCGTCCACCTGTTGAATCACATCGAAGCGCGCGATCCCCGGTTCCTGCACGCTGTTGGATGCGTTCTCCACGCTCGCCTGCTTGAATAAATCCACGAACTCTGGTTTGACATGCACATGCACAAGAACAATATTCATTCGAGAACTCCTTTGCGCGGCTTGAACATCACGCTACGAAAAAACGCCCTTCCATAGTTGATACAGCCCAAAGAAAAATAACGCGATGGATGAAATCCCCAACAGCGCGCGGTTGACTTTGGGTCCGAGGCGCGCGGCAGTGCTAAAGATGAGGATGATGGCGGCAAGTGTACTCAGCATGGCGATATAAAATCCTGCCAGAAATCCAACTCCGTTCATGGGCATTTCGCGCCAGCCCGCCACCAAAATGGGACCCGTCACCAGCGTCCAGAAAAGGTATGGACTTGGACTGAGTATGCTCATCAATACGGCTTTGGGCAAGCCATCCACAGTGGATTCGGGTTGGGCTGCGTTCACGTCAAAATCGCGCCAAGACCTGAACGCGCCGTACGCAAGATACAGGATGAACAATCCGCCCGCGATGTAGAGCACGCGTTGCAGCCAATCGGGGACCTGGCTCAAGACCAGCACACACAGCAAAATGATGGGACCATCGCTCACCAAGGGCGCGAGCGCAGAAGGCAGAGTCCGCTGCCAGCCGCGCATCAAAGACTGGGAGATGAGATACGTTTGAAACGGTCCGGGTTGTGATGCGGCGGCGAAGCCGAATCCGATGCCCTGGATGAGATAAATCCACATGGTTATCTGTTTTCAGCCTTCCCTAAAAGATAAGTATCGAAGAACGCCGAGACGCGCGCCTCGTATTCCTCCGCGCGTTCGGTATCGAATTTGACATGCGCAAGCTCAGGGTCGTACCAAAGTTCCTTCGGTTCATTGGCGGCGTCATAAAGGATCTGACCGCTCTCCGGCGAGATGACCGTATCCATGCCGCCCTGCATCAGAAAGACCGGGCGCGGACTGAGCAGCGGGATCCATTGCGTGGCGTCGATCTCCTCCATTTTGACGCCGGTATCGGTCTCCGCCCAAAAGACGATCAACGGCACAAAGGGGAATTCCGGCAGGTCTGTAAAATGCGTGACGCTGGTCGCGACCGTATCCGGCATGGATGAGAAGGCGCAGTTCGCAACGATGGCTTTGATGTTCTCATTTTGCGACGCGAATTGAATGGCGAGCATCCCGCCGTAGGAATTACCGATGATGCCGATCTTCTGCGGGTCGATGTCATCGCGCGAGAGGAGATATTGATACCAGGCTTCCATATCCTGAACTTCATAGACGCCAAGCGTGATAAGCTCGCCCTCGCTTTCATCGTGTGCGCGGATGGATGTGATCAGCACGCCATAGCCGTGCCGGTGCATCATTTCGGCTTCGTTGAGCAGTTCACCGCGCATGGATTTATATCCGTGCTGCATGATGATGACCGCGCCATTCTCGGAGGGGATGAACCAGCCTGCAAGCTTCATACCTTCGGGGTTGGTGATGGTCACATCTTCATAGGGCAGGTCGTAATCGGCGGGTGTTTCATCGGGCAGGTTGCGCGTTGTCATCGGCGCGTGAAGCAGGTTATAGGCTTCCTGGCGCGTCTTCCAAAGCAAGCCTCCTGTGATAAGGAGCAGAACCCCCACGAGTACTGCAAGCGCAATTTTTGTTCTTTGGTTCATGGCTGATTTCCTTTGGCGAAAGGATTTGGCTTTCCAACTTTCCAATATTGTCCCACAGAGTCAAAAAGACGCAGAGAGTGATTCTCTGCGTCAATAACTAGACTTCCGTCATTGCGAGCTGCGTTCGTTGCAGCGAAGCAATCTCTTATAATACCCACGGTCACAAATTGCGCTTTCCAACTTCTAAAAAAGCGCAATTTGTGACCGAGTGCGGTATATTTTGCGGGAGATAACTTCGCCGCAAAAACCAAGAGCGCGGCTCGCAACGACATTAATTTTTAAGTAACTCACCTTCCGCAGAAGTAACTCCGAAGGCGCTGCGTTGAGCTTGTCGAAATGTCATAGCTTGAAATGTCCATGTCATCCCTACGGGATTTATGGATTCTGCTCTCCAATCTACAATCTTGCCATCCCTACGGGATTATTAACTACATATGGCAAGTGAGCACATTAGGTTATTTATTCAAAGCCTGCTTGACCGCTTCGTAGACGTCCACCATACCAAAGCCATAGGCATTGCTGGGCACGTCGCCGGTGAAACAGCCCAACGATGTATCACCCGTGAACGGTTGGGCGGTATCGATGATGAGCTGCTCCGTCGCGTCGATGTCACCGATCAATTCCGGCTGGGCAGACCAGATCAACGCCACCACGCCCACCACATGCGGACCCGCCATCGACGTGCCGCTGTTGGGTCCATAGGTGCCATCGGGCAGCGATGAGAAAATATTCACGCCAGGGGCAACGATATCCGGCTTGACGCGCCCGGAGCCATCCACGGTCACCGGTCCACGACTGCTGAAATCTGCCATGTCCCCAAATTGGTCTATCGCGCCCACAGAGAAGACCGAGTCATAAAGCGAGAGCGGCGAGACCACCGTCTCACAACTTGGACCATCATTGCCAGCCGAGACCACCACGAAGATTCCCGCATGGCGTAAATTATCCGCTGCTACCAGCAAAGCATTCGGATCACAGCCTTCGATGTCGGGACAGCCCCATGAGTTGTTCATCACATGCGCCGCCTGGGTCGGGTTGCCGTCCAAGAATGGATCGCCGCCAATTGGGAACGGCGCGAGCATGAACTGCATACAATCGAGATACAACGCCGGGTTGGCAAGGTTACGGTCGAGGTTCACACAGCCGATCCATTGCGCCTCAGGCGCAACGCCGATACCGCCTGCGCCCAAGATCGTGCCCATTGTGTGTGTGCCGTGACCGCCTTCGTCATTGGGTGAGGTCGTGCCATCCCACGGGTCGAACCAGTTGTAATCGTCGCCGGAGTTGACGCCGCGATATTGTTTGGCAATGGCGGGATGATTCCCGTCCACGCCTGAATCAGACTGCCCCACCACGATGCCTTCGCCGCGCACGTCGAACTCATCCCACACTCTGTCCGCGCCGATCATGGAGATATTCCATTCCACTTCACCGCTGGTCACGGTATACGGTCCCGGCGCAGGCGAATCTTCGGGAGCGGCACGCAGCCTCGGGCTTGGGATGACGCGATCCACTTCCGGGCGCGTCATCAAGAAAAGACGGATGAAAGTCCCGCCCTGCACTTCCATCGCGTTCTCCAAATAATACGACGTGTATTCCACGCCAAGCGAATCGAAAATTTCGCGCAGTTCCGCCTGCGTTTGGAATGCGTGAGTCGTCAACTGTTTGTATGCGGCAAGCAAGCGCTCATCACGATCCTCGATCTGCGCAACCTCGGAAATATCCGCCTGGTCTTTGAAGATGACGAACATACGGTCGCCATAATTACCGGGATTACCGAACAGGAAAAAGACCGCGATGACTGACATCCACGCGATGCCCGCGCCTGCCCAACCGATCGCGCGCGTCACACCTGACGATGAGCCCGCTCCAACCAGCTGACGAAGGATCAACCCGACAACGCTCACGCCCCAGCCGATGAGCAAGGCAATGCCCACCGCGTTGAACGCCAGCCCGGCAATATCGCCAAGCACAGCGGTCAGTTCGGTGGGGTCGAAAAATGCGAGGCTCGCAAACGCAAGCAGCCCCGTCGCGGCTGCGGCGGAGAAGCGCGAAGGCAGCACTGCCGCAATGGCGAACGAGAACGCCGGGATGAGCGCGATCAGAATTAATTGCGAACCATCATACCCAAGCGCGGATGCGAGCAACGCCAGCACACCGCCTGCCCCCACACCGTTGAGCAGAACGTGCTCCGCTTCTGCCATCAACACCGCCGCCAGCAGACCGAACGCCAACCCCGCCAGCAGGCTGAAGAAGACATCTCCCGGCGAGCCGAACGAGCCATAGATCGCCAACGGAAAAACGCCCAGCGCCGCGATCAACAATCCGAATGGCATGGAACCGGCATCCCAGACTATTTTCGTCTTGCGGATACGGATCACGATCAACGCCGCGACAGCCGCCAACAGGAATTGCAAGATCGAACCGAATTGGTCATTGTTCGCGCCAAGCACACGCAGCAGCAATGCCGGGAAGCCCATCAACGACGCGACGAACATTCCAAAATACCAGGGCTTGAAACGGTCATCCTTCGTGAAATACCACAGCAAACCCATGACAAGGCCCATCAGAATTGCCTGACTCGCCAACCCCATGGGACCCGCCCACGCCGCGCCGCTAAAACTCAACGAGATGATCGCGGTCTGCTCCGATGACCAAAGGATGAAATGATAGATCAACAAACAGAACGGCATGGGCAAGACGACCAGCAAGAACAACGCCAGCGCGCCGCCGCTTCGGTTAGTAGATGCAATCACAGGGGTATTATCAATTCGTTCATCCATAATGTTCTCCTTCGTCAGTTACCAGTGGCCAGTTATCAGATTGCAGTTTACTCTGCGCCGCCTTCGATGCCCGCCAGCACCACTTCCGCTTCCTTGTGCGGCTGGACGTTGAATATTTTAAACCCCCATTGCACTGATGGTCCGATCAACAAGGCATAGACCAGCGTGCCGACTCCAGCCGGTCCGCCGAGCAGCCAGCCGAGCGTGACCACCGTCACTTCGATGATGGCGCGCGAGACGCGGATGCTCACACCCGTGGTGCGTTTGATCGCCAGCATCAAGCTGTCCCGCGGACCTGCGCCCGCATCCACGCCGATGTAGATGGCACTACCAAGCCCCATCAGAAAGACTGCGGACAGGAGCATTGCAACTTGCAGGGGCAGGTTACCGCTCACCGTCGGCATGAACGAATTCCACATATCCACCCACGGACCGATGGAGAGGATATTCGCCAGCGTGCCCCAACCCATTTTCTCGCGCATCGCCACAGCACTGATCAACACAATAAATCCCATGATGACGGTCATCGTCCCCACCGTAATGCCAAGCCTTTGCGCCAGCGCCGCTTCCAACACCACCCACGCGCTTGTGCCGATCCCGCCGCGGATCATCAACGTGATCGCCAGCCCGAACAAAACGAACCCAACTTGAATGCGAATAAAATCGCGGATAAATGTATTCCAACGAACAGGTTTGATCATGATGCTCCTTTGAAGTCATCATGATACCATGCGGCTGTGATACACTCCGCTCATGAACCTTGCCCTCAAACCCGGGCGTGAAAAAAGTGTACTGCGACGCCATCCCTGGGTCTTTGCCAGCGCACTGCAAACGCCGGATGTAGACATCGCCTCAGGCTCGACGGTGAGTCTGGTTGCCCCCAATGGAGAGTTTCTCGCTCGAGCCGCTTTCTCCCCTCACTCGCAAATCCGCGCGCGCGTGTGGACGTTCAACAATGAGGAAGTGGATAAAGAGTTCTTCAAAAAAAAGATCCGCTTAGCGCTGGACATGCGTCGAAGGTCGAATGTCGAAGGTCAATCCAATTCGTATCGTCTCATTCATGGCGAATCGGATGGTATTCCCGGTTTGATCGTTGACCGTTACGATAATGTACTCGTCCTGCAATCGTTAACCGCAGGCACGGAGTTCTGGAAGGAAACGCTCGCCGACCTGCTTGTCGAAGAGACCGGCATCCAAACCATCTATGAACGCTCCGATGCGGACGTGCGCGAGTTGGAAGGATTAAAGCCCATCACCGGCTTGCTTCGCGGTTCAATTGACGATTTACGATTGACGATTTACGAACATGATTTGAAATTTCAGGTCGACATTCAACACGGTCACAAGACCGGCTTCTACCTCGACCAGCGCGAAAACCGTCACTATGTCGGGGGGTTGTCCAAAGATCGTGATGTGCTGAACTGCTTCTGCTACACCGGCGGATTTTCCATCCACGCGCTGGCAAATGGGGCGAAATCTGTGCTTTCAGTGGATTCGTCCGCGGATGCGCTTACCTTGCTCGAAGAGAATATCGGCATCAACAACCTGCCCGCCGATCGCCACACCTCAATGGAAGGCGATGTTTTTCAACTGCTGAGAAAATTCCGCGATGAAGCGCGTTCGTTCGATCTCATCATTCTCGACCCGCCCAAGTTCGCTCCCACTGTGGCACATGCAGAAAAAGCCGCGCGCGCATATAAAGACATCAACCTGCTGGCGTTCAAACTGCTACGGGGAGGCGGAGTCTTGGTCACCTTCTCATGCTCCGGCGGAGTCGATGCGGCGCTGTTCCAAAAGATCGTCGCATCCGCCGCGCTCGATGCAGGCGCTGATGCATCCATCATTGGACATTTATCGCAAGGTGTGGATCATCCGGTCAGTTTGCATTTCCCCGAAGGCGCGTATTTGAAAGGCTTGGTGTGCGTAAAGAGCGGATAGTGTTCTGATCTTGTCGTATATGGCAGGTTCCTTTTTATCGGTAAGGAGACAACATGAAACATTATCAATATTTGATCGTAGGCGGTGGCATGACAGGCGACGCCGCCGCTCGCGGAATCCGCGAACTGGATGCAGAGGGTTCCATTGGAATGTTCAGCATGGAGGCAGACCCGCCTTACAGCCGCCCGAGTCTATCGAAGGGATTGTGGAAGGGGAAGCCGTTCGAGAAGATCTGGCGCGGCACGACCAACCTGGGGGTGGAGTTGCTCTTGAACCGCAGAATCACTGAACTCGATAAAAAACAAAAACGAGTCCTCGATGATAAGGGGGAGGAATACACCTACGACAAGCTGCTGCTCGCCACGGGTGGGTCACCGATCCGCCTGCCGTTCGGGGAGCACAACATCATTTACTTCCGCGATCTACAGGATTACAAGCGTCTGCGAGAATTGGCGGATTCGCGCGAGCGTTTTCTCGTCATCGGTGGAGGCTTCATCGGCTCGGAGATCGCCGCCGCGCTGACGATGATCGGCAAAAAGGTGACGATGGTGTTCCTCGAAGATGCCATTGGCGCGCGCATCCTCCCCAAAGACCTATCGCAATTTCTAAACGACTTCTATCGCCAGAAAGGTGTGGAAGTGATCGCCAAGGATTCGGTGGTGAGTCTCACTGAGAGCGGCACCCGCTTCACGGTCAAGACTGGAGCCGGAAGGTCCCTCGAAGCGGATGGCGTGGTGGCGGGCATCGGCATCCGCCCGAATGTGGAGCTGGCACAATCCGCCAAGATCAAAGTTGATGACGGGATCATCGTTAATAAAAAATTGCAAACAAATGCCAAAGATGTGTACGCCGCCGGGGATGCGGCCATGTTCATGCACCCGACGATGAAAAAATATGTGCGCGTCGAACATGAAGATAACGCTTTGAAGATGGGCAAGGCGGCCGGGCGCAACATGGCAGGCGCGAACGAAGTCTATTCGCATGTCCCCTTGTTTTATTCAGACATGTTCGATCTGGGCTATGAAGCCGTGGGGGAATTGGACAGCCGATTGGAGACCTTTGCCGACTGGCAGGAGCCTTTCCAAAAAGGTGTGGTCTATTATCTTGATATGGGAAGAGTACGCGGTGTGCTGTTATGGAATATCTGGAAGCAGGGCGATGCAGCGCGCGCGCTGCTGGCAGAGAAGAGACCGTTGACGCCCAGGGACCTGAAAGGCAAGATCCACGATTAAAGATGGGCTCGCCTTCTTCCACGTGAATAATGGATGAAGTTTAGTGAAGCATTATTCACGCTCCTCCTCCCTATAAATAAACGTGTGATTGCGCCCGAGTTCCTTTGCCTTGTATAACGCCTTATCCGCCCGACGGATGATATCTTCGATGGATTGG
>CAYJPO010000040.1:0-40690 GCA_964372045.1 uncultured Anaerolinea sp.
TATCTTCCTGACCACGACCCTCCAGCGTGAGCGGCTGTCCTTTACTGTTGATATCCTGTCTAATTAAATTAATGGAGGAACCATGAAAACCGAGTTTGTTTCCAAACGTGCGAAAATTTACGCCGATGTTCCCGACGAGAAGTGGAACGATTGGCGCTGGCAGCTTTCCAACCGCTTGAACTCTGTGGAAGACATCGAAAAGGTCATCTCGCTGACCGAAAGCGAGCGCAAGGCATTGCAAACGCAGGGCTTGTTCCGTGTGGATGTGACGCCTTATTTCATTTCCCTGATCGACCCAGACGACCCAAATGACCCGACCCGTTTGCAGATCATCCCGCGCGCGGAGGAGATGCAAGCCTTCACCGCCATGATGGAGGATTCACTGGCGGAAGACCGCCACTCTCCCGTGCCAGGGCTGGTTCACCGGTATCCTGACAGGGTACTCATGCTGGTAACGACTCAGTGCGCATCGTACTGCCGCTACTGCACCCGCTCCCGCATCGTCGGTGACCCGGGGCAGACGTTCAAGCGCGAAGAGTTCGAGATGCAGATCGAATACCTCAAGCGCACACCGCAAGTCCGCGATGTGTTGCTCTCCGGCGGCGACCCGCTCGTGCTCGCGCCAAAGATTCTCGAAGAATTACTCTCGCGCCTGCGTGAAATCCCGCATATCGAGATCATCCGCATCGGGTCGCGTGTGCCGGTCTTCATGCCGATGCGCGTCACGCAGGACCTGTGTGACATGCTGGCGAAGTACCATCCGCTTTGGCTGAACATCCATGTGAACCACTCGAATGAGATCACCAAGGAACTCGCCGAAGCGACCGACCGCCTCACTCGCGCGGGCATCCCGCTGGGGAATCAGTCTGTGCTGCTGGCGGGTGTGAACGACAACGTCCATATCCAGCGCCAGTTGGTGCAGGACCTCGTCCGCATCCGCGTGCGCCCGTACTATCTCTATCAATGTGACCTGGTCGAAGGCGCGGGACATTTCCGCACGCCGGTTGCCAAGGGCATCGAGATCATGGAAGGTCTGCGCGGACACACCTCCGGCTATGCCGTTCCGCAGTTCATTGTGGATGCGCCCGGCGGCGGCGGCAAGATTCCGCTGGCTCCAAACTACCTCTTGAGCATGTCCGACCACAAGGTCATCCTGCGCAACTACGAAGGCTACGTCACCACTTACGAGGAACCCACCGATTACATCCCGTCGGATGCGGCGAAGTACAAGGGACTCAAACGCCCCGAACCGGGTCAGGCTGGAATCACGGCTCTGCTCGATGGCGATCAGATGTTCATCAAGCCCGAAGGCTTCGACGAGCTCCACAACCGTGATGGCATCCAGCACCGCTTGAAGGACGAGAACAAGTGGAAGCCGCTGGGCATTGGCTCCGGTGATCCGACGGAGAGCGCAGACTGATTCTCTGGGCGACCCATCCGATGATATATAATAGGATGGGTCGCTCCTACAGGGGGGCGCGGGGACTGATATACTTAGACCTGACGGGAGGAAAAAAGCCCGTCAGGTCTATAAAATAAGGAGATACTCCATGCCAAAAAAGATACTTCTTCTGATCGCTCTCGCGGTCCTGCTTGCTGCATGTCTGCCTTCCCAACAAGACCAGGTGCAATTACAGGTCAACACCGCTGTTGCAGGCACAATGCAGGTTAAAGAACAGATCGCCCGCTCCGTGGAAGAGACGGTCGCCGCACAGGATGCCGGTGAGTCCGCAAAAGCCCCGAATGTCGCGGATAGCAATGTCGTTCTTCAGGCCACGCCAACCCTCGTCCCTACCCTTACGCCTTTTGTGGTGCCCTCCATCACGCCGACTGCTACATTGATCCCGCCGCGATATTCCTGCTCCGCAGTCACCAAAAAACCCAAAACGAATGAAGTCTTCAACGACGGTGCGGATTTCGATATCAAGTGGACCATTACCAATACGGGTACTGCCGCCTGGTATGACGCAGTCGACATCAAGTATTACAGCGGAAGTTCCATTGCAAACTCCAAACGCGCTGAGATCCGTGTACCGTTGCTGCCCGGTCATAGCTTTGACGTGATCCTGGATGCGACCGCCCCCAAGACACCCGGTTATCATTTCATGGGATGGATGGTGGATGGCGGAATGTGCTTCGCGTACGTCAATATTTATGTTAAATAGTTTTACTAGGGACAGCTTTTATGGCGAGGCGTAATTACAAACCTCTGATCGTTGCGGCGGTATTGATCCTGACGCTGGCATGCGTGCCGACGCTGGGACCTGCGTCTACGCCCATCCCGACCTTTGACCCCAATTCACCGCTGACCGCGATCGTGGAAACGGCAGCCGTCGCAGCGACCCAGACCGCGTTCAATGCGCCGCCCACCGTCACGCCCACAGGGACACCCACGCTGACACCTTCGCCTGCGCCGACCTTTACACCAACCTTCCTGTTCATCGTCGTGACCAATACGATCCCGCCCACGACCATCCCTGCGGGAAGTTCAGGCAAGGAATACGAGTGCCAGGTGCTCTCGGTCGACCCGGCGGACAACAGCCAGATCTCGGCGTCGGCGATCTTCAATGTTCGCTGGACGGTTGCCAATGTCGGCAGGGCAATTTGGGATGTGAACAACCTGGATTACCGGTATTCGGATGGGAAGCGCATCTACAGGCAGTCAGCCTACGATTTTCCAAAGACGGTCCCGCCTGGAGAAAGTGTGGAACTGAACGCAGAAATGCAGGCGCCCGCCGAGGCGGGAACCTACACGACCACATGGACCATCGCAATGGGCAATAACTGGTTTTGTCCCATGAACCTGACCATCAACGTGCCATAACAAAAAACTCCTCCGAGAAAATCGGAGGAGTTTTTTGTTCGATCAGGAAGTGGGGGGAAGTGTTTCGTTGCTGGCAGGCGCCTCGGGCTTCTTGCGCATGGTGAAGAATCCAACGCCGACCGGGATGAGAATAAAGATCAGCGCGACGCAGATCAGGGCGACACCCACGCCGGGTCCGAGCGATTGATCGTTGAACGTTCCATTCCCGGTGGCGGTGATCGCACCGAATAAACACATGAACAGACCGGGACAGCCGCACAATACAACTGCAGCGACAGTGGCAATAATGCCGGTATTTTTATTATTCATTTTTTCTCCTCGATAAAAGATTTTCAATCAGTATATGCCCAATAAAAATGGGATGCAAGAAAATCCTGCATCCCATTGGTACTAGCGGGAAGCAAGCTTCCCGACTCCATATCAGCTTCTTAGTTTGGCGCTGACTTCTTTTTCCAGGCGTTTGACGATCTTATTGCGAATGGCTGCCGCTTCGGCGTCGGTCATCGTTTTATCTTCGGCTTGATAGGTCAACGCGTACGCCAGAGACTTTTTGCCTTCACCGATCTTTTCATCGCGATAGAGGTCGAACAAGCGGACATCGGTCACGCTCTTTCCACCCGTCTGCCTGATCAGCGCTTCGACGGTTTCAGCCAACACTGAATCATCCACGATGACGGCGATGTCTTCGTAAATGGACGGAGTCTCGGGGATGGTCTTGATCCCATACGTCGGCGAGACGGAGCGCATCAGGTCGAGGTCGAATTCGGCAACCAACACAGGCGAGTCGCCCAACTCGTATCCCTCCTTCACCAGCGGATGCAATTCACCGAACGCGCCGATGACCTTGTCACCGGCTTTGACTTCGGCGACTTTGCCTGGGTGGAGGTGAGAGTAGGAATCTGTCGCGGTGTAGGAAATGTTTGTGAGGCGCAACCCGCTCAACATGAGTTCGATGCGTCCCTTCAGATCGAAGAAGTCCAGCTTGGGAGAATCCTTCACATCCCATGCCGTCGCTTCGCGCAGACCTGTCATCGCAATGGCAAGTTTGCGCGGCTCATCGGGGAGTTCATTTTTGTGCGGGACGAAGACCGAGCCGATCTCGAAGAACGAGAAGGCTTCGCTGTAGCGGATGTTCTTTTCAAGCGAGTCTAGCACGGACGCGACGAGGCTGCGGCGCAGGACATTCTTTTCAGGCGCGATGGGATTCGCAAGGCGGACGTAGTCATCGTGTTTTGCAATGCGACCTTCTTTTTCGGGTGAAGTCATGCGATAGCTGACGACTTCCTGCAAACCAACAGCGACAAGCAGGTCACGCAGATGTTCTTCCCATTCGTGAATGGGATTACCAACTTGCGGCGGGAGCGCGTCTGCCATCGTGGTGGTTGGGATGTTGTCGTAGCCGTAACTGCGCGCTACTTCTTCGAGCACATCGGCAACACCGACAACGCCTTCGCCGATGTCCATGCGGTGATTTGGGGACGTAACGCGTAATGCGTGACCCGTAATTTCGCATTTGAATTCGAGACGGCTGAGAAGTTCGGCAGTTTTTTCAAGAGTCAAGTCAATGCCAAGCCAGCGCTTCACATCGTTGACGGTGATCTCCACCACCGCATCTTTCGGCGGAAGCGGATATTCGTCTACAAGTCCGGGTGCGACTATGCCGCCCGCCCATTCCGCCATGTATTTCAAACCGAGGCTGACGCCGCCTTCCGCCATGGCAGGATGTACGCCGCGCGAAAAACGGAACGAGGCTTCGGACGGCAGGTTGTGCTGTTTCGCCGTGCGGCGGATGTTGATGAAATTCCATGCCGCGCCTTCGAGCAGGATGTTCTTTGTCGTGTCGGTCACTTCGGATTCAGAACCGCCCATTACACCGGCAAGGGAGAGCGAGCCTTTTTCATCGCAGACAAGCACGTTCATCGCGGTGAGCGTGCGCTCGTTGCCATCGAGAGTCTTAAGTTTCTCGCCATCTTTCGCGGCGCGAGTGCTGATCTTGATTTTCTTGTTGCCAGCACGTTGTTTGAGCACATCATAATCAAAGGCGTGCAGCGGCTCACCATATTCGAGCATAGCGTAGTTGGTCGCATCCACCACATTGCTGATGGGACGCACACCCGCCAGTTTGAGTCGGCGCTGAATTTGGTACGGGCTGGGCTTAAGCTCGATGTTACGAATCAAACCGAGGACAAAGCGCGGATTAAGTTCAGGGTTGCTGATTTCGAATTCAACCAATTCACTGACAGACTGTCCACTGGTCACTGGCAACTGACCAACGCTCTTCTTCAACTCTCTGCCCAGCATAGCGGCGAGTTCTCTTGCAATCCCGATCACATTCGCATTCCTCGCCATGTTCGGCAGGATGGAAATATCCAGCACGGCGTCGCCCATGTAATCGGCGAGCGGCATGCCCACGGGCGCATCATCGTCGAGGATGATGATGCCGTCGCTTTCGTCGGTGATGCCCATTTCCTTTTCGGAGCAGACCATCGAGTACGAGTCCACGCCGCGGATCTTGGCGCGCTTGAGCGTCATCAACACCTGACCATCGGCGTGACCGTCGTAGAGCGTGGTGCCTTCTTTTGCATACGCCACCTTGATCGGTTTTTCGAGTTTACCCGCGCCTTTGAGGTGGAAGATGTTCGGCGCGCCAGTGAGCACGACTTGATCCTGCTGACCATCGTACAGGTCGAGCAGAGTCAACTTATCCGCATTGGGATGCGCCTTCACTTCGCGGATCTCCGCCACGACAAGTTTCTCCTTGTCCCAGCCGATGCCGTTGGTTTTGAACTCGTGCTTCTCGCCATCCTTGTAAACAGGCATGGGCAAGCCGACGTAAAGAATCTCGTCCACTTCCATGCCAGCGAGAGTCAACTTACGGGCGATATCCTCAACAGACAGTCCGCTTAGATCAATGAAATCTTTTAACCAAGATAAAGGTATCTTCATAGTTATTTCCTCTTTCGTCAAAATTAGGAATTAGGAGTTACAAATTAGGGAGGTAATTCCTAATCCCTAATTTTCCAATTCCTAATTTTTAGAACTGCTCCAAGAACCTCACATCGTTACCCCAGAAATAACGGATGTCGCCGACTTTATTGCGCAGCATGAGCTGACGTTCCGGTCCCATGCCCCAGGCGAAGCCGGAGTAGACCTTTGGGTCGTAGCCGCCGTTCATCAACACATTGGGGTGAACCATGCCGCAGCCGAGAATTTCAAGCCAGCCTGAATTCTTGCAGACCTGGCAGCCTTTGCCGCCACACACAAAACATTCCACGTCCACTTCGGCGGATGGTTCTGTGAACGGGAAGTACGAAGCACGGAAGCGAAGTCGCGCACCTTCACCGAACATGCGGCGGACGAAATCAGCAATCGTACCCTTCAAATCCGCGAAGGTGATGTTCTTGCCGACAGCGAGTCCTTCCACCTGATTGAATTGCACTTCAGAGCGAGCGGTGATCTGCTCATAGCGGAAGCACATGCCCGGTAGCGCAATGCGGATCGGAGGCGGGTCGCTCGGGTTCATCGCTGCGAATTTTTGCATCGCATGGATCTGTCCCGGCGAGGTGTGGGTGCGCATCAAGATCGGGTTGTCGCCGCGATTCTCGGCTTCGATAAAGAACGTATCCTGCATATCACGCGCAGGGTGATGCAACGGGAAGTTCAACAACTGGAAGTTGTAATCGTCAGTTTCCACTTCACGTGAGGTGAAAACCTGAAAGCCCATCTCCGCCAAAATGCTCAGCACGCGGCGTAGTTGCTGCGTGGACGGATGCAACCGCCCGATGTGCCTGGTGCGACCGGGCAGGGTCACATCCAATTTTTCTTCGGCAATGGATTTCGCCAAGGCGGCTTGTTTGACCACTGCGGCTTTTTCCTCCAAAGCAGCCTCCAACGCCACTTTGACACGGTTCGCCGCCGCGCCGACAACGGGTCGCTCTTCCTTTGAGAGTTTGCCCAAGCCGGAAAAGACTCCCATCAATTCCGAGCTGCGACCTAGGTGAGTCACACGCCAGGCTTCCACAGCGGCGGGATCATTGACTTCTGCCAATGCTGCCAGCGCAGTTTTTTCGATCTCGTTCAATTTGTCCTGCATAGTGCCTCCATTGTTCCCGTCATTGCGAGGAGGGTGCTCTTCCCGACGAAGCAATCTCAGACTTAATCATAAGATTGCTTCGGGCTAGCGCCCTCGTAATGACGAATAAATACAAACAAAAAACTCCCGTCCACAATGGGACGGGAGGAAGTTCACCCGTGGTACCACCCAAATTCATCTCAGGAGAGATGCACTTTGCGCCGACTAACATCGGCTTCCACGATAACGCTGGGATTGCGTCCCATACTACTTGGTAGCGCGAGATACTATCTCGCATTACGTTCACATGGGAGGCTCAAGAGGGAACTTCAACTGGTTTCGGACGAGTGCAATTTCACCAACGGCCTTGCACATCTCTGGCGGCTTCTGCCAGCCTACTTTCCTCTGTCACTGCCTTTTTTGAATTGTTGCCGTAATTATCTGCGGAATCAGGCTCCTGTCAAGTCGGATGCGCGATGACACGCATCCCGCCCTGGCGTTTGGCGGCATATAAGGCAAAATCAGCTTCACGCAAAACATCGTCGAGAGATTCCATGGATCGATGAAATTCCGAGACCCCGATGCTGACCCTGATCGGAATAGAACGGTTTTCAAATGGGAATTCCCGGCAGCCGAGCAATTCGATGATCCGCTCAAGGCATTCATTCGCCTGAACAATGTCCGTCTCCGGGAAAAGAAAAATAAATTCATCCCCGCCATAGCGGGCAAAAATATCCACCTGCCGGATGTTATCGTGGCAGACCCCGGCTGTATATTTCAGCGCCGCATCCCCCGCCAAATGACCGTTCCCGTCGTTGATATCTTTGAACTTGTCGAAATCCAGAAGCGCCAGCGTGAACGTATGACCGTTCAGCTTTGAGCGCTCGAATTCCAGGCTGGCATGCTCGAAAAAATAACGCCGGTTGAAGGTGTTCGTCAGGTCGTCCGTATGCGAGATACGGCGCATTATCTCCTCCGCCTGATCGAGACGATGGACCATTGTAAAAGTAATATATGTAAGGACTGGCGCTAGAATAAGAGGGATGATGACGGCAATTAGAACGCCATTCGGATGTATTCGACCTTCAAGGATGATTTGAATAATGACCGTGAAAAAGACTGAGATGAATATGGAAAACAGAGTGGTTGTCCAGGCAACCGCTGATACTCCGAAACGCCTGAGCAGCCGTCTCATCAATATTTCGCCCTGTTTTTTTAGATGCTCTAATGAAGTTTTGTGCATGTCGCTATCCCAGGATCGTGCAATGAACTATTCCTTCCTCGTAGGTTCATAAATACAGCTAACCTTCATCATACCAAAGTGTGTACAATCGAACCACCCTTAAATCGTTTAGGAGGTTTATGACTGCTTCGCCTTTGTTTGAATTTGCCCTGCTTAGTTTCATTTCCATGTTTACCATGGTCAATCCCATCGGCGTTGTCCCCGTCTACACCGCCATGACCGCCAAGCTCTCACCGCACGAGTCGCACCGTGTGGCGCGCAAAGCGACATTCACCGCCGCGGTCATCCTGCTTGCCTTTGCGCTCACAGGACAATGGATCTTCCGCTTCTTTTTCATTTCAGTAGACAGCCTGCGCGTGGTGGGCGGCGTGATCTTCTTTCTCATGGGGTACGAAATGCTGCAAGCCCGCCTCACCCGCATCCAGTTTGACGACGAGACGACCCACGAATACATCAACGACATCGCCATCACACCGCTGGGCATCCCCATCATCTGCGGACCGGGCGCGATCACCACATCCATTCTTTTGATGAATGAAGCCACATCCATGCCTGAGCAGGGCATCGTGCTGGGCATCATCGTCGGCATCATGCTGTTCACATTTCTGCTTTTGCTTGGCGCGAAACAAGTCACGCACATCATCGGCGAGAACGGCAACAAGGTCATGTTAAGGTTGATGGGTTTGATCGTGATGGTCATCGCGGTCGAATTCTTCTTTGCGGGCTTGACGCCCATCGTTCGAGAGATGCTCCACATCCAATGAACCGAAAGCCTGACCTTCCCGCGCTGCTCCTTTTTACCACTTTTCTTTTCGGCGCCATCGTCCGTTTTTATCCTGCCGTCGTAACCGGATTCCAGCTCAACGATGGCGGGATGTTCTTTACGATGGTCGAAGACCCGAAGGCGAACGGATACAGGATTCCGCCGGTGACGACATACAACCACGCAGATATTCCCTTCGCGTACCCGCCGCTTGGCTTTTACCTTTCCGCCATCGTATCGGACCTGTTGCCTGTCCCTGCTCTCAGTATCTTTCTCTACCTTCCAGCGATTTTCAACACGCTGTCCATCCTTGCCGTATATCTGCTGACAAAGGAAGCGACGAATTCCCGTATCATCGCCGCGCTGACAGCGGTTATCTACGCGTTTTCATGGCGCGCTTTCACATGGCAGGTGATGGGCGGCGGGATCACGCGCGTGCCCAGCGTATTGTTTCTGCTGTTGATGGCATGGCAGGCAGTGATGTTGTTCCGCGAGTACCGGCATAAACATCTATTGCTAACTTTTTTGTTTGGCGCAGGCACGGTGTTGAGTCATCCGCAGACGGCGCTGCACGCGGTCGAAGGGTTGAAGCGGTTGAGTGATTCGGCTCACGCCTCCGATGAATTTCTGCTTATTCACGAAATGGACTATGCGTTGATATTTGAATACAAATAAAGTATGAGGGATTACGGGTTGGAGATTCAAAAACATCCCGCATGCGGGATGTTTTTTGCGCAGAGTAGCGGATAACAATCTCCTATTCCAAACCCAACCCGTGCATGGGCGGAAGCTGTTCATCGTACAGCCATGCATCGAAGAAATCGCCGAGATCTTCGCCGCTGACTTCTTCCGCCACTTGAATGAAATCTGCGGTGGTGGCATTGCCGTATTTATAACGGTCATAATAGGTGCGGATGATCTCGAAGAACGCCTCGTCGCCGACTTCAAGCCGCAAGGCGTGGAGAGTTAATCCGCCGCGCAGATAGACGCCGCCGTTGAAGAGTTCGTTTCCGGCGGGGTCACCTGGCGGGGGATAGAAATCGGGGAAACCCTTGACTTCGTTGTAGATGATCGTGACCCATTCATCGAGACCTTCGCGGTCGTAAAGATACTCGATCCACAAGCCTTCGCAATAGGTGGCAAAGCCCTCGTTGAGCCAGATGTCGCCCCAATCTGCCACGCTGACGCTGTCACCGAACCATTGATGACCGAGTTCGTGGGCGACGGTCGCTTCTGTGCCTTCGATATCTTCCAGATCGACCATGTCGATGCCGAAGATGGACATGGTCTGGTTTTCGAGCGCGGCGCCGAATTCAGTATCCATCACGAGCGCGCCGTAGACTTCGAAGGGATAGGGTCCGAAGAGTTCGCTGAAATGATCGAGCATCTCGCCCTGGCGGGCGAACGGCTTGTTCACGTCAGCGGGCAGGCTGGCGGCATAGTAATTGCGGATCGGAATGCCGCCTTCCGACTCCATTGTTTCAACATTGAAGTCGTTGACGTTGATGGTGGTCAGATAGCTCGCCATCGGGTCGCGGACGGAGAAGCGATAGGTAGTCGTATCGCCGCTGTATTCGGACTCGTCCAATCCGCCATTGGCAGCGACTTCATAGGGCTTTGGAACGGTCACGATGATGATGTACAGCGCCTTATCCAGCGGATGGTCGTTGACGGGATAAAAACTGGCGGAGCCATCGGGTTCGCTCAAAACGAAGATGCCGCCGTCGTAGACGATCCACCCGGTTGGGAAGGGCAGCGCTTTGGATTCCATCGGGTCGGGGATGCCTTCATATTCGACCGCAACTGTGAACGCTTCGCCGTTCTCCAAAGGTTGTGCAGGGATGACAGTCAGCTCCTGGCCAGCCCGCTCGAACTTCGCCGCCTCATCATTGACCGTGAGGCTGGTGATGTCGAACCCGGCAAAGTCCAGGTTGAAGCGACTCAGTTCCTGTATGGCAACCGCTTCGATGGTTGTGACGGCAGAGAGATCGCTTGTGGTTACGTCATTTATGGTGATGTCGAGGATGTAACGCTGAACGTCGTATCCGCCGTTACCGAAATCGGGATAGAGCGAATCGCCCATACCGGATGAACCCGCCGATCCATCGGCAGGTTCATCGGAAGGAACGGTGGTCGCTGTCGGCGGCGCTTCAACGGACGGGGTCTCCGTTACGGGCGGCAGGGTTGGCGTAACCGCCTGACATGAGAGTAGAAAAATAAGAATAAGAACGGGAAATGCGGCAATGGTCTTGCGATGGGTGGACTTCACGATGCCTCCGGTGTTTCGTAGTGTGACATGGATATCGCACTGTTTTTTCAGGCGGGATAAATCTCGCCGTACTTGTTATTGAATATCCTTGCCTTCCCATTCGAGCATGAATTGCGAAAGGAAGTCTTCCATCACCTTGTGACGTTGTCCGGCGATGCGCCTGGCGGTTCGGGTGTTCATGCGCTCTTTGAGCAGGAGCAGTTTCTCATAAAAGTGATTGATGGTGGCGCTTTTGCTATGCTTGTATTCTTCAAAACTGGCGTGCATTGTGGGCGGCGATTCGGGATCGTATAACGGTCGGTTCTTATAGCCGCCATACGCGAAGGCGCGTCCGATGCCAATGGCGCCGATGGCGTCGAGCCGGTCGGCATCCTGCACGATGAAGCCTTCGAGCGAGTCCATTTTATTTTCCACGCCTGCGCCTTTGTAGGAGATATGTGTGATGATCTCGCACACACTGTCAGCGATGGCTGACTCTACATGGCACGACTCAAGCCACGCCCTGGCACGATGCGGGGTTTCATCCCCTGCCTCGTTGAACTTCCAATCATCGAGGTCATGCAGCAGTGCGGCAAGCTCGACGATGAACGGATCCGCTTTTTCGATCTCGCAGATGGCAACGGCATTCTTCCAGACACGATAGATATGCCACCAATCGTGACCGGAGGAGTCGTCGGAAAATTCCTGTTTGATAAAATCGGCAGTTTTTTGGATGATCTGTTCGTTGGACATGTTACCAGCCGCGCAGGGAAGTAAGTTTGATGCGGATCGCTGTGGCGTATTCCTTTGCAAAGGTCTGGGGCGTACCGCCCAATCCTTTGATGCCGCTGCGATATTTTCGCAGGTAGGCGGGCACTTCATTTGCAGGTTGAGCTTTTGTGTCAACCTTTGCAATGCCTTTGAAGATGATGAGATCGTCCTCGCCTTTGGGATCGGCGGTGTTGAAATGCAGTGCGACATTCGGGTTGTTGGCGATGTGCCTGAGCTTGAACGCGCTCGGCTGGCTGTAGATCAGGATCGAATCGCCATCCCAAATGAACCAGACCGGACGAGGCTGGGGTGCGCCTTGTGAATCCACGGTCGTCAGCCAGATGAAATATTCCTGCTTGAGATGACGCTTGGCTTTGCGCCCAAGTTTAGATGTGAAGTCGATCATTTCTTCCTCCATTGAGTTCACGTCATTATAAACGAACAGGCTGGGCGATCTGCCCAGCCTGTGTTTCATCTGCCCGGCTTTATTCTGAGGAATAACTGGCTCCAGTTATTCCTTCAAAGTACACAACGCCTGACGGATCTCGCCGAGATGATACGCCGAGTGAACAACAATGGACAACGCGCCGCCCATCGTATCTTCATTCCACGCGGGGTTTTCGATGAAGAGCTTGAGCATTCGTTCATAAGCGTCCCGCAGTTTGGATTTGTACGCATCCCATTCCTCCGGCGTGACCTTTTCCACGGTGCGCCAGATGTAGCCCCAATCGCGCGGACTATTATCGCCCTGAAGAGCGAAGCGCTCAAAGGACTCGATGAAGAAGGTGACATGCGCCACCTGTGCAGCAAGCGAAGCGCACTTTCCACCGACAGGGATCGACGCCTCTTCAGCCGAAATCGTTTCGAGCGTTTGAAAGAGGGATGTTTCCGGGTCAAGATAGATCCCGATGGGCTTTTCGAACGTCTCGCCCATCAATTGCAGCAAATTATTTTTGAAGCCTTGTTCAACTGACATGATCTAACCTCTTGAATGGATTGAATTACATCTGCTGTAAACCGATGACATTGCCATCCGGCGCTGTGATAAAGGCAAATGCTCCACTTCCCAGCATCGTTTTTGGAACTGCCACAGCGCCGCCGAGTGTTTGGGCTTTGGCGAGCACGGCGTCGATATCTTCGACTCGAATGGAAACGTTCGGTGAGCCGCCTGCGCGCATCTGGTCGGACGTGTTGATCCCCACGCTCACACCTCCGCTTGCGGGCAGGTATATCCAATAACCGGGGGCAAAGGTTTGGAATTTCCAACCGAACAACTGCGAGAAGAATTTGTCCAACACAGCAGGGTCGGGTGTACCCCATTCAACATGACAAACGAACGGCTCAGACATGGTCTCTCCTTATGAATAAAGTTATTCGGCTTCCTCGAACGCGGACTTGATCCACGCGATCAACTCTGCATCCACTTCCTTCGCATCGGTCAGCGGGACGATGAAGTTGCACATGCTGCCCTTGGGCTGTTCCAGCAGCCGTGGGCTTTTCTTTATTTCCTTGATGTTGATGCCCACTTCAAAGCGGGTGTTGGTCTTGGGACCGATCATCGCAAACTGTTTCTTGCGGCGCAGGCTGACGTAGCCCTTCTTCGGCGCGATCTCGAACTCGCCGAATTTGTCGATGTGCTTCATCAGCGCTTCATGGATGGGACGCTGGGCGGCTTTCGCGCCTGTGTAGATTTCATCCAGCACCGCATCCATCGATTTGCCTTCGGCTGCGCTGGCGCCGTCCGATTTCAAGGCAACATGCGTGAGCGTGTTGGCGTCACCGTGACCAAGCCCGAGCTTCTCCTTGAGCATGTCGCGGATCTCGCTGTGTTTGGTGAGTCCGCTCTTCTTGATGAGCGCGGTCAATTGGGCGAGTGACATGCCCGTCTTCTTCTGGATATTGTCTATCTGGGTTTGGATCGCTTTATCGAGACTGTCCATTGTTAAACTCCTCTATCGCCAAATGCCAAGAATGAAACCGATCAATGTGAAATAGACGGTGATGAATCCGCCGTTGATGAAGATGTACTTCCACGACCGCTGTTCGAACAGGGCGATGACGGCAAAGATCAATGTTGCCCAGCCGAACCCGGCGAGGAATCCGGCGGTCGTACCCCAGGCGGCATCTGTGGCGGAGTCTCCGAGGAAGAACGCGAGATTGTAAGACATGATGAGCGCGAACACAAACGTCAGCCCATAGGTCTTGAGCGGATTCTGTTTGGCGAGCAGTTCATCCGTCAGCCCGGTTTCGCGCTGCCAGCCTTTATAAAAGAGCACCGGCGAATACCACAAGGCTCCCAGCGCGAGGTTGGCAACGGCGCAAACAAAAACGGCAAGATGGTTAATGTACAGGTTTTCCATGTTTATCTCCTTTGGGTATGGAATGATTTGAGCATCATCCTAACGGAGATGAACACAATCGTATTGGTAAAAATTTACCTTTGCATGACGGGCACGTAATTCAAAGTGTCAGCCTTTTTCTTCACATATTCGCCGGGAGTGAAGCCCGAAAAATCGCGGAAGTCGTTTATGAAATGGGCTTGGTCGTAGAATCCGCTTTGGAGGGCGAGTCCGCTCCAATCGCAGGAAGAGGCGTTCTGTTCCAATTCCTGCACCACTTTCTGAAAGCGGATGATCCGCAGGTATTGTTTCGGGGTCACGCCGACTTGTTTTTTGAACAGGTCGATGAAGTGCTTTTGCGAATATCCAATGCGGTCGGTCAGGTTTTGGAATTTGAAATAGGTGGGCTGGTTGAGGATGCCGTTCAAGACATATTCAATACAACGATTTGTAGGTGTCTCGTGAAGTCTATCGCCGCCGCGGGTCAAGAGGAACATTTCCAGCAGGTAGAACATTTCGCCGACCGTTCCTGCAGCGAGCAATTGCTCGCGCAACTCGACCATGCTGATCCCGAACACCAGGTCTGCCATCACGACCGTGTCGGTCAGCTCGCTCATGGGGAAGGGGTAGAACGGATGTGCCATTCCCTTTTTGAAGGCGACCACCAGCATGCGGCTGCCATTGCCCGATGGGATGGTGATGGGACGTGTCCGCACGCCGCTGACCCAGGCATGACGGCAGGATTGGATGACTTCCAGTGTCGTGTTGTCGTGGATGTGCTGCGGCAATTCCGTCAGGTCGAGCAGGAGTTCGGTGTTGCCATCCGGCAGAAAACGGTCGAGGGCATGCGCGGGGACAAGCCCCTCGAAATAGAAAATGCTGTCGATGAAATTATTCAGCGGAAAAGCCGGATAATGGGTATGGAAGATCATACGCTCTGTAAATGCGACTCGAACAGGGCGGCAACCAGCAGCTTCGCATCTTCGTACTTGATACGATATTCCCGCTGGAACATCCAGCTGATATCGTTCTTTTGGGTCAGCCCGGTTCGCACGACGAGTTTCGCCGCATCTTCGATGGACATTCCAATTTGCTCCTGGATGGACTCCAACCGGTTTAAGGTGACATGATCGAGAGTGCTCATAACGTCTTCTCCTTTGGAATAATGGGGAATTAACCAACAGGAAGATTATAGAACAAATTTTCTATTTATTCAAGACCTATTTTTTATTTCTTATTGCCCCCTTCGGGCTATCACTTTCCCATGAGGTCGAGCAATTCGAAGACCAGCAAGAGAACGCCGACCCCGCCGAAGATCAAGCCCATTCCGCCGAGCAGCAGCGGCGCAAAATAAAGGTTCATCCATTTCTTGATGCGCGCATGGCTGGGGTCCTGCGGATCGTACAGAACGTCCACCACCTCTCCCTCCTTGAATTGCGGCGGATTGGAGGCAAGCTTATCCGCCACCTCCACGCTTCTGCCTTCGATGGTGTTGAACCGGAAAACAGGCGAGTACCCGCCCCCATCCGAGCTGGAAGAGTAAACCATTCGTACTATGGTGCCCTTCACCTCCTGCGACCTGCTGATGAAAGCGCGGGTGCGGAAGAAAATAAACGCGCCGATCGCTGCCAGCAGAAGTCCAACCAGTGGAAATACAATCCCGATAATCAGGTCAGCGGACATACGATTCTCCTTTTATTGATAAAGTTCGTTCAATTCCTTTTCCAACTCAACCCGCGCGCGGATGGCGATGGGCGCGTTGAGATGCAAACGCAGGGTCGCTTCACTTTTTCCCTTTTCATAATAATCGCGGTACATCTGGATGAGCGAGATCGTTTCGCCCGTGTATCGTTCGACCATGACCTCATCGCCCGCTTTGAGCGTCCCTTCGCGCAGCACGCGGCAGTAAAAACCGGGGCGTTCGGCGGCGCGGAACTTCTTCACCCATTGCCCATCTCCCATCCGCGAGGCAAAGGTCCCGCACGGGATGCGAGGCGCGGTCACTTGCAGTGTCACCTCGCCGATATGTAGAAAATCCCCGATGTTGAATCCGGCAGACTCCAATTCGCTGACCGTAAGATTCTCACCGAAGGTTCCCGCATCGAGACTCGTGCCAAGCTCTGATTGCCACCATCGATAGTCTGCTTCGCCGTATATGTAGAGCGCCTGATCCGGTCCGCCGTGATGTTTCTTGCTGGCGATGAAATCGTCAGCGATGCCGAGGGCCGTGACCTGCACCGGTCCCTGCAGCGGACGTTTATAGATCCCCGTGATCTCTTGCCTGCCCTTGTTTTGCTGTGTTCGTTTTTCTCCGATGTTGATACTGGTGAGTTTCATTTTCCTGAACTATTTCCTTTCAGCCTTCCAGATCAAAACCTGATTGCGCCCGTTCGCTTTTGCCTGATAGAGCGCCTTATCTGCCCGGCTTAACATGGCGTCCAATGTATCATCCTTCTGTTCGTTGTATTCCGTCACCCCCATGCTGATCGTCACCTTGAATTTGTGCGCCCCGAATCTTATGTACGTTTTTTCCAGCGCTTCCCTCAGACGTTCTGCAATGACGGCAGCGGACTCCTTGCCTGTCTCTGGCAGCATGAGGACAAATTCCTCGCCGCCCAGCCGCGCAAAAATATCCACAGTTCGAGTGCCTTGCAGGCAGACCTTTTTCAATGCCAGCAGCGCCTGGTCTCCGGCTTGATGACCGTAGGTATCGTTCACCTTTTTGAAGGTGTCAAGGTCCATCAGCACCAGTCCGAGCCTGCGCCGGTATCGTTTGGTGCGGACCAGCTCGCGTTTTGCCAGTTCCATAAAATGACGGCGGTTGACCGCGCCGGTGAGCGAGTCGCGGCTGGCAAGCACACGGAGTTCGTTCTGAATGCCTTTCAGCTTGGTGATGTCATGTAGGATGATCAGCCGCCCGAGCAGTTTTTCGCGGCGGTCCATGAGCTGTGAGACTTTAACTTCCATGTGGGTTACCAGCTCGCCTGCCAGTTCGATATCAAAGGTGGACTTGAGCGAGCGGAAGGCTTCCCGTTCCTTCGAGCCTAAATGAAAAAATATTTGTTCGATGGGGAATCCCAGCACATCGCCGGTGATGTTCAATAACTTCTTCGCTGTGAGATTGATATCCACGACCCGGTTCAGATCGTCGATCACCAGTACTCCATCCGTCATTTTTTCGACCAGCACGTCCCTCGCCACAGGCACGATCTCGAGGAGATGATGCCTCAGCAGGCTGTAGGCAAAGGCGATCGCCGTGATCGTAAAGGAAAAGGGGGTGTTATCCGCGCCGGGTAGCGGGCTGATGCCGAAGATGAAAATGATGCTGTTCAGCCATGTCACCGCCAGCCCACCGAGGACCAGGCTGATCTGCCAGCGGTACATTCCAGCGGAGCGGAAGAACGTCTGCACGAGTACGATGGTGGCGAGCAGGACCAGGGAATAGGAAAAGACCACGTTGAACCAGAACACCGGTCCCGCATCGAGAATGAAGGCGCTGTTCTCCGTCCGCTTTCCGGCGAAGAAGAGCCCATGATATGGGTCTGTGAACAGGACGAGCAGTACGATCAGCGGTACCAGGTAGATCAGCGCCGCCAATGGTCGTTTCAGCCAGTCATTTTTGTTGGAGATCTGCAGGGAAAAAACAAGCAATGCTGAAGGGACGGTCACAACGCCGATGTAGGTTATGTCCAGCCAGAAGTAAGGGGTTGGTCCGGGGGTATCCGCCCAGAAAACGCCGTAGGTAATATCCCACCATGCCAGCGCGAAAAGCAGGACCATGAGCGCGGGAGCGCCTGTAACCGTCCGCCGTGATTGAAGGATGATCGCTGCAACAAATAAACATACCCCGCCTGCGATCATTAATAAAGAGCTGTAAAGGATATTTGGCGGAGACACGAAATGGATCGCTCCAGTTTCCGAAAGTGACGGTCCTGCCTCGACGAATGATGTTTTGGTCTCAGAACTCTACCGATAAAGGCACTTCATTTTCATTCACTATAACATTAAAACTCACTCGGGGCGGTAGCGAACGATCTCGCGCCGCTCGAACGGAACGACATCTGCGGCGGGATGTTCCCACTCCATTGCCAGCGCAACCTGGCGTGGAACCATCACCACCTGCGGCTGGGCATCGCGCGCGCCGTATGTGTGGTCGATGCATTCATCGTGAAAGGCAATATGTTTACGGTCCACTTCGAACGTGGATGTGTTGACATCCTCTCCCGTTTCACCCTGCACCGAGAACCAATACAGGTATTCCCTGTCCTCGATGACTTCGCGGAAGATGACCTCGAGCTTCATCTGCTCGCGATCCAGCGTCTGGATGACTTCATCCATGTGCTCGTTGAGCATCTTCAACCATTCATCCACCCTTGCAGATTTCCCTTCATCAACTCTGAAGCGGGTCAGTTCTACTCTCATGGTTCGGCTCCTTTTTGGGGATTATATCCTTATTAAAAGAGCAGCCGCTCATCAGCGGCTGCTTTTTCATCCATCAAGTTGATAATTCAAGCTGCTTCAGCCCGCTTCTTTAGCGCAGCGACAAAACCCTGAAAATTCCCGGTCAGGTCAGGGATGTTCTTCCCAAAGAACGGCTCGAGCAATCCGCTGAAGATCTCCTCGGTATGAAATTGGGTCCCGCCGTTTGCCGTCGGTGTCAGCGAATGCGTGCGTTCAGACTTGAACAATCCCAGCGGCATGCCGCCCGTCAGCACCAGTCTGCGGTTTGGCTCGAAGGCTGTGACCTTTACCGGGAACGCCTGTGGACTCAACTTGGTAAAGAACTTCACTGATTCGCCGGGCGCCAGTCTGCCTTCAATGTGGTCCATGGTCAGGTCCCAGGCAGGGTAACCGCCCGCGTCTGTGAGGAGCTTCCAGACCACTTCAGGTGCGGCGTTGATCGTAATGGATGCGCTGTATTTTTTCATGACTGCCTCCGTTATTTTTCAGCTTTCAAAGTTTGTTTGATGTAATCCGCCAGCGCTTTTTTGTTGAACTCCTTTGACGTAATACGCATTGTGCGCGCCTTGCTGCCATCGCCTTCGAGCAGACCGTACTTGTCATTCAGCGATACACCTTCAAAGAATATCAACGAAACTTTGCCCTTGCCCACCACGGTCTGGAGGTGGTTTTTGGTCGTGGCATACACGAGACAGTTCTTCCACTTGATGCTCTCGTTGAAGGACGGACCCGCCGCCAGCACGCACTCGCGGATCTCCAAAAACAGCGGGGCGATCTCTTCGGTCAAATTCCCAAGGTAATCATTGACGATATCGTTCTTCGATTTTTTGAATTTCATTTGCAGTCCTTTCTCTGAGTCTCCACGTATTCTATGTCATCCGCCTGAGATCTCATTGTAAGAAGCGGACATCAAGTTGTCTTGCAGGAACGAACTGTTCTGAAAATATTCCACCGGCGAAAGCCCGGTCATCTTTTTGAAGGTGTGGTTCAAATGCGGCTGGTCGTAAAATACATCCGGGGTGATGTGCTGGATGATGCGCGGACTCTGCGAAGAAAAATCGCAGGCTTGATCGAGAAAGGCATGCAGATTGTGGATGTTCAGCAATTCCTTGCGGCTCAAACCGAATGCGGATCTATACAAACGGCGTTTGTGGCGCGGCGAAAAATTGATCAGCCAGCCGGACTCCTTCAAAGCAGAAGAGAACATGGGGTACGGAAATTTTTCCCTGCGCTCCTGCTGGATGTGACCCGTCACCTGGCGCTTGAACTCCCCAAGGTCATTCGCATCTTTCCTGACCCAGTCCTGATCCAAAAAACTGTTGGCTTTCATCTCCCCTGAAAACGACTCAGCGAATCTCAATGTGAGACGGGCACCGAACAAAACCAGCGGCGTCGTATAGTCTAACGTCAGCGGACGGCTGAACAGGGTTTTGAGCGACTGCCTGGGCAGACTGATTTTTTCTTTGCGTGCCGTATCCACATACCGGATGTTCCCCGCCTTTATAAATAGAAAGTCGAAGAACAATTCCGGAATGAACTGATCGATCATGGAGGTCTTCCCTTCCACGGTCATGGACCAGAAGAAGGCGATGCCATGGGATGGTTCTCCAGCGAGCTTCCGGAAAGAGATGCGCATAATGACTCCCGAAGATTATATTTGGAACCAAGGCATCATCAGCCATCCGCGGGAGGGGTTTTCTTGAATCGCCTTATCGCAATGCCTCCGCCACAACGATGCCGATGAACAGGGCGGCGGAACCGATCAACCCGCCGAGGGTCAGACCAGCCGGGATGGATACGACCACCGCGATGACCTTATTCCAATTGAACTTTTCCATGAAAATGCGGGGCAGGCGCCACGTGAGCACGGCAGCAAAGACGATGCCCAACCCCTGACACACCAGAGATGCGATCAACGCCGGGGTTGCGGCGCGTTCGCTAAAGCCGTTGAGCGCAACCAGCAGGAAGAACATCACAGCAGCGCCAAAGATCAGCAGCGAAATTACGGTAATGACAGTGGAAATAATGGAAGGGGTTTTGGTTGACATGAATTCGGTCTCCAGCGGCGGATTTTACCTGTTTCATCCCCGGCCTGTAATGATAGCGCGACCCCCATTTCTACTACCGCGCGGAATTTTCGTCCCCGACCCCGCTCCAGATAATGACCCTGTTGCGACCGGCGGCTTTGGCTTGATACATGGCTTTATCTGCCAGGGAGATCAATTCAGCTCCGCCCTCCCCATGCAGCGGGTAAATGGATATTCCACAAGAGATGCTGGCTTTGCGAGACCCCAGACCGATCGGCAGCGTCAGCCCCATGAAGGAGAGTCGCCACCGTTCGGTGATCTGGTAGGCGATCTCGGTCGAGACGTTCGGCAGCACCACCAGGAATTCCTCGCCGCCGTACCGGCAGACAATATCGCCGATGCGCGTCTGACTCTGGATAAGGGTGGCGAGCCTTTGCAGGATGGCGTCCCCGGCAGGATGCCCGAAAGAGTCGTTGATATCCTTGAAATGGTCGATGTCGATCATGACGAAGCTGATCGGATATTTCTCCCGCAAGGCGCGCGCGAATTCGCGTTCCAGCGCTTCGGTGAGATACCGGCGGTTGTACAAGCCGGTGAGCGGATCACGGATCGCCTGCTCGCGTAACTCTGCCTGGAGGGTCTCAATGGCTTCGAGTTGGAACTTCAAGACTTGATTCGCGTTGCGGAGTTCATCCTCGGCGCGGAACTTTTGTACCAGTTCGTTCTGTGCGGATGCGAAGAGACTGGCGTTATCAATGGCGAGGGCGGCGAGCTGGGCAAAAGAGTTCATCACCTCGATCTCCTCGTCCGTGTAGGGCATGCCTGGTTGTATCCGCGCGAGTGCAATGACGCCCACCACGGTCTCGCCGATGGAGATGGGAATGTTGAGGACCGCCTTCAATTGATAAGGGGCATGGATGCTCATTCGTTCCGACCATGCGGAATAATCCGCAATGACCTGCGGTTGGCGGGTCTCGATGGTCTTCGCGGAGAGTTTTGCCTCCTTCATGGAAACACGTGATCCATTCAGGGAAGAGGTCATTTCGGTGGTGGCTTTGACGACAAACTCATCACCATCGACCTCACCCAGCAGACCGAAGGGAGATTCGAGCAGGTCGGCGGCGCGGATGAGGAGGACATCGAGCAGGTCTTCGAGTTTGTGATGTTTCAATAGCTCGAACGTGATGACATGGAGGGCGTTCAGCCGGTCGTTCTGATAGCGGATCCTGGTCTCCACCAATTTTCTTTCGTTGATCTCGGTCCCCAGCGCATCGAACAGGCGTGCGTTTTCCACTGCGACCGCCACCTGGTCGGCAAAGGCACGCAGGTTGTGCAGGTGTTCAGGCGTGTACATTCCGGTCACAGCGCTATCCAGATTCAAAAATCCCACCACTTTTTCCTTGATGCGGATCGGCATGATCGCATACGAACGGATCCATGCGCCGCTGGTGGTGACGATCCAACCGGGGTGTGCGTAGGTATCCGAGATGATGAGTGGCTCGCCGGTCTCTGCCACATGTCTGAAGATCGAGGAGTTCATCAGGGAGAATTTTAAAGTTGACAGCTCGTCTTTCGATATCTGGTATTTTTCGTAACCGTAGAAGTGAACATAGTTCAATGTTCCATCTTCGCTCAGCAGGCAAATGTTGGCGGAATCGGTCGGGACGACGTGCCCCACGATCTTTAGGATGCTTTCAAGCACGCCGTCATAGTCCAGCGTGCTGTTGAGCGCCTGGGAGGTTTCGCGCAGCGCCTCTGCGAGGATGCGTTGTTTGCGCTCTTCAATTTCCGCCTGCTTGCGCCGGGTAATATCACGGAAGAGGAATATCCTTCCGAGGATGTTGGACCCTCCCCCCGGTATCGACGTGATATTCAGCTCATACGTGCTACCTGAGACGACAATCTCATCCTTGATGGAATTTGTTCTGGCATAACATTGGAAGATTCCGCCCCAGGGTTCGCCCAGGTTCGTCGGGGAGCTGCCGATCGTCACCGGGGAAAGAGCGAGAGCGTTCTGGGCGGCGCGGTTGTAGTCGCTGACCAATCCATCCCGGTTGAGCACGATCATCAAGTCTTCGATATGTTCGATGAGGGTATTGCGCCCCAGCGGTGCAACGTCGAACAACCTGCCGCGCAGGACTGCCCAGATATAAATCAAACCGGTCCAGATGAAGGAAGTGGATGTCCAATCGAAGCCGCGCACGGGGGTGAGGTTGAGGACATATAATGTACCGACCACATCCGGAATGAGCATGCCGATGGTGAGGATGATGGTGTTGCGGAAATAAAGCGTGCGGTATCGAAACGAGGTCACCAGCATCGCGAATGAAGCGAAGGAAATCCCAAGCATGTACAGGATGTAAAACCAGTAAAGGATGCCTTTGGAGGCGACGATGACAGGCACCGCACTGGACCAGATCAGTTGATGGTCATACCGCCAGAGGTGATGGAACTGGCTGGTGAATGCAAGTGCCACAAAGAGGATGGGCGGCATCAACAGAAATACAAGCCGCCGCCGCGTAAGCCATGCGATGTTCCCGGTATATTCGAGAGCAAGCGCCAGCGATGCGATGACGGAAAGCAGGGCGGGGATGTAAATTAGATTGTTGAAGAATAATTTTGGGGAGAGAGCGGTGAGGGATGTGGCGATCCCATACAGGAACGCCCAGACAGCCGTACACCACATCATGAAGCGGAAGGGTTTGACTGACGGCACATCCTGATATTGACGGGTGTGATAGGCAAGCCCTGCATTCACAAGCGCGGATATGAATAGCAGCCAAACGATGGGCGTATAGGTCATGCTGTTTCGTTATATTTCAAATACTGTGGATAAGATAAAGCCGGTGAGATTATAGCATCCACTTGGGTGCTGTATACATGACTTCCTGGGGATTTGCAGGACGTTCTCAAACTCTGCGTTTTTATACATGGGTGACGGGAATCGGGCGGATGTTTTTCGCCTTTCTGGAAGCACACGTGCCGTTCATTTCGATTTAGCGAACCGCTTTCAGCGAACGCGGATCGATCTTTGCCGCGGATGCGATCAGTTCCTGGAAGTAATCCCACGGGGCGGATTCGTAGGAAGCGATCTCGATCGTTCGTTTGGCTTTACCCTTGCCGGTGAGGAGTTTATGCGGGTCCGCTAAAAATGCTCCGTGGATGAATTCCAGGCGGATGTGGTCTTTCTCGACCCCGATCTGGCAGATACCCGCACTGACGATCCCCCCGCGCCCTTCGTGGAAGTAGCTCAACCCGCCCCAGCGCACAACTTCACTCGCATCCGGTGCGACGGCGGCGATGATGTTCCGCAGTTCGAATACGATCTCCTGCAGCGGCAGGGGCGTGAACTTGAGAAATCTCTCGATGTGATGAATGGGGAGCATGTTGTTGCTCTTAAAATAGTATAGCACCTCCGCGGTTGTATCCATCATACTTTCGTTAACCTCCCCCTTCGTCCAGTTGCCGGATTAGTCGCTTGGTCTTATAGTCGAATGGTCGGATGGTCAAAAGACTACGAGACTATTTGACTACCAAACTAGGAGACTATTTTATGCACGGATACGGCTGGTTCATGGCAATGCGTCAGGGCGACGAAAAACCCAAAGTGACCCGCGAACTTTTATTGCGCGTTCTCAATTACGCCAAACCTTATTGGTGGCAGATCATCGGTATGTTGGTGACCATCCTTCTCACCGCCGGCATTTCCCTACTCACTCCGCTCATTTTCCGTAACATGATCGACGTGGTCCTGCCCGCCAAGGATACCCAGCGGCTCATCTGGCTGGGGTTGGCTCTGCTGTTCATCCCCGCACTCAACGGCGGGATCAACGTCTTCCAGCGGCGGCTCAACTCCACAGTGGGCGAAGGCGTGATCTATGACCTGCGCTCCACGCTCTTCTCGCGCCTCCAGCGCATGTCATTGCGATTCTTCACCAACACCAAGACCGGTGAGTTGATGTCCCGGCTTAATAATGATGTGGTTGGCGCGCAGAACGCCATCAGCAACACCATCGTCAACATTGTTACCAACCTCGTCGAAACGGTCGCGCTGCTGGCAGTCATGCTTACGCTCGAATGGCGGCTGACCATCGTCAGCGTGCTCATCCTGCCATTGTTCATCATCACTGCCGAACGGCTTGGTAATGTCTTGCGCGACATCGCCCGTCAAGCCATGGACATCAACGCGCAGATGAACGCGCACATGAACGAGACTCTCAACATCGGCGGCGCGCTGTTGGTCAAACTCTTTGGTCGCGCCCGGGAAGAGGAAAAACGTTTCCGCGAACGCGCCGCGAACGTCCGCGATATCGGCATTCGCCGCGCCGTGGTCGGCTCGTCGTTCTTCGTCATCTTTGGGCTGGTGACGGCAGTCGGCACGGCGCTCGTTTACGGGTTGGGCGGATACTTCGTCATCACCGATGTCTTCACCATCGGCACCATCGTCGCGTTCGGTTCCTACCTCGGTCAGCTTTACGGTTCCCTGCAAGGGCTGGCTGGCGCGCCTGTCGAATTTTCCACAAGCATGGTTTCCTTCGAGCGTGTCTTTGAAGTCGTCGACCTGCCGCAGGACATCGTTGAAAAAGAGAACGCCATCGAACTGCATGACGTCAGAGGCGAACTGGAATTCAATAACGTCACCTTCAATTACAAGATCGACGAAACCAAATTATTGAAAGATGTAAAACGCTATGGGAAGATGGAGGATGTGAAGGCAGTATTCAGTGGGCAGTCATCTGCTGACAGTAAAAACGCAAAGGGTGGGAATGGTCAACCGTCCACCGTCCATGGTCGTCTCCCCGCCTCAGACCCCGCCGAAACCGAATCCACCTCTCAAGCCCGGGATGTCGCCCTGGAGGGAATCTCCTTTATCGCCCGCCCCGGAGGGTTGATCGCGCTCGTCGGTCCTTCCGGCGCAGGCAAGACCACCGTGACCTATCTCATCCCGCGCCTTTACGACCCCACCGACGGTGTGATCCGCATCGATGGGCATGACCTGAAAGATGTCACACTCGAGTCGCTCTCGCAATCCATCGGCATGGTCACGCAGGAGACGTATCTCTTCCACGACACCATCCGCACCAACCTGATCTATGCCAAACCCGATGCCACGCAAACGGAGATCGAAGCCGCTGCCAAAGCCGCCAACATCCACAACTTCATCATGGACCTGCCCGACGGCTACGACACCATCGTCGGCGAACGCGGATACAGACTCAGCGGCGGCGAAAAACAGCGCATTGCCCTCGCGCGCGTCATCCTCAAGAATCCGCGCATCCTCGTTTTGGACGAAGCCACCAGCTCCCTGGACAGCGAATCCGAATCCCTGATTCAAGACGCGTTGAAGCGCGTCATGGCTGGGCGGACATCCATTGTCATCGCGCATCGCCTATCCACAATTTTGGCGGCGGATATGATCCTGGTGATGGATCGCGGGAAGATCGTAGAGAGAGGCACGCACGAGGAATTACTCGCACTTGGCGGTGTCTATAGTCAGTTATATGAAACGCAATTCAGGGGAGAAAAAGTGTAACCCCATCAGGGTATCAAACATGATTAACCCCGAATTTAATATCGGACGCGGACGAGCGCGGATTTACGCGGAAAAGGAAAAAAATCGGCGTTCTCAGCGTTAATCCGCGTCCCATTTGCTCTTAAAAACAGACTCACCCGCGAAACCTTAATTTCGGGGTGAGTCATATTTCATTAATTTGTTTTCGACTAACTCGTTGTTACTTCCGTACTTGCGTTTCCATTCGTCAGCGCGGGCAAAGCCTTGAGCTCACGATAGACCAGCGTCCACACGGTGGAGGCGTAGACCGTCTGCCAGCTTCCCAGAAGTAGCCAGGGGGAGAATGCGAGCGTGAAGAACAGCGGCAGGACGAAGACCGCGCCAATGACCCAGGGTATCCAACCGTTCAGGAAGAGGCTGGTCAGTCCGCCCACGAGCAGGGCAGGGATGCCCGCCACGAGGACGGCGACCACGCTTGTGAGCGCAACGACCGGCAACGTCACGATGGCTGCGACGATCGACACGAACGCCCAGGCGATCCCCAGCCCGACCATCACCAGCCACATGATGCCGACATTCTTCCAGTTCTCGCGTGCCATCTGGAACCCGCGGCGCAGCGATTCACGCACACCGAGGTTGTTCAAGGCACAGGCGCGCCAGAAGAAGTGCCGCAGCAATCCCAGAAAGATACTCACGATGACCACCACGAAGATGAGCAGGAACAAAATGCCGATGGAACCGACCACACTGAAAGCCGCTGCTCCATGGTTGTTGCTGCTGAACGCCAGGAAGATGACAATTCCCAGCACCAACATGGCAAGCACGATCAGAAAAGCTGGCAGGCTCACCAACAGGTTGATCAGGAACAGCCGCCACGAGGTGCGTGACCAGCCGATGCGGAATCCCTCACGGACGGTCATCTTTGTGCCGGTGTTTTCGTACTCGTCCACCATGCGGATGACGGCAGTCTCCGAGACGTAGCGTGCGACAGCCAGGGCGATGCTCGTGACGATCATGAACACCAGGAAGATGACGCCGATCCAGATCAGCGTGGATACGTCCCCTTCGGAGAGACCCACTTCGCCCAACCCTTCGTTGAACAACTTCTGCATTTCCTGCCCGGCGTCCTTGAATGACTCTTTCATATCTTCGTGCAAAGGTTGTTGACTGCTTTGCGAGTCGCGTTCGAACTGCGCCCCGTTGTTGCCTGAACCATTTCCACTCGAACCGGCGCCAGCCATTGCCAGGATCAGACCGAAGACCCATAAGGCTCGATAACTCCACAGGATGTGCCAGGCGCGTTTTAGAATTTTGACGGGATCCATTTTTTCCTTCTTTCAAAGTATTCGTTCTGTTTTGACCGTTGGGCTGCTTCAGCTTTCAAGGAGTTGGCCGTGCTCCCGATGCGTTTGCCGCACCCACCAGATGACGATCCAGCTTAGATATAACAGGGCAATTGCGACCTGCCAGATGATCTCAGGCAGGGTATTTCTTGTAAAGGCTTCTGCCTGCTCTGCCCATTGCAGACCGCTCCCGCTCAGAAGCCCGAAGTCACCCAGCGTTCCCGACCAGACGGGTTCATCAGAAAATACTTGCACGAGCCAGGCGGGAGCGCCGTTCAACAGACCGAGCCTCCCGGCAGTGGTCACCACATCCGTGACGATTGTTGAGGTGGCGATGAAGACCGAGAGCATCAACAGGCTGACCGGGATCATCCACCAGCCAAATTCCTGCGCGTTGCGTTTTGTCGCCTTGGGCTGTTCGTGCGGCAAACGCAGGTTGACCTGCGCCGCAAACTTTTCAGGCGAGATGAATTCGGGTGTAGGCACTTCATGCAGCAGGTTGGAAAGATTCTCCAACGACTCCAACTCCGCCAGACATTCCGGGCACTCGGCGAGATGTGCTTCCACTTGGTGAAGCCGTCCGTTCTTCAATTCGCCATCCAGGTAGGCGTTCAACCATTCTTTGACGTGGTTAGACATGTTCAGCCTCCATCAGCACGACCATCTGTCCCTGTAGTTTTTCCTTCAATAAGCGACGGGCATAATTCAAACGGGACATGACGGTTCCGAGCGGGATATCGAGTGCGTTCGCAATTTCGTGATACGACAATCCTTCGTACTCCTTCAGCACCAGCACCGCCCGGCTCGCATCGGGCAGGGACGAGATGGCTCTCTGTACCAGCGTGGCACGCTCCTCCTGCAAGTAGACTCCCTCCGGTCCCGGTTCCGGATCCGCGAGATCGAAGTCATCTACATCCCCCGGCAGGATGCGCTTCTCCTTGCGGAGCAAATCCGTTGCGGCGTTGAGGGCGATGCGGTACAGCCAGTTGCGCAGGGATGCATCCGCGCGGAAGGAACCCAGGTGAGACCAGGCGCGGATGAAGGTCTCCTGCGCTGCGTCTTCGGCGATGTGTTCGTCGCCGCACATGCGGAAGATCACGTTCATCACTCCCCGTGCATGCATGAGGATAAGTTCATTGAACGCGTTCCTGTCGCCTTTTTGCGCTCTGACGACCAGTTCCTTTTCACCTGCTTCGTACTCGAAGTCCACCGCGTGCCATTCCTTTCCGAGGATTCATACTATATACGCACATCCGCCCGTTTTTATTCGGAAATTTGCAAACAGTTTTTTGTACACGGATTGAACGGAAAACACGGAAAAAAACCATTTTTTCAAAGGGTTTCGGTAAACATCCGTTAGATCCGTGTTTTCCGTGTACAAAATATAAAAAAACAGACGGCTGTTTGAGCCGTCTGTTGGTTTGGCTGTTTATCGTGCCAGTACCTTGACCATGTGATCGTACTCCATGTTCACTTTGCGTTTGTTGCTGATGACATCGATGAGCGGGATGAAATCAATACCTTTGCCCTTCAAACCGATCATTACGCCGTGCGCCCCCTCCATCAACGCTTCCACGGCTCGCACGCCCATGCGGGAAGCCAGCAGCCGGTCATACGCCGAGGGTGAACCGCCGCGCTGGATGTGACCGAGAATGGTCACACGGGTTTTGAAGCCGATATCCATATTTTCAAGAGCCTGGGCAAGGTCTGTCGTGCTGATACTGGAGCCTTCCGCGTTGATAATGATCGCATGGTTCTTTCCGCGCCGATAGGCATCTTCTATCGAAGTTGCAACTTCTTCTATGGAAACAGGCGCTTCCGGGCTCAGCACGATCTCCGCGCCGCAGATGATGCCCGTCATAACGGCAAGATATCCGCTGTTGCGTCCCATCGTTTCGATCAGGAAGGCGCGCTGGTGCGACGATGCCGTATCACGCAGTTTATCCACCGCATCCATGATGGTGTTCATGGCGGTGTCTGTACCGATGGCGATGTTCGTACCCCAGATGTCGTTGTCGATACTGGCGGGAATGCCGATGACTTTCACGCCCTGCTGCGAGAGCACATTTGCGCCGTTCATCGAACCTTCGCCGCCGATGACGATCAACGCATTCATACCCGCCTCGTTCATTTTGCGGATCGCTTCGCGTTGACCGGTGGGTTCCATAAAACGTTTGCTGCGGCTGGTAAGCAGGAAGGTCCCGCCGCGTTGAAGAATGCCGCCCACGTCGCGCGCGCCCAATGGACGGAATTCGCCGTTGATCAAGCCTTCGTATCCGTTCATCACACCGATGACATCCATATTATTTGCTTGCGCCGTTCGTACCACAGCGCGGATCGCCGCATTCATTCCCGGCGCATCCCCGCCGGAGGTTAATACCCCTACAGTAATTTTCTCTACCATTATTCGTGTTCTCTCTTGATCTGAAATGTATCGAAATCGCGCGCCACGACCGTATTCGCAAAAATGGACTGCGCTTCCGCGAGCACATCTTTTGCGCGGTATCGGCGCGATAAATGGGTTAGGATCAACTTCTTGACCCCCGCTTTTTGAGCGAGTTCCGCGCCCATGCGCGCGGTGAGATGTGAGAATTGTCCCGCCATCTCAGCTTCTTCTTCCATATAGGTAGACTCGATGACCACAGCATCGGCATCCTTACATACGTCGAGCAGATTATCGGTCCTGCCGGTATCACCCACCACGACGAGCTTGCTTCCTTTTTGCCATTCACCCAGCACATCGTCCGGGTTGATGCGTGTGCCGTCGGGCAGGCTGATGGCGTTGCCGTTGACCAGTTCGCGGCGTTCCGGTCCGAAGGGGACACCGAGCGCATCCGCCTTTTCCGAAAGGAACGGACGGCGCGCTTTTTCCTCGAAGACATACCCAAGGCTATCCACGCCGCGATGGAAGACCGGGAACGCCGTCACAGTGAAATCCTCTGCTTCGAAGATGACGCCGGGTTTGATCTCCACGATGCGCAGCGGCATGGGCGGCTGTTTTCCGCGCAGCACCACATCAAATAGAAGCGTCTTGACACGTTCCAGTGTGCCGCGGCTGCCGTACACTTCGAACTCGTCGATCGCCTCCCAGCGCAGGAACGTGGACAAGAGTCCGCCCAGTCCGAGGATGTGATCGAGATGACCATGCGTAAGCAGAACGCGCGTCAGCCGTTTAAAGCCGATGCCCGATTGAAGAATCTGGCGCTGAGTCCCTTCGCCGCAATCCACCAGAAAGCGATATTCGTTATGAGAAACGATTTGTGCGGAAAGCCCGCGATTTGCCGAAGGCGCCGATGCGGAAGTGCCAAGAAAAAGGATTTCGAACAAAGTGAGTCCTGTGTCGGTCACAGGGAGGAAAAGGGATCTCTCTTCACAAACCCTGAAAACGTTGAGCCATTGGAAGTTAAGCCTAGCAATTTTACCTTAACTCATCTGCCCGGTTTCTGATTTTCACCGGCGGGGCATGTCTGAACGGATGGGCAAGAAATCTTTAACCATGGAGTTCACAGAGAAAAAATAGAAAACGCGCTCAAAAAGGATAACAGACCATTTGTGCTATAATGACTCAACAAAGAATAACTCACATCTCGTTACTCTTAACTCATCAACAGTCCCATCAAATTCACGTTTCACTCATCACTTCCCTCCCGGCTCATGCCTCTCCTCAAGCCCTCTCCGAAAAAAAATACAAAACCCGCAGGCAAAGTTCTCCCTTCCAAAAAAGGAGATGGTTCGGGTGGAAAACACGCGCCGAAAGAACACGCGCATCAGCCTCCGCCTTCGCGCGGACCTTCCTGGTGGGATAACCTCTCTGCCGAGCGCAAACTGGATGTGGTCGGCATCGGGTTGGCATTCTTTGGGCTCATCATTCTTTTGGGGCTGATCTCTGCCAACCGTTCTCCACTCGTCGGCGGCGTTATCTTTTTCCTGTCGCAGATCTTTGGCTGGGGCATTTATATTCTGCCCATCGGCTTGCTCGTCTTCGGACTCTGGCTGGTCTTCCGCAAGATCGAACGCATCCCGCCGCTTTCGGTCGAGCGCGCCGTCGGGAGCAGTCTGCTCTTCCTTTGGACACTTGCCATCCTTCATCTATTCAGCGGCGCAACTGCCGACACCGCCGAAGCCATTGCACTTACCGGCGCAGGCGGCGGCGCGATCGGTTCCGTCATCCAGCGCGGACTTTGGTGGTTGTTCGGTCCCGCCGGTGGCTTCATCGCCCTGTTCGCCTTGATCATCTTCAGCCTCGCAGTTTTATTGGATAAACCGCTGGCAGACTTGTTCCTCTGGACCCAGCCGCTGATCGAAAAACTGCGCGCCCTGCTTAATCGACCCATCGCGCCTCAGACCCCGCTCAAAGCAGATTCAGTTCCTGAGAACGGATTCACCCCGATAGATTCCTCCGCCATGCCCGCCGTGCAGACCGTGGCAGTCCCCGTCCAACCCGTGCGGACGCGTACCGGCGCGGCGGTCATCGAATGGAAACTACCCGACCTTACTGACATCCTGGATGAAGGCACTGAAACCTCCACGAACGAAGAGTTCATCCAACAGCGCGCGCGCCTCATCGAAGAGACGCTCGCCTCCTTCAGCGCGCCAGCGCAAGTGGTGGCGATCAGCCGTGGACCTTCGATCACACAATTTGGGGTCGAGCCGCTTTTCGTCGAGACCAGAGGCGGAGTGCGCACGAGAGTCCGCGTCAGCAAAATTGCATCCCTCGCTGATGATCTTGCCCTCGCACTCGCCGCGCCGCGCATCCGTATTCAAGCCCCGGTGCCGGGACACAGCTATGTGGGTATCGAAGTTCCAAACGAAGAGATGGCGCGGGTTGCTCTGCGCGATATCCTCGAAAGCGAAGTCTATAAAAATTACAAGAAGCCGCTCAGCTTTGCGCTCGGGCGTGACGTGGCGGGGCATCCCACCATTGCCAGTATCGAAGGCATGCCGCACATGCTCATCGCGGGTACCACCGGTTCCGGTAAATCGGTGTGTGTGAACTCGATCCTGACCTGCATGTTGATGTATAACACGCCCGATGACCTGCGCATTGTCCTCGTGGACCCGAAGCGCGTGGAGTTGACCGGTTATAACGGCATCCCGCATCTGCTCGGACCTGTCGTCGTTGAAATGGACCGCGTCATCGGCGCGCTGCAATGGATGACGCGCGAAATGGACAAGCGTTATCACATGTTCGCGCAAGCCGGTTCGCGCAACATCACCGACTACAACACCAAGATGAAATTGCAGGGACAGAAAAAACTGCCCTACCTTGTCGTCGTTATCGATGAGTTGGCAGACTTGATGATGATCGCGCCGGACGAGACCGAGCGCACCATCACCCGCCTTGCACAGTTGGCGCGCGCGACAGGTATTCACATGATCCTCGCCACACAACGCCCATCTGTGGATGTGGTCACAGGTCTGATCAAAGCCAACTTCCCGGCGCGTATCGCTTTCGCTGTGGCATCCAACACAGACAGCCGCGTCATCCTCGACCAGCCCGGCGCGGAACGCTTGCTCGGGCGCGGTGACATGCTCTATCAAGCTCCCGATGCGCCTGCGCCTGTCCGCTTGCAGGGCGTGTTCGTTTCCGATCATGAAATTCAACGACTGGTGGAATACTGGCGCACACTGGCTGGTGGAACAAATCCCTATGCCGCCGCTGGCACGCCCGCAGATACGATCCCCGAGAATGTTCCGCTCAAACAAGCTCCGCTATGGGAAGAGGGTCAAAAGGTAGCCGGTGACCCCTTGTTCGAAGAAGCGGTGGCAATTGTTCGCAAAGAAGGCAAGGGCTCGGTCTCCATGCTCCAGCGTAGACTGCGCATCGGTTATACGCGCGCCTCACGCATCATGGACTCCATGGAAGACAAAAAGATCGTCGGTCCGCCGGAAGGCGCCACTCAAATGCGCCAGGTGTTGGATTATGGCAATACACCTCCGCCGCAAAGTGAAATTGTAGAATGAATGAAAGGATTGCAATCGCGCAATCCTTTCGTTTTTATAAATTTTGGTGATTGTGAGACATAGTATAATCATCCACGTTAATCCCTTCGGAGGAACAATGACCGATAAGAAAATACGTGTTTTGGTAGCCAAACCCGGCTTGGATGGGCATGACCGCGGCGCGAAGGTGGTTGCGCGCGCTTTGCGGGATGCCGGCATGGAAGTCATCTACACCGGCTTGCGCCAAACTCCTGAAATGATCGCCGAAGCCGCCTTGCAGGAAGATGTGGACGTTGTGGGGCTGTCCATTCTCTCCGGCGCGCACATGGCGTTGACCCCGCGTGTGATGGAACTGCTCAAATCCAACGGGCAGATGAATGTCAAAGTGTTCATCGGAGGTATCATCCCTGATGAAGACCTGAGCCGCCTCAAAGAAATGGGAGTGACCGGGGTGTACGGTCCTGGTGCCTCCACCGAAGACATTATCCGTGATATTAAAACGGCGATGGCAGGATAACCTGCTTTTCCGCACAGGGCAGTTGCTCTGTGTTTTTGTTGTTAATGATAGGGATTTGCTTTAATTGATGACCTCCTCCCAAGCCATTCTTAACGGTGACCGTCTTGCGCTGGCGCGTTTGTTGACCAAGGTCGAGAACGATTCGCCGGAAGGGCGCACTGCGCTGATCGAGCTGTTCCCCCACACGGGCAAGGCACATCTCATCGGCGTGACCGGCGCGCCTGGCACCGGCAAGTCGTCGCTGGTCAATCAACTGGCGCTGCATTATCGCAAAGTGGAAAACAAGCGTCTCGCCATCGTGGCTGTGGACCCATCCAGTCCCTTCACGGGTGGGGCAGTGCTCGGTGACCGTGTGCGCATGCGAGACCTCTCCGGCGACCCGAATGTCTTTATCCGTTCGATGGCATCGCGTGGATCGCTGGGCGGGCTGGCGCAGGCAACTGCGAACCTTGTGCAAGTCTTCGACGCGGCGGGATTCGACATCGTCATCGTTGAAACCGTCGGCGCGGGTCAAAGCGAAGTGGACATTGCCCGCCTCGCGCACACCACGCTCGTGGTCGAAGCGCCCGGTCTCGGTGATGACATTCAAGCCATCAAAGCGGGCATCCTTGAGATCGCAGATATTCTCGTAGTCAACAAAGCAGACCGCCCCGGTGTGGAAAACACGGAGAAGGCGCTCAAGTCCATGTTGGAATTGGCGCACCCGACCGAGCGAGTCTTCAAACATCACGGCACGTACATGAACGTGTCCGCGCCGAAGCAGAACGTGGATCAAACGCTGTGGATCCCGCCGATCCAGAAGACGGTTTCCACCGAAGGCAAAGGCATTCCCGAACTCGTGGAAGCCATCGCGCGGCACGTGGCGCACCTCCGCTCGAGCGGCGATTGGACCTCTCGTGAGCGCACCCGGCTCGAGGTCGGGTTGGAGACGATGATCCGCGATTCGTTGATGGATCGCTTCAGAGAGGATGTCTCCCAGCAGGCATATGAAGATATGCTTGATAAGGTCATCCAAAGAAAAGTGTCGCCGTGGGAAGCGGTAAAGATGTTGATGAATGGCAGGGTGAAATGAGTATCATTTATGGTGAACGTGTGCGCTTGCGCGCCAATGAGCGTGATGATCTGCCCAAGTTCCATGAATGGGTCAACGATCCCGAAGTGACCCGTCATCTAGCGCTGAATCTGCCCATGTCTATGATGGATGAGGAAAAATGGCTCGACTCGCAGCGTGACCCGAACGAGAAACCGCTCTCCATCGAGATCCGCAAAGGCAAGGCGTGGAAGTTGATCGGTAATTGCGGCGTGTTCGCCATTGAGGCAACCAATCGCTGTGCGGAACTCGGCATCATGATCGGCGATAAATCGGAATGGGATAAAGGCTACGGCGCGGAAACAATGAACCTGCTCTTGCGCCACTGTTTCGGGACCTTGAACCTTAACCGCGCCTTTTTGCGAGTCTACGCCGAAAATGTGCGCGGGGTTCGTTCCTATGAAAAAGCCGGTTTTGTTTTGGAGGGACGACTGCGAGAAGCGGTCTATAAAAACGGAAAATATGATGATGTCCTCATCATGAGCGTTCTGCGCTCGGAGTGGACGAAACGAAAGAAGGAGAAGTAACGGAATGCATCATGTTCATCATGATCTGAAAGTGTACGGAGGGATCAAATTATTCGGCGGCAGCGGCTCACCCGAGCTGTCTGCGAAGATCGCTGAATATTTGGGGCTGCCTTTGAGCGGACGTGAGATCATCGAGTTCCCGAATGAGAATTTGTTCGTAAAATTGAACGGCAGTGTGCGCGGACAGGATGTGTACGTCATCCAGACCACATCCTCACCGGTGCATCGCAACTTGATGGAACTGCTCATTATGATCCAGACCCTGCGTTTGGATTCCGCGGCGCGGATCACAGCAGTGGTTCCCTATTTGTGCTACGGGCGGTCGGATAAGAAAGACCAGCCGCGTGTGCCCATCACGGCGCGATTGGTGGCGGATATGATCGAGGCTGCCGGTGCTGACCGGTACATGACCCTCGACCCTCACGCAGGACAGATCCAGGGATTCTTTTCCATACCCGGTGATGTGTTGACGGCTTCGCATTTGCTGATCGACCATATCAATGCAAACCTCCGCCGCGATATGAAAGACCCGGTCGTGGTTTCCGTGGACCTCGGCTTTGCCAAAAAGGGACGTAACTACGCCGCGGATATGGATATGCCCATTGCCTTCATTGAAAAGCGCCGCATCGGGAATGAAGCCAAAGCCGAAGCACTGACCTTGATCGGTGAAGTGAAAGACCGCGATGTCATCATCGTGGACGATGAAGTGGATACCGGCGGTTCCATCGCGCAGGCGGTGGATGTGGTCAAGCAGCACGGCGCGCGCGACGTGTATCTCGTGTTCGTACATTCCATCCTCTCCCGGAACGGCGCGGAACGGCTTGGCTCCCTGCCCATCAAGCAGATCATCACCACAGACTCCTCACCGATCACCGCAGATAAGATGGATTATCTGAAAGGGAAGATCACGATCATTTCCATCGCTCCGCTGTTGGGCGAGGTCATCCGCCGTGCCCATGAAGGACGCTCGGTGGGAGAGATGTTCAACGAATAAAAGCTAGTGAGCAGTGGACAGTTATCAGTACTGTTTGACTGCTCACTGCTCACTGTTTACTAAAACCCATGCCCGAACTCCCTGAAGTAGAAACCATTGCACGCACCATCGAACCGGATGTGGTTGGTAAGACCATCCTCTCTGCCGATGTGCGCTGGGTGCGGACGATCGCGACTCCGTCCGCGGCGAAATTCAAGCAGTGGGTGCAGGGACAAAAGGTCATCGGTGTTTCGCGGCGGGCAAAGTATCTCATTCTACAGCTTGAAGATTACAATCTCCTGATACATCTGCGTATGAGCGGGGATTTAATGGTAAGAATGGGTACAATTAAGCCTGAAAAACATGACCGTCTCCTGCTCCATTTGAAGGCGAAAGACGGCACAAAAACCTGCTTGGCATTCAACGATACCCGCAAGTTCGGGCGCGTCTGGTTGACGGACCAGCCGGAAAAAATTCTCGGCAAACTCGGTCCCGAGCCGTTGGGAGAGGACTTTACTCCGCAATGGCTGTACGATAATCTGCGAGCCCGCAGCCGCCAGTTGAAGCCGCTCCTGCTCGACCAGACCTTCCTCGCCGGAGTGGGCAACATCTACGCCGACGAATCATTACACAGGGCAAAACTGCACCCTCTCGGGTCGTCCAGCTCTGTTTCGAAGAAAAAGGCTGAGGCGCTGCACGATGCGATCCGGTCGATATTAATGGAAGGCATCCGCCGCAACGGCGCCAGCATCGACTGGGTCTATCGCGGCGGCGAGTATCAAAACCATTTTCGGGTATATGACCGTGAAGGCGAGCCCTGCCCGGTCTGCGGCGCGACGATCCAAAAACTGGTCGTGGGTCAGCGCGGCACACACATCTGCCCGAAATGCCAGGTCATCGAAAGGAAGTAATCATGCAGCTGAATTTTGCCATGACAACCATCCCCACCATTGTCCTGTGGATCGTGGGTCTGCTGGTCTTCGGCATCGGCGCCTTGCTTGGCTATTTCAATATGAATATCGAAGCCAGGAAAAAACTGGATTCGGCCGAAACGAATGCCCAGATCATACGCGCGGACGCTGAGAAAAAACTTGCAGACGCCGAACGGAAGCTGGAAGAGATCAAGGCGCTGCAAACGCAACTCCCCGGGGTGGTTGTTGACCCCGGTATGCTGCGCATCAAAAAAGATAAGACCATCGAGATGGATGGCGTGAACCTCTCCGGGGCGCTCTCGGCTGAGAAAAAGAAACGCCTGATCGAATTGATCTCGCTCCTGCGACCCTTCCTCGAAGCTCCCGCTGTTCAATCGGCTTCCTCCGCTTCGACGATCTCACCGCCGACCACGCCGCCTGTTGCCGCTCCCGGGGTGACGCCTCCAAAACCGGCTTCCATTTTGGGCGGATTGATCAATACGCAGCCCGCTAAAAAGGATCCGGAGGTGGAGTTCAAATTATTGAGCATCGTCCAGCAGATCGACACGGTTCTGCAGAAACGGCTCGAAGGCACACCGCTTGCGGGGCAGGGAATCCGCTTGCACGACTCTCCACAGGGTGGCGTAGAAGTGTATATCGGCATCCAGAAATATGAGACCATTGATGATGTCCCCGATGAGACCATCAAAAAAGCCATCCGCGCCGCAGTTGCGGAGTGGGAACAAAAATTCACCCCTGGGATGTAATGACAGAACGGGATGAGCAAACGCCCATCCCGTTTTTGTTTCCCATCAGTACTGCGGCTTTCAAGTCGCAGTTTTCTTTTATTGACTCATCTTACGCGGCACCGCGAGATTGATCTCGCGAAACAGGTGACGTGAATGTCGTGCTATAGAATAAAACGCATAAGGCGATTTATTAATGCTTAACTCAAGTTTCCACCTTGAACGTTTTGGCGAAGTTGGTCGAGGTTTTTTAACGCAAAGTCGCAAAGACGCTGAGATTTAAGGGCTTTATCTTTGCACCCCTGCGCCTTTGCGTTAAATTTGTAGGCGATATCCATGTAGTCCGCAACTTGGGTTACTTATGCAAGATGTCTATTGAATTACTTCAAAAGGCTTAACGCGAAAAGCGCGAAAGAGACAAAAACCCGCAAGTGAGCTAGGGTGCCTTCGTATATCGCGCCGTCAATACCGGGCAATGCACCGCGTCGAAGATCTCCGACGTCACATTGGTGGAATACATCTGCCGCAAAGAATGAACGCTGTACGAAGATCCCATGCACACCAAGTCATACTTCCCGTCCTTCGTCTCTGCGAGGATCTCCTCCACCACATTCCCCTGGCGACCTTTCACGGTGGTGGTCAACCCATCCGCTTTGGCGATCTCCAACGCCTTCCGCAAACTCCGCCCCACCGGTGTATCGGTCTGTTCCAGCCTTTGCCAATTATCGCGGATCGTCCGCGCAGTGGGGTAATCCAGGTCTCCCGGCGGGACGATGTGCAGAAGCGTGATCTCGGCGCGGCTCTTCAGCGCGATCTGCAGCGCAAGATGCTCCGCGTTCACTTCGTATCCCAGCCCGCCCACGCAAATCAAAATTTTTCGCACTGGCAGTTGCGAATGAGGCACATATAAAATGGGCTGTTCGATCTCTTCGATGAAGTGGCGGATCGAACGCCCAGCCAGCATCCGACGAAATTGCGGACGACCGAGCGGACTCAGCACGACGACGGACCCGTCCTGCACGACCCGCTTGGGGATGATCTCCTCCGCGCTTCCCTTCTGGACCTCGAGCCGGTATGCCACTCCCTGTTCCTTAAACAACCCGACAGCGCGTTCGAAAACCTCCTCCAATGGGTGGTGGTCGTCGATGGCGGCGGGATTAAGCGTCTCGGTCACTCCGAGAAGCGTAATGCTGGAATCCAAAATCCCTGCAAGCCAGGCTCCCTGCTCGATGGCAGACCAGGTGCCCTTGTATCCATTTGTCACGATCAATACATCAGAAGCCATAGATAATTCCCAATCAACGAAATAAGATGACGCCTAAAAATCCCGCGCCGAGCAAGACCAGCGGCGAAGGGACTTCGAACCACAACGCGATGGCGCTTAACGCGGCGATGATCAATGTGCGCTTGCCGATGCTCTTCGTCTGTCCGACGCGGAACAATTCCCATGCTACCATCACGATCAGCGCTGCCACAGCGGGACTCATCCCTTTGACGAAGCCATCCAGCCAATCCTCCTGTTGGAATTGCTGGAGGATCGACGCCACCACGAACATCATCACCGTCGGTGGCAGGACGGCGCCCAGCAAGGCGGTGAACACGCCGGGAATTCCGCCCGCCGCATACCCGACGAACATGGCGAGCTTCAACGCCTCGCTCCCCGGCAGGAAGTTCGAGAAGCCGACCGCTTCCACGAAACGCTCCTCGCTCATGATCTTGCCGACCGCTTCCTTATAAAGCAGCCCGACCGATGCGGGACCGGAAGGCGAAAGCAGGTTCACCTTGAGAAACATCCAGAACAATTGCAGCCATGTTGAAAAGGTTGGTGATTTCATGATGCAGAGATGAAGATAACCCCGATAATTCCCGCAATGATGATGACAAAGCGTTCCGGCACTTTCAACCACATGGCTGTCAGGCTGGCAATGGCGAGACCCCAGCCAAACCAACTCATCCCGCCGCTTTTCTCGAATATCTTCCATGCGGTGAATACCATCAGCACGGAGATGGCGGGGGTAAGCCCTGCGACGAAATTGCCCACCCATGCTTCGCGCCGAAGGCGGTGCAGGATCATGGTGACCCCGAGGATGATGATCGTGGGCGGCAGGATGGATGCGACGAGCGAAATCAGCCCGCCGTAGATTCCGCCAGCGGCATAGCCGACATACATGGCGAGCTGCAAAGCGTCACTGCCCGGCAGAACGGAGGAAAAGCCGACCGCCTGCACGAACTGCTCCTCGGTGACGAAGCGACCGACCGCCTCGTGATACAACAGCCCCACCGAAGCGGGACCTGAGGTGCTGAGTAAGTTGACTTTGAGAAATGTCCAAAAAAGTTGAAGTAATATTTCCACGTCCCCAAGTCTATCATGCTATCAATT
>CAYJPO010000041.1:0-4174 GCA_964372045.1 uncultured Anaerolinea sp.
TCGCCCCACTTTGTTCATGGAGTAGATTACGAGGGATTCGTTTGACATGGTGGGGTGATTTTACTCTACGATTATGTTTTTTTCCCCAATATTTACTAAGGGCATAGGTTTTCCAATATCAATACGTAGCGTTGCACATTATTGGTATTCCTGTTATATAATTCACAAATTAAACATCCCCTTGGGAGTATTTCATGGCAAAGAAGAGAAAAATCTTCATTAGTTATAAACGAAATGCTGATCCTGATGAGCGTATTGCTCTGGAAGCATTTAATAAATTTAGTGAAGATTATGATGTCTTTATTGATCAAACAATGCCAGTAGGGTCAAATTGGTCAAAAGAAATAGAAAAACACCTTCACGAATCGGATTATATAATTATATTTGTTTCACACAATTCAGTAAAAAGTGACATGGTAATAACTGAGATCAAGATAGCATATGAGCTTAATAAACAAAAAGGTAAACCTATTATCTTTCCTGTGAGACTAAATTACTTCGAACCTTTGGAGTACCGCTTGAGTGCCTATTTGGATTCCATAAATTATTTATCTTGGAAAGATAATACCGATACTGTAAAAGTTCTTCATCAATTGGAGTTGGGCATTTCAGACATTGACTCAAAAAATCCTCCTCCACTGTTTAGGAAAGTAATTGAAGGTAGTTCTAAAAAGACTAATTCAAGCTATAAAGCAATTTACAAGGAGTATTCTAAAGATATTTGGGATTATCTTGTTGATATGCCATATATGCCCTCGCGACAGGATCGTGAGGAATTATTGCGAATGAGTGATGAAAAACGTGTAAAAATATGGGATTACTTTTTTCGTATTAGACTTGATGATGTTGGAAAGCCTCAGCTATCTGAAATAGCCTCATTAAGGGAATCTTTGAGTGATGAAAAAGGAGAGCAGCCGAGAAAAGAAAGTGTTAACTTGGCGATTAAACGGATTAGGAGCCTTGAGACTGAAATTAAGGAACTGAAAAAACAAATACCTGTTCCGCCTTCGGACAATGAGGTGCGTCAATGGCTTAATGAAGACTTTCTATTGTTGTGGCGAAATGCAATCGATGATTCAGGATTGAAATTGCGACTTGTAGAAATTCGAGGTTTTGATGATTCTGATAAGTCAACAGCTATGCTAATGAACCCATTAATATTAATAGGACCTGCTGAACTACAGAATGCACAAAAGATACCACCGATTTTTTCTATAGATGTCAATGTTGATCTTCACAGACATTTATCTTCACGTCGATCTTATTCTTTACCCCACGATCAAGCGCTTGATGTTTTATACGGAATGTATTATTTGGAATATTTTTTGTTTGCAGACGATTTGTTAGTGATATACGATCAATTCTTTGATTTTATTACAGGATGCGTGCATTCGGAACAGATCACTGAAATTTATTATGTTGACATTGTATCCATTGCAAGAATTAAGGAAGCCCGCACTATTAAACTGGGTTTTGGTGACCCAGAAACTATACATATTGAGGATGCACCTGGTTTTAAGTTGTCCTTGGCAAGTGGCGAAAAGTACACTATTACTTTTGTCGACGAAAAATATTTTATGGAAATTGGAGAGAAAATTGACATCAGCAAAGAAAATGTCCCAAAAGTTTATTGGATAAAGGACTCTGAAAAAACTGCTAATAATGTTCTCAAAGTGATCCGTCATTATCTTCGTCTTCATAAAGGAATATAAACAGGTTGACGGTAGGTTTATAAATTTAATCCAATCAATAATTACCAAAATAAAGTTTAGGTTCAAAAGTTACCACAGCAAAATTTCAACTTGCAAAAACTCCGCCGCGAGATGACACCTGCGGAAAAACTGCTGTGGCAGGAAGTCCGTGCCAACAAGCTGGGAGTCCGCTTTCGGAGACAGCAAATAATTCAGGGATTCATTGTTGACTTTTACTGTCACAAGTCCGCGCTGGTTGTTGAAGTGGATGGTGATGTCCACGATCTGCAGAAAGAGGAAGATGAAAGACGGGAGAAGGTGTTGAGTGAGATGGGATTGAGAATTGTCAGATTCAGGAATGATGAGGTCGTGATGGACGTGTCCACGGTGGTGGGGAGAATCAGAGAGAGGGTCAGTTTGCCATTTGTGCTATAATGCCAGAAATTCGGAATTTCCGATTTTCTGGAGAAAATAATGGCTACAGTTCAAATGCGCGGCAAAGGAACGATCACCTTTCCAGCCAAATTACGCTCAAAATACAAACTTCAAGAAGGCGAAGTGTTCACTATCATTGATCTAGGTGGTGGTTCGTTTCTGCTTACACCAAAGGTGCTGGAAGTTGACGTTCTTTCCAGACGAATATCCCAAAGCCTCAAGGAAGATGATTTTGACATTGAGGAATGGCTTCCGATCATAAAAGAAGAAAGAAAAAAGATATTTCAAGAAAAATACGGCAACATAAAGCCTTCTGGAAAATAACCCATGAAGAAGGTGAGTATTTTTCTGGATAGTAGCGCTCTGATCGCGGGTGTGATTTCCGAAAATGGCGCGGCTCATGTCCTGCTTCAACTTGGAGAGACAGAAGATATATCGTTGACCATCAGCGAATTGGTGTTCAATGAAACTACACGATCCATTGGAAGGAAGTCTCCTGAAAATTTAGAAAATGTTCGAAAAGAGATCGAGAGAGCAAGAATTGTTATTCTTCAAGACCCAACATATGAAGAGATTCAAGCAAATTTATATTTGATGGACGACCCAGATGATGTCCCCATTTTACTTGCTGCCATCAAAGCCAAAGTGGATTATTTGGCGACACATGACCACAAACATTTTTTAAACGATCCAAAAGTTGCAGAAAGAGCAGGGATCAAGATCGGCACTCCTGGTGATGTCCTTGCATGGATCAGGGAAAGTATAAGTTCGTGATGAATATATCCAAATTGAAATATCCATGACTTGTAGCAAGATGAGATAGCAGGCGGGAGAAGGCGTTGTCCCCTTCGGGGATGCTCCGCACTCCGCGGTGGTGGGGGAGATTCAAAGAGTTGGTTATGATGTAAGATTAAATTGAAGACCCGCCCCGAGGAGTTCGCATGAAAACAAAAGAAGAGATCGTCAACAACTGGCTGCCGCGCTACACCGATACCCCGCTCAAAGACTTTGGCAAATATATTCTGCTGGTCAACTTTGAGACCTACCTGACCATGTTCTCGCAATGGTTCAAAGTCCCCATCCGCGGCAAGGATAAGCCCATGCCCAACGTCACTGCCGAGGGTGTCACGCTCATCAATTTTGGGATGGGCAGCCCCAACGCCGCCACCATCATGGACCTGCTGCGCGCGGTCAAGCCCAAAGCCTGTCTCTTCCTCGGCAAATGCGGCGGACTCAAGAAAAAGAGCAAGGTCGGGGATCTGATCCTGCCGATCGCAGCCATCCGCGGCGAAGGGACCTCCAACGACTATTATCCGCCCGAGGTGCCCGCCCTGCCCGCGTTCAGTCTGCAAAAAGCCATCTCAACCACCATCCGCGACAACCATCAGGATTATTGGACCGGTACCGTCTACACGACCAACCGCCGCGTCTGGGAGCATGACGATAAGTTCAAGACCTATCTGCGCCAGATCCGCGCGATGGCGATCGATATGGAAACTGCCACGCTGTTCACGACCGGCTTTTATAACGAGATCCCCACCGGCGCGCTGCTCCTCGTCTCAGACCAGCCGATGACACCCAGCGGGATCAAGACCTCCGCAAGCGATAAGAAGGTCACCCAAAAATATCTGGATATGCACCTGCGCATCGGCATCGACTCGCTCAAGCAGATCATCAACAACCGTGAGACGGTCAAGCATTTGCGCTTCTAGCGATAAGCTTCGCTGAGCTTTTAACTTAATTGCAGAGCATAGGGCGGAAAATGTCAGGGAAGAGAGCGTGTGATCGGTTCGAGCCAGCGCTCTTGAAAGGTATCGATCAAAGCGGTGTTGGGGTCTGCCGGGTCGTAAATGATCGGCATGGATTCTCCCTCCCAACTCTTCTGGAGGGAAGGATAGAAGGCGCTGCCTTTTACAGAGTAGGGGATGCCATTCACTTCGAAGCTGACCGTCAATTTGTAACTGCTGGTTGGGAAGGCAGGGTCGTCATTTGAAAATTCCTCCACGCTGGAGACCGTGCCTGTGGTGGTCACACCGTTGAATTGAAGG
>CAYJPO010000041.1:4274-38211 GCA_964372045.1 uncultured Anaerolinea sp.
AAATTCCTCCACGCTGGAGACCGTGCCTGTGGTGGTCACACCGTTGAATTGAAGGAATATGCTGTCAACGAGATGGTCGAGCCCTTCTCGCGCAAAGAGATACCAGAGTCCCAGGGTACACGTACAGGCACAAAGCACGACGATGACCGCGATCAAGACACCGATCCGCCTGGCTGGTGCCTGTCCATCCACGGGCGGCGTAACCGAAATGTTGTTCATAGCTCATCTCTCTAATTTCTAAAGTCAAATACACTTTCTATTTATAAGATAAAAATTATGACGTGCTGAATAAAACAGTTCTTGTCCGATCAGATAAAGGCTTCTTAAAGATACCTATAACGTATAACTCTCTCCGGGTTTCAATATAACCGGCTTCGCTTTTGTCTCCGCCTGCACGCAGTCAGCCCAGGCGTTCGCATCCTGCGCGATCAGCTTCCAGGTGTTGTAGTGGATGGGGATGACGACCTTCGGTTCAAGAAATTTCACCGCGCGCAGGGCATCGGCGGGTCCCATCGTAAAGTTATCACCGATCGGAACGACCGCCAGATCCAAGCCTTCTTCACCGATCAATTTCATATCCCCGAATAGACCGGTATCCTGTGCGAAGTAGAGTTTCATTCCATCGTTCGTGGTCAGCAAAAAGCCGCAGGGATTGCCGCCGTTCGAGCCATCGGGTAATTCCGAGCCGTGAAAGGCGAGCGTCAGCTTGAGATATCCGAATGGATGCTTGAACCCGCCCCCATGCTGCTGCCCATGGACCTTTTGTATGCCCTGCTTTTCGAACCATCCGGCGATCTCGAAGTTGCTGATGACCGTTGCGCCGGTCCGCCTGGCGATGGCGACCGCGTCGCCAACATGGTCGCCGTGTCCGTGGCTGACGAGGATGAAGTCCGCTTCGATCCTTTCCGCAGAAACTGGGGCGGCGGGATTTCCCGAAAAGAAGGGGTCAATAATGAGCTTGTATCCGCCGGTCTCAAGCCCGAGAGTGGCATGTCCGTACCAGGTGAGTTTGATCGTCATGAGTCTCCTTTCCACTATAAATCAGTATAGGGGATTTTATTTCGGAGTCAATCAGGAGTTTGTTTCAAGAGTTTATACATAAAGGCAGTGGGATGAAGTGTCCCATCGGTGCTTCTCGCGTATTCCGGGATGACCCCTGCCCGCTGGTAGCCGAGCCTGGCATACAATGCCTCAGACGGATCGCCCGCGCGCGTGTCCAGAACGAGCGTGGTTCTCCCCGCAGATATCGCCTCTGCTTCGACGGCGTTCATTAGCAGTTTCGCCACTCCCTGCCTGCGGAAGGATGTGTGTACCATCAGCCTGGCGACCTCGGCGCGGTGACTTCCGTTCGGGCGCGCCGCCATATCCAGTTGAACGGTGCCGGCCAGCGCATCCCCTTCCTTTGCAACAAGCAAAATCCGGTAGGGACTCTCGATGGCATCTGCCACGTCCCGCCAGTAGGCAAGCGCTTCTTCTTCGTTGAGCGGCAGCAAAAATCCAACCGACGCGCCGTGCGTGACCGCGTCGATCAGCAGGTCAGCCAGGCTTATCAGTTCGGGCAGGATGGTTTTTGGGGTGAGTCGCTTAATTTCCATGCCGGGAATTTAACCACAAATGAACGCAGATAATAAAAAGAGACAGCCATCTCACGATGACTGTCTCTCTCATTAACTTGTTACTCGTCCCTTACCTTATTCCCCAGCAAGCTCGTACTCGCCGGAGTCTTCCTCGATAGCCATCATTGGCTCTTCCTTCTCGCGTTTGTCGAGGAATTGCAGGGTCTGGGCGACGACCTTGGTGAAGTACTTCGTCTCGCCGCTTTCGCGGTCTTCGTACTTGTCGGTTTTCAAGCGACCTTCCAGGAAGATCAGGCTGCCCTTCTTGAGGTATTCCTGGCAGACCTCGCCGAGTCGCCCCCATACTTCGATGTTGACCCACTCGGTGACTTCCTTGGTCTCGCCGTTCTTGTCCTTCCAGCGATTACTGACCGCCAGGCTGAAATGACAGACCTTCTTGCCGGTGGGAGTGTACTTGCTCTCCGGGTCCTTGCCCAAACGACCGATCAACTGGACGCGGTTTAGTGTAGGCATACCGGCTCTCCTTGTGTTTCATAACTTTTAGATGCATGTTTACGTGTCATATTAGTCTCCTTTTTAATCTAAAAGAACGGGTGGATATTTGATTGTGCTCAAGCCGCATCCCCTGGCGGCAGGGGACCGCCTGAGCGAATTACAAAGGTTATACTTGCTTAGCCTGCGCTTTCCGTGTTGGTGGCGGGAGCGGGTGTTTCAGCCTGGATCTTCTTGAGCACCAGCATGCCCGTCTTCATCTCTACAACGTTGTACCCGGCGGGTACGGCGTCGAGGGCGCCTTCCTTGACTTCCTTCGAGAAGAAGAACATTCTTCCGTTCGAGTGAAGGTAGTAGGTGGTCCCTTTGGAATTGGTATGTGAGTAAGCCATTTTTTCTCCTTTTTCTAAGTTGGTACTAAGAGTGTAGAACAAAATTTCTAGGCTGTCAAGTAGTACTTTAGTAAATGTATAGACAAATTAACAAGAAGGAGCCCCCTTCTCAAAGGATGCCAGCCCCTTCTTACATCACACTGGAGCTTGATATGCAGACCGTATCCTCTCTCTCTGACCTAAGAACCGCGCGCTTCTCTCTCGACGGGAAAGTTGGTCTTGTTCCCACCATGGGATATCTACACGAGGGGCATTTATCGCTCGTCTCCCGTGCAAAGGCCGAGAACCAGCACGTCATCGTGACCATCTTCGTCAACCCGACCCAGTTCGGACCGAACGAAGACCTCTCCAAGTATCCACGCGACCTTGAACGCGACCTGAACCTGTTGTCTTCGCTCTTCCCGCCGTCCTCGGCGGGAGAATTGGTGGTGTGGATGCCCTCGGCTGAGATCATGTATCCGCCCGGCTACCAGACCTGGGTCGAGGTGGATGCGTTAACAAAGGGACTTGAAGGTGCGATGCGACCGGGACACTTCCGGGGTGTGACCACTGTCGTCGCGAAGCTGTTCAACGCCACCCAGCCGCACAAGGCTTATTTCGGTCAAAAGGATGCCCAGCAGGCGGCTATCATCCGGCGCATGGCGGTGGATTTGAACTTCCCGCTCGAGGTCATCGTCTGCCCGACCACGCGCGAAGCGGACGGGTTGGCGATGTCCAGCCGCAACAAGTACTTGAGCGAAGCTGAACGGGCGGCTGCGACGGTTTTGTTCCGTGCCTTGAGCGCGGCGAAGGAATCGTATGAGCATGGCGAACGAAGCGGGGAGGCATTAAGAGAAAAGATGAAAGAAGTGATAGCAGGAGAGCCGCTGGCGCAGATGCAGTATGTTTCCTGCACCGATTACGACTCTTTGGAAGAGTTGGATGTGGTAAAAGGCAAAGCGCTGCTCTCGATGGCGGTCTATTTCGGCAAGACGCGCTTGATCGATAATTTTGTGCTGGGGTGATTTTTAGGGCAGACAGCAGTCAGCCCTGACGTGATATTTATGAAACCATTTCGATACTGGCTCAACCTTGTGGGCGCCACTATTCTCACTATAACTCTTGCGTTATTCTTTTTTGCATCCTATTTTTCAAGCCGTTGGACGAACGCCATCCTGCATCCCTCGGGCAGACCGGCGACTGGCGAATTGCTCATTGCGGAACATGTCCAGTTCGAGGAGGTCACGCTCACGACCGCTGACGATTTGGAGCTTGCCGCCTGGTACACGCCTCCGCAGAACGGCGCGGTGATCCTGCTTGCGCACGGGTATAACGATAACCGTCCCGAGAGCTTGTACGCGATGTTCGTCAAGCGCGGGTACGGCGTTCTCGCATGGGATGCACGCGCGCACGGCGACAGCGAAGGAGACCTCTCCACGTTCGGCTACTCCGAGCGGCTGGACGTGGAATCCGCGCTGGATTTTGTGCTGGCACAGGATGGCGTGGAGCATGTGGGTGCGTGGGGCGGTTCGATGGGCGGCGCGACGGTCATCCTCGCCGCGGCGGAACATCCCGAGATCGAAGCGGTTGTGGCGGACAGCGCCTATCCCTCGCTGGAGGATGTGCTGCGCTATAACATGCCTTTCCCGTTGCTGCAACCGTTCCTCTTTTTCTTTGGGGAATATCACAGCGGCGTGGACATGGATGATATCCGCCCGGTGGATGTGATCGGACAGATCAGCCCGCGCCCCGTCTTCATCATCGACGGGTGGAGCGACGCGGCGGTCGCCATGAATTCCCCATATCGGTTATTTGACGCCGCACAAGAGCCGAAGCAGATCTGGGTGGAGGAAGGCGTTCCGCATTTGGGAATGTATGCTCACAACCCGAAGAAGTATGAAAACAAGGTGGTCGAATTTTTTGATGTTTTCCTAAATCAGTAGGGGCGAGGTCACCCCGCCCCTGCAAAAAATTTACGGTCCCCAGCGCATATCTCTGGCGAAGGGCAGAAGCGCGGTCATCGGGCTTCCGTCGGTGGGATATAACTCCGCCGCGCCGCCCATGTAGGTCTGGTCATTTGGGGCGTTGGCAGCGATGACGAAACTCGCATCGGGTGCCCAAAGCGCTTCGTTCATGGATGGGAACGTTTCAGGGCGCAGGACCGTCCTGCCGGTCACGCCATCCGTCCCCGAGCGGACGAGTTGTAGCGGCGGGCGGTTGATCATGTCGCCGAGGTTGGGCACGCTGGCGTAGAAATAATACAACTGCCCATCCGGTGCGATGAAGGGGTTGTCGGCGACTTCAACGGGGTCGCTTTCGAATCCGCTTTGGAGCAGGGAAGTGACCACGCCGGTTTTGGTATCCACGCGCCACAGACCGGCGTTGAACATGCCGAAGGTGGGGCTGGCGGAGAACAGCATGGAGGCGTCATTGCTGAGCGAGTAATCGCCGCAGCAGATGATCGAGCCTTCCCCGCCGCTCAAACGGATGAGCGCCCCGCCGTTGAGAAAATAGATCGCAGTGGATGCGCCTTCGTAATATCCGAGCGTGACAAGGAGCATGCTGCCGTCGGCGGAATATCTTTCGGGGAAGTACAGTTCCTTCGGCACGGACATACCGCCATCGAATTGGGTGATCTGATCTTCCAGCACGCGGTTGGATTGTCCGCTGGCGATGGCATGGAAATTCAAGCCTTTGTATCCGTAGGCAATGGTCTGCCCGTTGGGAGAGAAGACCGGACTGCCGACGTTCGTCAGGAAGGGATTGTTCACATCCTGTGCGCCGCCGTCGAGGATCAATTTGCGGTTGCTGCCATCGGCATTGGCGGTGAACAACTGGTTGTTCGTGATGAAGGCAAGGCTGCCGTCCACCGGTGAGACATCGAACTCTTCCACGTCCGCGGGTTCGAAGGTTAACTGCGAGATGGTCTTGCCGTCCTTGTCGAGGCGGAAGACCTGTGTGATCTGCGCGGCGTCGTTGGCGAGATAAAACAATGAGTGTGGCAAAAGCCCGGATGGTGCATCCCCGGCTTGCGGTGTGGCAGGAGGCGCGGAGTCGTCGTTGGGAACAGCGGTCAGCGCGGCAAACGTCGCAGCGACGATCGTCTCTACGTTGGTGGGTTCCTGCGGGGCGGGCGCGGCGAGCGGGTTGGCGCAGGCGAGTGCCAGCAGGATCAATGCGAAAAGTCCAAATAAATAATGCTTGTTGGTTTTCATGGTCACCTCATATTTTTAAACAAAACAAAGACGTTGGATCAGCCGGGAAGTTCCCATGCTGACGAACGTCTTTGTTGAATGAAAAATTTATACCTGTTCGAAGTGATGCACAGGCACAACGAACAGTGTGGCGCGTTTTTCGGTGCCTTTGGCGGGCAGGGCTTTGCGCACGGTATCGATGGCGGCGTCCACCTGTTCATCATCAACGCCCAACAGCATGGTGACCACACCGCTGCGCATAAATCCGCCGGTGGATGCGACCCGCGTCACACGGAAACTTTCGGCGGTAAATGCCTGGGTCAACGTGTCGGCGTCCTGGTCTTTGACGATGACAATGATCATTTTCATGGCATATTCTCCTCAGACGCAGACCGGACAGGTTTTCCCCTGCGGGACTTCGTGAAACCTGTCGGGTCTTATTGTTAAATTTGCTCGAAGCGTTCCACCGGCAGGGCGAAGACGGTCGCGCCGCCCACGGTGACGGGAACTGGCGCAGGCATGGGCATGGGCGAGCCTTCCATTGGAAGGGTCATGTATTCAACTCGCTGACGGCAGGATTCCTGTAAAGCTGCCAGCGCAGCCGGTAATTTTTCGGTGGGTGCGCCGATCAATAAGGTGGCATTGCGCCTGCCGAGGAATCCGCCTGCACTGGCAAGGCGGGTGAGCGCTGCGCCCATGCTTTGCAGGGCTTTGGATGCCGCTTCCACATCCTGCTCCTGGATAATGGCGACCAGCAAGAGATAGCTCATAGTTGATTGCATGTTTGCCTTCTCCTCGTTCGGGTTTTCTTTAGAACCATGGGTAAATAATAGCATATAAAACGCTGGCTATGGCGCAGGTGACCAACATGACCGGCAGACCGCGTTTGACCCACATTGAAGATGTGATGGGTTCGCGTGTTCGTTCGGAAAGCGATGCGACGATGATGTTCGCCGTCGCGCCGATGATCGTACCGTTGCCGCCGAAGCCTGCACCGAATGCGAGCGCCCACCACAACGGATCAACGTCCATGCCTGACGCTCCGAGACCCTGGATGATGGGGATCAACGCGATGGTGATCGGGACGTTATCCACCACGGCGGAGAGCGCGGCGACGACCCAGATGATGATCACGCCGAACAGCACGGGTGAAATCTCTGTGCCGCGGTTGAACACACCGGCAAGCAATCCCAATGCCCCGGAATGCTCCAGCCCGCCGACCATGATGAAGAGCGATCCGAAGAAGATCAGCACACTCCATTCCACTTTTTTCAGGATCTCTTCGAGTTCGGGCTGAACCCACAACAGGGCAATGGCAGCAGCAGACAAAGCGACCAGCGACGGTTCAATATGCAAAAGGTGATGCACAAAAAAGAAGAGAATGGCGCCGCCCAGCACGATCAGAATGCGCCGCGCCGTTTCAGGATGATTGAGCGTTTCGGCGGGGTTGAGCTGCATGACAGCCTTGCTCCGCCGCGGACGTTTGGACAATTCCTTTTTGAAAAGATATTTTAGTAGGAAGATCGCGGCTACCCAAGAGACGAGCACAATAGGCAGGGAATACACGAGGAAATCGTTGAATGAAAATCCCGCCGCCGAACCGATCAACACGTTGGGCGGATCACCGATGAGGGTGGCAACACCGCCGGTATTTGCCAGCAGCGCCTCCGCCATCAAATACGGAAGCGGGCTGACGCCCATGATCTCGCTGATGAGGATCGTGACCGGGGCAATGATGACCACCGTGGTGACATTATCCAGGAACATGGCGAGCACAGTCGTGACGACCCCGAGCAGGATGAACAGCCGCACAGGTTTGCCCTTCGAAGCGCGTGCTGCCAGCACGGCAAGATATTCAAAAAATCCCGTCGGTTCAAGCATGGCGACGAGGATCATCATGCCTAGGAGCAGACCGAGCGTGTTGAAATCGATCGCTTCGACGGCAGCTTCCTCTGAATAGAAGCCGAGCAGTTTGCCTGCGCCGATCATGAGTACCGCTCCGGCAATGGCGACGATGGAGCGGTTGATCTTTTCCCCAAAGATGAGAATGAGACTCCCAAAGAAGATGATGCTGGAGAGGACGACGGCGAATACTTCCATCAATCCGCCTTTTCCCAGGCTGAAAGAATGGCGACACCCACATCCACGCGCGAGGCGATCCCGATCAGCTTGCCGGTCTTGGAAACCACGGGGATATCGTGCAGGTTCTGTTGCAGCATCAGGGCGTAGGCTCGCAGCAGCTTGCATTCCTCGTCCACGGTGATGACGGGTCTCATCAGCGTTTTGACGGTCTTATTGAGCGTCTTCGCGGGTGGACGTGTATCTTCCACCGCACCAAAATCATGGACGAAATCCACATCGGCGACAAAATTGACGAAATCAGGCATTTCAAGTTTGAGCAGGTCGCGCATCCCGATCACACCGATGGGTTTGTCCTCTTCATCCAGGACTGGCAATAAGCCGATGTGCTTTTTTACAAAGATCTCAGCGGCTTCGTGGATGGTGGTATTGGCTTTTATGGAAATTACGTTCCGTTTCATGCAGGAAATAATATTCATCACGGCTCCTGTTCTTTTTGAAAAGTATAACGCAGGCGTTCGTTCGTTTTATCCGACCGATCCGCTACGCCGGTTGCGAAATGCGACGATGACCAGCGCGATAAAGGAGATGGATGCGAAGCATAAAATAAAGAACTGCACGGCAGGCAGAGCGGAACTTCCCAATGCGCGCAAAAGGACGTACACCAGGTAGATCACAAAATACGACAGCAATAATCCGCCTTCGAAGCGCGAGATGCGGTTGTCGATGTAGAAGATGGGCAGGGTGACCAGCGCCACAATGATCATCACGGGCAGGTCGAATTGCAGCACATCCGGCTGGATGGGGATCGAATGCGGGGAGACGATACCCGCAATCCCAAGCACGCCGAGCAGGTTGAAAATGTTACTGCCCACAGCGTTGCCGACGGCAATGTCGCTTTCTTTTTTGAGCGCGGCGATGATGGAGGTCGCCACTTCAGGCATGGACGTGCCGACTGCCACGATGGTCAAGCCGATGACCAGTTCGCTTACCCCGAGCGCCCTGGCGATCTGGACCGCGGCTTCGACCAGCCAGTTCGAGCCCAGCACAAGCAGACCCAGCCCGATCAGAATGAAGATGAGATGGATGATCGTATTGCGCGTTGTACGCGGTTCTTTTGGAGCGAATTCTTCAGCGTATTCCTTCTGTACATCCCGGCTTTCCTGTTTACTTTGACGCAGGGCGAAAACGAAATACATCGCCAACCCTGCCAGCAGGATCACACCATCCACCCAGCCGAGCCCCCCGTCCATTACAAGGAGGAAGGTCAGCAGTGAAATGCCCAGCATGATCGGCGCGTCTTTGCGGATGAGCTGTTCCGCGATGACGATCGGTGCGATGAGCGATGTCAGACCGAGAATGAAAAGGATGTTGAAGATGTTCGAGCCGAGCACGTTGCCCAGCGTCAGGTCACCCTGACCGGCAGCTGCGGCTTTCAGGGAGACAGCGATCTCCGGCGAAGCCGTCCCGATCGCGACGATGGTCAGCCCGATGACGAGCGGCGAGACGCCAAACGCCGCCGCCAGTCGCGTTGCGCCGCGCACCAGCAAGTCTGCGCCGAGGATAAGTATGATGAGTCCAGCAAGGAAAAGTAAGATGGTCGTTGTCATTGTTAAATATTCGTTGTTTAAAACCCAAAATTTATATACCATGAACTTTTTGACTTAAGATTAATTCCCCATGTAGGAAAGACCTCCGAGGTTTTTTAAAACCTCGGAGGTCTGAATTGAAAGTGATGAATCCTTGCCTGCCATCACTTCATCTTTCTCTCCAGATATTCCTGCACTTCGACCATCGGCTGGCGTTCGTATTCGGCGATCTGTTCCACTTCAAGGAAGTAGCCCTTGTTGTCGTGGCGGATCAATTTCATCGAGCGGTTCACGTCCTCCAGCACCGCGCGCCCGAAGCGCTTTTCCAATTTGCGCATCACGGTCTGGATGATGGCGAAGGACATTTTGCCCAGCGCCTCCAAATGCTGGTTGTGATGGATGCGTTCGAGCAGATCCACCTGGGCGATGGCTGGCAGACCGTATTTCTCGTAGATGTCGATCAGCAGCCCCGTCTCCACGCCGTACCCGGAGTAGAACGTTGCGCGTTCAAGCGCCGACCGCCTGCCTGCGTATTCGCCCGAGAGCGGCTGGACCACGCCCGAAAGCTCGGGGTAAAACAAATTCAACAACGGGCGCGCAGTCAACTCGGTGACGCGTCCGCCGCCGCCCGCCTGCATTTTTTGCCCCACCCGCAACGGTCTGCGGTAAAAACCCTTCACCAACTGCACCTGCGGATTGATCAACAGCGGACCGATGATGCCATACACAAAGCGCGGGTGAATGTTGACGATGTCCGTGTCGATCCAGACGATGATGTCGCCTTTGGTAACGAGCAGACTCTTCCACAGCGCTTCGCCTTTTCCACGCCGAGGCTCCAGCCGTTCGAGCAGTTGTTGATGGATGTAAACGGGGATGCCCTCTTTCTTCGCGATCTCGCGCGTGCGGTCGGTGGAGTTGGAGTCGATCAGGACGATCTCATCCAGCAGCGGCACTTTTTTCAACAGTTCGTTCTTCATCGTGCGGATCACCTTGCGGACCGTCTCCTCCTCGTTCAATGCCGGAAGCGCAAGGCTGATGGTCAGCCCTTGTTGTTGTTTCAGCTCCACCAATTCGCGCAGTTGGTTGAATTCATCAGCATGGAAGGTGTTCTCGGCGAACCATTTATCCACCAGGATCGAAATGGCTTGCACGCCTGCGCTTTCATCGTAAACCGCCTGCGGAAAAGGTCTCCCGCTCTTGACCGCGATCACGGGGCAGGTCGCTTCATGCAGGATGCGGTCCGCCACGGGTCCGAGCGAAGCGGTGCTCGTGATGGGCTGGACGGTCGTGCCCAGGATGATGACATCCGCTTTTTTTGCTTTTTTCAAAATGACCTCAGCCGCATCCTCCGTCACCTCGAACTGTTTCTGCACTTCGGGGAGTTGTTTCAACACCCGATCCAACCCTTTGAACGGGGCATCCGTGCCGGCTTTGGGGTCGTTCACCCGCCGGATGTGAAGGGCGGAAACCCCATTTTTATGCAAGCCCAGCCCCACCCGCAATGCCAGTTCCGCGTGCGGACCGCCTCTCACCGGCACCAGAATCTGCCGCGGTTTGCTGGTGATTTTTCCGCGCACCAATGCCACGTCACACGGCGGACGGGTGAGCACATCGTTCATGGTGACATGCAGCGCATTGAAATGTGCATCGAATTCCAGGCAGAGCAGGTCGGGTCTCTCTTCCTGCAAAAGACTCGAAAGTTCATTCCACGGGTCGTGTGAGACGATGACCTTCGTTTTTGAGGTGATCTTTTTATCCCTGCCGTACGCCCTTAGCAATCGGCGCATGGCGCGTGCCGAGGCTGCGCCCACGCTGAGTGAATCGTTTGGCGGCACGACCACCACGCCGACCAAAATGACTTCCGCATCGAATAGCCTTGCCGCGTCCAGCGCTTGCAACCCGGGACCGTCATGGACAAAAGGAACGAGGATGGTATGAATGGGCGTGAAATCGGAATGACGTTGCATATCGTTGTCCTTTCCTTGGCTGGCGGGTGTCTGACGTACCGAAAACCATCTTACCCGCCTGTGATGTGCTGACTACAAAATTGGAACGATCTGCCCGCGATAGATCGCCTCCCAGCGGAAGGATGTCCGCGCGCGCATGGCGATGCGGGCGGTGAAGGTGGTCCGAAAATAATCAACCAGCATATCCGCGATCTTTCCGGGGTCTTCATCGGGCGAAAAATAAACTGCGTCGCTCAACCCCAACTCGCGCAGGGGCGGGATATCTGCGCAGAAGGCAGGCAGACGGCTGACCGCCGCCTCGATCACTGGGATGCCGAAGCCTTCTTCGCGGCTGGGGAAGAACAACGCATCGGCGACGCGATAGAAGTCCGCGATGACTTCATCGGATAGAAAGCCGCTGTTCAATTCCGCCAGAAAATGGGCGGAGGCTTCCAGCCTCAATTGCCTGCGCATGTCGGTCAGCCTGTGAAAATACGTGATGTTGTTCGCGTTGTGCGGTCCCAGTGGACCGGTCACCACCAGTGCGGCTCGCGGATATTGCCTGTGCAGTTCGGTCAGCGTTCGCAAAGCCAGCTCGATGTTCTTGCGCGGCGTAATACGGACGGGCAGCAGCAAAATGGGCGCAGCATCGAGCAGTTGGATTTGCTCGAACAGGTGCTGGGTCTGCGCTTCGAGTTTGTAGAAGCGGTCCAGATCCACGCCGTTGGGGATGATATGAATGGAGGCAGGGTCAAGCTTCATCAACGCCGCCAGTTCCTTGCGCCGCAGTTCCGAAACCACAACGTGAGTCGTATTTCCCCAATCTGTTTTTAACAAGTTCCACGGATATCCTTCGCGCAGTTCGGGCAGGTAACGCGGAGTCGTCCATGCGAGATCGTGATGCCAGAGGATCAGGCGTGGAAGTTTCCCAGCCGTGTGGAGTTGGTGAAGCGCGGCGGTCAACGCGAGATTTTTGTTGAGCGAACAGACGTTGTGCGCGATCAATACATCCATGCCCATCATAGCGGATTCCAATTCGGCGGCAAGTTCATTGCGGAGCGACACGAAATGATCGGTCACCTCGCCGAGGTCCAGTTCCACCTTCATTTGCAGGACGCGCTCATGGCGCGAATCAGCCAGCGGGATGGCGGTCAATGAAATGTGACCGCCCATTGATTCGCCGCGCGCCGCCACCAACTGCACGGAATGTCCGTCCGCGGACATCAGCCGTGCATGGTGGGCAATGACACTTTCCACGCCGCCGACGATGGGCGGGACGGAGTAATGCAGAATGGCAATGTTCATGTGTGATACCCGAGGCAATCTTCGAGCACAGACCTTAAGCGGTGCTCGAGAACTGTGAACGAGAAATATCGTTTGGCAAGCTGGTAATTTTCCTCTGCCCATTGCTGACCCTGTTCGGGGTGCAGCAGGGCGTGTTGCACCATTTCGAGCGCGGTCTTGTTGATGAAGCCGTCGAACCAGATGGTGCGAAAGCCCTTCGGTTTGATGTCCATTTCATAGATGGAATAGTTGTTGACCAGGATCAGGCGGCGGTAGTACACGGCTTCGAGGAAGGCATTCCCGAAGCCTTCGATGCTCGATGGATACGTGACGAGGTCGGCGTGGGGATACACATCTCCAAGCGTGTAGATCTTCCTTCCATCCTTTGTCGTTCCACGTACATCCTGCACCTGGTCCGATTCAAAGCGTACGGTCACATCCAGCAGGTGGGCATATTCGCGCACGCGTTGTTCGTAGTCTGTGCCTTCGTCACCGGCTGCATGCGAGATGATGAGCTTGGCGGGCAGGCTCAAGCGGCGCATCAGCTCGATGGCGTGTTCAATGCCTTTCCGTTGAATGACCCGCGTCGGCTGGAGGAAGAAATATTCACCTGGTTCGATCCCAAAATCCGCGCGAACGGTTTGAGTGTAGGCGTCGGGAGCGGGCGGCGGTGAGTCAAAATCCATCACGTTGGGGATGACGCGCGCGGCAACACCGTAGCGCGAAGCGATCTGCTGTGCCTGGATCGTGTTGATGACCACATGCCGGATCGATGGCAGTGTGGGCGGGAAGGACATGGCGAGATAATCGCCCACGCAGTTGACCTGAAACCGCTGGCGCTCCCAGTGGAAGTCGTGGTGGTGCGCGATGGTGGGATAGCCCGTCTCGGCGATGAATTCGGTGATGGCGAGTCCCAGCGGCAGGTTGAGCGGGATGGTCAACGCGTTCTCGACAACGAGGATCTCCAGGTCGAAGCGGTGCGCGAATTCATACAACTGTTCCTTGAAATATTCCTTGAGTTCGTTGACCCGGCGCGTCATCTGCGGCGGGCGGATGTACATGGAGAAAAAATCCCTGTGCAGGGCGGCGATCTCGGGATGCGCCTTGCGCGCTTCTTTCGTGACCATCCAACTGCCGGAATACGCCATCTTGTTGAGGTCGTCTATCTCGGGGTGACGATAGAACGCCTCCGGTACGACGAGGGATCTGTCGGCGGGGCGGTCGCATTGCCCTGCGAAAAAAAAGGATCGGTGTCCGAGCCGCTCCAATACGGTGACCCACTTTTGCGTTTCGAGTGAAACGCCGTCTGTGCCTGCGAAGCGGGTGGAGATGAAGCCGATGTTACGGGGAGTTGGGTTCATGGGTTACCTCTACTGTTTGCGGCTGCCGGGTTGATCTGCAGCCACGCCACTTGATAGGACGCGAGCGAGATGTGCATGATCAATTTCTCCTGGCGAGTAAAAAGGTCGACCGCAGATTCGAAATTTGTTGGGAATGAGATCGGCTGTGGGCTGACGTTATGCAAACATAGAACGCGGGATGTTTCATCCGGCGAAGTCCTTTCGACGGCAAACACCGCAGGATGCTGGTCCAAAATGTTCTGCCTGCCGTGCGGGTGAAATGCGGGCGAAGAACTTCGGACTCTCAGCAGTTGACTGTACCCTGTAAAGACTTTCGAACGCAATGAGTTTTCGTCCGCGAGTTCGTTTTGCAATCCAACCAAATGAAGTTTCTCGCGGTTGATGGTGCGGTTACGCTCGGTCTGCGTCACACCTTCGCGCCATCCACGGGAGCCGAAGAGGCTGTGGAAGTAGATCCCCGGCACGCCGATCAGCGAGAGCATGATGGCTTGCGCGGCGAGGAAGCGCTTCACTTGCAGGTCGAGCGGATCGTGTACGGTCGGGTCTGAGAGCGCATCGAAGTAGTTGATGTTCATCTCGTACGGACTCTCAGTCCCATCCGCGTTGGTTTTGTACGAGATCAAGCCGCCATGCTGCACGGTATTACCCACCAGCCGGTTGATCTCAGCGTTGGACAAAATTCCACGGGCAGGGTTCAGCCCGATCCCGTCATGCGAGGCGAGGAAGTTGAAGAAGGTCGTTTTATCCGAAGGCAGGGTTAACGTCTTCGCCCAATCGGATAAAACGTGTGCATCCCCGGTGTGGAAGGCGTGAAGCGTGAGCGGAGGGAGGGCGAAGTTATAGACGAGCTGTGCTTCGTTGATGCCGTCGCCGAAGTAGGAAATATTATCAACGTGCGGTACGTTCGTTTCGGTGATGAGCTGCATATGCGGCGCGGCTTCGTTCAACGCGGCGCGCAGGAATTGAATGACCGTGTGTGTTTGCGGCAGGTGGATGCAGGTCGTGCCGGGTTCCTTCCAGAGATAAGCGATCGCATCGAGGCGGATGAAGGTCGCGCCGCGCTCGGCATACAAAAGGAGAATGTCGAGAGTTTCCAGCAGGACCTCGGGATTCTTGAAATTGAGATCGATCTGGTCTTCGCTGAAGGTCGTCCAAACTTTTTTCTCGCCGGAGGGAGTCTGGAATGTTGTCAGCAAAGGCAGCGTCCGCGGACGCACCACCTGCGAAAGGTCGTGCTCACCTTCCACGGTAATGAAGAAATCTTTGTAACGCGGGTCATCTTGCTGGAATTTTTGGAACCATTCGCTCTGCGCCGAGATGTGATTGATGACCCCATCGAACATCAGCCGAAAATTCTGCATGGATGAGACATCGTCCCAATCGCCGAGCGCGGGGTCGACCTGGCGATAGTCCACCACCGAGAAGCCGTCATCGGATGTCCACGGATAGAAAGGCAAGATGTGGATCCCGCTGACGACGTCTGCTATATATTTATCGCAAAACGATCCAAGCGTTCGCAGCGGCTTTTCGTCCTGGGTTTGGACCTGGTCGCCGTAGGTGATGAGGATCGAGTCGCGTTCGGTCAGTGTGCCATTGCGCGGTTTGATTCGCGGACGATATTTATTCAGCAGGTTTTGTGTTTGCTCGAACAGACGCGCAGAGATATTTCCCCCGTACAGAAAAGTAAGATGATCCTGTAGTATTTCCTTCATTAGCCTCTAAAAATTAGTTTGAAATGCAAATACGTTTGGTGAAAGCTGTTGATGAAATTGATTCTATTGCATTTTCTGCAAAATTTTTATACCATGATTCCGGTTATTTATATTAAATCTGCTTAAAAAGTGACAGTCACCTCAAAGGCGACCGTCACTTTAATTGATCCATCAGAGATCACATCTCAACGATGCAAGGCGCTTCGTCTTTGACGATCACGCTTTCTCCGTTGGAAAATGAGACCGTGGTCTGTTCCTGTCCGCGTGCGATGGACAAACCTTTGTATTTGATCGTCACCGGGAAGGGAAAAAGATTTCGTCCTTCCAGTTTGACGCGCGTGCCCGAAAGGATCGTCACGCCCAGGACTTGCATGAATAACCCGACCGGCGCGAAACCGGTCAATGAATTTCGTTCGCCGATGCCCATACCTTTTTCGGCGTGATAGCGTTGATAGAACGAGCGGTTCTGCTTTAGGTTTTGGATGACCGCATTCATCAAATGCGCGGTCAGTCGGGTCGCTTCGGCGCGGAAGCCGTACGCGAGCAGACCTTCGGCGAGCAGTAAATTCCACGGCAGGCTTACGCTCATCGAAACCGACTCCGCTTCCTTGTCCGGCACGTTCGGGAGCGACGGCATGCCGAACGGTCTGTCGAAGCGGTCTGCCATCATCAAGTTGCGTCCGATCATCGAGTAGGCGGGTTGTTTTTCAAGCACATTCGCCCACAACGGTAAAGCCAGCGTGATATCTTCACCGGTCATATCCACGATCTTGATGTTGACCTTATCGCTCTCTTCCAAGCCGGTCACGCTGACCCGACCCACGCGCGAGAAAAGCGTCTGGGTGGTGGCGACGAGTCCGCCGGTGCGCCATTGGAATTGATGACCTGCGATCAGTTCGCTCTCGCCTTTGATCTTGGTGAAGTATTCGCTGATCTCCACCTCGGGTCGCTTCGCGGCTGGACTTTTGGTCTGGATCTCCACCAGCAAGCGCACCGGCGTCTCCGTCTCGAACTTGGGACGCATGTTGCCGTCGCCTTTGCGTTTGGCGATGACCTTGCTTTCGGTGACCTGCCCGGTTTCGCGGTCGCGGTACGAATAAAAACTGTTGCGCGGATTCCAACTGGCTTCGAGCGATTCTTTTAGCTTTTCCGACTGTGCCAAAATGAGGGCGGTTTCTTCATCCGGCTTGCCAAGTTTCTTCGCGATCTTCGTCAGTGTGTGCGCTTCGCGATAGAGCATGCCTTCGAGTGACGGACTGTGGACGAAGGAAACATCCAATCCCTGCGACCACGGATTCCAAATATCGAAAAGCGGGTTGTCTTCCAAACCGGTTTGCAGGATGTGGTCCCATTCGGGCGCGCCGTCGCGGTTACGGTCGTGTACGCCGGAGAACCATGACCAAAAAAATCGGACTAGTTTCGGGAAAACTTCAGCGAGGAATTCGTTATCCTGCGTCACTTGATAATACTTCCAGGTCATGCTGGCGAGGATGGGCATGGCGAGGAATTTCCCGCGCTGACCGGCAATGCCCGGCTTGCCGTCGATCTCACCGTCTTCATCCTGCGTGGATAAAAAGTTGAGCAAAAGATGTTTTGCGATCTGCGGCATGACGTTCAAAATGCTGGCGAGGTAATACGCATCCAGCGCAGACTGACCGTTCCAGGCGGGCGGATAATCCGTCCCGTCGCCTTTGTTGGAATGTCCGTGGTCGGGGTGGCGCGCCTGCACGAAGGACGGATGCGGCAGGCTGTCGCTGTGCAGGAACAGCGAGTGCGCGGCTTTCTGGCTGAACGCGAACGCGGCATCCCATTCCTGGTCGCCGGTGCGAATGTCGAGAGTCTGACTCGCATCCAACATTTCGATACGGGCGAGTTCCGCCTGCCACTGGCGCGCGGCAGTCTTGCGCGCAAGGTCGAACGCCTCGGGGATCGTATTGAGTGCGGCTTCAGCGAAGGAAATGGTTCGAGTGGCGCCAGGACCAAGCTCCAGGTCCAGCATGAGCGAGGCATGCGGGCCGGGACCGTGTTTCGGTCCGCCCGTCATGAAGACCACGGGAGCGATCCCGCTGGTCTGTCCCGCCAATATATTCACAAGTTGTTGTTGCGTGGGGACGATGGATTGCCCGTTGAGCGGCGCGAGCGCTGCGCACACTTCGAGGCGGATGGTGCGCGTGGCATTCGACTTGTTGACGAATGTGACCCGCCCCGCAACGGTGTGGGATTCCGGCACCCAGAAATCCGCAGTCGATTGCAGGGCTTCGAAGGGAACAAAATCGAGGGTTAGGAAGTTTGGATAGAAACGCCGCAGTGACGGTTTTGCGACGAAGGTGTTAGGGTCCGTAACGGTATTCGTGCCTTCGGTAAAGCGCAAAAATATGCGCATGGCGCGCGCGCGCAGCCCGTACGTTGTGGCAATGCCTATGGCAGACCGTTCCGGGTCGCCATTTCCTATTTCAACTTCCCAGATGTGGTCATTGGGATAATCAGGCTTGCACAGACGGGCATCGGCTGCAAGGGTGAGGTGGAGCGGGTCGCCGTAACGGAGAGACCAGTCGCGCATAGGACAATTGTACGGGCAGATGAGCGGTTGGTCAAACAGGTATAATTTAGTTTGGTAGTTGAGTGGTTTTGTAGTTACATAGTGCAGTAATCGAACCAACGAACCAGCTCACTACCAAACTATCTAACTATCTAACTACTGAACTAGGAGACTTACTCATGGCTGGACTTTACTTCGAAGATTTCTCGGTAGGGCAGAACATCTCCACGGTCGGACGCACCATCAGCGAGGACGCCATTTTTACCTTTGCCGGGCTGACGGGCGACTATAACCAGATCCATACCGATGCGGCGTTCGCGGCAAAGACCCAGTTCGGTCAGCGCGTCGCACACGGACTATTGGGCTTGTCGGTCGCCACAGGCCTCATCATGCGCACGGGTCTGCTCGAAGGAACCGTGCTTGCCTTCCGCGAGATCCAGGATTGGAAGTTCGTCAAACCCATTTACATCGGTGATACCGTTCATGCCGTGTTGACGGTCTCTGAGACCAAAGCCCTGCCGCGCATCGGCGGCGGCTCGCTCATCGCTTTGGTGGAACTGGTTAATCAAAATGATGAAGTGCTTCAAAAAGGCACGTTGAATCTGCTGGTATTAAGCAAGCCGAAATAATGGTTTCCCGTAGGGACGCGTCCCTATATAAATAAAGGTTGAAAATGAGTAACGACGACAACGACAGATTACGCCGACTTTTACGTTCCGAGGATGAGACTCGTAACGATATGGAGCCTACGCCTCCTCCCGACGGAAAAACGGTTTCCATAAAAATGACGGGGGGCACCACGCCGCTTGTGAATCTGCCCAGATCAGACAATGAAGACGATACGCCTCTCCCCGACCGGGTGGACGAGATCGATCTGGAAGGCACACGGGTCACTCCCGCCGCCTACCGACAGACGAATCAACGTCCATCGAATCAGCCGCGGACGAACACTCAGCAGCGCCCAATGTACCGGCTGCCGCAGGATCAAGCGCAGCGGCACTCAGCTTACACTCGACAAACCTACACCGATCAAACTTCCTTCGCGGACAAGCTTCAATCCTTCTTTGCTTCCATCGGATCCAAAATGCGTGGCAACCGCGGATGCCTCACACGCGGATTGGTGATCGCCATCTTCGCGCTGGTGGTCCTTGGGCTGTGTCTCGGTTCGGTGCTTGTTTATCAATACTATGCCATCGCCAGCACATTGCCCGATGTCAGCGAATTGAAGAATCGCACCTCGCAATTCCAGACCACCCGCATCCTCGACCGCAACGGACAGCCGTTGTTCGAACTCCTCGACCCGAATGCGGGACGCCGTAATTACGTTCCGCTTGAGAATATTTCCCCGTATCTTGTCGCAGCGACCATTGCCACAGAGGACAAGGAATTTTATAGCAATCCCGGCTTCGATCCGGTTGCCATTGCTCGCGCGTTATGGCAGAACTACATCACCGATGGTCAGGGTGGCGGCGCATCCACCATCACGCAGCAGTTGGCGCGCGCGCTTTTGCTCACCCCCGAAGAACGCGCCCAGCGGACATATTCCCGCAAGACGCGCGAGATCATCCTTGCCGCAGAGATCACCCGCCGCTACACCAAGGATGAGATCCTCGAACTGTATCTGAATGAGATCTATTACGGCAACCTTGCCTATGGCATCCAAGCCGCCGCTGAGACCTATTTCGGAAAATCTGCCAAAGACCTGACGATGGGCGAAGCCGCCTTCCTCGCCGGTCTGCCGCAATCCCCGGCGGTCTATGATATTTACACCAACCCCGAAGCGGCGTTGACCCGCCATCAACAGGTGCTGGTCTTGATGTTCGAACTCAGCCAATCTGAAGGCTGTATCAAGGTCAGCAACAGCGAGGAACCTATCTGCGTGGACCCGGTCGCCGCGACGGATGCCGCGAACGCCATGAAGGCGTATCCGTTCACACCGCCGACGTTCGGCGCGAAGTATCCGCATTGGGTTAATTATGTCCGCGCGCAATTGGAAGAACTGTACGACGCGCAGACCATCTATCGCTCCGGCTTTATCGTCTACACCACGCTCGACCCGGTCTTGCAAGACCGTGCGCAGGAACTGGTCACGAATCAAGTTGCTGCCATGGTGGATAGCAACGCGCGGAATGGTGCGCTGGTTTCGATCCGCCCGACAACGGGTGAGATCCTTGCCATGGTCGGCTCACCCGATTTCAACAACGTCGCCATCTCCGGGCAGATCAACATGGCGATCAGCCCAACCCGTCAGCCGGGCTCGTCCATCAAACCGATCACGTATGTTGCCGCCTTCGAGAAAGGCTGGACTCCCTCCACGTGGATATGGGATGTTCCTTCCCAATTCCCCGATGGCGCCAATCCACCGTATGAGCCGCGCAACTATGACGGAAAATTTCACGGCGGCATGACCCTGCGCATTGCGCTCGCCAACTCGTTCAACATTCCCGCCGTCAAGGCATTGGAATTCGTCGGCATTTACGACAACCCCGATACGCCCGAAAAAGAAGGCATGATCGCCATGGCGGAGCGGCTCGGCATCACCTCGCTCACACGCAACGATTACGGCTTGTCCCTCACACTGGGCGGCGGCGATGTCAGCCTGATCGACATGACCACGGCATACTCCGTCTTTGCGAACACCGGCAAGAAGGTCACACCAGTGGCGATCCTCAAGATCACCACTTTCGATGGTGAAGTGGTATATGAATATCAACCGCCCGCACCCGAACAGGTCATCCGCGAGGAACATGCCTATCTTATCTCTTCCATCCTGTCGGATAACCAGGCGCGTTCATGGATGTTCGGTCCGAACTCGTCGCTCAACTTGTCCTTCCCGGTTGCGGCGAAGACCGGTACCACCAACGACATCCGCGATAACTGGACGCTCGGCTTCACGCCTGACATTGTCACCGGCGTGTGGATCGGCAACGCAGATTACACTCCCATGACCGGCACATCCGGATTGAGCGGCGCGGCGCCCATTTGGTCGCAGTTCATGGAATTCGCTGTGCCGTACCTCACCAACGGCTTGCCGACTCCCTTCACCCGCCCGCCTGGGATCGTCGACAAGGTCGTTTGCAAACTCTCCGGAACGGAACCATCCAATTTTTGCCAATCGGAATATACCGAGATCTTCGCCTTCGACCAGCTTCCCTTGCCGCATGGTCAGGACCTTGCCCGCCGCATTCCAATCGACCTGTGGACCGGTTATCAAGCATCCGAAGCCTGCGATGGACCGACCCGTGAAGTCCTTGTTTTGAATGTCAAGGATGAATGGGCGCGCAAATGGCTCGATACCGGCGATGGAGAACATTGGTTGGCCAGCAACGAACTCCCCGACGACCCGATCTTTGCACCGGAGCGCGAATGTCAGGAAGGCGACCCACAGCCGCATGTGGACCTCAGCCTCAGCGACGGTCAGGTCATCTCTTCGCCTACGCTGGAGATCAAAGGCATTGCCAGCGCCGACGGCGGATTCGAAAAATGGGTGCTGGCATTTGGTTTGGGCGAGGCCCCGGATTCATGGACTGTTCTGGCTGAAGGCAACAACGCGGTGGAAAATGGCACACTTCACAGTTGGAATTTGAACGGTGTGCCCAACGGTATCGTCACCCTGCGCCTGACCCTGGTCGGCAAAAATGCGGAAGTAGACAAACGCATCCGGCTTAACCTGGTACTGCCGACTCCGACCATACCGACGCTTACGCCGACAGTTTTCGATCCCCCCACCGTAGCGCCGCCAACGGATACGCCGACGCTGACCCTGCCGCCCTCGGAGACGCCGACGTTGGAACCGTCTCCGACTGAAACCCCAACACCATAGCCATGAAGCCACTGAACTGTGCCAACTGCGGAGCGGCACTGCCCGCTCATGCCGTCAGATTTGATATCGCCACCTGCGAATTCTGCGGGACAAGTTTCCGCATTCCCGATACGCTCACTCCCGAACCCGATATGGGCGATCTGCTCCTCGGCGCGGATTTTGCCGATGATCACATGCCGGGTTGGGAAGTGTTGAACGCAGATAAACTGAAGTTTCTCAAAGGCGATCCGCCAGAGATGTTCGGCGTCTTCAAGCCCGATGTGACCAAGTCTCATTACGTGTTGAAAAGCTCCGGCTTTCTGGATGACTTCGATGCCGGCGTGAATATCAAGTTCACTCAGGGCACGCTGGATAAGATCCGCGCCGGATTCTATCTACGCTTCACCGATGACGGCGGGTTTGGTTTTCTCGTTTCCGCCCAATCGTCGTATACCTTCGGTAGTTTCGTCAAAGACGCGGAAGGAAAACTTGCCTGGCAAAAGATCCTGGCGTGGACGAATCACTCAGCGTTGAAACACGGCTTCAATGTCAGCAATCGTCTGCGAGTCACTTGCAGACGCGATAGTTTTCGGGTCTATCTCAACGGGGTATTGGCGACATCCTTCAAAGATGCGCGCTTCCCCATGGGCACGCTCTACCTGACCGTGGACCCCGGCGATGGACTGGACGGCGGGTTTTCGTTCTCGGATCTTCAGGTGAGAGAAATATCCGGGTAGAAGAATCCGCTCACGGCTAGACCTGAAGCGGTCGAATCGGCTCGGAAAAGGCGCGATTCGACCTTAAAGTCAGGGTTTCTTCACTGATTAACATGCTTAACACCTTGACTCATGCCCTCTGAATCCTTATAATTGAAAAGTTGGATGTAAAAAACGAGCCATAAACGCAGCAAGCGCTTGAGAAAAGACTCAGAGCGCTTGCATTTGTTTGTCTCTGATACACGACGCCTACACGCCGTGTTGGGACAGCTCGGATCGTAAATCTTTTTTATTAGGAGAGGACCCAGTGGAAACCAAGGGACTAACCGCGCTCCGTATAAGCCTAGCCTCGCCGCAAACGATCATGTCGTGGTCGTATGGCGAGGTGCTGAAACCCGAAACCATCAATTATCGCCGCCTTCGCCCTGAAAAGGATGGACTGTTCTGTGAAGCGATCTTTGGACCGACTCGAGACTGGCAGTGTTATTGCGGCAAGTATAAGAACCCCCGCTATAAAGGTATCACTTGTGAAAAGTGCGGCGTTGAAGTAACCCGCTCTGCCGTGCGCCGCGAGCGCATGGGACATATTGCGCTTGCCTCCCCGGTGGCGCATATTTGGTATACCCGCCGCATCCCGTCGCAGATGGGCATGCTGTTGGATATTTCCCGCCGCAACCTCGACCGTGTGCTTTACTTCGCTCAATACATCGTGACCTATGTGGATGAGGAAGCCCGCAAGAAAGCCTTGCAGCGCCTCGAAGACGAGATCACAGTTTCCGAACGCGAACAGGCTTCCACCATCAACGCCCGCATCGCCGAGATCAAGACCAAGCGCGACCAGAACATCACCGAACTGAAGCAGAAGCAAGCCGTGCTCGAACAGAGCTACGATGAAGGCATCGCCGAACAGCTCGACCCGATCATCAAGGAAGGTCAGAAGCTGGAGAAGATGCTTCAGGACCAGATGGGTGAAGCCGCCAAGAAGACCATCGCTTTTGAGCAAAGCGGTGAGAAGATCATCGATGCCGGTGACAAGGTTGCCAGCAAGCACATCACGCTCATCCAGAAGACCGTACAGAAGAAACTCGAATTGCTCGAGAACGAACTGAAGGACAAACGTCAGGCTGAGATCGAAGGTTTGAAGACCCAGGCTGTTGCCATCAAGGCACAGGCTGACCAGGAAATGGAAGCCCTGCGCAACGAGTTGGAGTCACAGACTTCCGCCTCCTCGAACCAGACCTCGCGCCTGCGCGATGAACTGTTGGAACTGCGCCCCTTCACCTTCCTGAGCGAAATTCGCTACCGCGAACTCAAACAACGTTGGGGTCAGGTCTTCCGCGCCGACATGGGCGCTGAAGCGTTCTATGACATTCTTGAACGCCTCGACCTCGACCGACTTTCCGAAGAACTGTGGAATGAAGTCCGCACCACGAAGAGCAAGCAGAAGCGCAAGAAAGCCACCACCCGCCTCAAGGTTGTGGAAGCCTTCCGCCGCTCAGGCAACCGCCCCGAGTGGATGATCCTGACCGTGCTCCCGGTGATCCCTCCCGACCTGCGCCCGATGGTGCAGTTGGACGGTGGACGCTTCGCCACTTCCGATCTCAACGATCTCTATCGCCGCGTCATCAACCGCAACAACCGCTTGAAGAGACTGCTCGAACTCGGCGCACCGGATGTCATCATCCGCAACGAGAAGCGCATGCTTCAGGAAGCCGTTGACAGCCTCATCGACAACAGCCAGCGCGGCAAGGCACTCTCCCGCCGCGGCCGCCGCGAACTCAAGTCTTTGAGCGATATGCTCAAAGGCAAGAAGGGTCGCTTCCGCCGCAACCTGCTCGGCAAACGTGTGGACTACTCCGGTCGTTCCGTGATCGTGGTCGGTCCGCAGCTCAAACTGAATCAGTGCGGTCTGCCCAAGAGCATGGCGCTCGAACTGTATCGTCCGTTCGTGATCGCCCGCCTCGTGCAGAATGGCTACGCCGCCAACGTGAAGGGCGCCCGCCGCCTGATCGAACGCAACCGCCCCGAAGTGTGGGAAGCGCTCGAAGGCGTCATCGGCGACCGCCCCGTGTTGTTGAACCGCGCTCCCACCCTGCACCGTCTCGGTATCCAGGCGTTCGAGCCGATCCTCATCGAAGGTTCTGCCATTCAGCTGCATCCGCTCGTAACGACCGCCTTCAACGCGGACTTCGACGGCGATCAGATGGCTGTTCACGTTCCGCTCTCCCAGAAAGCGGTCCAGGAAGCGCGCGAACTGATGCTCGCCTCCCGCAACCTGCTCAAACCCGCTGATGGCGAACCGATCATCTCCCCGTCCAAGGATATGGTGTTGGGCGTGTACTACCTGACCATGGCGCAGAAAGCCGCACACCGCGGCGACGGACGCATCTTTGGCGAGTTCGATGAAGTTGAACTCGCTTACGCGCTCGATCAGGTTGACGTACATTCCGAGATCAAACTCCGCGTGAAGACCTGGTACGACGACAAGAACATCCGCCTGCCCGAAGCGCAGGTGCGCATGATCGATACCACGGTCGGACGCGTGCTGTTCAACCGCGAACTGCCCGAACAGGTGCAATTCGTCAACCGCAAGCTCGACAAAGGCGGCGTGAAGGACTTGATCGCCGAAGTGTACGAACTTTGCGGTCAGGAGATCACCACCAACGTGGCGGACCGCGTCAAGACCATCGGTTTTGAATACGCCATGAAATCCGGCACCACCCTGGCGGTTGCCGATATCACCATCCCGCCGGAACGCAAGCCCATCATCGACGAGGCGTTGAAAGCCGTTGAACTGGTACTGCGCGACTTCCGCCGCGGTCTGTTGACCGAGCAGGAAAAGAACGAACGCGAGATCCAGATCTGGCAGGAAACGACCGACAAGGTCGCCGATGCCGTGAAGCGTCACATGGACCCGGATGGCAACCTCTCCACCATGGCAACCTCCGGCGCGACGAAGGGTGGTTTCTCCACCATCTCACAGTTGGCGGGTATGCGCGGTTTGATGGCTGACCCCTCCGGTCGTATCATCCCGATGCCGATCCGTTCCAACTTCCGCGAAGGTCTGACCGCGCAGGAATACTTCATTTCAACGCACGGCGCCCGCAAGGGTCTCGCCGATACCGCGCTCCGTACAGCGGATGCCGGTTACCTCACCCGCCGTCTCGTGGACATTGCACAGGACATCATCATCAACGAACACGACTGCGGCACTCACGATGGCATCTGGGTTCGCAAAGCTGACGATGTCGCCGGTCAGGCGATGCAGAGCCGCATGTATGGGCGTCTCGCCGCAGACCGCGTGCTCGACCCGAATACCGGTGAAGTGCTCGCCGAACGCGACGATGTTCTCACGCACGACCTGGCGCGCCGCATCCAGCTTGCCGGTCTAACGGAAGTGAAACTCCGTTCGCCGATGACCTGCGAACTCGAACACGGCATCTGTGCCAAATGCTACGGCATCGACCTTGGCCGCGGTGAAATGGTGGAGCTCGGCGCGGCTGTCGGTATCGTCGCCGCCCAATCCATTGGGGAGCCGGGTACACAGCTCACGCTGCGCACCTTCCACACCGGTGGTGTGGCATCCGCAGGAAGTTCCGACATCACGACCGGTCTCCCGCGCGTGGAAGAAATCTTCGAAGCGCGCAAGCAGCCGAAAGGCGAAGCCGTTGTCGCCGAGATCGGCGGTGTGGTGCATATTGCCCAGTCGGAAAAATACGCCGACATGCGCGAGATCCGCATCGAACACGCCGAAATGATCCACGATGAATATGCCATCCCTGAAGATTGGAAGTTCGTCGCCAAGGATGAAACGGAAGTTCAGGCTGGCGACATCCTCGCCACCAAGGAAAAAGCCACCATCATCGCCCAGCATGGCGGGCGTGTGGCGGTCGAAAAGAAAGAGAACAAGATCATCGTCTCCTACGAACAGCGTGAGGAGATCATCATGGACGTACCCAATACCTCCCGCCTGCTCATTAAAGATGGCGCGCACGTGGAAGCCGGGTTCCCGCTGACCGAAGGTTCGCTCAACCCGCACCGCATCCTCAAGATCCAGGGACGCGATGCCTGCCAGATGTACCTCATGACCGAAGTGCAGAAGGTGTACCGCTCGCAGGGTCAGAACATCCACGACAAGCACTTTGAGGTCATCATCCGCAAGATGTTGAGCAAGGTGCAAGTCACCCGCCCGGGCGACACCAAGTTCCTGCCCGGTGACGTGGTGGACCGCCTCGAGATCCGCAAGCTCAACGAACAGTTGACATCCGAGAGCAGGTCTGCCGCGCGCTTCAGCGAAATTCTGTTGGGCGTGACCAAAGCCTCCCTCAGCACCGACTCGTTCCTCTCGGCTTCATCCTTCCAGCACACCATCAAGGTGTTGGCGGGCGCGGCGATCGGTTCCACCACCGACCCGCTGTTTGGCTTGAAGGAGAACGTCATCATCGGTAAGCTGATCCCCGCCGGGACGGGCTTCGTCCATGGACGTTTCACCCCTCCGGGTCAGAAGACCGACACGCCCGAGCAGGAATTGCCGGACACCACTGTCGGAGACTAAACCATCAAGACGAACGCCCCGAATGAAAGTTCGGGGCGTTTTTGTTATTTTTAGTGAGGAGGCAAAAGTCGTGTCCTGGGCTAGCCGAAGGCTCCAGACTTTTGACTCCTCGTATAATCAGCATAATGAAACGGACCCGCCAAAAACCAGAGGGGAAATCCACCCGTGGAAAGACCGCCGCGAACCGACTCAGGCGCGTGGATAATTTCATCCTGCTTTATGAGCCTGCGCTTCTCACCCGGACCGATGACCTGTTTGCCGAGTCCCTGTTCGTGGACCTGGGGTATGGCTTTGACCCGCGCACCACGCTCGAAAGCGCCGCGCGGTTCCGCAAGGTGAACCCGCATCTGCAAATCCTCGGCGTGGAAATTGACAAGGAACGTGTCGATGTCGCGAAACCGTTCGAGGATGAGAAGACGTTCTTCCGTCTCGGCGGATTCAATCTCCCTTTGCAGAGTCGGGAACGGGTCCGTTTGATCCGCGCGTTCAATGTCCTGCGTCAATATGAAGAGGAGGATTTCCTTCCCGCGTATGAGCGCCTCGCGGAGTTCATCCTGCCCGACGGTTTGATGATCGAAGGGACGTCGAATCCGTTCGGGAGTATTTGGGCGGCGAACCTGGCGCGCAAAAATAAAAATGGAAGTTGGGAGATGGAAGCGCTGGTCTTCAGCACCAACTTTCGCATGGGCTTCGATGTGGAGGAATTCCAGACCATCCTGCCGAAGAATTACATCCACCGTGTGACGCGCGGCGAACCCATTTATGATTTCTTCGAGGCGTGGAAGCGTTCAGCCGCGGAAACCTCTGCGGCGAAAACGTTTGGAGACCGGCAATGGTTTTCAGCATCTGCCGCCGCGCTGGCGCAAAAAGGATTTAAAATCGACTTGCACAAAAAGTGGCTGGGAAAAGGCTGGTTGATCTGGTATTTATAAAATGCCCACAGGTGAAAATTGCGCATTCCTTCTCATAAAAAAGCGCAACTTCCACCTGCATTGGGTATAAGCAAAGGAACTGATATGTCATTACGAAGGTTACAAGTTTCGATCCTGACAATATTGCTCGCAACGCTGGCATGCGCCATCCCCGGTTTGCCCGACCCGAATGTCGTCAGCACGGCGGCGGCTGAAACCGTGGTCGCGGACCTGACGAAGAACGCGCAGGCATTCGTCACCTTCACGCCCGCGCCGACCGAGACAATGACCCTGACGCCCACGCTCATCCGCCCGACAGCGCGCCCGGCGACTGAAACGTTCACTCCGCTCCCAACGATCACTGGCACACCCGCCACCGAAACGCCGACCGTCACGCTGACCTTTACCAGCGCTCCGCTGGATGTTGAGATCAGCGTATCGCGCCCGACGAACTGCCGCACGGGTCCGGGAAAGGCGTATGAGATCGCTGGCACCCTGATGGTGGACGAAACCGCGGAAGTGCTTGGGCAGGACCCGACCGGCGATTACTGGTACATTCCAAACCCCGACCCGGGTGTGGAATTCTGCTGGGTGTGGGGCGAGTATGCGACCTTCACCGGAAATTTCCTGTTGGTGCCTGTGCTGACTCCGCCCGCAACTGCCACCAGTTCGGCAACGACCGTCCCGAGTTTGAATTTCAGATTGAAGGGTAATGGATTGGAATCGTGCGATGGCGTCTGGTGGTTGAAGATCGAGATCACCAACATGAGCGAATACGCGTTCAGTTCGCTCAAGATCGAAATGTATGACCTGGATAAGAATGTGGTGCGGGTCACATCGAGCAATGGCTTTGCCAGCCGCATCGGATGCGGACCGTTCACCACTGCTGACCAGATCCCCCCCGGCGCCGCCTTTATCGTTGACGGTTCGAAGTTCGATTACAACTTCCATAACCATAAGATGAAAGCGTACGTCACGATGTGTACCGAAAAGGAATTGAAAGGCATCTGCACCACCCGGGAGAGCAATTTCAGCCCGTAAGATGTTTTTATGAAAAAGGAATCCAGAAGATCTACTTCTGGAAACCCGTAAGTAGACCTTGCGGAGTCCGTCCTTTTTTATATCAAGGCATGAAGTCCCCAAGACTCAAAGGAAATCTCTTTGGGCTTGGGGACTTCGATTGATGTGTCAATCGTTCAGTGCTAATAAGAAGGAACGGTTCCCTTTTTTCGGCGGATCAGAAGGAACGGCAGGAACATCAACGCGAGCGATATGCCCAGTCCGCACAGCCCGCCGATGCCGAAGACACCGCCGATGGAAGCGATGGCAAATTCAGCGTTGTCGATTATGTCGGTGCTGCCATCGGGGAAATAGCAGGTGATCTCCACCGTATGTCCGTATGTGCCGGAGGGGTCCGAGGTGGTGGGTGTGGAGGCGCCCTCTTGCAGTGACGTACTTTCTGCGCCGGGGCAATACAATGCGATGGCGATTTTATCGGTCAGGTTCGGGATGGCGAAGAGACTGGGTCCCAGGATAAACGTGGTGACAAAGAGAATCCCCGCCGAGAGTGCGCATAAAAGCACCCAGGCAATGATACGCGCGATCCAAACTTCCTTTGATGTGTTAAGTTTCATGGTTCACCTCTAATAAAATTGATTGTATGGTTTCCATCACGCCGAACAATCACCCAAAAGTGCGAGGGGCACTTGACGCTTCCCATATTTCCCCGTAAGATAAGCCCCGCAATAGAACATTAATTCACCACAGATAAAACCTTCTCGACACTTTGTGTCCTTTGTGGTTAGAGGAACTTTCATGGAACTTGGTATCGTACGAAAAATAGACATTGACCAGGAAATGCAGCAGGCGTATCTCGATTACGCCATGTCTGTGATCGTGGCGCGCGCCCTGCCCGATGCCCGCGACGGCATGAAGCCGGTGCAACGGCGCATCCTGTATGCCATGTACGACATGGGCATCCGCGCGGACACGGCGTATAAGAAATCCGCTCGTATCGTCGGCGAGGTGCTCGGTAAATATCACCCGCATGGTGACTCGTCGGTGTATGAGGCGATGGCACGTTTGGCGCAGGGTTTCTCGATGCGCACCATGCTCGTGGATGGACAGGGCAACTTCGGCTCGGTCGATGGCGACCCGCCTGCGGCGATGCGTTATACCGAGGCTCGTCTCACCGCCGCCGCGCTCGACCTGTTGACCGATCTCAATAAAAACACAGTGGATTTCGCCCCAAACTTCGACGACACACTCGAAGAGCCGAGAGTCCTGCCTGCTGCGATCCCCAACCTGCTGGTCAACGGCGCGACCGGTATCGCTGTCGGTATGGCAACCTCCATTCCGCCGCATAATTTGAGCGAAGTGGTGGATGCGCTCGTGTTCATGCTCGAACGCTGGGAAAAGCTCGATGACATCGACGTTGAACAGTTGATGAAGTTCGTGCAGGGACCGGACTTCCCCACCGGCGGTCTCATCATCGAAGAAAAAGGTGATGAAGGAATCGAGTCTGCGTATGGCTCGGGGCGCGGACGTGTGATCGTGCAAGCCAAGGCGCATGTCGAAGAGATGGAACGCGGCAAGAACCGCATCATTGTTTCGGAACTGCCGTACATGGTCAACAAGTCCAGTCTGATCGAGCGCATCGCCGAGCTGGCGCGTGACGGTCATCTCGAAGGTCTCTCTGACCTGCGCGATGAATCGGACCGTCAGGGCATGCGCATCGTGCTCGAACTGACCAAGAACGCCGACCCCAATTTTGTATTGCGTGACCTGTACAAGCGTACACCGATGCAGACCACCTTCAGCATCAACCTGCTGGCGTTGGTGGACGGCGAACCGCGCACCTTAACTCTCAAACAGGCACTCCGCGTCTATTTGGAGCACCGGCTCACAGTCATAAAAAGACGCGCTGAGTTCGATCTGGAAAAAGCCAGGGCGCGCGCGCACATCCTCGAAGGCTATCTGGTCGCGTTGAAGAATCTGGATGAGATCATCGAACTCATCCGTTCCGCATCAGACGTGGATGCGGCTCGCGTCAAACTGATGAAGCGCTACAAGCTGACTGATTTGCAGGCGAACGCGATCCTCGATATGCAGCTGCGCCGCCTTGCCGCGCTCGAACGCAAGAAGATCGAAACCGAATACAAGGAAGTGACCGCCACCATCGCAGTGTTGACCAAGCTGTTGAAGACTCCCAAGATGATGCGCGGCGTGGTTGCGGATGAACTCATGAAGGTCAAAGCCGCCTATGGCGACCGCAGACGCACGCAGATCGTCAGCGTGAAGGAAGGCGCGAAGGGCGGCAAGGCGCTCACCACGCATGACGTGCTGCCGCAGCAAACCGTGTGGATCGGCGTGACCGATGACGGCTTGGTCTCGCGCACCGCTGACGATAAACAGCCGCGTCACTCCGGCAACGATGCGCCGCGCTTCCTCGTCAAGGTGTCCACCACAGATACCGTGTATTTCGTGGGCAAACTCGGCAAAGCCGCCGCAGTTGCCGCGCATTTGATCCCCGAAGCCAACAAGTTGAGTCAGGGTGTGCCATGGCATCGCGTCTCGCCGTTGAGCGATACGGATGCATTGGCGGCGGTCTTCGCATTACCTGCCAATCGATCCGTGCTGGGTGCAGAGACTTGCGTCATCACCATCACGCGCTTCGGCATGATCAAGAAGAGTCTCGTCACTGAACTGCCCGGTCCTTCGTCGCAGACGTTCGCGCTGGTGAAGGTCAACGAAGGCGACCGGCTCGGCTGGGTCGGCTTGACCGATGGCAAGAAGGAAATTCTGCTCGTCACGGGCGGAGGCATGGCGATCCGCTTCAAGGAAGATGACGTGCGCCCGATGGGACTCGTCGCTGCAGGCGTGAACGGCATGAAGCTCGAAGACAAGGACGAAGTTGTTGGCGCGGAAATTTTACCCGCCGAAGGTGAGATCTTCATCCTTACCAACGACGGCAAAGCCAAACGCGTGGACCAGAAAGACTTCCCGGTGCAGGGACGTTACGGCAAGGGTGTGGTGGCGTGGGACTTGCCTGGCAAAACCACACTCGCCGCTATCGCCAGCGGAAAACCGAACTACATGGCGACCATCCACATGAGCAAGGGCGCGCCGAAATCCACCCGGCTGGATGCGGCGGGAATCCGCAAGCGCGCTTCTTCGAAGGGTGACCTCGTGGCGGAAGTGAAACCCGGCGAAACCGTGACCTCCGTCAACGTGGGGTGGACGGTGGAGCGGTTTGTAAAGGTGATTGAGGAAAAGAAGAAAGAAGAAAAAGGAAAGAAGGCGAAGAAAGAAGTGAAGCCGAAAAAGACAGCCCCTGCAAAGGGAAAGTCTTCCAAGCCAGCGGCAAAGCCCAAGGCGAAACCGGCGAAGAAGACATCAAAGTCGGTGAAGAACGCCCCTGCAAAGAAAAAGAAGTAATATGATGATCAGACCGCCTAAGTCTTCAATGCTTTGGCGGCCTTTTATCTTGACTTTAACTTATTCAGGGGGTAATATGTAGTCACAGAGGTGACTACATGGCTCGCAAGCAAAAGAAAATGGAAGAGATTGGCATTCGAGAGTTGAAGGCGCGCGCCTCAGATGTAGTTCGGGCTGTCAAGGAACAGCGTGCTCGCTACGTGATTACCCAGCGCGGCGTACCTGTTGCAGTCATTATTCCAGTGGATTCCGCCTTGCCTGAGAAGAATAACGAAGAGACATTGCGAAAAATGATGGAACTTCGCAAAAAACTTGGGAAGAAAGTTCGGAATAAAAAGAGTTCAGTTGATATCCTTTCGGAGATGCGCCGATGAAAAACGCTGTCACAGTGGATGCCAGCGTTTTTGTTAATGCCTTCAGCCCAGATGAAGAAGGCAGTGATACAAGCATGGAGTTCCTAACGCGGTTGAGCAAAGAACGTGTTCCATTGATTCAGCCAACTTTGTTCCTACCGGAAATTGCGGCTTCCATTGCTCGCAAACAGAACGATACCGATGCGGCGCTGGAATTGGAAAGGGATCTCAAGAATTTCCTCGAATTAACACTAATTGATCTTGATGAAGAACTTGCGGATTTTGCCAGCGAGATCGCGGCAAAACACCGCCTGCGTGGAAGTGACTCGGTCTATGCAGCGGTAGCTTTACGATTTGGGACGGAATTGATCTCACTAGATAGAGAGCAATTGGAAAGATTGCCAAAGATATTGTCAGTGAAACATCCAAAATAAAATTCAAAAGCTCCGAGACTTTCAATTTCCCGGAGCTTTTATTTCATGCTATATTTTATTTCTTCTGGTTCAGGAATCGATCGAAAAATAAAGATACTGAACCGACGCCGTCAACCGCTTGCGGACATCGTCAACGTCTTTGCTGAGTGTGGTGTGCGTATCAAAAGTCAGGTAGCCCAGATCGCGGGCGAGCAGGAGCAGATATTCCAGCTTGTTGGAATGGGCGATCGCCGTCAGCAGACAGCGTGCCAGTTCTACATCGGAGTCCTGCTTGTACCCGGCAATGACCTGCTCCGAGATGCTGATGGAGGTCATCTGGATGCGGATCGTGAGTGCGTCCGTATCCGCGTTCGGGAAACTTGCCGTCGCTTTGTAGATTTTTAACACAAGCTGGTGCGCTTTATCTTTGACTTTCAGTACATGAACATCTCTCATCATGTCCTCCCATTGTCTTAACTTATTTCCAATTTTATCAGATTGCCATCATTAAAAGCGGCAACTTTCAAAGAAAAAATCTTTGTGCCCTCCGTGCCCTCCGTGGTGATCGATTCCTCCCTACTTGATCGTCACCTGGATCACCGCGGT
>CAYJPO010000042.1:0-12896 GCA_964372045.1 uncultured Anaerolinea sp.
GCTGAAAACTGACCGTCGTCCGCGTGAAGAGTCCATCCAGGTTCATCGAGATGGAGCCGTTCGAGGGCAAGCGCAGGGCATTGTCACGGTTTCCCCAGTATTTAATGAATGCTATATTCGGATTTGCTTGGGCGGCGGCTGTGTTCATGCAACCATCATACCATCACCAGCCAAAAGATACGATACAAGCGAACATTTTCTGTTTTTATTATTGTTCACCACGAATTATTTTATTGAACATCATTGCAATCGAAAAATCGTTGAGTAAATTTTCCAAATTGATAAACAGTTGATTAGGATAACGCCACCAATTGCCAATACGACACCGATCGATTGAAGATGGGTCAAACTTTCATTGTAGAGTAAAACCCCAGAGACCAGAACGGTCCCGGCATAGAGGGCTGTTTGCAACGTCCCGATCGTTGCCGAAACGCACTCCCTGTATCTCCCCGAAGCGCCGCATTTTTATCAGGTCGCATATCTCACACAAGAATTGCTTGATCGCGGACTCATCCTGCATGAGCCCAAGATTACAGTCATATAGATCAATACACGAAGACACTCCCAAACAGCTTGTTTGAGGTTGCTTGGCTCAATCCATCCGCTCTTCTCGCCCCGACGAAAAGTTACCCGTTCGCATCATAAAGGTTTTGCCGAGGATCCGCTTTGCTTCATCCGGTTCGGATATCTGCGCACATTTGTTGATCAACTTGCAAAACAGGAATAGAAAACCGAGGATTTTGAGAATGACTAGCAATAGTTCTTCCATGACATAACTCCTTCTCGCTTAAGGGGATGGCTGATCGGTGGTCAATAAATTTCCTTAAAGACAACTTGTTGTATAGATCCAGAAATCCTGTGGTCGGACATTTCTGAAGATCCGCCGCTGTTCAGCTGCAGACGCAAAATGAAGGTGACATAATGATTGTTCATCCTGCCATCATTGTAGAGGGAGGGTATCGGGGATGTATCGGACGTGTAAAACCGCCCCTGACTGTTGTGACAAAATATCGGATGGGAAATCGATCTGCGACGGCTGGGTAGAGAACTATTGTGACAAAAAAGCCCTGGTTTATCGAAAACCTGGGCTTGATCGAGCTATTTTTTCCGTTTGCGGGTTGGCGGTTGGGGTATCTCCTGAGCCAGTTGCTTCATGTCTCGCAATATGGTTCGGCGGCTGACCCCCAGAGCACGTGCCAGATCTTCATCTGTGGGAGCGGCATTTTGAGCCGTTGCCTGCTCAAGCAAACGTATGAGTTGGAATTGGCGGCGTTTGGTTTTATCCGGAATGGCTTCATCCTCGGGTGCATTGACCGTCCATTGCACTGCGACAAAATCATCCTGGCGCAAAGAGCGACCTAAAGGGGCATCTTTGCGCGCGAGAGATATCGAGATCACGCGAGGGCTAGATGTTAGTTGATCGAAGGCTCTTACAATGTCTCGATTAAGCGGAACGTTTTCGAAAAAACTTCGGCGAAAATTCAGATCGCTGATATTTTTAGCCTGTCTTTGTAACTCAGCGTAAGCCGCGCGCAACACATCCGGAGTATGCTCAGTTTGATCAAGGGCGATCATCAGACGATAAAGCGCCCACAGCCAATCCTGCGGCTGTTCTCCGGCCGGAACACCGGCCTGGAATACATCCCAACCGCCTGCCGCCAATTCCCTGGCGCGCGTCTGATCCCCAGCAGCCAACACAGCCAACCCCAAATGGGCATTGCTCTTCACCTGCAACAACAGATTGCCCTGCTCGACCCATGCAGCGTGCGCCGACTCTAGGTATGAGATCGCCTCTGCTGGTTGTCCGAGATGCGTGAGTAACGCGCCCAGGTCATGCTTTGCATAAGCTGCCTCCGTTGCAGCCTTCACTGCTTCCGCATCGGTGAGGGCGGTACGGTACAAATGAAGCGCTTCTTCGAACTTCCCCTCAGCCTCGGCAACCAGCCCCAACACATTCCTTGCTAGTCCTGCCACGCGATGAATCTGAGCCGCTTCAGAATCCTGAATGACCCGCTCGATGATCTGACGCGCAGTCACGTACTCACCAAGGGCATAATACGCTAGTGACCGGTTATGGCGCGCGTAGGCGGCACCAGCGTAGTCGCCTAACTTTTCCCGATACAAAACCACATCCTGCGCGATCTCGATCAAGCGGTCCCACGCGCCCAATTCATTGAACGATGCGAGCAGGTTTGTCTGCGTGATGGATGTCTGAAAACGATCCTCGAGCGCACGGTGCACGGTGATGGCTTTTTCAAGCCACTGGATTGATTCTTCATGACGGCCAATGCTGCGGGTCACAATTCCAATGAAGCGCAGTGCCCGTCCCTCGGCTGATAGATTGCCGGTTGCTCTCGAGTGTTCAAGAGCCTGTAACGACCACTTATGTGCATCACTCCATTTACCCAGTTCGGCAGCCAGATTGCCGAACAGAATGATCGCTTCAGTTTCTCGCGCGTCGTCATGCAGATCTCGAGCGAGCGCCAGAGCAGCTTCAAGCTGACTCTCAACTTCCGTGAACTGACCGATAGGAGTGGCGAACTGAACCGCCGCCAGCAGGGTTTGCAACCGATAGGTATCGCTGGCGCTGGTGCCAGCCAAAGCCTCATCCAGCGCCGACTTTTGACGAACGCGGTCGCCGGTGGCATGACATGCTTGAGCAAGGGCTAGAGCGATCTCAACGCGCTCAATCGTTGGAGCAACCGACATAAGAGTGAGGGCACGTTCAAGCGCCCTTTGCGCCTCTCCGAAAGCAAAACGTGCAAGGTCTTCTTCACCAGCGAGTCGATATGCTTTAGCAGCATCTTCCGCCAGTCCCGCGTGATCGAGATGGAAGGCGCGGGCGCGCAGGTTGTCGGGGTCAAACGTCAGGTAGGCGCGTGCTGTGCGCTCATGCAAGGTTCGCCGTCGCGTAGGCTCAATCTGTCCATAGATTGCGGAGCGAATCAAATCATGGGTAAATTCATAACCTGCCGTGGAAGGTTGAAGCCAGTGATGCACGGTCAGGTCGTCGCAGAGTCCGGCAAGGATCGGTGATGTCAATTCGGAGATTTCGCTCCAAAGTCGATATGGAAGACTCCCGCCCAGTACCGAGGCGCTTTCCAGTGCTGACCTGGCATTGGGGGAGAGATTTTCCAGACGAAGGGAAATGGACGTATGCCTGGCGCGCAGATTCGAAGCAGGCTCAGCCAACCACTCATTAATAAAAAACGGATTGCCTCCTGCCCACGCATGCACCTCGACGGGGTCGGCATCGGGAATTTCTCCGATATACTGTGCAACTTCATCAACGCTAAACGGGCTCAAACTGATGGTCTTGAGAATCCCATCCCGGTCCCAGCCTTGAATGAGTTCCCAGCCTGTTTTTGTTTCGATTTCTGGGCGGCGATACGAAATGATGATCAGCCCACCGCGTTCCACAAATCCCTTCGCAAGCGCGCGCAGACACTCCCACATGACAGTATCTGCCCAATGCATATCGTCCAGAATGAGCACTACATGCGCTAACTGCGCCAATGTCTCACCAAACAGGTTCAACGCATTGTAAAATCGCTTTCGGGCCTGATCGACTGGCACATCGTCGGGCCTGCGCGTCACTCCCCATTCCGAGTGGAGTGGAGCGAGCAAGGAAAGCGTTTCGGCAGCGATCATGGTTACGAACTGATTTCCGCGCGGACCGTCCAACAGAGGTGACAATGCATCGATTAATGGGGCATGTGGAGAGGCGCTTGGTGTCTCGCTGGCCTGACCATAAAGGACGGTTGCTCCTCGCCAACGCGCCCCTGCTGCCACCTCACGTAACAGACGGCTCTTACCAATCCCCGCGCCCCCTTCGATGGAAAGCAGACTCCCGTTCCCATTGAACATCGCCTCCACAACAGTTAATGCAGCAGCGCGTTCCATCTTCCTGCCGATGAATGGGCGGGTTTCTTCCATGGGTGGTGATACGCCTTCAAGGTCTCTTTCCCGCACCAAGGCTTCTATTATCGAACTGGTTTCTGTGACTGGTTTTGAGTCCAACTCCGAACGCAACAATTCACACAGGTAATCGAAATGGGCAAATGCCTCCCCAAAACGGCGCAGTCGCCCCAACAGGCGCAGATAAGCCTGGTGTGCCGGTTCATGGAGCGGTTCTGCCAGAATCAAACGTCGCGCAAGGAGTAGCGCATCCTGAAGTTTTCCCTCTCCTTCAAGCTTGTTTGTCAACATCTCCAGCGCGGAAAGATACTGAGCACGCCTGAGCTCTCGTTCAGCAAGTACCCAGTCATCATAAAATTCAGCTAACAAATCGCCGGAATACAATTCAACGGCCCTACCCAACTCAATCACATCCTGACTCGCAATCAGACGATCGAATTCCCATACATCGACCCACAGGTTTGTATTGCGAACAAGGGCAATACTCTCAGCATCAACCATTAACCACTCTGGCTCGATCTCTTTTTGCAGGCGATATAACACGTCTGAAAGGTTGCGCCGCACGCGCTCGGGCTCGGCATCCGGCCATAGCAAATCGGCAAGCATCTCGCGCCGATGTGCTATACGCGGATGGAGAATGAGATATGCCAGAAGACTACGCGGTTTTTCGCCCTTCAAAGTCAGGGGGATATCGCCCCGATGGATTTGCAGGGAGTCAAAAATATGAATTCGCGTGTACTGCTGGGATTCGCTTTGTAGCATGTGATTGATTAAACCCTTTTAAAGAGTTTCGCAAATCGCCTGAAAGAACTATTCAGGATATACTCAAATGTTCAATTGTTATTGATAATAGACAATTTATATCATAATTTTTCAATGGATTTACCCCCGATCACATTTTAGAGACGAATGAAATCTGTTTTGGCTGGGTAATCTCAGGAAAACAAATCAACTGGATTTAAATTGCCCTCAAAACAAATCTTGCAGTCAGCTCAATAGTGTATCGAGTGTGACTACTTGATAAAGGCGATATTTGGATGGGCGAGGGCAGTAGCAGAAGGAGTGTTCATATGGATTATTTTTCAAACGTACGGATGATTTGAAAGAATCTTGCCAATATATGGCTGTTTGATTGAACCAACATGGTAACCTGATGTATAACGGGGAATAACGTCAGTGTACCATAACTTCGATGGCGCCTCACCTAAAGTCGATATTCTTTTATCGGAAATCATTTCAAACCTCATCTGCAATGATAATAAAAACAAACACGGTTTGTCTTATCTCTGAAATTTCGCGCGCACCAGTGACCACAGACTGGAACCGATCACCTTTGCCAGTGTCCACAGCGGAATTCTGCCGAGCATTCCGAGCACCGATGAATCCGTGACTGCGCCGGGTGTGCAGGTTTGTTCAGTCGTCCATACCGAGCGCATATCGCCGCGCACTGAACGGATCTTGAAGTTCATCGGCTTGCCGTCTTCCAAACCATCCATGCGCCAGCGGGTGAGCGGACCGATCATCAGAGTCTGCCATTCGGCATCCCCAGCAGATTTCCAGGCAATCTCACAGCCTGTCACCAACTCATCGCGCGGTGCATCCCAGACCAGGTCCACGGCGTTGGCAGATGGATTGGCAAGAAACGCAGTCGGCGGGTTCGGCGCAATGGTTGCGTTCAACAAGGCGCGGTCTTTTTCAGACGCAATAAATTTTTCGATGTCGCCAACTGTGACCGCGTTAATTTCGCTCGGCGAAGCATGGACGATCACCCCAGGCGCGTAAAAATGCGCGGCGGCAGAATTCTGTAAAGCCTGTGGCGGTTCGTCACCCGCGTAGGGCGCAAGCATCAACGAGAAGCGCAAGGTCTCGCCATTGAACGACGGTCCGTTCGGGGCGAGCGCGCCGCTAAAGGACTGCATGATGACCGTCCCATTGCCGTTGCCGCCGAGATGCGAGTAATCGAATTGTTTTCCATAGTACGAGCCAAAGGGGTTGAGCGCGATCTCCTGATCCCCATTGGTTTCACGCAGACGCATCGGGCAAAACGCCATCGAAGATAACGTTTGTGCGTCTTCGCCGATGAGCAAACCATGTGCGCCATTCGTCACTGCCACCCAGCCAGCCGTCACCTGATGGTTGAACGAAGCAAGCTCGCGGTTCTTCGGGTTGATCTTTCCATAATCCAGATCATAAAAAGAAGTGATGCCCATGTAGTTATGCTTCCACACGCGCAATGGTTTTTCGGCGGGCGCGGCAAACGAAGGCGCGAGTTGGAACGGCGCAGTCTCCACCCAGCGCAAGTCCATCAGGCGGCGCAATTTTTGCGTCAGGTTGTGGATGATCTGCCGCTTGGGCGTGAGTGCATAACGTACTTCCACATCCACCAGCAAAAACGGAAGCTCATCGAACAGCGTGAAAGTGTAGGTCAACTCACTGGCAAATTCACCCATTGGGATATTCGTCTTCAAGCGCACACGTTGTAATCCGTCCCACGTTTCGACGTCCAATGGCATGAACTCATAACCGCTTGCATAATATGTTTTCTTGTCGTACGTCACAAACGGGTTGAGAAAATTTTCCGCGCCGATGGCTGTATCGTTGGATTTGAACGATTCGATGCCATGCGACTCGGAGAACATTACATCGAGCCACTTGTTTTTAAGATGTCTCACCGACGGAGCGGAGGAAGAGGCTGCGGGTTGGATTCTGATCCTGAAACTGGACTCAGGTTCCAGGTCCGCTTCGAACCGGACCCGTGCGCTGGTGCGCCTATCTGGGAGCGGAGCCAAGTCTGTGAGCGAGATTCGCATCCCATCCCCGGCTTTGACTCCCGTTACTCCCGCAGGTAAAACGATGGGCAGGCTGACGGGAACGCGCGCAGGCGCGGGTGTTGCATCGCGTTCGGGCGGCGTGAGAAAAAGTTCGAATTCATACAGCGCGGTTGAACTCTGTTGCAAGGCGCGCGCGGATTCGTGTTCGGCATCCTCTGCAAGTTGACGCGCCTTCCCCAAAATGGCATACGCCTTGTTCTGACGCTCTTCATTGATGATGGGCGTGGACATGCCGAAATGGGTGGTGGTCAGCCCGATGAGCCGCTGAAAGAAAGACGAGTCCATGCCGTCCCAAAGTTTTGAATCGAAATTTAAGTTGGCGCGTTTGGCAAGCGTCTCGGCGCGGTACGAAGCGATGCGTGACTGATCGAGCAGAGTCCATGCGCGGATGCTGGCAGATTTTTCAGCCCACGAATAATTGCCATCGTAGCCACCGTCTGCAAGGTCTTGTCTCACGATGACATCTGCCTTGGGTGTGTGATTTGCCATGTACTCGGAAGGCAGAGTGAACTCTGCCCACGGATATTTGTTGACGATGTGAATGAACTCATCCAGTCCGCCCATATTGGGCAGCCATTTGACCGAGGGCAGCCAGGTTTCGAGGTCGGCGTCTTCGTTGATATTGATGATGACATCCGACTGGATCTCGCCGCGCAGTTGCTTTTGGCGCAGGTCGAGCATCAGGCTTTCAACTGATATGTTCTCGATCAGATCACCCGCCGCAATGCAGGGAAGTAAAACCAGCGGCGGCTGGTCTTCTCGTGCGCGGAACCACATCGGGTTGTAGCGCTGTTCGTCGGGCAGACGCGGAATGAAACTGCTGATGGTGTTGAACGGCACGCCCGCATAATACAGGATCAATCCATCCACGCCGTATTCTTTGAAGATGGCTTCCTGTCCCACTGTGAACATCGTCTCTTGCGGACGATAGAACGGCGCGACCTTGCCGAAGAGTTGTTTCAGTCCGCTGCCCCATTCGTTCTCGATCGCCCATGCCACCGAAGCACGGAATTCATCTGTGGAGGCGGCGTGGTTTGCGCCATTGTTGAATGGACCCAGCACGATCTCATCAAGTCCTGCTTCCACGCGGCGGCGGATGTCGGCAAGGATGTCGGGCGAATGTTTGGGCAGGATTTCCTGAAACGTCCAATAGACTTCAGTGTCCCAATAGCCGCGCGCCTGCAAGCCTGCCGCATTGGCGCGGTCGAGCGTTTTGATGATCTCGCGGATGATGCGAATGTCCGTGCCGAAGCCCGCTTCATCGGGTGTATCTCCGCGCCAGGAGTGATAGAAGTTGATGTGAAAGCCGAGAGTAATGTAGACTTTGTAGTTCATGCTGCCTCTTTGGAATTCTCCAGAAGTAGAACTTCTGGACTCCGCAAGTTCTACTTGCGGAATTTCATTTATTTCCACTTTGTATGGAATGTCCCATCTTTATCCACGCGGCGATAGGTATGCGCGCCGAAATAATCGCGCTGTGCCTGAATTAAATTCGCGGGCAGGCGTTCGGAACGGTAGGCGTCGAAATATGCCAGTGAAGCCGAGGTCGCCAGCATGGGAATGCCCAACCCGATGGCGGTTTGAAGCGTCTCGCGCCAAGTAGATTGACGGGCAAGGATCGAAGCGTGGAAAAAATCATCCATCAACAAGTTGGGAAGGTTTGCTTCGCGTTCAAAGGCAGCGCGGATATTCTCCAACAGGTCGGCGCGGATGATACAGCCCGCCCGCCAAATGCGAGCAATCTCCATCATCTTCAATTTAAAACCATATTCATCGGAGGCGCGTGCAAGCAGGGAAAATCCCTGTGCATAGGCTGTGATCTTGCTGGCAAACAAGGCCTCACGTGCCATGTTGACCAGCTTTGTTTTGCCTTTCGCGAGTCTGTGGCTTTTGCCGTAGACTTTTGCCATTGACTGCCGTTCCGCTTTTAAGCTGGAAAGGTAACGGCTCTCCACTGCTGCGTTGATCGTCGGAATGGGAACCCCGAGATCGAATGCGTTTTGCGATGTCCATTTGCCAGTCCCTTTTTGGCTGGCTTCATCGAGGATCAAGTCCACGAGATCTGCACCGTCTTCCTTGCGTCGCAAAATATCGGCTGTGATCTCAACGAGGTACGATTTCAACTCGCCGCGATTCCATTCCGAAAAAATATCAGCCAGTTTGGTGTTGTCAATTCCCGCGCCGCGATGGAGCAGGTCATACGTCTCGGCGATCAACTGCATGTCGGCGTATTCGATCCCATTGTGAACCATCTTGACGTAATGCCCCGCGCCGCCGCCTCCCATCCAACTGACGCAAACCGCGCCGTCGGATGTTTTCGCCGCGATGGATTCGAGCACGGGTCGGACTCGGCTCCAGGCGGATTCCGCACCCCCAGGCATGAGACTTGGCCCGAGGAGAGCGCCGCTTTCCCCACCGGAAACGCCCATGCCGACGAAGGAGATTCCATCCGCTGCGAGGGTTTTAGCGCGTCGCTCAGTTTCAGCAAAAAATGAATTGCCTCCGTCGATGATAATATCCCCCGTTTGCAGATGCGGTTTCAGCGAATCGATGGCAGCCGAAACAGGTTTGCCCGCGGGAACCATCAACAAAATGATCCGCGGTGTTTCTAGCGCGGCGGTCAATTCTCCCACCGAGGCGGCAATCTGGATCGGAAAATTCTTCGGTACTTTCGGCGCAGGGTCATAGCCGATGACACGCCATCCGTTGTGATGCAGGTTGAGCGCGAGCGAGCGTCCCATCACGCCCAGCCCCATGATGCCAATACTAAATAATTTGTTCATAGTCCTTTTGATCTGAAGGGTGATCTCTTCGATAGGGGATGAAATATCCACCGTCAGCGCGCCGGTCGGTTCCTCCAGCGCGTCGAACTGGCTTTTGAGCATGTGCGGCTTCATGTAATGACCTGCACGCTTTTCCATGCGCGACCAAATCAAGTCGTAACTGCCTTTAAGGTAAATAATTCTCACACCGTCGTTGTTTTCGAGCAAGCGCTGGCGATAGCGTTCCTTGAGTGCGGAACAGGCAAGCACGGCGGGACGATCCGCTTTTAGCGAGGATGAGATCAACTCGCGCAGCGAATCCAGCCACGGGGCGCGGTCTGAATCGTCGAGCGGGATTCCGCCAGCCATTTTGGCAACGTTCGCGGGCGGGTGAAAATCATCGGCGTCGAAAAAGTCCCATCCCAACCTTTGGGCAAGCGCCTTGCCGACTGCGGTTTTGCCGCTGCCCGAAACGCCCATGATGATGAAGAAACGAATCTGATTCATAGATATCTTTTCAAAACGACACGATAGGCGGGACGATAGCGCTGAGTGTACAGCGCGGAGTGATGCACGGCGGGATAGCCTTGTAGGTTTTGAATGAAGTCGTCCATTGCGGCGGGCGGGAAAATTTCCATGCGGGTTGCGATGTCCCATTCCGATTTCAAGATTGCTTCGTCGCCGTGAAATTCGTTTGCGGTGCGCAGGAACGCGGATAATAATTTTTGCGGGTCGCCGCCTTGCGCGAGGAACGGTCGCAGGTGAACCCGCGCCATCTGCCCATCGGCAGAAATGGGATCGAGCGGGGGTTCGGGGATGCCATCGCCCATCTCCACCAGTTCACGTTCGAGCCAGAGACGCGCGCCTTCGGGGTCGGTCACGGCGTGCCCGCTGCCCATTATCGCCTGATGAATGAGTTTGTAGAAGTCCTGAATTTGCATGTCAGGATAGCGGATGAGGTGGGACTTCAAAATAGATTCGAGCATGGTTACTTCAAGCGGTATAAAATCTCGCCCGCTTTTGGGACGTATAAAACGCCTTCATCTTCGCGGTTTTGCCATTCGGCAAAGTCCACTTTTCCGGGGTCAAGGTAGCCGAGGTTGAGTCGGACGCAATCTTCAGCGGAAATTTTGCTTGCCAGCGTGACTTTGACATTCGGTTTTTCGATGCCGTTTTCCATCACACCCGAACCGCGCAGGTGGGTGGAATGCGCCAGCACGCCGAGCGGAATATGCTTGAAGCGATCCCAATCCGCAAGGAAATAATCGAGAATGTGATAGCCGACTTCGTAAATATATTTGCCGTGTACGTGACTGACCACATCCAAATGCGGCGCGTAGATCACGACTTCACCACCGAGGGCAACCGCCGGTTCGAGCTTATACATGGCTTTCGCACCTGTCCACAATTCATCGTACATCGGCGGAGCAACCGACAGGACGCGCTGGAACGGTTTATCGCACCAATGAATGTGACGTTGCGCTGAAAAATCGGCGGCGGCGCTCCAGGCTTGATACAAATCGCCGATGAACAGACCGGCGAGATCATGCCCTTCGACGGTGAGCGCGATCAGCGTGACAGGCGTCTTGAGTCTGCGTGTCGCGGCATGGATCATTTCGCGCACAGGCGTATCTTTGACTCCAATCGTCCCGACCACGCCCGCCAACGCACCGAGCCAATGCGTGGCGTTGATCATCTCTGCGCCAGAGATACCGGGGAAGAGGTATTTTGCCCCGCCCGAAAAGCCGACCACTTCATGCGGGAAGGTCGGACCAAGAATCAGGATGTGGTCGTATTCCAACACGGCTTTGTTGATGCGGATGTCAACTTGCGAAGGCAGGGAAGAATGCCAGCGCGCACCTGCGATCTGTTTGATCTCGTCCTGCTCCATCGTGCCGAGCGTGACCAACGCGGTGGGGTCATCCCATGCGTGGTTGAGCAAGCCGATGTTTGCAAACGTGGTTTTCCGCTCGTCGGCGGTGATGCCAACCAGTTTGTTCATGCTTTCATCGTTCAGCGGCGGATGCGTGCCGAGTGCGACCATGAAATCGAGTTGCCGCGTGTCGTTTAAAACTTCAACGAGCGCGCGAAACAAAAACGGAAGCGGCAATGAGCGCGTGTGGTCGGGAATCAAAACCAACACGCGCTGGTTTGTAAACTGTTTTTCGAGAGCGCAGGTCAGCGTGTTGCGTATTTCGTATTCCGTAAGGAGTTGGGGGGATGTTAGGGAAATCATAAGTTCACCGAGAGATTAGTAATTGGTAAATGGTAATTGAGGATCAGCGAATTACCAATCACTAATTACCACATATCATCACACTCCGCTAAACGCCGAGAACCCGCCGTCAATCGGAATTACCACGCCTGTTACAAAAGCAGAAGCGGGGGAGACCAGCCACAGCACAGCGCCGAGCAGGTCGTCGGGAGTGCCGAAGCGGGATTGTGGCGTGTGGTTGATGATTTGCTGTCCACGCGGGGTCAGGGAACCGTCTTCCTTCAACAGCAGGGCGCGGTTCTGGTCGCCGACAAAAAATCCAGGCGCGATGGCATTGACGCGGATATTCGGCGAATACTCCTGCGCCATGTGGACGGCGAGCCATTGCGTGAAGTTGCTCACGCCTGCCTTCGCCGCAGAATAGGCGGGAATGCGCGTCAGCGGGCGGAAGGCGTTCATCGAAGAGATGTTCAAAATTACGCCGTCTTTTTGTTTCGCCATGATTTTGCCAAACACTTGGGAAGGCAGGATAGTTCCCATCAGATTCAGGTCGAAGACCCAGCGTAGGGCGTCGGCGGGCAGGTCGAAGAAAGACTGCTCGGCGTTGGCGGTGGCTTGCGGTTTGTTTCCGCCCGCGCCGTTGATGAGGATGTCGACGCGCCCAAAGGTTTGAATCACGGTTTGCGCGGCGGCTTCCACGCTGGATTTGTCCAGCACGTTGCAGGCGATTCCGATGGCGCCGTTGCCGAGTTCAGCGGCGAGGGCTTGGGCGGGTTCGGGACGCAGGTCGAGCACGGCGACTTTTGCGCCTGCTTCCGCCAGTGAGCGGCACATCGCAGCGCACAAGACGCCCGCTCCGCCCGTGACGACGGCGGTTTTATTTTTGAGGTCGAAGAGTGATTGAATGGCCATGGGCGATTCCTGATTTGTGTAGTGTGTATGTAACGTGTTGCGTGTTCCGTTGTTTAGCTATTTACTTGTTTACTTGTTTCAATAATTCCAAGTGTTTTCCAAAATGAATCTTCAAGCCTTCGCAATACGCATCTTCATGTTTGACAAGTGCAGATTTGATTTCTGCGCCGAAGGCTGTCAACGCGGAGCCGAAGGTCACATGTAAAATTTCACGGGCGTGGAAATCATCTAGTAGTAGAGGCAGGTCTTCGAGGTTAA
>CAYJPO010000042.1:12996-19031 GCA_964372045.1 uncultured Anaerolinea sp.
AAAATTTCACGGGCGTGGAAATCATCTAGTAGTAGAGGCAGGTCTTCGAGGTTAATCAGTCCGTTTTTTATGCCATAAAGACCTGCCCCTACGTTCGCTGAAACGTGATACGTGTGGCGGTCGGTTTCGTAGCGCTCACGCCCAAGCGAATAAATTTTCAAAAATAAATCAGGCTCCCGTTTTGCCAGAACGCGCAAGGCTTCGAGATAACTTGTGCCAGCCGTCTTGACATGAATCCGCTCGCCCCAATGTTTTGCGATCAGCGGGTACACGCTGAACTTATCCGAACCCGAATGCAGGCTGAGTTTATACGTCCCAAAGTGCGCGGTCACGGCGGCGTGCTTTTCAAGTTCAACATCCAGCGCGTTTAGGTCGCCGATATAATCCACGCCTTTTTCAAAGTCACCGATGAAGCGCGGCGCAAGCGAAGTGAATTTTACGCCCAAGCGCGTCAACTCATTGGCGATGAAAAAATGTTCCTGCGGAGTGGTCGGCGAATCGGTTTCATCGACCGAGACTTCAAAATCAAAGTCATCTTTCATTTGGGATAAACGATGGAACATCTGCTCTGCATGGTGGATGGCGCGACCATACTTGACTTGTGCGCGAAGAAGAATTTCCGCATCGAACCACCCCCAAGCCTGCTCGCCCGCCCCAGACAAATACAACGCTGACAGTTTTTCCCAGTCCGCGCCTGAGACTTTTTTCTGCAATACGTCGAGGGCATCTGTGTCCGCGGAATTGTCCACATGCTCGCCGGGGTCAACGGTGAAGAAGGTGTAGCCCGCTGCGATGAAAGGCGGAAGGTCGTCCACGCTTTTCAGGTGGTCGGCATCCGCGCCCCAGGGCTTGTCCCACTTCGCAGATTCGACTGCGCGTTTGGCATCATCCATCACCTGCTGCGGTGTGCGTCCCGTGCGGGCGTTTTCGCGGACGGATTGCTGGGCGAAAATGGGTCTAAGGTCAAAGGTCGAATGTCGGAGGGACTCGATATGTCCGCGGGTGGCAAGACCCAGTCGGTCGCCGAAGCCAAAGGAAGGGGAGAGGTTGAGGGGAGAGAGCATAATTGATTCCTGTCGAAGGTCAAAGGTCGAAAGGTCGAAGGCTGCTGAACAGACATTTGACCTTCGACCTTTGACGAATTTAGATTTTATATGCGCGTTTGGCGAGGTTGATAGAAAGTTCGGTCATCATTTCGTGGGCGTCGGACAGGTCAATGATGTGACGGGCGGTCAGTCCTGCCAGCCAGTTTGCGGAGGCGCGCCGCCAGACGTCATGCCGGGCGGGGATGGAACAGAAAGCGCGGGTGTCGTCGTTGAAGCCTGCGGTGTTATAAAGTCCCGCCGTTTCCATCACCTGATCGAAGTAGCGTGTCATGCCGTTCAGGCTGTCGTGGAACCACCAGGGCGGACCGAGTTTGAGCGTGGGGTAATGCCCTGCCAGCGGGGCGAGTTCACGGGAGTATGTCGTCTCATCGAGCGTGAAGAGAATCAAAGTGAGATTTGGGTTATTCCCATATTTATTCAAGAGCGGAAGCATATTGCGGGTGTATTCGGTTTGGGTGGGGATGTCTGCACCCTTGTCCAAGCCAAATTTTTTGTAGATGAGTTCATTGTGGTTGCGGAATGAGCCAGGGTGCAATTGCATGACCAGACCATCGTCCACGCTCATGCGCGCCATTTCCATCAGCATGTGGGCTGTGAAACGCGCTGCGTCTTCGGGCATGGATTCGCCTTTGAGCGCGTGCTGGAAGATCGCGTCGGCTTCGGCTGGGGACAATTCGGCAGTGAACGGTGTCAGCGCGGCGTGGTCGGTGGCGGTCGCACCCATCGAGCGGAAGAAGTCGCGGCGCGATTCCAAGGCGCGGATGAATGAGTCAACATCCACAATGTCAACGCCGCTGACTTTGGCGAGCGTTTGGATGTTTGCCCGCCAGTTGGGAGTGTCGAGATTTACCACTGCATCGGGGCGGAAGGTCGGAATGACTCGTCCGCTCCAGCCTGAGGCTTGAATAGCTTTGTGATGTTCAAGCGTGTCAGTCGCGGCATCGGTGGTGGCAAGGACTTGGATGTTGAAGCGCTCAAAGAGACGGCGTGGGGAAAATTCAGGGGAAGATAAACTCGCTGAAACAGAATCAAATAACCGGTCCGCGTTGGAGGCGGAAGGTTTTTCATCCACCCCAAAAACGGAGGAGAGTTCATCCATCAGCCAGATCCCTGAAGGCGTCCCGCGAAAGAGATGAAAGTTGGCGCAGAAGGTTCTCCAGATTTCGCGGTGATTTGGAGTTGGTAAATTGGTAGATTGGGAATTGGGAATGCCCAAAGATTCCAGCGGAATCCCCTGCGAATACAACATGCGCGTGATGTAGTGGTCGGGGATGATGAAGAGGTCGGCGGGGGAGCCGAAGGTGGCGTTGGGGTCGGCGAAGAAGCGCGGGTCAACGTGACCGTGCGGCGAGACGATGGGCAGACGGGCAACAGGTTCGTAGAGTTCGCGCGCCAGCCTGCGGGTGATAGCATCGGGCGAGAAGAAGCGGTCGGGATTCATTTTTTGGTTTCGCTGGATTGACGATACTGTTCGATCTGTTCGCTGATGAATTCGAAGTGTCGTAAGAGACGCTCATGCGCCAGTTCGGCATCCCGGGCTTTGACGGCATCCAGGATCTCACGGTGTTTGCGAAGTTCGCTGGCGGGGTCGGGCTTGAGCGTGTCGCCAAGTTCCAACTCCCAGAACGCATCCCAAAAGACATTGAACAACTGCATCAGGGTTTTGTTATCCAGCGCAGAATAAAGAATACGATGAAAGTCTTCATCCAGTTCGATGAAGGATTTTCCTTGGCGATTGTGATCCTCCCATAGCGCCAGCAGGTCTTCAAGGTCTTGCAAAGCGGCGGGTTCTATTTTTTCCACTGCCTTGCCGATCACGGCGGTCTCCAACAGGATGCGGATCTGCAATAATTCCGCGATGGAGCGCGCATCGAACTGCATTCCAAATTTGAAGGTTTCCAGCATGGGGTCAAAGTTGAGTTCGCGCACTGAAAGCCCCGTGCCATGTTGCACATCGATGATCCCCAGCGATTGCAAAGACTTGACCGCCTCACGGACAGAACCACGACCTACACCGAGATCATCTGCCAATTGTCCCTCAGACGGCAGTGGGTCACCCGGTTTGAGGTTATTCTCGATGATGTATTGCTTGATGTGGTCGCAAACTGCCTTATAAAGCGCCTCACCGCGCAGGCTCTTTTTCATTATTGCTCACTCCAAATTGTTGACATGCCTTTTTGATTTCCGTATAATATAGGCACGTTATAGGATGTCGGATGTCTTATAACACATTATAACCCAGCACCAGAGGAGAAAAACATGCAAACCAATCAGGAAAAACTCACGTTCTGGCAAAAGCTAGGTTATGGAGTGGGGGATTTCTACGGCGGCGGCGCGGGCACGCTGATCAGTTTTTTCTATCTTGTCTTTTTAACGGATGTGGTGCGCATCAGCCCGGGATTGGCGGGCACGGTAATCCTCGTCAGCAAGGTCTATGACTCGATCACCGACCCGTTCGAGGGGGTACTCTCCGACCGCACCCGCACCAAACTGGGACGACGGCGTCCGTACCTGCTGGCGGGCATCCCGCTGGTATTCCTTTCCTTCTTCGCCATGTTCTACCCGGTGACCTTTGAAGGTGAAGCCGCGCGCTTTGCCTTTGTGATTGCGACTTATCTTTTCTTCTCGACGGTGGTCAGTCTTGTGATGCTCAACTACAGCGCCCTGCAATCTGAACTGACTCTCGATTACAGCGAACGCACATCGCTGGCGACGTTCCGTATTTTCTTTTCGACCGTGTCTTCGATCCTGTGCGCGCTGCTGCCGCTGGAGATCGTCAAAGCCTTTCCTGATGTACGCACCGGCTGGATCGTCACAGGGATTGTCTTTGGTCTGCTTTTCGCGCTTCCGTTCATTGCCACTGTGGCGATTACGCGCGAACGCCCCGAATTTCAAAAACAACTCAGACCGTTTCATTGGAAGCAGGCTTTTGTCGAGCCGTTTCAGTTGAAGACGTTCGTATTCGTGTTGATCATGTATGTGACCGCCTTCACCGCCTTCGACGCCACGCAATCCATCGTGGTCTATTACATCAAGTCGTTCCTCGGGCGCGGCGAGGAGGTCAGTTTTGTGCTTGGGACCCTGTTGATCGCGCAGGTGATCTCTCTTCCATTCTTCCAATGGCTCAGCAAACGGATATCCAAGGCTCAGACCTATATCATAGGGGCGGTGATATTCGTTGTGGTCATGTTCTTCTCGTTTCTTTTCACGCCCACAACGCCCGCCCCGGCTTTGTATATCTTTGCCGCCCTGGTTGGCATCGGCTCTGGCGGTGTAGTCATTATGATCTATGCCATCTTCCCCGACATTCCCGATGTGGATGAATTGCGTTCCGGGGAACGCCGCGAGGGAACGTATTCCGCGCTGACGACATTCACCCGCAAACTTTCCTCGGCGCTGGCGGTATTTGCCGTTGCGCAGGTTCTTCAGTTCGCAGGCTACGTTCCACCCGTGGAGCAGGCTGGCAAGTTGATCGAAGCCACGCAGACGCCTGCCTTCATCAATGCCCTGCGCCTGTTCTTCGTTTTGATCCCGGTCGGGTTCATCTCCTTCGGCATTTTCTTTGCCGCAAAATTCCCGCTGACGGTTTCCCTCTACAATCGATTGGAAAAAGTGCTGGCTGCCAAGCGTCAAAACGCAAGTGTGGATGAAGTGGAAAAGCAAGATCTGATCAAAAAATTGATCGGCTGAGCATCTGCGCTGGTGTGACCAGACTACACGCTTCAAGCAAGGATTACGGCTATCGCGAAGCACCACGGATAGCATCACTCCAACCCCGTCCAATCCGCAGAGGTAGTTTGGCAAATCGGAGGGCAGGTCTGAGAGTCAACAAAAGGGACAGTCCATCGACTGTCCCTTTTGCTATTCATTATTCTCTCCTACTTGACATTCGCAAAAGAATCCTTATAATGAAAAATATCGTTAACACGTGTTAGTAAAATAGGTGTTTATGCCTCCTCTCAAGCGCGCAAAAAGCATGGATGTTGCCCAGCTCGCTGGTGTCTCACGGACAACGGTCTCCTTCGTCTTGAACAATGTTCCGGAGGTGGCGATCAGCGACGCCACGCGCAAACGCGTACTGGAGGCGGCGCACTCGCTTAACTATCACCCGAACGCTGCGGGGCGAAAGCTGGTGAGCGGGAAATCCCGCACCCTGGGGCTGGTCTTGAGCCAGTCAGAGGAGCAGGTGTTTGCAGACTCCCTGCTTCCGCAGGTGCTGTTGGGGGTTGGGCAGGCTGCCATGCAGGTGGGATATCAGGTTTTGCTCAGACCCGCCGAAACGAGCGACCCATTTAGTTACATCAAAACCATCCGGGAAAATTTTGTGGATGGGATCATCCTCTCCGGTCCGCGCCAGGATGACCCGGAGATCCTTCGTTTGTATGAGGAGGGATTCCCGGTCATGCTGATGGGACAACTGCCCGAAAGCGACATCCCCTTTGTGGACATCGACGCCTCTGCCGGCGCTGAAGCCGCTACCCACCATCTGCTGGAGCGGGGCTGCAAGCGGATCGCCATGATCACGAACGCGCCGCTTTCGTACACCTCTGCCCGCCAGCGGCGCGATGGCTACCTCAACGCCTTGAAGTCGGCGGGAATCGGGTTCGATGATGCGCTGTTGCAGGAAGGCAATTACACGCCCAAAAGCGGGTATCAAGCCATGATGGGGCTGCTCGGCAACGGGTCCCGCCCCGATGCGGTATTTGTCGCCAGCGACGTGGTTGCCAAGGGCGCCATGCTGGCTGTAAAGCGTTCCGGTTTGCGCATCCCGGAAGACCTTGCAATTGTCGGTTTCGATGATATTCCGCTTGCCGAGTATTTTGAGCCGCCGCTGACCACGGTTCACCTGCCAGCCTACGGGTTGGGGTGGGCTGCGGGGGAGCGGTTGATCCGCCTCGTTCAAAACGAGGGTCTGGATGAAAAGGGGGT
>CAYJPO010000042.1:19131-37893 GCA_964372045.1 uncultured Anaerolinea sp.
CGGGGGAGCGGTTGATCCGCCTCGTTCAAAACGAGGGTCTGGATGAAAAGGGGGTTCTAATGCAATCCAATCTTATTATCCGCGAATCATCGTAGTTTACAGGAAATGCCCACCGCGGAAAGTTTTTGTTTTTATTTTACTAACACGTGTTAATAGAGAGGAGGTGGTTCCTAAAGGTTTTGAGAGTATGTCGCATTCGAGTTTTACTTCAATAAAAGGAGAAACGAGAAATGTCTAAAATGTTTAAAATCTTGACAGGTCTCCTGCTCATCAGCTTGATACTTGTCGCCTGTGGCGGAACGGCCGCAACCGAGGAAGCCGCAGCCAGCGAAATGTGCATGGGCGCCCAGCCCGGCGATGAACTCAGCCTGCTTTACCAGTGGTCGGGTCAGGAAGAGGAACGCCTCAACCAGATCCTCCAGCCGCTCGTTGATAACTGCGGCATTGTGTTGAAGCCCGAATCCACCCGCGACCAGGCACTGCTCGATACGCGCGTGCAGGCTGGCACCCCGCCGGATGTTGCCTTCTGGCAGGTGACGCAACTGGTGCAATATCAGGATCAATTACAAGCCATGGACGAGCTGGGAGCCGATAGATCCAGTTACAGCGACTTCTTCCTCGTGCCGATGACGATCAATGGCAGGTGGCTTGGTCTGCCCATCAAAGCCGACATCAAGACGATCATTTGGTACAGCCCGGTAAACTTCGAAGCCTTTGGCTACACTGTTCCAACCACATGGGATGAATTGGATGCCCTGGTCGAAAAGATGGTCGCGGATGGCAATGTGCCGTGGTCGATGGGTCTTGAATCCGGCGATGCCACCGGCTGGACCGGTTCCGACTTCATTCAGGATATTCTGCTCGTCCAGCAGGGACCAGACTATGTAAACGGTCTCATCGATGGAAGCATCCCTTATGATGATGCGGGCGTGGCGCAAGCCTATGAGACCTACGGCAAATGGGCGAAGGACCCGGCGTACACCGTCGGCGGCGCGCAAGGCACGCTCTCGACCCCCTTCCTCGCTGCCATCTACAAACCGTTCTCCGACCCTGCGGAGGCGATGATGGTTAAGCAGTCCGGCTTTGCAGGCGGCGAAGTCAAGACGCAATTCCCTGATCTTGTGTACGGAACCGATTACGACTTCTTTGTAGTCCCCGGTGCTCAAGGCTTGCAAGGCGGTGTGGAACCGATGATGGCATTCAGCGACACCCCGGCGGTCAGGGCGTTGGTCACCTATCTGGCTTCACCGGAAGGCGGAGCCGCGTGGGCGGCGGCTGGCTTCGATCTCTCCCCGAACAAGAACGGGGAAGGCAATTACACCGACCCAGCCCTGCAGAAGAAGGCGGAAGCGTTCTACAACACACAAGGGTTCACCTCTGATATCGGCGATAGCATCCCCGGCGGGTTCGGCAGTGCCGAGTGGACAGCGATCGTTGATTTCCTGAACGACGGTGATCTCGCTGCTGCATTGGCTCAAGCCGCTGCTGTTCAGGCGGAAGCGACGAAGTAACGATAATATGAAGTTGCAGGGGACGCCTGAATTGGCGTCCCCTGTTCATTTCCAGAGGAGGCTCGAATGGCTGCGAGGAATGTGCCCACCATTATGAAGCAGGGCAGGTTGGCGCCCTGGTTGTATCTCCTGCCGGCGCTGCTGGTCATGTCCTTTTTTATTGTTTATCCGATGATCAACACCATCTCGCTCAGCTTTTCCAACAAGGATGGCACGGCATCTGCCGCCACCACTTGTGTGGAAGGGAGATCCTGTTGGGGCATCTTTGAGAATTATCACTACGCGCTGACGGCTGAACTCGACACGACCAATTTCGTCACCGGTTGGGTTTCCTTTTGGCAATCCTCGTATGGGAACACGGTCAAATGGATCGTATTGATGGTGAGCGGAACTGTCGGGTTGGGGCTGCTCTTCGCCGTGATGGCGGACCGGGTCCAGTATGAGGCGCTGGCGAAAGCCATCATCTTCATGCCGATGGCGGTCTCGTTCGTGGGCGCGGGCATCATCTGGAAATTCGTTTATGACTTTGGTACCCAGCAGGTGCAGATCGGCTTGTTGAATTCCATCATCACCGGGTTGGGATTTCCGCCCGTCGCGTTCCTGTCGGTGCCGCAGGTGAATACCATCGCGTTGATCGTGGTGGGGGTGTGGATATGGACCGGCTTCTGTATGACCATTCTCTCCGCTGCCATCAAGTCCGTGCCGGATGAGATCCTCGAAGCGGCGCGTGTGGACGGCGCGACGGAGATGACCATCTTCTGGCGCATCATGGTGCCGATCATCTCGCCGACCATCATGGTGGTCATCACGACCATGGTCATCAATGTGCTCAAGCTGTTCGATATTGTCTATGTGATGACCGGCGGTAACTTTGGCACGGATGTTATTGCCAACCGCATGTACACCGAAATGTACGTCAACTTCAATATAGGGCGAGGTACGGCCGTGGCTGTTGTGCTTGTGCTTGCGATCATTCCCTTTATTTATTTCAACATCAAGCGCTTCCTCGCGCAGGAGGAGATCCGATGAACCGCGACCGAATCAACAAGCTTCTGAATCGCATTCCCACGCATATCGTTGTCATTTTGATGATCCTCATCTGGGTGGTGCCGACGTTCGGACTGCTGGTCACCTCCCTGCGTCCGTCGCAATCGATCAATACTTCCGGCTGGTGGACGGTGCTTTCGCCTTCGCGCGGCTCGGCGGAATATACGGAATACTGCGCCTCGTGCCACGGCGACGATGGGACCACCATTCCCGCAGCGAACTTGACCGACCCGGGACTCATCTCAAAATTCCCGCGTTCCTTGCAATTGCTGGCGTCTCTCCGCAAGGAAATTAATGGACAGCCTCACATGCAATCTGTGCCGTTGCCTGAACCCCAAGCCGCCGCGGATATTGCCGTTTACCTGAAAGAAATTTCCGGCATCGATGTCCAGCCGCGTTTCACCTTCAGTAATTATATCGACGCGCTCGTCGGATATCGCGGCACGAGCACGTACCAACTGGATTGCGCGGCAGGCACAGCTCCGCCTGATATCAACTGCAACACCAGTGACCTGCTCAACCCGCGCGGCATGGGGCGCGCCTTCGTCAACAGCCTGCTTGTGACCATCCCTGCGACCTTTATTCCGATCCTGTTAGCCGCGTTTGCGGGCTATGCCTTCGCATGGCTCGACTTCAAAGGACGCTTCCTGCTCTTCGCGATTCTGGTCGGCTTACAGGTCGTGCCGCTACAAATGACGCTCGTCCCGATCTCACGCTTGTATGCCCAACTCGGTTTGAATGGCACCTTCCTGGGTGTTTGGCTTTTCCACACCGGGTTTGGAATGCCATATGCGATCTATCTCATGCGCAACTTCCTCGGCTCACTGCCGCGTGACTTGTTCGAGTCTGCATATTTGGATGGTGCCTCGCATTGGACGGCGTTCTATCGGCTCGTGATCCCGCTGTCCATGCCTGCCATCGCGTCGCTTGGCATCTTCCAATTCTTGTGGGTCTGGAATGACCTGCTTGTAGCGTTGGTCTTCCTCGGCGGCACCACGCCCGTGATGACCTATCAGATCAGCAACATGGTCACATCACTCGGCGCGGGCTGGCAGTTGCTCACGGCTTCGGCGTTCCTCTCCATGCTGCTGCCGATGATCGTCTTCTTCGGCTTGCAGCGTTACTTTGTGCGCGGCATGCTGGCAGGCGCGGTAAAAGGCTAATTGAGCACATCGCTGCTGGAACTGCTCCGGGATCAGATCGACATCACGCGCGTCCCGTTCAGTGAGCGCGGTTCGCGCCTGCTTGTATATCAGTACGCAGACCGGTCCTGCTTATATGTCAAACTCGCCGAGCGGCTCATTCATGTCGAGCCGGGCATCGAGAGTTATCTGCACCGCCCGCCGTTCATCGATGACCTTTGTTTTCTCGATGAACAAAGAAACCTTCTCGATTTCACGACGACCACATCGCCTGACCTGCTGACATTCCACACGCGCCTTGGCGACATCCGCTTCGCGTTTCAGGATGAGACCACGCTGGCGTTCGGTTTGCCCGCGACCACGATCGGTGTCCGCTTTCGCGCGCGCACAGCCCATTGGCGCAAAACGGAATCCGGCGGCGAATTGAACCACGTTCGAAATCTTGGATACGGCACGAGGAACGGCAAGTTGATCCGAAATGAAGTTCATCACGATGGGAATGACTTGATGATGGAACTCACACTCCACGCAGATGACGATTGTACTCTTGCGCTTCACATCGCGGACGATGACTGGTCAGCCCCCGTAGAGCCTTTCTCCGCTGTGAGCGAATCTGCCAAACGCCGCTGGGACGCATGGTTCTCGTCCGCGCCGGGTGTGCCGGAAGCATATCGAGCGAAGTATGCCTATGCCTGGTGGGTGATGGCGAACAACCTCATCAGCCCGTCTGGTTTTGTGACACGCGAAGCGATGGTTCCCACCAAGGCATTTTATGTCGGTGTCTGGCTATGGGACAACGCCCTTCATGCAATCGCCTACCGCCACGTTGACCCCGAACTCGCGCGGGATCAGATCCGCGTGATGCTGGCAAATCAACTAGCCGATGGAATGCTGCCGGACGCCATTTTCGATGAAGGCGTTGTCGCAGAGATCGATCATCCGATTCGCGGACGAGTGACCAAACCGCCCATCCTCGCGTGGGCGGCGATGAAAATTCATAAAACTGCTCCTGACACAAATTTTCTCAAAGAGATCTACGAGCCGCTCAAACGCTGTAACGAGTGGTGGTTCGAGCACAACGACGATGACCGCGACGGCATCGTGCAATACACACACCCGTATTCGTCAGGGCTGGATGATAGTCCGCTGTGGGATTTTGGAATGCCGGTCGAGTCGCCGGATATCAATACCTATCTCACCATGCAGATGGAATGTCTGGCGGAGATGGCGGAAAAAATTGACAGGCGAGACGAAGCTCTGGAGTGGCGCAGAAGGTCTGATGTCCAGGTGAGGCGCATGATCGAGCATCTTTGGGATGAAGAGTCGGGGATGTTCCGCGCGCTGCATGAGGAGAGTCCAATTCCCGTCCTCACACCATTTAATCTGCTGCCTTTGTGGACGGGTAAATTGCCGCAGAACATTACGAAGAGCCTGCTTGCGCATCTGACGAACCCCGATGAATTTTGGGGAAGGTACGGATTACCAACAGTTGCCTGCAACGACTCCGCGTATGACCCCGCTAAAATGTGGCGCGGACCGATGTGGGCGAACGTCAATTATTTTTTTGTCGAAGCGTTGGAAAAGATCGGAGAGTTTTGGCTTGCCTCTGAACTGCGTGAGAGAACGTTGAACATGATCGCAAGCCAGCCGGGCATGCGTGAATATTACAACTCACAGACCGGCGAACCGCCCGCATCCGCCGCGCCGATCTTCGGGTGGAGCGCCGCAACTTTTATTGACCTTGCCATTCAAGCCAATGAAATAAAAAGGAAAAGATAAGGAACGATGGATAAAGAACTTTGGTATAAGAACGCCGTATTTTATGAAGTCTCCGTGCGTGCATTCAAGGACAGCAATGGCGACGGAAACGGCGATCTGCGCGGATTGACCCAGAAACTCGATTATCTGCAAACCCTCGGGGTGGATTGTATTTGGATCATGCCGATCTATCCCTCGCCGTTGAAAGATGATGGCTACGACATCGCGGATTATTACGATGTAGACCATGCCTATGGCTCGCTGGATGACTTGAAGCATTTGATCGAAGCGGCACATGCGCGTGAGATCCGTATCGTCATGGACCTCGTGCTGAATCACACCTCCGATGAGCATCCCTGGTTCCAGTCTGCGCGCGCGGATAAGAATTCGACGTATCGCGACTACTACGTGTGGAGCGACACGGACCAGCAATACAAAGACGCACGCATTATCTTTTTGGATACCGAATCTTCGAACTGGACATGGGACAAACAAGCGGGTCAATATTTCTGGCATCGCTTCTATTCCAGCCAGCCAGATTTGAACTATGACAACCCGAAGGTGCAGGAAGAAATGCTCAACGTGGCGCGCTTCTGGCTGGACCTGGGCATCGACGGCTTTCGCGCGGACGCGGTTCCATATCTCTTCGAGCGCGAAGGTACCAACTGTGAAAACCTGCCCGAGACGCATGCCTATCTCAAACGGTTGCGCGCGTTCATGCACGAACATTACCCGGGGCGGATCCTGCTCTGCGAAGCGAATCAATATCCCGAAGATGTGCGTCCGTATTTTGGTGATGGGGACGAGTTCCACATGGGATTTCACTTCCCGATCATGCCGCGTATTTTTATGGCGCTTAAAAAGGAACGCTATGAAGACATGGCAAACATTATGCGCCGCACACCGTCCATCCCGGAAAACTGTCAGTGGTGTACATTCCTGCGCAACCACGACGAGTTGACCCTGGAAATGGTGACTGAAGAAGAACGTCAGTGGATGTGGGAGCAGTACGCGCCCGAGCCGCGCATGAAATTGAACCTGGGGATTCGCCGCCGTCTCGCGCCGCTTTTGGATTTTGACCGGCGGAAGATCGAGCTGGCGAACTCACTCCTCTTCACGTTGCCCGGCTCGCCCATCATCTACTATGGCGATGAGATCGGCATGGGAGATAATATCCACCTGCGCGACCGCAACGGAGTCCGCACGCCGATGCAATGGGAAGATTCGCTGAATGCGGGCTTCTCCGAAGGCAAGCCGTTCTCCAAACCGGTGACAGGGAAATTGGGTTACAAGCTGATCAACGTCGCCGCGCAGGTCAACGACCTGAATTCGCTGTTCCACACCATCAAACGCATGATCGCCGTCCGCAAGCGGCACGCCGCCTTTGCCAGCAGCGGCATGGAATGGGTGGAGGCACTGAATCCCGCCGTGGCGGTGTATGTCCGCCATTACGAAGACGATACCATGCTGATCTTGAATAATCTGAGTTCGTCGGAACAGGTCATCCACCTGCCGTCGAAATTCCAACAGGAATGTCTCGATCTGCTGACAGGCAAGGCGCTTTCGCTGACGGGGGAGATGAGCATTCCACCTTATTCTTATCTCTGGCTGCGCATAACGGAATAAGCCGCTGATTGTGACTACTTTTCAAAACGTTTTTTTATTTTGTTCCCATCGCCATGATGAACTCGCCAGCGGCGGCGAAGCGGTCTGTGGGCTTTTTCGCCATTGCCCTTTGAATGGCGTGGGACGTATGATGCGGCAGCGTGGGAAGGATGTCGCGCGCGTCGGGTGGGGGAGCCGTCATGTGAGATTCGGACGAGTCAGTTACACTGTGAAAACCAAAACCTTTTTCGTATACGGAAAGCATGGATTCAGGTTGAAAATAATGAAAAGTTCAATCAGATCATTGTTTTCCTATAACGACAAATCTATACTGTGGCGTTGGTGCTGCTCCAGTTGACATTGTTTGTGAAATATAGTACTATAACTATAAGGTAATAAAGGCTCTAAAAATGACTAAAAGCCGTGGCTTGGTTGACCGCATCTGCGAATACAACGACGCGCTTTCGGAACCCCAGCGGGTGAAAATGATGAAGATCATGGGTTCCAGCGCCGCCAATTCTGTAACAGTCAGTGACTTTGCAAAAATACTTGGCATTTCCCAACCTTCCGCAACCAAACATCTGAAGATCCTTCACGCGGTGGACCTGATCGACCGGAAACGGATCGGGACCGCCGTTTATTATTCCCTCAACCTGAAGATCATCGACGAATACCATCAACTGCTGGAACTGGCATTCGTCAAAGGTTTTTTGCCGTGCCGCTTCGCCTACAAATGTGATGAGTGCCCCGAAAAGGAAACCTGCGCATGAGCGGCGAGCTTCGATCTTTCTCGAAAAAATTCCCTAGTTTCAGGGAATTTTTTTTATCTCATCTATAACGTTATTGGATATTTGAATAAATTATCCGTTCGGTTTTTGGACCATGCGTCAAATTAATATGAGGTGAAGAATGCAAGCAAAAACGATCGTTATTGGAGGGGGAATGGCGGGGATGTCCTGCGCCATGAAACTCCTTGAGGCGGGAGAGGATTTCCTGCTCATAACCGATGACCTCGGCGGGCGGATCAAATACTCGCAGGAGGCGAAGGTCAACTTTGGCGCGTATTTCGTCATGTCAAGTTATGTCAACGCGAAGAAGCTGGTGTCGAAGGGACAATGGATCAACCCGCTGGACTCCTGCTTCCACATTTCGGCAACCGATCGGTTCAAGGCGATCAGCCTGCACACGTTGTCTCAACTGTCGGGGTTGCTCCGCTTTTTTTTCGCGTTGCGAGAGTTTTCGGCGCATTACGAACCATATAAGCAGCGATGTGTCAACATGCCGCAAAAGGATGCGCTCAAGGCGGATCCATATCTGGAAAAGCTGTTCTCCCTGTCTGCGTCCCAATTTGCGCGGGAGAAGAACATCGAGCGGGTGGTGACCGAATACATTTCCAAATTTACCTATGCCTGCACCGGCGCAAGCGTGGAACAGATCTCAGCGCTAGACTTTTTGAACGTCAGCATGGGCATGATCACTCCCATCCATTGTCTGATTTTCGAGCCGGAGGCTGTTGTTGAAAAACTGGGCAGCCATCTTGTATACGATACGATCACCCGCGTGGAAAATGGCGATGGATGGCATTTGTTGAACGGGAAGTCGGGTCAGAAATATCAATCGAAAAATATTGTCATAGCCACCCCAGCCGCCACTACAAAAGAACTGCTTGGGCTGGCAACTATCCGCCAAGCCAGCAGGATCTATGCCTTTCACGTCAAAGCGGAGTTGAAAGCCGTTTACGGCAAAGCCGCCATGAATTTGTTCCCCTACACTTCGGAGATCATGTTGACGGTCAGGCAGCACGATGGAAGTTATCTGATCTATTCCCGTGAAAAAGATTCTGATCTTCATCAGGTTTGCGAGCGTTTTGAATTGCTCTCTTCGATGGCGTGGGAGAAAGCCATGTATGTTCAAGGCAGTGCCTTCATGGAGCAGCAATACGGCGAAGGCATTTATGTCGCCGGAGACCATAACGGACTCGGACTGGAACCGTCCGCCATCTCCGGCATCTTCGCTGCCAATCTGATCATTTCAAGAGGAACAATCCATGACTAATTTGCAAAACTTTATCGCCGCGCATCCCGTTTGGTTCGGGTTCATCTGCCTCGCAGTCCTGGGCCTTCTAACGCTTACAGCGTTGGTCTATTACGGGTTCAGCGATCCGCCCACCGACGAGGAGAAGAAGCGGCATCATCCCGGTGATGACCTGTTGGGGAACGAGTCGAACCGCATGCGGGGCACGCTCGCGGTGACGGTGAACGCCCCGCGCGAAAAGGTCTGGCCCTATCTGGCGCAGATCGGTCAGCGTCGAGCCGGTTTCTATGCCTTCGACTGGCTGGAGCGTCTGTTCGGCTTTCACATCTACAATACCTTCAAAGTGATCGATGAATGGCAGAACATGTATGTCGGGGAATACATCTTTTATCACCAGAACGGCATCGGGTCGGAGGTTAAGGCGTTCAAACAAAATGAGTTCTTCGCCTCGTTGTCCGATTCGCGCAACCCCTCGAAATTTCAGGGAGCCTTTGCCTTTGTCCCGCCGCTCGGATTGAAATACTTTGCCTGGAGTTGGAACTTCATCTTGGAGGATGCGGGGGAAGGAAGGACCCGCTTCTTTACCCGCTGTGACGCGGTCTTCGAACCATTCGACGGTCTCCACCGGGGATTGGTCGCCTTCTTCCTCGGTATCCCGTCCTTTGTCATGTGCAAGTCCATGTTGATCACCATCAAAGCCTGTGCAGAAGGCAGAAAGAAATAAGAGGCAATCATGAACACAAAAATGGATATCACCCCCAAAAAACCGATCTATACCCCAAAGAAAAGCTGGCTGGGCATCTCAGATTGGATCATCGACAAGATCGGCGTCCGCCCCGCGACCTGGGAACCGATTCTCAAGGTATTCAAGTTGATCGTCGCGGGCAGTAAATACATGGAAGCGCCCATCTTCGGTCCCATCTATAAACGCGCAATGATGTTCACACCCGATGAAAAGCGCTACTCGCAAGGCACGATCTACAACCTGAATGTGGATGTCAGCGACAAGGGAGAGAGCGTGGTCCTGCCCATGGACCTGGTGAAGGACATGCTCAAAAAGGCGAGTTATATCGCATCGAGCAATGCCTGTATTTGCCGGGATGCGAATAAATGCAGCGACTATCCCAAGGACGTGTGCTGTCTGTTCATGAGCAATAGCGGCAGGACCATTGTAGAGCACGGAGTCGGCTACGAGATCTCGCTGGAAGATGCCCTCGCCCGGGTGGATAAAGCCGCCGAACTGGGCTTGATCGGTCAGGCGCTCTTTGTGGAAGTGGAACAGTTCATTTGGGGGTTCTCCAACGAGAACATGAATCACTTCATCGAGATGTGTTTCTGCTGTCCATGCTGCTGCGTCGGTTTGAACCTCTCCAAGAACGCTTCGCGGGATGTGAAAAGACGCTTCCGTCCCTCGGGTTGGACGGCGCTGGTGAATGAAGATGCCTGTGCAGGCTGTGGGGATTGCGTCGCCCCGTGCCCGCAGGCAGCCATTACGTTGAATGAGTTCTCCAAGGCTGTCATCAATCAGGATTACTGCGTGGGATGCGGGATCTGCAAATCCAAATGCACCACCGATGCGATCCGCATCAAGCAGACCAAACCCATGCTCAGCAGCGTGCAGGAATATTTCCTGGAAGACGGACGCCTCGACCTGAAAATTTGATCCCTCTTTGGGAGATGGAAAAACCGGACCATGCATGAATTAGCGGTCACAAAAAGTATTTTAAAACTGGCGCTGGACCATGCCGCCCAACACGGAGCGAAGGAGATCCTCGCGATCCATTTGCTGATCGGTGAAATGCGCAACCTCAAAGAGGCATGGATCCAGCGTTATTTCGATTACATCAGCGCAGGCACACCGGCGCAGAATGCGGTCATCAAAGTGACAAAGGTGCCGGTGGTCTTCCTGTGCAAGCAATGCGCTCGGCAATTTACCGCCAACTTGAAGGAGGATAAGCAAATGCTATGCTCCCATTGCGGCAGTTTCGAATACGATCTGGTTTCCGGCAGGGAGTTGGTGGTGGAAAAACTGGAGGCAAGATAATGGACGATATCAGGCTGATAGACGTTCGCAAGAGCATCCTCTCCGATAACGAAGACCAGGCGGCGATCATCCGCCAGGACCTGGAACGCAGGAACGTGTTCATGGTGAATGTGATGGCGTCACCCGGCGCGGGCAAGACCAGCGTCATCGTTCAGACTACCCGCAGGTTGAGGCAGGAAGTACGGCTGGCGGTCATCGAAGGGGATGTGGAATCGTTCGTTGATTCCGAGAAGATCGCGGCGGAGGGCATCCCGGTCGTGCAGATCCAGACGGGCGGCGCCTGCCATCTGGATGCGCCGATGATCACCGCCGCATTGGATAGCTTCGACCTGAATCAGCTCGATTTGATCTTCATCGAAAATATCGGCAACCTGATCTGCCCGGCGGAGTTCGATACTGGCGCCGATCTCAAAACCATGATCCTCAGTGTACCGGAAGGAGATGACAAGGTATTGAAGTACCCGCTGATGTTCTCGGTCTGCGATGTGCTGCTGGTCAACAAGATCGATTATCTCGACGGCTCGGATTTCAACATGGACCTCCTGCGCCGCAGGGCGAGTGAGCTCAATCCGCTTATCCGTATCTTTGAAGTCTCCTGCAAAACAGGCGCGGGTTTCGAGGAGTGGAGTCAATGGTTGTTGAAAGAAGCGCGCATAAAATGCCGCATTAACGGGGCGCATTGATCCAAATCAAAAAATCTCCAGCCCGTGCGACTGGAGATTTTTATTTTACTAACCGGTTTACTTTAAATCGTGATCGTGGCAGTTAATAAATGGGCATTGTCTGCCGAAGGCTCGATCGTGAAGCCCAATTTCTTGAAGAGGTGCTGCATGACCTGGTTGTCGTCCGACAATATGGCGCTGATGCGCTCCAGTTTTTCCCGTTTGGCAACCTCGATCGTGCGGCGGACCATCTCTCCGCCCAGCCCTGTGCCTTGATAGGGGTCGGCGACGAGAATGCTCAAACGCGCTTCATTGGTGGCATGCAATTTGCTCAAGCGCACCACGCCCAGAATGGTCGCTTCTTCGCCGTTGTTCTTCCTTTCGGCGACCAGCGCGATCTCACGGTCATAGTCGCAGTGGCAGATGCGGGACAGGCGCTCGTGAACCACGCGTTCATGGAACATCATCGGTTGGAGGTAGCGCAGGAAAACGCTGCGGTCTGAAAGATCCAGGTGGAACTTCACCAGCAGTTTTTCATCTTCCGGCATGATCGGTCGGATGTTGATCTTCGTATTGTCTTTAGCTGTCCATGTTCCCGCGTATTTCATGGGATAGGCGCGGATCGCCATCTTGGGGAGTTGTTCCTGTGTGGTGTTCTGGTCGTACACAAGCACACGCGCATCCAACGCGATCAATTTTTCCGGGGATGCCACTAACGGGTTGATATCCAATTCCTTGATCCAGCGGTGCTCGGTGATGAGCTGTGAGAAGCGCACGAGCAAACGTTCAAGCGCGGCAAGGTCCACCGGATCACGTCCGCGGACGCCTTTCAGCGCGGTGTGGATGCGGGTCTGTTCCATCATGTGACGCGCCAACGTGGTGTTGAGCGGCGGCAAGCCGAGCGCGCGGTCCTTGAAGACCTCCACGAGTTGACCGCCGAGCCCGAACAAGAGCACGGGTCCGAACTGCGGGTCGATGCTGCTGCCGAGGATCAATTCGTAGCCTTCCACTTTCGCCATCGGTTGGACGGTCACGCCGAGGAAGTGTTCCGCGCCGACTTTTTCAGTCACCGATTTTTCGATGCTCTCGTAGGCTTTCTTGACAGCCTTGGCGTCAGCCAGGTTCAACTGCACGCCGCCCACGTCGGTCTTGTGGGTGATGGTCTCGGAATGGATCTTGAGCACCACCGGGTATCCGATGGCATCGGCGGCTTTGACGGCTTCGTCCCTGGTTATCGCGATGCGAGTATCCACTGTTGGAATGCCGTAACAAGCCAACAGTTGTTTCGATTCGTATTCGGTAAGAATGGTGCGACCGGACTTGCGCACGTCTTCAATGATCTGCGCGGCGCGTTCACGGTCGACCGGGTCTTCATCATCATTCACCGACATGGGGGTTTCATACAAGCTGTGAAGGTTTTCGGAGTAATGCGCCATGTAGTCGAAGACGCGCGCGGCGGTATCGGGGTAGGGGAAGGTGGGGATGTTGGCTTTGTTGAGGATGCCTTCACCGGGTGCCACTTCCTTGCCGCCCATCCATGTGGCGAGGACCGGTTTGCCGAGCGCCTGTGCATAGGGTTTCAATACCTCGGCGGTTTCGGAGGGGTCGGTCATGGCTTGCGGGGTGAGGATGACCAGAATGCCGTCACTGTTCGGGTCTTTTGCAGCGATCTCCAGCGCCTTGGCGTAGCGTTCGGGGCTGGCGTCGCCGAGAATGTCTACAGGGTTGTTGTGGCTCCACGCGGCGGGCAGGAGTTTGTTGAATGCTTCCATCGCTTCGGGCGAGATATTGGCGAGTTCACCGCCATTGGTGATGAGCGCGTCGGTGGCGAGCACACCCGGTCCGCCTGCATTGGTGAGGATGGTCAGGCGCGGACCTTCTGGGCGCGGTTGTTTACCGAGCACTTCCGCCATATAGAATAATTCGGCGATGCTGTTTACGCGTAGGACACCGCTGCGTTGGAAGGCGATCTCGAGGACTTCGTCACTGCCGGTCAATGAACCCGTGTGAGAGGCAGCCGCTTTCGCCGCGCCTTCGGTTCGTCCCGGTTTGATGACGATGATCGGTTTGGTCATGGCAACTTCGCGTGCTGCAGAAAGGAAGGCGCGCGCATTGCCGATGGTTTCCATATAGATGACGATGCTCTTGGTGTGGGGGTCATCACCCAAATAATAGATGAGGTCGCTCCAGTCCACGTCGAGCATGGAGCCGATGGAGACGAAGGAGCTGAAGCCGACGTTCTCGGTCAGACTCCAGTCGAGGATGGCGGTGCAGAGCGCGCCGCTCTGGCTGATGAAGCCCACGCTTCCGCGCCGCGCGATGGTGCTGGCGAAGGTCGCGTTCAAGCCGGTGGTCGGGCTCATCACACCGAGGCAATTCGGTCCGATGATGCGCATCTTGCCGCGGCGGGCGTGTTCCATGATCCGGCGTTCGAGCTCCACACCTTCGGGTCCAGTCTCTTTAAATCCAGCCGAAATGATGATGGCGCTCGGTATTCCAAGGCCAACGGCTTCCTTGATGATATCCGGAACGGTAGGGGCGGGCGTTACGACGACGATCAGGTCGAGCTTTTCAGGAATGGATTTCAGATCGGGGTACGCCTTGATGCCGAGCACGCTGGGTCGCTTCGGGTTGACGGGATAGATGGTGCCGCCAAAGGAGCTGCTCATCAAATTCCAAACGATCGTGCGCCCAACACTGCCGACGGTTTCCGTTGCGCCGACTACTGCAACGCTCTTCGGTGCAAAGATGGAATCCAACGGTTGGCGTCCATAGTGCAAAACATCATGCGCCGGGTCAAAGCCGGGGGTAACAAGTGTGTCCATGGTTTACTTCTTTCTTTTCTTTGTTAAGTTAATGTACTTATTATCATATCAATGAGAATAGTATTGGCAGTTACAAAACATCTATGTATACCATGATAGGCGGGTGAGCAATTGCATGTTTCTTATAGTATTTATTTCCCCTTTATAGTGTTTTTGTGAATGATAAACGGGCATCCCATAAAAGGATGCCCGTTTTAAGTTGATTTGTGACTCTTTCCGTCAATTTCTTGCAAGTTCCTTCAAGAATTTTCCCTCGTTCGCAGAGCGCATGGCTTCCCTGCTGGATGTTTTGATGTGCTATTTTACGAGGACGGCACCAGCCGCTATTGGGTCAAATCCCTGAGCCCATTGGGTGTGGATATTGTATTTCGTCCCAGTTAGATTGATCCCGCTCAGATTCGCCTCGGTCAGGTTGGCATGGCTCAGGTCCGCATTGGTTAGGTCAGCGCCGCTCAGGTCGGCTTTGTGAAGGTTGGCGCCGCTTAGATCAGCTTCAATTAAGATCGCGCCATGAAAATTAGCCTCACTCAGGTCGGCATCCTCCAGGTTGGCTTTGCTTAGGTTGGCATAACGCAATCTGGCATTATCGAGGAAAGCCCTGTTTAAGTTCACTCCGTTTAGGTCCGCTTTGCTCAAGTCCGCCTGGCTGAGACCGGCTTTGCTCAGGTCCAGCCCTGCCAGTTGTAGCGGTTTTTCTCCATTCAATAATTCGCCGAGTTCTTCTTTTGTAAATTGCATGGTATTGCCTTTCAGTAGTACAGAATGTTTCTTTTAGTGTGCTGCGAGTTCTTTTAAAAATTTTTCTTTGTTTGCAGAACGCGCCGTTTTGCCGCTGGATGTTTTGATGATCCATTTATCGTCCACCACTTTGACATGGCGCAGGGCAATGGCGGAACTTTTGGTCACATGCTTACGGATGGCGTCCGCTATAGCCTCCATCTCCGACGGGTCAGTTGAATCTGCTTCGGCAATGATAACCACTTCCTCGGTGCCTTCTTCTTCATCATACATGCCGAACGCGACGGTTCGTCCTTTGTGGATGCCGTTTACTTCGCTGGCGAGTGATTCCAAATCCTGCGGGTACACGTTCTTGCCGCCGACGATAATGAGGTCTTTCTTGCGTCCTGAAACATACAACTCACCATCCGCGATGTAACCGTAATCGCCAGTGAGATACCATCCGTTTTTGATGGCGGACTCAGTTGCATCGGGGCGGTTGAAGTATTCAGTCAGCATGCAATCGCTTTGCAGGGCAATCTCGCCTACACTTCGATTCGGCAGGTCGTGGAAGTCTGCATCCACCACGCGGACTTTGGTATTGGGCAGAGGATTCCCAGACGAGGTCATCTTCATTGATGGTTGACCAGCTACCGGCGGTGTCGCGAGGCGCAGGGTCATGAAAGTCTCACGGTCAATCTCATCGACAGTTGGGATTCCATCCAATGGACTTTGAGTGACAGCGAAGACATTCTCTGCCATTGCATAGCAAGTTTGCAGCGCGGACTTGGTCAAGCCGTATGCTGAAAATTTTTCAAAGAAGAGGTCATGGCTTTCGACATGCACCGGCTCGGAGCAATTGATGATGGCACGCCATGAAGAAAGGTTCACGCCTTCGAGATTGCGTTCGCGAATTTTGTGTGCGCAAAAGTTGTACGCAAAATTCGGCAGCCACGTGAGCGTGCCTTTGTATTGCGAAACGGCTTGATGTAATTTATACGGCGCGCGCACCCAATCAAAGGGTGACATGTTGACGAGTGGAATGCGCAGCAACACGGGCAGGAGGAAGCAAGCGATGAAGCCCATGTCGTGATACAGCGGCAGCCACGAAACAATGGCGTCACTGGCGGGGTCGATGCGCAGAGTTTGGCTGTAGGCGTTGAGTTGATTGAGCATGGCGCGATGCGAGAGCGCCACGCCTTTTTGCAAACCGGTGGTACCGGAGGAATGCTGCAACACAACAATATCTTCGGGGGATGATTTGAATCCTTGAAGAGATTCAAACTTGGGTTCGGATTCTGCTTCGATGGTATTCGCGAGAATCACATGACGAACAGAATCTCCTTCAACTAATGCGCTGCGGACTTCCGCTTCGAACTCGGGGTAGGTGACGATGGTGGTCGGCTTGGTGATGGAGATGAGCGAAGCGAGATCGGCGCGATATTTTTCGGGCGCGAGTTTTTCCGTCAGGAACGGCATGATGGAGGGAATCGCACCGTGCAGGATGGCTCCCCAAAAAGCGTAGATGAGGTCTTCGCCATGTTGCAGAATCAGAATGACCACCTCGCCGGGCTTGATTCCTTCGCGGGCATAGGTTAATGCAAAACGATTCGCGCCGTGGATGAGGTCACGATAGGTGAGAGACTTGTCAGGCTGTCCCGCGTGTTGCAGGATGATGCTGGTCTTGTCGGGGACTTCCTGATAGGAGCGTTGGAGAAGGTTGGGTAATGTTGTCATTATTTTTTACCGCGAAGAGCGCTAAGAACGCGAAGATTTAAAAAGGTTTTCTTAGTGCCCTTTGCGTGCTTCGCGGTTAACGTACTACTTTCGTGAGGCGATCAACGCAGCCAGTTGATTGAGATTATCAAACGTTTCTGCATTCAATTCAATATCTTCAACGCGGACGCTGAAAGTGTCTTCGATGAAGAGAGCGAGGTCCATCAAGCTGAATGAGTCGATCAATCCGCTGGAGATGAGGGCTTCATCGGCGGCGATGACTTTGCTCGGCTGTTTGAGAATTTTTTCGGCAATGAATTTTGCGATCGGGTTGATGATTTCAGTGGTCATTTGTTTTCCTTATTATTTTCTCCACGAAGTTCACGAATGGACACGAATTTTATCTTCGTGAACTTCGTGTCCTTCGTGGAAGTTTTTACTGTTCTTGTAAACCTCGCCGCACCGAGTCCAACGCCTGCAATGCCGTCAGGTTGCGCCAGGGCCAGCCGCTGAGCATATTCTTGGGCTTATCAAAGAAATTCCGCGAGAACGAAAGGTGGAAGCCGTCGTTCAATTCAGTGGAGTGACCTTGATTGGGCAGAGGCTGAAGTGCCGCCCACAAATTCCACAACGGGATGTCGTATTCTACGGCAATTTCAGCGATTTCGGCGTTAATGCTGTGATCACCTTCGAGGTTGTCGCCTTTTGTTGCAAGGATCGGCACTACACCTTGTTCAATCGAGTATTCGATGATCTGGCGCATGTACTTGCCGTAATCATCCGCAGGACGGTCACTGAAATTAGTCTCCAAACTGATGATGGCAATGCTTGGGTTATGCAAACGGAACTCACACGCAATGGGGTTCTCGCCTTTTTCACATTGCTTCGGGTCAGCCCGCAACGGAGTCAGAATCGCGGCAACGTTATAACCATCACGCATAGCGAGGCTGGTGCGTGAGAATGAGCCTTCGTAATAATCGATCGTCTCTTGCAGAGACGCATATTCGCCGAGGCTATATGCACCTTCGTTGTCAAAGTCTACAAGATAGAAGCCGGTATTGGTTTGGCAATCACCAACTTTGGAAAAATGCTTTGGGTTGCGTCCGAGTTCTTGTCCGCGTTTGTAGATTTCACGCGCAGTGTCCGTCACTTCAGGGACGATGGGTAGGGTTATCCATTCGTCAGGTCCAAGCGTGGGGCGTGGTGTCGGCACGGATTCCTCGGTGATGGCTATAACCGTTTCGGTCTCAGTCGCTTCGGGTGTGGAACTGGGTTGGCTTTCTGGTTGAGAAGTTGCTGTCGGTGCCGTTGTACAAGCGACAAGCAACATGATAGATAAAAGAAAAAGGTGTCGTACTTTCATTGTTCTCCTGTTTATGTTATGTCGTTGCGAGGGCGCTCCTGCTCTTTGCCCGAAGCAATCTCCTAGTTACAAGGAGGTTGCTTCGTCGGGGAGAACGCCCTCCTCGCAACGACATATCATTTGCAATTTTCCAAAATATACGGCGCGAGATTTTCCGCCAGCATGTTCTCTCCCGCAGGCGTGAGATGAATGGCGCTGTTCGTGAACTCATTCGCAGGCACAACGTCCCACAAATCCACATACGTCCAGCTGTTGCGTTTGCTCAACGCTGTCATGATCTCGCGGTAATCGTCATACGCCCAGCGGGGGTAGAAAAAATTATAGCGGATGTCGCTGTT
>CAYJPO010000043.1:0-37519 GCA_964372045.1 uncultured Anaerolinea sp.
CCTGAATTTATACCCGTATACATGATATATGCCGCGATGGACAAATCTGATTGCGATTATGAGGTAAAAGTTGATTAAGTGCCCGGCTAATCAATTATCGCCTAGATGGGACAGAGCGCCGCTTTTCGAACAGCATATGCCCTGAGAACTGTGAAACAAACTTTATTTCAATGTCTTTGCCCTCGTTCGAATCTATCAATCATTCCAAGGCAGTCTTGTTCAATCCTCGGACCTTGCCTGGGTATGAAGATACGTCGGATCTACTGATCGAGAAGTCCCTGGCAGTGTTGCACAAAAAGAGTGTCAGGAAAGTGGAAATCCAAATATCAACAATGTTCAAGAATAGTGCTGCATTGCTGGAATGTTGGGGCTTTGCGCCTAGCCAGGATCAAGGCTGGGGGTACAAAATTTACTATGCTTACAAAATTCTACAGGGTGAATTGGATGTGAGCACTGAAAATGTGCGTGAAGTAACCACTTCAGAGGAATTTGATGAAAGCGCAGACCTGGCAACCAAGTGATACACGAAGCCAAAGGATTGGTGCAAAAACCTTCTGGATGAGTGGCATGCCACTGGAGAAGTACTTACGCACTCATTCATCAAACATAACGGAAAGATGGTTGCAGCCTGCATGGTCGCGCCGAACAATGTACGACACGTTGGTGGCATGGCGCAAAGCGCTGGTCCTTCAATACCCTCTGGCGACAATATCGTTCTGCCTTTTGGGGTACCTCTCAATTTCGGGCGCTTTGGACACGAACCCCCGACAACTGGCTCAAAAAGGAATCCTTCCTAGTCGCTTTGTCTAATTCCATTGCTGCTTCTACTCGCATTTAATGTGAAAAGGGCACTTGCGTACCCTTTTCCTTTCTTCCTTCTTCTTCCCAACTTTGCTCAAACTGCCAAAGTCGAGGAGGGGCATGATCGTTTATGAGATTTTAGTCGAATACCTGTAAACGGGTAATCCGCAATGTGGAGAAACTTTTACCCGATACCAGATTTATACCGCGCGCATCTCATCGTGGTGGAGTTATACGTTTAATGTTTTTATCACTCAGCTTGCCGAATCGGGTTTGGTAGTTGGATGCACCTGTTGTCCGGATGACTTACTGCACTCCGCCCAGAAAATCGTAGCTTATCTTCTTCTGCACCGCCGCGATCTGGGTGAAGGCTTGCTTCAACAGTTCCTGCTGGATGTAGCCCAGTTTACCGGGCTGGATGACATTCTGCGGACTTTGCCCGGACTGGATCGCCGCAAGCTGGGTTTGCAGGCGCAGTTGCATCAGGAAGTCATAGGCGGCGATGATCTCGTCGCGGCTGGACGGGAGGATGACATTTCTTTCCGCCAGCGCTTCGATACGTTTCAGGGTATGCGTCTGGTCGATTTGGTGGCGCAGGGCGTACAGCCGCGCAAAACTGACCATCGGCATCATGGCGTCCTTGAGGTTGATTTCCCCGGCGTGCTCCGTGGCACCGCCACTGAGGTAGATATTGCCCGGCAGGCGGATGGGGGGTTTAAATGCCAGGGCATTGCGCGCGAGATGATGAAGGAAGGATGGGGTATCCCGCAAAGCCTTGTGGATATGTTGGCGCAGTTCGCTGGTCAGTTCCGCCTCGCCGTAAACGGTGCGGAAGTCGAAGAAGATGCTAAGGTCGATGACCTCCTGCTCCTCGGACTTTTGCACCCATTCGTCGAATCCGCTCAACCAATCGGGCAGGGAGCGGCACCAGCGCGGGTTGCTCGCCATCACCCCGCCGCGGCAGTAGGGATAGCCAGCCTGATTCAAGCCGTCGCAGACGCGCTTCCCCAATTGCAGGAAATACTCGCCAGCCTGTTTCGGGTCGGCGTCGGCGGGCGGGAGGAAAATAATTCCGTTATCCTGGTCGGTGACGAGGGTCTGCTCCTGACGTCCCTGACTGCCCATGGCGATGAAGGCAAACGGGGTGGGCGGCGCGCCAAGGTCATCCACCGCCAGTTGGATCAGGCGCTCGGTGGCGGCGTCGCAGATGGAAGCCAGCATGTTGGTGACGTGACGCGGGCGGGCGCTGCTATCCATCAGAGTCCGCACAAGCAGGGAGGTTCGTCCGCTGGAATGCGCCACCTCATCGGGCGATTTGGCGCGGCTGATCTCGCGCGAAAGCACGATGGGTCCGTAGCGTTGGAACTGGATCAGCGATTTGTTGTCGATCACGCTGACGATTTGTCCGCCCCGGTCTTCGACTGCCAGATGCAGCACGCCTTTTTCTTCCATGCGCATGAGGGCTTCGTAGATCAGCGCGTCTTCGGAAATCTTGATCAGCGGGGCGCTCATGATGGTGTGGATGGGCGCATCGAGGTCGGTGTCTTCGGACAGGACGCGGGCGCGCAAATCATGGTCGGTGACGATGCCAATGATGGCGGAACTTTCACTGGCAACCAGCGCAGCGGTCACGTTGCGGGCGGTCATCAGCATGGAAAGTTTTTTGATGCTGGTGTCCATAGGACAGGTGACAATATCCCGCCCGAGGTTGGCAATCGGTTCGTGCAGGAAGAGCAGCGAGGTCTGTAACTTTTCGATCAGCGCCTCGCGTTCCGCCTCGTGCCTGCGGACTGTGGAAACGTCCTCTAGCGAGCCGTCGATGTAGGCGGGTTGACGATGTTCATCGCGATCCAGACGCGCCGAGAGCGAAATAAAATATCCCGCTGCTTCCCCCGTCTCGACGTGGATAATGTGGTTCTCGATTTTTCCGTCTGTCAGCAGGGTTTGAAAAAACCGTTCGTATTCGGCAGGGTCGGAGAAAAAGTCCGCGAGGGCAGGCTGGGAAGTTTCGGCGGGCGAGAGATGTGAAAGCAGGGTGCGTCCTGCCGAATTGATTTCCAAAAAGATGCCGCGCCTCGCCGCCCTTGCGCGGAAAATCCCAATCGAAACCGAACCTGCCGCCGAGTTCAGTTCGCCGTTTTCGAGCGCGAAGGACTGGCGCGTGATGTCTTTTGCCAGCAGGATGAATCCGCGTTGACCGGCAAACAGAATCGGGTTGACGGTCAGGATGCATTCCACCAGACTCCCGTCTCGTCGCGTCAGGCAGCCTTCGAGCGCTTCACCCGCAGTCGGCTCGACATCTGCATTTTGGAAACGCTCCCAGATGGCGGCGTTGTCCGCTTCACGCGGCAGCAGGTCGGCGAGTTCCAAAAATTCCAACTGGCGGGCGGTGTAGCCGAGCATATCCAAAAACGTTGGGTTGGCATAGCGGCAGCGGTCATCGAGGATAAGCAGGGTGCCTTCGGTGGTGGCTTCGATCAGGGTGTGATAGCGCTCGGTGGATTCGCGCAGGGTGTCCACCACTTCCTGCCGCGCCCGCTCGATGCGCAGGCTTTGTTGAAGCACGAACACGAGCAATAAAATGATGGCGCCTGAAATCGCCAGCGAAGTGTTGACCAGACTCCTCTCGATGGCGGCAATTTCCTGATTGACATCGTCGGTGTAAATGCCTGTGCCGATGATCCAGCCCCACGGTTCGAATCCCTTGACGTAGGACTCCTTCGGTTCGAGCCGCTGCGGGTCGTCCTTCCATTGCCAGACGTAATCGATGTAGCCTTCGCCCTCTCGTTTCACGAGGTCGGCGAACTCGACAAAAATTGCCACCCCGCGCGGGTCGGTGAAACTGTTGAGTTCCTGCCCGTTCAGGTCGCTGCGATAGGGATGCATGATCATGCGCGGCTGCATGTCCTGAATCCAGAAATAGTCCTTGCTTTCCGCGCCGTAGCGCAGCGCCTCGATGCGGGTGATTGCCAGCGCCTGCGCCTCTTCGCGCGTGAGCAAGCCATTTTGCTCGTCGCGTTCGTAGGACGCCAGAATGCTCCAGGCGGAGTTGGTCAACTCGCGAATCATTTCGCGCTTGCGCTCCAGCAGGGTCTGCTCGAAGGACGGCAGGATGATGCCCCAAATGGCGGAGAGGAACAACCCAATCGCGATCAGGGTGGGAAGGAAGATGCGCAGTGCAAAGGAGCGCCGCTGGAAACGCCGATGCTTTGCGGAAGCCGCATGGTCGTGAACACTGGACGCCTTCCGATACGAAGGGTGGCTTTCGTCTGAAAAACTGACGCCTGAAAAAAATGCCTGCCGAAACTGGAACCAATCGTCGCGCGGCATTTCGATGCCGTAATGATTGCCCGGCAGGTTGTTGCCGTGAACATCCGTGCCAGCGGAAACCGGCAAGCCGTGTTTGTTCGCCAGGTCAATCAAAGAGTCGCGTTGGCTTTCGGTGAATGGCGCGTAAATCGCTTCAAGACCGTCCAGCCCTTTCGACTTCAATTCCCCAACCAATTCATCCAATTTTTCCAAGTCTGGTTCGAGGACAAGCGGATGAGCCAGGAACGCCCGTCCGCCGGCGCGATGGATGAGCGCGATGGCTTCTCCGATCTCGAGTCGACCCTGAGGGGCGGCGCTGACGGCTGCTCCGTTGTCATTCGGATGGCTGGCTCCAGCCTTGCGCAGCGACCCGGCGATGCTGTGAACCTCGAGGTTGTGAATCTGCCGCATGGAGAGCAGGGTCGCGGACAGTTCGGGATGCTCGAAATCGAAACCGTAGCCAAGCAGATGAGCTTCGCGCCCATTGAACTGGGTCGTCAACTCCACGCCGGAGAGACAAGCCACGCCGCGTTTCTTGAGTGCCTCTCGAAAACGCGGCAAGCCTCCGATGCTGTCATGGTCGGTCAGGGCGGCATAGCGCACACCAGCCGAAGCCAGGCTTGCCGCCAGCGCCTCGGGCGTCTGCTCGCCGTCGCTGAACATCGAATGGCAGTGGAAGTTGACGAGAATGGAATCGTTCATGGGTTCAACGTCCCGAAGGTTGCTTTATAAACCTTCGGGACGTTTTTTCTGTGGAAGTTATGCCTTGCCGTTCTTCTGGGTCATCAGCGAAACCGTCACCAGCGTGATGAAACTCAATGGGATGGAAACAATTCCCGGGTTGTTGAGCGGGATCGGCGCGTCGAGTGGGTTCATCCCATAGAGGGTGTACAACTCCGGTGAGAAGGCGATCAGTCCCAGCGAAGTGACAATCCCCACCACGATGGAAGCGGCGATGCCCCGCGCTGTGGTCTTCTTCCAGAAGAGGAGCATGACGATGGCAGGCAGGTTTGCCGATGCTGCCACCGCAAACGCCAGCCCGACGAGGAAGGTCACGTTCATGCCCTTGAACAAAATGCCGAGCAAAATGGCGATGCCGCCGATGACAAAGGCGGAGATTTTTCCCGCGCGGACTTTCTGGCGGTCGTCCATCTTGACGTTCAGGTAGCGATCCATCAAGTCGTGAGCAACTGCGCCCGAAGCGGCGACGATCAAACCGCTGACAGTGCCAAGCACGGTGGCGAAAGCAATCGCTGAAATGACCGCGAAGAGCAACTCGCCGAAGGAACGCGCCAGCAGGGGAGCCGCCATGTTGCTGTCGGCTGGGTTGATAACGCCGTTGACCATGGCGCCCAATCCCATGAAAAGGGTCAGGATGTAGAAGAAGCCGATGGCGGCAATCGCCACGATGGTCGATTTGCGCGCGCTGGCGGGGCTGGGCACGGTGTAATAGCGGATGAGAATGTGTGGCAGCGCAGCGGTGCCGAGGAACAGTGCCAACATCAGCGAGAGGAAGTCGAGCCGTTCGAGCCAGGTGCCTTCCACTTTGAACTTCAAGCCTGGGCGCATGATGCGGTCGCCGGTGACATCCTTGGGGTAGTAGACTGTGACCTTGTCTCCAGCCTTGTCCACAAAACCAGCGGTCTTCCAGGTCTGGACGACGGTGTCTTTCGCGGTGATGGTGGATAAAAACTCGAAGATGGACAGGCTGCCCGTTTCGGTATCTTTCTGTCCGCGGATTTGCTGGAGGTTGCCCACCTGCCGTAGTTGGTTGTCAGCCGAGGCAGGCGCACCGTTGATCCATTTTTCCGCGCCTTTGGTCACCACGGACTGGGATTCATTTAAAGTAAGCACGCCATCTGTTTCAGAGGCATACCACCAGGTTTCCTTGCCTTCGTGACCGAGTTTGACAAAGAAAAGTCCACCCTTGACTTCTGCCTGTTCCAAAACCTCCCAACCCGCTTCCGTGACTTCGATCTGGTCGCCGTTCTTGACCGCTTCCAAATGGGAGTACTCATAGAACGCCACCTTGCCGTTTTGGTCGGGCTGTGTGGAAAATCCGCGAATGACCACCGCTCCCACCAACACGGTGGAGAAAATGATCAACAAGCCGCCTTTTAGAAATTGCACGTATGTGGTGGAAGCCATGCCCGCGGTGGCGACAATCGTGATGACGATGGCGCCGACCATCAGCACGCCCCAGGCATGGGGGATGCCAAGCAATGGTTCGACCAATACGCCCGCGCCGACCATCTGCGGGATGAGATAGCAAACGGAAACAACCAAAGTGCTGATGGCGGCTGCCAGTTTGATTCCGCGTGAGTTGTAGTTGGCGTCCACCGCGTCGGTGAAGGTGTACTTGCCCAGCCTTTTGAGCGGCTCGGCGACCACGAACAGCGCCACGATCCAGCCTGCGAGATAGCCGATGGAGTACAGAAAGCCGTCATAGCCGACGGTGGCGATCATGCCGCAGATTCCGAGGAAGGACGCCGCTGAAAGATAGTCCCCAGCGAAAGCGATGCCGTTCACGCTCCAGTGGATCTGTCCGCCCGCGGCGTAATATCCGCTGGAGGTCTTAGCTTTATTGCCCAGATAAAGTGAAAGCCCGATGACAAATACGACGAAGATGAGAAAGACGATGATTGCCATGGCTTATGCCTTTCCCTTTTCAGAATCCTGCTTTTCAGCCTTCGCAAACTCAGCTTCCTTTTTGCGGCACATCCAGTCGTAGATCAAGGCTTCGATCAGCGCCACGATGATGAGCGCAAAGCCGTAGACCGTCGCCAGGTTCAAGCCTGCAAAAACAATCGCCGCCATTGCCAGCGGACTGAGCAAATTGACGGCGACAAAACTTGCGTAAAAAAGGGAGTAAAACACAAACATCCTGATGCCCAATCGCATCTTGTACGGACCTGCCGGGTCTTTCTCTGACGGAGTTGCTGGTTGATGTAGCATCATCGCTCCTTATGATCCAGATGGGGATGCCTGAATTATAACCTATGTGAAATATTGCACGATTAAAACCAGACACCCAGGCTTAAAGGCGATGATCATTTGTAGGTATGTTTTAAACGAAAACACCCCAACACGCAGGGGTGTTCATTCGTTTTTAGATTTTTATTCTCTATTTGGCGGGTACAAAATTTTGCGGCTTGAATTTACCCTCGTATGCATGTTGTGTACCCCGCCGGACAGATCTGATTGTGGTTGTGAAGTAAAATTTTTGCCGGGCGGCAGGTTGTTTTTTTGAATCACGGTGGCTGGATTAGATGATTATGGCGTTAGCGTAGGTACAGCCTGAATGCCCTACACATATAGATCGTTGAAATAGTTGACCAGGAATACATTACATAATGCGTCCGGCAGATTGTCGAGAACTTCATTGATGAACGCCATCTCGGAGGGGAGGTCGGTGCCGGTTAAGCCTGCGGATGCCGCAAGTTGACCGAATGCCGCCTCAGGGTCGGGACCTTGAAGCGCCGCGCCGACCATGGCTTTTATCGCGTCTGTGTCGATCGGCTCTTTCGCTTTGACGATCTCAACACATTCGCGCAGGTCTTTGAGCAGGGCATCCACGCTGTGAGCGTTGCCAAAGTTGATGGAGATGTGCAGGTTGCGGGGAGTCAGAGGCGTGGAGAATTGTCCCTGAATGTACCAGCCTCGTTTGCTCATCTCATCTGCCAGTTGATACACGTTGATCGAATCCGAAGCGAAGGAGAACATGCACATGACGGGTTCGCCCAGCACGCGCAATTCGGGAATGGCGTTGATGCCGTCGATCAATTTTTTCACGGCTTCCTGCACGGTCTTGATGATGCGCATGTACCCTTCCTCGCCGAGGAAGTTAAGCACCGCCCACGCGCCCGCCATCGGACCGCCGCTCTTGGTGCTCAGTACCGTGGGGTTGATCAGCGTGTAGGCAGTGGTGTCGGTGCAGGCAAATATCTGATATTTGCGGATGTCTTTGCTGCGATACATAATGACCGAGCAGCCTTTTGCGGCATAACCATACTTGTGCAGATCCGTCGAAATAGACGTGACCCCCGGCACGTTGAAATCGAAATCCGGAATGGCATAACCGAGTTTGCGCATGAACGAAAGATGGACGCCGCCCACACATCCATCCACATGGAAGAGCAGGTTATGTTTTTGCGCCACCTTGCCGATCTCTGTGATCGGGTCGATCACACCTTGCGAGTAACTCGGCGCAGAAGCAACCAGCAGGATCGTATTTTCAGTGATCGCTTTTTCCATATCCTCCGCACGGACTTTGAACGTTTCCGGATCAATATCCACTACTACCGGTTTGACGCTCAGGTAATGCGCGGCTTTATGGAAAGCTGCGTGCGCGGTCTTGGGCAGAATTATCTCCGGCTCTTTGATGTGCGGCTTTTCCACGCGGGCTTTGTCTCGCGCAGTTTTGACCGCCAGCATGATGCTTTCAGTTCCGCCCGTGGTGAGGTGACCCACGGTCTGCGAGTCACCGTGCAGCAGGTTAAGTACCATGCGAACCACATCGGTTTCCAGTTTCAACATGGATGGGAAGACGCTTGGGTCGAGACCGTTCTCGGTCAGAAATTCAAGATATGCTTCGCGCGTTACGTCCGCGGGATCTTCGCCGGGATTGTAAACGTAGCAAAAAACTTTGCCCGCTTTCCAATCCATGTCGCGGGATTTGAACGCCTGCAAGGTGGCGAGGATTTCCTGTTTCGATAGACCAGTTTGTGGGATGTGCATTTTATATCTCCATTTTCATCTGGTGGTCGAGTAGTGGCGCTGTTCGTTGGCGCTACGTATCGAGCCACACCTCTGGATTTCATGATTGCTTTTAATTTTTTATTTACATCTCACTGCTGGTCTCGGTACGGGCGAGAAAACCAATCGCCCTACTCGACCAGCGGTTGCATCTTGGAAAATAAATCCAAGTAATGAATCACCGTCTCGATGCCGTGATAAAAATTAGGCAGGTGAAATTTTTCGTTCGGCGAATGGGTGCGGTCATCGGGCAAGCCGAAGCCGATCATTACCACAGGCGCGTTCAGCATTTCGATCATGTCGTACACAATTGGCAGGGAGCCGCCTCCGCGCAGGTAAATCGGCTTGTGACCAAAGCCTTTTTCGTAGGCAATTGCGGCGGCTTGAATGGCGGGATGTTTGTAATCCACTTTGACCGGGACGGCTTGACCGATATTGCGAACATCCAATTTGACCGTGGGCGGGCAAAGCGATTTGAGATATGACGTAAGCGCCTCGAAAACCGGACCCGGGTGCTGGTGCGGCACCAGACGCAGGCTGACCTTCGCCGTAGCCTTTGCAGGGATGACCGTCTTCGAGCCTTCGCCTGTGAATCCGCCTGCCATACCGTGAATGTCGAGCGTAGGACGCACGCTGACCCGCTCTGCCAGCGGATAGCCCGCTTCGCCCGCGAGTTTGGGCGCGCCGGTCAGGTAGATGCCCACGTCGTCGTTGATGGGCGCTTGTGAGATCAAGGCGCGTTCTTTTTCATTCAATTCTTCTACGGTATCGTAGAAACCGGGGATCAAAATTCTGCGCGTGTCGCCGTCTTGCAGTTGGGCGAGCAGGCGCGTCAGCACATTGAATGGATTATCCACACTGCCGCCGAAAGTGCCGGAGTGCAAGTCGCGCGCGGGTCCGGTTACTTCGATTTCGGCGTAGAGCAATCCACGCAACCCCCACATGACAACGGGATGCTGCGGGTCGAGCATATCCTGGTCGGCGATGAGGATGGCGTCGGCGCCGAGTTCGTCCGCGTGCGTTTGGATGTATGGAAGCAGACTTGGACTGGTGATTTCTTCTTCGCCTTCAAATAATACTTTGACGTTGACGGGCAGTTTCCCGCTGGTTTTCAGGTAACTTTCCAACGCGGAAATGATGGCAAAGGCTTGTCCCTTATCATCGGATGCGCCTCTGGCGTAGAGATTGTCTCCGTCTACTGTGGGTTCAAATGGCGGATGTGCCCAGGCTTCGTCTGGGTCGGCGGGTTGGACATCGAAGTGACCGTAGATTAAGAGCGTGGGGAATTGGTGATTGGTAATAGATTCGGCGTAGACGATGGGATGTCCAGTCGTTTCGCGGACTTCGACTTTGTCCATGCCGATGGTGTGAAGATACTGCGCGGCGAATTCCGCGGCGCGGCGCACGTCAGGAGTATGTTCAGGCGTTGTCGAAATGCTTGGGATGCGCAACCAGTCGCAAAGTCCAGAAAGATGCGCGGCTTTGTTTTGTCGAGCGTAGTTGAGGGCGGAGTCAAGCATGAGGATCAATTGACCGCGGACGGCGGACAGCGGACGATGGTCAGCGGTCTGCCGTCCGTCGTCGTCTTATGCAGCTTTTGGTACCAACACGTAAAACGCAATGGCGAAGAACAACACCAACGCGGCGGAAAGCCAGACCGTGGGGTTCGTAATGCCAACGGTGACGGCGTAGCCCATCATCGTCAGGAAGGCGATGGAGTTATCCCATACGGCATAGCGGATGATGTCGCGGTTCTTGACCGGGCTCTGATAGGCGAGCCAGTAGAGAAAGACCAAGCCGATCTGCGTTGCGCCGAAGATGCGCATGTAAAACGGCGGATTTGGAATTTGCTCGCCGAGCATCTTGAGGAAGGATTCAGGTCCGAACAGGGTGGGCAAGCCCCATAGTAAAGCAACCACGACGATCTTAAAAATGAGCACACGTTTGAGCCAGGTAAGTTTGGTATTTTCATTCATGGTGAGTCTCCTTTGAAAGCTATTCCGTTGGTCGAGTAGCCCTGCGTTCGTTGCGGGGTGTATCGAGACCAATAAGTTTGATTCCAACTTTATGTTTGCATGATACCTGCTAGTCTCGGTATGGGCGAGAAGATCACTCGCCCTACTCGACCAGCGGGTCTTCACTTGATCGTCTCGCGTCCGAGCGGATATTTCCACATACAGAAGGCAACGACAAGCGCGGCAATCGCGGGCGTAACGCCGATCAGGAAGCGAATACCCCAGATCGCGGACTCGGTCTGCACGGGTGAGCCTTCCGCAAAGCCGGTGATGGCGGTGACGACGGCGAATAAAATACCCTGCGCCGAGAACGCCAGTTTGACGATGCCGCCGTTCATGCCGAAGAACAAGCCTTCGCGCCGGAAGCCGTGTTCCTGTTTGGCGTCATTGTCGATGATCTCGGAGATAATGGGGAAGGGCATGATGAGTGAATTTGCCAATCCGGGGATGATGAGCAGTGTGCCTGCCAGACCCGAATAAAAGTCGGTGGCAAAGGTCATCGTCAGCAAGCCGGGGATGAAGAGCAATGAGCCGATGATCCATGTTTTGCGATAGCCCAATTTCGCTACGATCGGACGCCAGATCAGCAAAGCGGGGATCGCCATCAGGATCGGAACGCCCAGCAGGACCGCTTCCGAATCGCCGCCGCTCATGGTCATGCCGAACACGTCCACTTCGCCTTGAATGCCGAGCGCATACTTGCGCCAGAACGGCAGCATACCACCCAGCAGCAGCCAGATGTATTCCTTCGAAATGTTCGCGCCCAAAAACCAGCGGAAGGCTTTGTTCGCCAGCACGATCTTGAGCGAAGGACCGATGCCCAACGATTGCTCTTTGGTCTCGTCGATGGGACGTTCCTTCACGCCGATCATGGCAACCAGATACCCCGCGGCGATGAGCGTGCCCATGATGGCGCCCATCGTGATGTAGCCCACTTCTTCGGCAATGATCGGCGCAAGGATGAACGATGCCAGCAAGGCGACCGTTGCCAGAATTTCGCGCACCGCCGAAAGGTCAATGCGGTCTTTGGGAGTGGGGGCAACTTCGGTGAAGAGCGCGTTATAGGCAATGATGGTCAGGCTGTAGAGCGTATCGAAGATGAACAGGATCATCAGGAAATACGCTGCAAGAACCCACGGACTTTGTGAAGGCGGTGTCCACAGGAAGAAGAACGCCAACCCCAACGGGATCGCGCCGAAGGCGACATACGGCACGCGCCGTCCGAAACGCGAACGGGTTTTATCGGAGAGCTGCCCCATCAGCGGGTCATTGATGGCATTCCACAAACCATAGACGCTCCACAAAATGCCCGCCACAGCGGCGTTCAAGCCCATCACGTCTACGTAGAAAAAATTGATGCGGTTGCCGAACACCTGATAGGCGATGGTGTTGGCAAAGTTGCCGAACGAATACGAAATGAATTTCAGGATCCTCATGGCATTCTCCTTTGGCATGTGTAGGGGCGACGGGACGTCGCCCCTACAGAAAACAAAAACCTTCTCCTCGATACGTCTTCACTCTGTCGATAATGCGCCCTCCTTGGATCAAGATCAACTCATTGAACCGTTCGCACAACTCACCTGCCTTGGCATGTTGAAAGAACACCGGATCACCCAACTCCAACCTTGGGCAGTCGCGTGGCAAGACCAAAGGCGTCTGCACTTCTCCTGCGCCTTCCAGCTCCACATACTTCATCCCAATCGGCATAACGGGCAGAGGCAATTTGCTTTTCTCGACCGCACCCGATGCGATATAGCCGCCGCCCGCACAAGTCACCATGCCGTCCTTCGGCTTTCGAACCACCTGCAATGCGAAGAACGCCGACGGTTTATATTTCACATCCTTGAAATGATGGAACAAGCCCGAAGCATACAGCCCCGAACCGATTGTCCCCTCTGTGACGGATTCATCTAGCAAGGTGGATGACAGGCTGCCGCTCCCCCCGCCGTTGACGAATCTCAACTCCACGCCTGCGCCTCTCACCATACCGACAATTGCCCGGCGTCTATTTGAGAGTTCCCTCACCGACGCTTTTTTGAGTCCGCGCAGGAGGTTGTTCTTCAAGCCCGCACCAGGGATGTCGTCATTCGTCCCGGCGATGTGACCTTCGTAGCCCATGATCGAGTTTATTTTTACATGCGATAAGGTTTTGGAAAATTTCACCAATGCCAATGCCTGCTCCACTGTGCGGATGGGACTGCGCCGCAGACCGAGATGAATTGTGTCATTCCTCAACGGGCGGTATGCCATGTCAATTTCGATGCAGGCTTTAAATATCAGGTTGTGTTTTTGCCCCGTTTCGTGCAAGGCTTTTAAATGCTCCGGTGAATCCACCATTAACGAAAGTTTTTTGCCCTTGCGGACGATCCACGCCAGCGTGTTCATATCCTCCGGCTGGACGGTGGGGTAGGCGAGCAGGAAGTCGTCGTGTCCGCTTTGGGCGAGGAATGCGGTCTCTTCGGCGGTAAAGGTCAGGAAGCCGTGAAACGCCGATGAGGCATGGGCGAGGACTCGCTCCATTAATGGCAAACAACGCAGAGATTTGGTCCCGAGGCGCAGGGTTTTATCTGCTTTTTTGGCGAATGCGGCGGCAACATCGATATTGAAATCGAAGGCGTCTAAATCCACAAATGCCAAAGGCAGTCTTTGGTCTTTGAACAGGTCGCGCAGGGTTTCGTACCGTGTGTTGGTGAACGCCATGCTGAGGATGATTATTCGATTAGGGGTGGTTGATGTTGTTATTTTAGCAGAGACGATATAATTTGCCCACTGATAACTGAACCTTGGAGTCAACATGCCCCACGTCCTCATTCCCCTGCCCGATACCGACTTTGACCCAACCGAGTCTGCCACCCCGTGGCGCGTGTGCATAGACCGCGGCTGGACGGCAACATTTGCCACCGAGCATGGCAAGGTTGCGGCGGCAGATCACCGCTTGCTGATGGGCTTTGTGCGTGGTCCGCTCGGCGCGGGCGCGATGGGGCTGCGCGATTACAAACGCATGACCGCCGCGCCCGAATATCAAAACCCGATCCGGTATGACCAGATCAATGTGGATGACTACGATGCGATCTTATTGACTGGCGGGCATGCGCCGGGGATGAAGCAATTTTTGGAAAGCAAAGTCTTGCAGGAAAAAATTGTAGGGTTTTTCAAGCGCAACAAAGGCGTGGGGGCGATCTGTCACGGCTTGCTGCCTCTCGCACGCGCCATTGACCCCGAAACGGGCAAAAGCGTTTTGTACGATTACAAAGCCACGTCGCTGACGAAATTTCTGGAACAGATCGGTTATGCTTCCACGTTCTGGTTGTTGGGTCGCAGGTTCAGAACATACGACGCGTATGTGGAAGATGAAACCCGCGCGGCGTTGAAAGACCCGCGCCAATATTCGAGCGGATGGCTTTTTGTTCCGCATGTGGTTGTGAACCGAAACCTGGTCACCTCCCGCTATTGGCTGTTCGATGCGGTGAGTTACTCCGTGAAGTTTGCCGAGATGGTCGAACAACGACAGTGACCTTCTTGTATTAAGAAACCACTCCCCGGTATTGAAAATCCGGGGAGCGCGGCATGATCGTTTATGAGGAAAATTCCATTCCCATACATGATCATTCAACTATATAGAGTATTAAACTGTTGTTAGCATTCTGACTCCATATATGGGAGCTGGGTGCGGTATGTATTAAATGTGGTTCAATGTGGGTCGAAACTTATACCCGTATATATGATATATGCCGCGCTGGACAGATCCGATTGCGGTTATGAGGCAGAAATTAGCAACGGAGCCTGTCCTATTCAGCCATATAACAGGCTCCGCAATTGCTAAATTTTAGTTGTTTTGGCTCACAGGTCTTTCCGTTGTGTCGATATAAGAAGTCTAAGATAAATATATAAAAAACAATTACACCCTATCATAGATAGAGTGTAATTGATCAAATAGGGGATATGAGCTTCGGGGCAGGAATACACACAAACGGACATGTTTTTTTTCGTCGTGTGAGGAGTGGAAGTTTGTTGTGAGGGCGAGTCTTGCTCTTTAAGAGAGAAATAGACTGATTACCTAACACTTTGCTTTTGGATGCTGATAAACGCAGATGGACGCAATTTTTTTTGAGGATTCTGCCGAAAAAGCACCCAGAATCAGCGTTTTCTGCGTTCATCTGTATCCCGATTTTAAGAGTGTAAGGTAATCAACAGGATTATCTAATTCCGCGCTTTTGGAATTTGAGGAAGGGTTGGAAACTCTTATTAATACCCCGTTGGAACAAAGCGGTTATTACGGAAAGCCAGCGAATACAAATCGAACTGTCGTAGACAATGCATATTCGTACGGACTCATACTCATATTCAAAGATACTGCTGATCACAATCTTTATCAGGCTGATCCAATCCACCAGGTATTTCTCGATAAGAATTCAAAAAAATGGGCCAGGGTCTTGGTTTTTGATATTGAGACGAAATAACAATCGTTATCGGATCAGTATTAAAGATCGTCCTCAAATTGGTTCTCTCTCATTTCCATTTACAGATCCAGTTTTTTTTTCTGGCCACATGCCAATAATTTGGTTTGCATGGTGAGTGAAATATAAAAGGTCTGGCTTCTTTTCGGAAACCAGACACGTATTTTGTAGTTGCGCTTTTAATTCGCCTGCTAAAAGTCTGCAAGCCTATTGAATTGGGGCGACAACGAGGGATACAACGCGCGATAGATTGGATAGAGATTTTCGTAAATGGGCTGATCCTTGCCTGGCTTGGCGCTGCCTGTAATTTGGATGGTTGCATCGCAGGCGGCTTCCACGTTTTGGAACACGCCTGAACCAGTCCCTGCCAAAAGAGCCGCACCGTAGGCTGCGCCTTCTTCCGAATTGACGGTGACGATTTCGGCATTGAACACATCCGCCAAAATCTGCCGCCACAGCGGGCTGCGTGCCCCGCCGCCGGTCACGCGCACCTGCGAGATGTTTTTCAGTCCGGCGTTTTTCATCAACTCGAAGCTGTCGCGTAAACCAAATGAGACGCCTTCGAGTACAGCGCGCGTCAGGTGCGGAAAGGTGTGACGCACGGTCAGCCCAACGAAAGCGCCACGCGCCAGCGGATCGGGGTGGGGAGTGCGTTCACCGGTCAGGTAAGGGAGGAAGAGCAAGCCGCCACTGCCAGCTTGGATTTCTGCGACGGGTTTGAACAGGTCGTCATAATTTGCACCGGGGGCAAAGGTGTCCCGATACCAGCGCAGACTTCCTGCCGCCGAGAGCATGACGCCCATTAAGTGCCACTTTCCGGGCACGGAATGACAAAAGGCGTGCAAGCGTCCTTCGGGTTCGACTGCGCATCCATCGGTAGTGGCAAAGACCACACCCGATGTGCCAAGGCTGAGCGAGACCACCCCGGCACGGACTGCTCCCGTACCGACTGCCGCCGCCGCCTGGTCTCCGCCGCCGCCAAAGACGGGGATGCCTGCTGGCAATCCCAATTCTTTCGCCGCAGCAGGTGACAGTCCGCCTGTGACTTCGGTTCCTTCAAAAGTCTTGGGAAGGTATTCGGCGGGGATGTCGAGCGCTCTCAATACTTCGGGTGACCATGTGCGCTTTTTGAGGTCAAAGAGAATCGTGCCCGCGCCGTCGGCACAGTCGATCCCAAATTCGCCTGTCATTTTGTAGCGGACGTAATCTTTCGGGAGGAGAATATGCCGGACGCGCTTCCAGATTTCCGGTTCGGTCTCCTGCACCCAGAGTATCTTCGGGGCAGTGAATCCTGTTAGGGCGTCGTTGCCCGTAATCTGGATCAGTTTCTCTTTTCCGAGTTTCTGGCGGATTTCGTCGCACTGCGCGGCGGTGCGTTGGTCGTTCCACAAAAGAGCGGGGCGCAGTATCTCGCCTTTTTCATCCAGCAAAACCAGCCCATGCATTTGCCCTGTCAGCCCAATGCCTTTAATTGCAGATGTATCCACGTTTGTTTTTGCAAGCACCTGGCGAATACTCTCGACGGTGCCAGTCCACCAAAGCGATGGAGATTGTTCGCTCCACAACGGATGGGGTGTCTCGAAGGAATATTCGCTTGAAGCAACGCCAAGTACTTTGCCAGCTTCGTCCATCAGCAGGGCTTTGGTGGCGGTGGTTGAAGAGTCAATGCCAATGAAATACATTTGATCTCCTTGGGGAAGTAGACAAGTAAAACAGGTACACAAGTAAACCCGAGTCTACCTGTGTACCTGTCTGTGTACTTGTTTCCCCGTTTATTATCGATTGCCTAACAGCAAATCAATGGTCAACTGGTCGAGGCGTTCGTATCGCAAGCCGCGTGCGCTAATGGCTTTGCGGTCAAAGGGTTGAGCTTTGAGTGCGGCAGCTTTTTCGGCGGAGTACTTGCCGAAGTACTGGATCATTGAACCGTCGTCAACATTGACTTCTGCGAGAAGTTCCTGAATTTCCTTGTCCGCGTTGAACTGGGCGGCTTTTTCTTTCAGCATGAGATAGGTGCGCATGCATCCGCGGGCGAAGTCTTTGACGCCTTCGTAGTCTTCGGTGCGGTAGGCGTGCGCGTCGAAATGGCGGGAACCGTCGTATTTGACATCTTCGAGGAATTTGACCAAATAGAAGGCGGCTTTGATGTCGCGCGAGCCGAAGCGAAAATCCTGGTCATAGCGTCCGGGATACTGGTCGTTCAGGTCGATGTGGAAGAGTTTGCCTGCTTCCCAAGCCTGGGCGACGCCGTGCATGAAGTTGAGTCCGGACATGTGTTCGTGCGCCACTTCTGGGTTGACTCCGACCATTTCGGGGTGGTCAAGTGTGGTGATGAAAGCCAGCATGTGACCGATGGTCGGGTTGTACATGTCGCCGCGCGGTTCATTGGGTTTGGGTTCGAGGGCGAATTTCAGATCATACTTTTTATCGAGCGCATATTCGCAGAAGAAGTTCATGGCTTCACGATTGCGTTTGATGGCGTCAACAGCGCTCTTGGATGAATCGGTCTCGGTGCCTTCACGTCCGCCCCAGAAAACGTAGACCTTGGCTCCGAATTCCACGCCGAGGTCGATCGCGTTCAGGGTTTTCTGAATGGCATAAGCGCGGACTTTGGGATCGTTGCTGGTGAAAGCGCCGTCTTTGAAGATGGGATCACCAAACAGGTTGGTGGTCGCCATGGGAACGACGAGACCGGTGTCAGCGAGGGCTTTGCGGAAATCCTTCTTGATGGCATCGGCTTCGGCGGGTGTGGCGTCAATCGGGATGAAGTCGTTGTCGTGGAAGTTGACTCCGTATGCGCCGACTTCGCCAAGAAGGTAGACCAGTTCAGCGGGTGTTTTCGGGTCACGCACTGGACCACCGAATGGGTCGCGTCCGATGCTTCCAACGGTCCAAAGTCCAAATGTGAATTTATGTTCGGGTTTTGGGGAAAAATCAGTCATTTTATTATTCTCCTACCGCCAATTTTTTTATGTGCCTGATTTTTGACAAATTTGATCACGGCATTACTGAATGGCGATTGTTCATTATCAAATGTTTTGAGGGTTTCTTCTTTCAGTAAATTACTGCCCTTTCCATTTACTCGTTCTCTTCTGCAACATGAGCTGGGATTATATGACTCCAGAAGATAAACAACAGCAACGATATCAGAACTACCATGAAGCTAGGTTTGAACAAGATGATCGTAAATGGCTGCACCATCATCAAGATGCCGCCAATAATCCCAGCGATAATTAAAAAGTTAAGTGGATTGTAGATTTTTGGGGAAATTCGATGATTGAGTATTTGCGAAAAAAGGTTGATCAAGAATATATAGACCAACAAAATAGCTACAAAATAACAGATGAATGGGATGGCTGTCAAAATTACATTGTTGATCTGGGTCTTTACGGGAATTAACACGAGTATGTACTTGCCGTATAGGGCCCCGAAGATGACCAGGAGGACCGAAATTACTGGTATTGCGAAAGGCGGTCTAATTTTATTATTTGCCATTTTTTTGCTCCAATGGGATGGCGAGGCGGAGAAACCTCCGCCTCGCGAGATAACGCTAATACCTAATGTCTATCTGTTTCTTATTTTCGGCTGATTCTAAAATCGCATCGCAGATAACAGCTGTACGGTAACCATCTTCAAAAGTTGCACCATGGGGACCCACTTCCTTGTTGTTTACAATACAGTCCAGCAAGTGCGTGATCTCGTGCACAAAAGTGTGTTCCCAGCCGATGATATGTCCATGCGGCCACCAGTTCGTCCACCAAGGATGATAGCCCTCGGTAACCAAAACGGTTGTCCAACCGCTGGTCTCCTTCGGGTCATGGTCTCGGTAGAAGATGTCGAACTCGTTAAAGCGCTCCAGGTTGAAACGGACGCTGGCTTTTTCGCCATTGATCTCAAAGTAGTTGAAATTCTTGCGGCCAAGTGCGAAACGAGTTGACTCAAACGTGCCCAGTGCCCCGTTCTCAAACTCGCATATGGAAACAAAGGCATCGTCCACATCCACCGTGCCCATCTTGCCGGGATCATTCGGCAGGGGGCGCTCTGTGATGAAGGTTTTCGCCATAGACGAGACAGTTTTGACGCCGCCGACCAGATAATGAGCCAGATCAATAATATGCGCACCCAGATCTCCCAATGCACCACTGCCGGCAATCGACTTATCCAGACGCCAGATCTTGGGCGTGTTATAGTGCGGCAGGATCCATTCCTGGAGGTAAACGGCTCGCCAGTGATAGATTTTCCCCAGTGCACCACTATCGATCAGATTACGGATCTGCCGTACAGCTGGTACAAAACGATAATTGAAAGCCACCATGTTTTTGACCCCAGTCTTTTTGGCAACCTCAACCATTTGCTTGGCTTCTTCGGCGCTACGAGCAATCGGTTTTTCGCACAGGACATGCTTCCCCAGCTTCATCGCATAAATGGTTGGTTCCATGTGGATGTTATTGGGGCCACAATTATCGAACAGGTCAATATCCCTGGCACAGTCATCCAACATGTTCTTCCAATCATCGGGGCATCCTTCCCGGAAGCCATAACGCTTGACGGCTTCTGCAACAGCTTCCTTGCCCAGGCCGCAGATCACATCCAGACGGGGGATCGCCGGCGGGGGGTACATCATATAGGGGATCTTCTTATAGGCATTCGTATGCGCTTTTCCCATGAAGGAATAGCCCAACATTCCAACCCCGATCTCAGGAATTTCGCCTTGGGCCTTCGCGGCAGCCATCGTTGTGAAACCAGTTTCTTCACTCATGATAACCTCCTTACTTCTTGGCTGCAAAAGCAGCATCGAAAGCAACATCTGAAGCAGCAAAATCTTGTGATTTGATCATCTTCAACGCTTCGGGGGCCCCCCATTCACGGTTCATGCCACTATCTTCCCATTCGATGGAAAGCGGCCCCTGATAACCGAATCGATTCAAAGCGCGGATTATGCCGTCCCATTTGACGTCACCATGACCGGGGGAGACAAAATCCCAGCCGCGGCGGTAATCGCCAAAGTCCATATGTCCGCCAAGAATGCTGTTTCGTCCGTTCAGTTGGACACGCGAATCTTTGACATGCACATGGAAGACATTCTTTCCAAATTCGTTGATGAATTCAACAGGGTCAATGAACTGGTGAATAAAGTGGGATGGATCAAAATTGAAACCAAAAGACGGGTGATTGTTCACCGCATCTAAAGCTCGCTGAGAGGTAACCAGGTCATAGGCAATTTCAGTCGGGTGTACTTCCAGCCCAAACTTGATATCGTTGCTTTTGAAAACATCCAGAATCGGCAGCCACATGTCTGCAAAGAACTTATAACCGCGATCAATCATAGCCTGGGTTGTGGGTGGGAAGAAATACAGATTCTTCCAAACCGGACTGCCGGTAAAACCATTGACAATCTTAACACCCATCTTTTTTGCCGCAACGGCAGTGTCTTTTATTTCCTGCTGTGCCCGGGCGCGCACTCCATCCGGAGAACCATCACCCCACAAACGATCCGACAGCACCGCGCGATGACGCTCGTCAATTGGATCATCAGCGACACATTGCCCAACCAGATGGGTGCTGATGGCAAAGCATTTCAGGTTGTATTTATTCAGAATATCCCAGCGGCTTTTAACATAGCTGTCATTGGCCAGGGCTTTGTCTACTTCGAAATGGTCGCCCCAGCATGCCAGTTCCAAACCATCGAAACCCCAGGCACTGGCTTTTTTAGCTACATCTTCCAATGTCAGGTCTGCCCATTGGCCGGTAAAAAGTGTGATCGGTCTGCTCATTTTGAAATCTCCTTTTTAATAGATTATTTATAGTCGGGTAATTGGATCAGTTTTCCACCCTGCATGGCTGATTCATGCGCCAGGATGCCTACTGAAGTCCAGTTTGCGGATTCAAACACATTCGGGAATGGGTCGCGGTCTTCCACAATAGCTGAGAGAAATTCATTCGCAAGGTGCGGATGTGAACCGCCATGCCCGGAGCCTTGAATGAAGGAAAGGTGTTTGTTCTCAGCCATGTCGTAAACGCACTTGGTTGTGAATTCGCGGATTCCTTCGGGAAGAAGATGGGCATAATCCTTGATCGCCGCGTGTTTTGCATCTTCGCCGCCAAGGTGAACAACAGGTTCTTCATCGGAAACCAGCTGCCATTCGAAACTCATTTCGCTGCCATAGACATCGAAACTTTCAATATATTGGCGGGCGACATCGAATAATGACCTGGTGACCTCAGCCGAAAGATCCGACCCTTTCAGTTTAATATGCGCAGTTTCAACAGCAAATGGAGAGCCATATTTGGGTATAAGAGAATCTGCGATCTTACCTGACCCAAAGCACGAAACATATTCCGCCATCGCGCCGCCCATTGCAAGACAAGGGCTGACGACATGGGTGGCGTAGTGCATAGGTGGGAGACCTTCCCAATACCCCGGCCAACCGTACATATCCTGCTGATGAGCTGCACGCAGGAACTGGATCTTACCCAGCTTTCCGGTATCACGTAGTTCTTTGACAAATAAATACTCGCGTGAATAGATAACAGTCTCCATCATCATGTACTTCTTGCCGGAAGATTTCTGGGCTTCAATGATTTCCCAACACTCATCCACTGAAGTTGCCATTGGCACAGTACAGGCTACATGTTTGCCAGCTTTTAAAGCAGCTACGCTCATCCGCGCATGCTCGTGGATTGGCGAGTTGATATGAACTACATCGATGTTCGGATCCTCGATGAGTTTATCAAAACTTGTGTAGCGTGTTTTGATGCCAAACGCATCACCGATTTGCTTCAGCTTTTCCTCATTGCGCTGGCAGATCGCATACATGTTCGCGTTTGGATGTCGCTGAAAAATGGGGATAAATTCTGCCCCAAATCCTAAACCAACTATTGCAATATTCAATTTTTTTGTCATATTGTCTCCTGCTGATTTATATAAATTGGGCTATTTCAATAATTCTCGAAGGAATGCAACACCATCAGCTGCCAAAGCATCTTGAGATGACGCCAATGGCCTCCAGATTGCTGCTGCGCGCGCAATGCTTTTTACCTTGCTGGTAAAAGATTCAATGACCAGCACGCCATCAAATTTAATATCTTTCAATGCTTGTGCTATTTCTTTCCAGGGAACATGTCCGGCTCCGGGTGCGCCGCGATTATTCTCATTGCTATGGACTTGGAGCAGGCGGGACCCGACCTTCCGTATAGCATCTCCCATTGAATTCTCTTCAATATTCATATGGAAAGTATCTAACATGATCTTGCAAGCTGGATGATTCACCCGATCAACTAGCTCAATGGCTTGATCGGCTGTTGTAATGAAGCTGGTCTCAAATCGGTTAAGTGGTTCCAACCCTAGCATCACGCCCTTCTTGCCAGCATAATCCGAGAGATCCTTTAATATATCGATTAGGATCATCATATCGTGTTCCCGTTCTTCTGCCGATTGCTGCCACGTACGCCCTACTGCAGAGTAAAAAGGACCTACCATATTCTTTCCACCGATTAGGGCAAGCCCATCAATACTGGCTTTCAAATAGTCAACACCGTTTTGGCGAACTTTAGGATCAGGATCAATCAAATCGCGGTCAGGTCCCATCGCCGCACAAAAACTAACACTATTTATTCCCGCCTTCTTGATGATTTCGCCACATTTCTTGAAATCAAGGTTTTTTGGGTCATCAATGGGAATCTCTATATGGTCAAACCCCCAATTGGCGATCTTAGGCGCCAAAACTTCCAATTCCTCCGTGGTCAGCGGAGCTGTCCAAACCCAGGTATTTACTCCGAATTTCATATGCATCTCCTTCTACTTAGGTTGAATTTTGTCGGAAGAACCTTATATCCGGTTTCCCTGCTCGTTAAAGTAATGCAGACGATTTTTATTAATATCAAATCGCACAACATTGCCATGTTTCAACTGCACCAAACCATGTGCCAGGCAGGTAATTTCTGCGGTTCCGGACTTGATGTGTACAATGGTTTCCACTCCCAACGGCTCTGAAAGTTCTATCTCACCCTGATATTCGCCAGCCGGATTAAGGCTGACATCTTCCGGCCGGATGCCCAGCATGAAACTCTCAGGCAATTTATTTGTTTCCACAAGGTTAATTTTTATTTCCAAGCCGGTAATATTCCAACTGCCGTTTTGTCTCTCAACCGGCAGCAAATTAATTCTGGGCGTGCCGACAAGTTTGGCTACAAATATATTTGCCGGACGGTCATAGATATCTTCTGGCGTGCCAACTTGAATCAGCTTGCCTTGATTAAGCACGCCTATTCGGTCTGCCATGGTCAATGCTTCAATTTGATCATGGGTCACATACAATGTGGTGACACCTTCCACTTTCTGCAAATGCTTCAATTCGGCACGAAGAGATTCCCGTAATTTGGCATCTAGGTTTGAGAGCGGTTCATCCATGAGAAACACACGCGGCCGGCGGACGATCGCACGACCAATCGACACACGCTGCATTTCCCCGCCTGAAAGTTGCACTGTTTTCCGTTTTAACAAATGCGTGATGCGAAGTTTTTCTGCGGCCTCTTCTATACTCTTTCGGATTTGATCCTCAGGCACTTTGCGGCCTGGGGCGCGCAAGGGGAACGCCATGTTGTCGTAAACCGACATCGTCGGATATAAAGAATACTGTTGGAAAACAATCGCAATATCACGGTCTGCAGGAGTGAGATCGTTGCTTATTTCCCCATCAAAGATTACATGTCCGGAATCTGGCTTCTCCAATCCGCAGATAACGCGTAGCGTGGTGGATTTACCAGCGCCAGTTGGTCCTAAAAGGACAAAAAACTCATTATCCTTGACCGTAAAAGACACATCATTAAGCGCTGTGATTGCCCCGAATGTTTTTGAAATATTTTGGAGAATTAGTTCGCTCATACTTTTACTCCATCACCAAGGCCGCTTCAGTCGCCGGGTTAAAGAAGCGCACCATCTGCGGATCAAGGTCAAAGTTGATTTTAGAACCTATACTGTAATTCGCCCCACGGTTGGTGCGAACACGGATAATTACCTGATCGCCCAAATGTAGATCAAGCATCATATTGCTGCCATTCATTTCCACCAAAAACACTTCGGCAGATAATTGGTCTTGTGTTATCACCTGGGCTGCCTCTGGACGAAAGCCGAGAATGACATCATGGTCATTGCCAATCTGTTTCTCAATGCGTGTTTTCCAAGTATCGGATGGGGTATATATATTCCCGCCCGGTAAATCAAGCTTTCCTCCGTGATAATGACCCTTCACCAGGTTCATTCCTGGGCTGCCAATAAAGTTCGCAACAAACAGGTTCGCGGGATCATGATAAACCTCCGCCGGTGTTCCAATTTGCTGAATGGCGGCGTCTGACATCACCACGATTCGATCACCCATTGCCATCGCTTCGATTTGATCATGTGTTACATAAACGGTAGTCGCTTTCTGGGTAATATGAAGTTGCTTGATCTCAGATCGCATCGTCTCACGAAAATCAGCGTCTAACGCGCCGAGCGGTTCATCCATCAAAAATGCAGCCGGGCGGCGAACAAGCGCGCGCGCCAGGGCAACACGCTGCTGGTCGCCACCGCTTAATCCGCCAGGATGTCGTTTAAACAGGTGTTTAATTTTTAGCAATGCCGCTACATCCTTTACACGCCTCTCGATCTCATCTTTCTTTACCGATTGTGCTTGTAAGGTAAATGCGATATTTTGCCAAACTGTGAGGTGTGGATATAAGGCGTAAAATTGAAATACATAAGCGATATCCCGATTGCTGGGGTGGGACCAGGTAACGTCTCGTCCATTTAAGTAGATATTGCCGCCGCTGACCGTTTCTAATCCGGAAATCATGCGCAGAGTGGTGGTTTTTCCACACCCCGACGGTCCTAACAGCACCACAAATTCGCCGTCATTAATGGTCATATTCATTGGCTTGACGGCATACTTTTCGCCAAATTTTTTAACTACGTTCTTAAGTTCAATCGTTGCCATATTAGACTCTCTTTCCCACTATCGGCGCACTGCGCCAAAGGTGACGCCGCGCAGCAGGTAATTACGCAAGGCAAAGGTGACAATTGCCACCGGGATAAGAAAGCCCATTGCACCGGCTGCAATTTGAGCCCATTCAATGCCGCCTGTACCAAGCACTGAAGGAATACTCGGAGGAGCTGTGCGGGCATTTTGTGCAGTCAACATCACTGCGAAAGCATATTCATTCCACGCGAAAATCAGACAAAATACAGTGGTAGCCGCTAAACCGGTGATCGTTTGTGGCAGAACGATTTTGAAGAATGCCTGTAATCTGCTGTACCCATCCACCAGGGCGGCTTCTTCATATTCTTTTGGTATTTCGTCGATAAACCCTTTTAGCAGCCAGACCGAAAACGAAAGGTTGAATACCGTGTATAAAATAACCAACCCTATTGTTGTATCGTAAAGACCCAACTGCCTGTAAAGTAAAAAGATTGGGATTGTCACAACGACTGGAGGCATCATGCGGGTACTCAGGATAAAAAAGAGCAAATCGCCCTTGCCTGCAACAGGAAATCGGCTAAAGGCATAAGCCGCAAAAAGGCCGAAAATCACAGATAAAATCGTCGACGTTCCAGCCGTTATCGCGGAATTTTTTAAATACCCTACGTATTCGCTGGTCCCAACAATTTGCTGTCCCTTATTAAGCATTACCCGGTCGTACCATTTGAGATTTGGGTCCTTCTTAAGGTCATCCAGCCCCTGTGCGACAGTAACCTGGCGTCTTTGTGTAAACAGCCCTATAAAACCTTCCATGCTAGGTTGAAAAAATACTTTGGGCGGCGCTGCTACTGCATCTGCGCGGGATTTAAATGCAGTGGCTGCCATCCAGAAAACTGGTATCAATACAAAGATCGCAATGATCACGGTTAATCCTGCTTTCAGGTTGCGGGTTAATCTGGATTTAAATGTTACTTTATCCACCCGTGTTGCATAATTAATTTCACGTCCGGTTGAATTTGAAGTATCCATTGGTTAACCTTCCTTCCCTTTATTTAGCGCAGTGATGTAGAGGTTGCTCACTGCAATAATTACAACCAATACAATAACAGCCAGCGCGCTCGCTTGACCCGTCTTAAATTGACCGACAAATGCTCTGGTATATATATCGATAGAGATCAACCTGGTTGTCGCTCCAGGTCCGCCACCGGTGAGTCCCATAGCTAGATCAAAACTCTTGAAGGCTTCGATGGAACGGAAGAGTACCGCAATCAATACCAAGGGAGCAACTTGCGGCAGTGTGATACGCCAAAATTGAAACCAGGAACTGGCACGATCAATCGCAGCTGCTTCGTATAAATAGTCGGGTATGGCAGTTAAACCTGAAAGCACCAAGAGCATTACAAACGGAGACCACATCCAAACATCTACGATTACGATAGCCCACAACGCCAGATCCGACTTTGCCAGCCAGTCAGTAGTCAATGGGACACCCAACCAAGAAACAAGATAGTTAATAATTCCATAACCCGGGTTAAACATGAGTTTAAAGAACAAACCCACCACCACAGGTGAAAGCATCATGGGGATTAAGATAAGTGTTGTAATAATTCCGCTGCCCCTGAATTTCTCACGAATCAGCATGGCCAAACCAAACCCCAGTACGGTCTGTAGAACAACAGAGGCCAGGGCATATCTGCCAGTAATAGCAAAGTATGACCAGACTTGTTCATTGTTAAGTAGGTTTTGGAAATTTTGGAATCCGACCCAAACAGGAAGCTTATTGCCAATGACAGAATAGTTTGTAAAGCTGAGGTAGATACTATAAAAAAGCGGGAAGATATTCATTGAAATCAGCAAGATCAGGGTCGGCCAGATAAAGGTATTGACCAGCGCCCGATCACTCATGTGCCACTCCCTGCTTTTTCGCGAGCTATTAACATTTTCCATATTCATTACCTCTTACGAAGGGAATCTTTTCATCCTCTTGTGGAAAGTGAAGGTGTGGTGAGGAGGGGGTCCTCCTCACCACGTTGAAGCTAAAAACTATTTCAGGATTCCGTTATCAACCAGAATCTGGCGCTGTTCTTCCGCAAGCTGATCGAGCAAAGCCTGGGGATCACCCTGCCCATCAACAACATATGGGTGGAGGATGCGATTGACAGGCTCAAGCATCTCTCCAAAAACTGGAATATTCCAGAAATCTTTGACCATTTGCATGGAATCAGAGAAAGCCTGATTGTACGGAGTATTATTCAGGAATTCTTCAGAGGCAAGCACATTGCTATTGCAGGTGTATCCACCCACTTTTGCCCATTCCTTCTGAATACTTTCCTGAGCAAACCACTTGATGAAGTCCATGGATGCTTGTTGGCGTTCCGGGCTGGTGTATGAGAGGACGCTTAAGCCTTGTCCACCTAATGCAACATAAGCCTCTCCATCCGGGCCCTTGGGTCCGGCAAAGAATCCAGTCTTATCAGCAAACGGGTTGACGCCGGGATTCGCAAGCGCAGGGAAGAAGGCGAAGTAGTTCATGATCATTGCAGCCTGGCCGGAGATAAATGCATCATTCGTTTCTGCGTAGAAGGCATTGCTGGTTCCAGGAGGAGCGAATTGATACAACTCGCGATAGAATTTAAGCGCCTCGACAGCCTTTTCTGAATTAACAACACCATTTACTTCAAAAGTAATTGGGTCAAACCAGTCGGCGCCGTAAGAGAACATAACATTCTCGTAACCCATGATCATGCCGTCATAATCTTTTTGGGTGTAAACAGCAACACCGTATTTGACGCCATTTACCGGATTCTCTGGCCGGGTGAAAAATTCAGCAATGTCTTTCAACTGTGCCCAAGTTTCGGGTGGTTTCAGATCATAGCCGTATTTGGCTTTGAAGTCTGCCATTTCCTTGGGGTCTTCGAAGAGATCTTTGCGATAAGCCCAACCTACAGCATCACCTTCGGTGGGGTATGCATAGTACATGCCGCTGCCAGTCGGATACTCGCCGTAGTATTTCAAAGTTGCTTCAGTAACAGTTTTATCAATCCCATCAGATTTCATGAAGTCAGTCAGGTCAACATAGTGCCCTTGAGTTGCGCCCTGTCCGACCCATTGGCTGTCACCGACCACCATGTCATAGGTGTCAGATTTCGCAGCCCATTGGGAAGCCATTAGATCATAAAAACTGCCCCAAGGTTCCTGAACGACATTGACCTTGATGCCGGTCTCTTTTTCATAGAGATTGCCCATTTCCTGAAGGTAGTTCGCAGGATCCCATTCAGCCCAAAGGATATTAAGTTCTTTGACTGCAGGCTCAGCAGGAGCCTCTGCTTCTGCAGGAGCTGCTTCTTCAGCTGGAGCCGCAGGCTGTGGGGCACAAGCGGTAAACACCAATGCCAACAAAACCATGATATAGAATACTTTTTTCATTTCTTCGTCTCCTTATATTAGATAGAAAGATTTTTGAGGTATTCAAAAAATACCTACTTGTCTCTTGCGTTTTTTTGCTTACACCTCCTTTTCCCTTGACCCCAAGACACAGGTGGACAAACCTCAGCCCAAAATTTTTGTAACTGCCAGAGGCAAACCGTCCATATCAAATGGAAAATTAAGAAAGGTTATCCGGTTACTCAATTCGGGCATAGCAAGGTGTTCGGAAATCATCATAACAAGGGGTTTTCTAACACGATTGACTGGCAAAAGATCGATCAGGGCAGGAGCTAGATCTGCAATTGGCGAAACAGTTGCCAGGATGATTAAATCCACAGCATCAGAGAGCGTCAAAGCAGTCTTAAATTCTGCTAGATTTAATGCCGATCTCTTGATACTTGCCTGCGTAAGTCCGCTTAACTTCATTTCAATTGCAAAATACAATGCGTCGTGATCGCATAAAACAAGAATTTTTTTTCGAGGTGTGGCTTTTTTCATGGTTGTTTTTTGAAGCGATTTTTTCTAGTACTTAACTGACGCTAGGCATCTTCTTGGTTATGAGCCAAAAACACCTTTTTGAGATTTCGGGCAACAAATCCTAAAAAGATAAGGTTTTCAAAATATTAACATTTTATAGTTCCAATCATGTCACAAAATAGCATGCTCGTGTTCCAAAAGTATTCCAAAAAAGCAGCCGCGAATCGGCTGCTTTTTTGTTTTTTGCCTTTGCAATATCGACATACAGGGAAGTATGTCCACATGGAGTGATTTTAACTGGGCGAAAAAAACATATATCCCAGCCCCGGACGAGTTTGAATATAGACCGGGTTGCGCGGATCCTGTTCAATTTTTTTACGCAGACGGTGGATAGCCTGCCGGATCAATTTTTCATTGCCTTCGTATCCATGTCCCCACACCTTTTCAACCAGATAGTCCGTCACCAGTAACCTGCCGGGCTGCTTAACCAGCTCAGATAAAAGCCTGTACTCGGTAGGCGTTAACTCCACCTCCTGCTCCTGCAAGAACACACGCTGCATTTTAAAATCGACCCGTAGGTTGCCCGCCTGAAAACTTGCATTTGAAGGCTGCCCGTCTGCATATTCAACGCGCCTCAAGGCGGCCCTGACCCTGGACAATAATTCTGGCACGCTGAAAGGTTTAGTGATGTAATCGTCGGCACCCATATCCAGCCCAAAGACCTTATCAGACTCTTCTGCCATTGCCGTAATCATGATGATCGGCACGGTGGAAAATTCCCGGATTCGCTGGCAGACTTCATAACCATTTAATCCAGGCATTTTTATATCAAGAAGCACAAGGTCTGGCTCTTCAGAGGCCGCCAATTCCACGGCTTTTTGTCCATCCTGGACGGAAAGAACCTCGTATCCCCTGGCTTTTAGGTTGGTTGTAATCGCCCAAATATACTTGGGCTCATCCTCTGCCACCAGGATTCGTATATTCTCTTTATTCATAAAATTCACTTTCCTCAACTGTTCAATTTTTTTCAAAGTTGTTCGGTCTGTTCAACAGGCAGAGTCAGGCAAAAAATACTACCTACTCCCGGTTGGCTTTCCACCCAAATATGCCCTCCGTGGGCTTCAACAATTCCCTGGCAAACAGAAAGCCCAAGGCCTGCACCGCGCATTCGCAGGGTGATCACATTTTCGGCACGATAGAACCGTTCAAAGATTTTGTCCCATGCATCGGCAGGAATACCAATTCCCTGATCGGTTACCGAAATTAATACTTGCGATTTTTCCAAGCTTCCATGTACCAAAATTTTACCCCCATTGGGTGAATATTTGATGGCATTATCCAATAAGTTTCGCAATACCTGTTCAATCCGTTTAACATCTACCATTGTCATTAACGGTTCAGAAACAAAATTACATTCAAAATTGTGATGGGTAGATAAAGCTTTCATACCACGGACCACATTCTTGACCAACTCTGCAAGGTCGGCAGGCTGTTTTTCCAGACGCAAACGACCTCCCTCCACTCGTCCCATATCCAGCAAGTTTTCAACGATCTGCCCCAACTTGCCAACCTCTTCTTCTATGTTCGAGAGGAAGTTCCGCTGCGTGTCTCGATCAAATTCCACATCATCCATTAAGAGTGATGAACAGGAGATGTTTATTAACCCCAATGGGGTTCTCAACTCGTGAGAAACATTGGCAATCAATTCCGACCGTAAACGATCCACTTCGCGCAAGATTTTTACTTCCGCCGCCTGCTGGGTCAAGCGTTCATTTTCAACAGCAATGCCGATCTGGTGACCGATGGTCGTGAGGAGTTGCACCTGGTTTGTCGTTAACTCATGCGAGCCGCTGCTGATCCCACCCAAAATGCCTATCACATTATCCTTTAAGGTAATCGGCACCCCTGTAAGATTATAGTTTTTCTCTTTTAGATAAACATCCAGATTGTTTTGTATTGTTTCCATGATCCAGTCAATCTGGTGGGGCTGAATACTCCCTGTAATTTTTTCAGGTAAATTTTGAATCAGTGCCATAGCGCTGATTTTTTCTATAATCGGCTCCGGGATACCGCGCTGGGCAGCCAATGTCAATGTTCTTCCATCATCATCCATAAACTGCAGCCAGCCACCCTCCAGCTCAAGGACTTCCATTGCCCGTTCGAGGGTTGCACTCAATATCTGATTTAAGCCGATTGAGTGGCTGATGGTTGTCGTGATCATGTTCAAGGCTGCAAGGTCCTTGTTGCGCCGCTTGATCTCGGCCTCGGCTCGCTTTCGTTCGGTAATTTCAGCGTGCAAAGCCTGGTTTGTGCTCAACAGTTCTGAAGTCCGTTCCTGCACCCGTGTCTCCAACTCGTCATGGGCTTTACGCAGTGCTTCTTCCGCCTGCTTGCGTTCGGTGATATCTTCGGATATTCCCAATAAATAAAGGGGGGTTCCGTTTGCATCCATAATGGGAACCTTGATCGTATGGATAATCCGGAGCCCTTTCACCCGAGTATGGATCGGTTCTTCCGGAATATCTACCAGCGCACCTTTCGCCAATGCCTCGCGGTCTTTGGCAACAAAAAATTCAGCTTCTTCTTTCGGGAAAAAGTCATAATCTGTTTTACCGATCATTTTTTCATTTTTGACACCAATGGACTCTTCGCCAGCCTTGTTCCAGCGTATAAAGCTTAGGTCATCCGCTTTTTTGATAAATACACTGATCGGGATATTTTCAACGACTGAATCCAAAAACGCCTGTGTGCGGCTGGCGTTAATTTCCGCGCGTTTACGCTCGGTAATATCTTCAGAAATACCCACCAGGTACTGTGGTTCTCCTTCTGCATCGAAGATCGGTACCTTGAGGGTGTGTAATATTCTGAGTCCTTTATGCCGGGTATGAACCATCTCTTCCGGGGTATCGATCAGCTGTCCGCTTTGCAACGCTTTTCGATCAATGAGGTTGAAATATTCGGCTTCTTCCTTCGGGAAAATATCGCTGTCACTTTTCCCGATCAACTCTTCCCGCGAAAAACCAATGGTTTCTTCTCCCGCTTTGTTCCAACGTATCCACTTCAGGTCTTTGGCATCTTTCACAAAGACCATAATCGGAATATTCTCAATGACCAAATTTAAAAAATTGGTGGTTTCCTCCAATTGTTTGGCGTGTTTCTCCATGGCTTCTTCAGCCAATTTGATCTCTTTATAAAGGCGGGCATTTTCGATTGCATTTGCAAGCTGGTCAGCCATCGTTTGGAGAGCGGTAATATCTTCCTCGCCAAAAGTGCCGGATTTTGCCGAATGGAAAGTCATTGCTCCAATAGCATTTCCGCGGCTGATCAAAGGTAATGCCAGCCTGGAACGGGTTTCCGGTAGCAGAGGATTTTTTCTGTGTTCCCCAGCTTCTTCAGCATCTTCCATAATCTTTGGAGATTTGTGAGCAATGCACCAGCCGACATTCGAATCGCCATTCACCTCGACTTTATAGGCGTCTTCCACCATCTTTCTACCTGTTTCACCTGTACCCGCTCTCAGCACAGCCCACTTTGGCGATCCATTCGAGTGATCTTCATTCCTTTCCACCAGAAACAAACCCACATAATAAAGCCCAAAACGTTCGCGCGTCATCTCCACCACTTGGTACATCAACTCGTCCGGGTCAAGGATGCCGCCTGTGGCACGCGAAACCTCAGCAGCCGCAGAAAGCTGAATGACGTGGTAATCGGGATCAATCCGGGTTGTTTGTAAAACCTGTTGTTGTAGTTGGTCGGTTGCTTTACGCTGCTCAATTTCCCAATTTGCCTGTTTGGACTGACGGAACAGGTTTTCCTGCTCAAAAACACTACGGGAGAGCAGCATGGCAATCCATGGAATCGGATACAATCCCCACAACAACAGGATGGTCCAGCGTGATATCCCATCAAGGTGTAATAGTTGACTGAATTTCATAAACTGTGGCAAAAGGACAGCCGCAAGAATTACACTGGGTACTGCCAGCGAAAACCCAACCCAACCTCGTTTTCCCAAAATTAACGCAGAAAGAAAAATAACTGCGGCAAACCCCCATACAGTTCCCATAAGTGCATCGGGAAGCAGGAAAATACCCACGCCAGGCGATAACATAAAAGAAAACAGGGCTAGGTATGCTCCCGCTTCCGATCGCCCCCACTTTTTAAAAATAGAAAACGCGGTCATTCCGAGCATGGATAACCCCAAGATGCCGGCCATCGATAGGATTTGCCAGTATGTTGGAAAAAGAAGCCCCACCACCCCGGTTGCAAGCGCCAACCCGGCGACACCCCAGGTTGCCGCCGGGATGTAGCGATGAGCAAATTGTTCTCGACGGTTTACAATTTGGTTATCAGTCAATTTTTTCGCTCCAAGAGATGTTTTCAAAAAAGCCGTATTTTTTGGCGTTGGATTCAAATCTCAAGTGCAACAGACCAATCGAAGAATACATCAAAAGATGCCATGAAGTCAAGGCATTTTTTGCAGTGATTCTGGCTTTTTACAAAGTCGGAAAACTGAGCGCATTTAATTCGCATAGAATATTGAAAATTGCCAAATTTATCCAAACAACGTCGCCAGACCCGATTTTTTCCAAGCGACTTTGCAAAAACCGTTTAGCAGTGATAAAGATTATCTGCGATACCCTTTGTATACGAGGAGAAAAAATGAAATATAAACAACGTCGCAATTGTGAACTGCTCAATTCTGCCTACGGACGCAGATTGGTGATAGAGCTGGAGCCGATGGTTGACGAATCGTATGTAAAAGTAATTACCCCATCATGATCTTGGGACGATACTGGAGCGCTTCTGCCAAATGTGGTGACTGTATTTCTTCGTTTGCCGCTAGATCGGTAATTGTCTGTGCCAATTTCAGAATGCGATCAAAGGCGCGTGCCGATAAGTTGAGTTGAGTCATCGCCGTCCGTATCAAACTTTGAACATCATCCTGTAACTTGCAAATGAGAAGCAAAAAGTAGATTAAATGTTTACGGGAATGTTTTAAACGAAAACACCCCTATACGTAGGGGTGTTCATTCGTTTTTAGCTTTTTGTTCTCTATTTGGCGGGTACAAAATTTTGTGGTCTGAATTTATACCCATACACAATCAACCCGCGCTCATCGCCGTCATTCCTCATCTTGCGGGTGACCATTTCGACGGGCATGCCGATCTGAACTTCGCTGTTGTCCACATCGGTCAACTGCGCGGTGAGCATGGGACCCTCTTCGAGCTTCACGAGTGCTACGGTGTAAGGGGCGTTGGCTTCGTATCCGGCCGGGGCTTCGTAGATGGTTGTGTAGGAATACACTTCGCCTTTGCCGCTAAATGCGAAGGTGTCTTTGGCTTCGTCGCCGCAGTTCGGGCAGACGTCGCGCGGGGGGAAGATCTTAAAATCACAGTGAGGACAAACCTCACCAACAAGTCCGTAGCGTTGTTTTTTAAGTCGCCAATGTCGAGGGATTTCCATTTTTATTGTTTCCTTTCTTCGTTGCTAATTCTATGCCGGTAGACTCTCAAAGACTCTCAAAGTTCTCTCGCTGCGTGTAGCCAGATTCGCGATTACGATAGCCTTCAATTCAGGTTTGCGAGAAGAAAACAGACCAGGCAAGCCCAACTATCCACCATTCACTATTCCCTATCTTCCCAATGCTATAATCCTTCCTCGCATGAAGATCCTACTCATCAACCAAGTCTTTGTTTCCCCCGAAGAGCCGGGGCACACGCGCCATTTCGAGATGGGGCAGTACCTCAAAGCGCGCGGACATGAACTCGTCATCGTCGCCAGTGACCTGAATTATCAGACCGGTCAGCGCACTGTGGAGCGGCACGGGTTATTTGCCGAGCAGAATTTTGAAGGCATCCGTGTCCTGCGCTCGTATATGTACCCCGCCATTCATCGCAATTATTTCTGGCGCGTGATAGCCTTCTTCAGTTTTATGTTCTCTTCGATCTTGACCGCGCTGCGCGTCAAAGACGTGGACCTGGTGCTGGGCACCACTCCCCCGATCTTTCAGGCGGTTTCGGCGTGGGTCGTCGCTTCGCTGCGCGGCAAACCCTTCCTGCTCGAAGTGCGTGACCTGTGGCCCGAGTTCGGCATCAGCATGGGCGTGTTGAAGAATCCGCTCATCATTGCGCTCTCCCGCTGGCTGGAAAACTTTTTGTATAAACGTGCTGATCATATTTTGGTCAACTCGCCTGCTTACCGCGAGTACATGCTTGCCAAGGGCGTGCCCGAAAACAAAGTGACCTATATCGCCTACGGCACCGACGTGGACATGTTCAATCCGTCCATTGATGGCTCGTCCATTCGCAAGGAACTCATGGTCGAAAATAAATTCGTGGTCTTGTATGCCGGTGCGCTCGGTCAGGCGAACGATATTGATACGCTCTTGCGTGCCGCAGAACGCTTAAAGCAGTACGACAAAATTCATTTTGTCCTCTTCGGCGATGGCAAAGAACGCGCGCGACTCGAAGCTGAATCAAACCGCTTGAACCTGACCAATGTCATCTTCGCGGGCACGCGTCCCAAAAAGGACATGCCGCTCATCGTCGCCTCGGCGGATGCCTGCCTTGCCATCCTGCAAGACATCCCCGCCTTCCGCACTACGTACCCGAACAAGGTCTTCGATTACATGGCGGCGGGACGTGCCAGCATCATCGTCATCGACGGCATCACGCGCGAGTTGATCGAGTCGTCGCATGGCGGCGTTTACGTCCACCCGGCGGATGATGCCATGCTTGCGCAAAAAATTCTCGAGTTGTCGCAGAATCTCGCGCTGGTCAAAGCGATGGGTACGAATGCTCGCGAGTATCTGGTAAAGAATTTAGACCGGCGCGATAAGTTGAATGAAACATTAGGGTTACTAGAAAAGTTGATAAAGTCTTAATGTCATGCTGAGCGGTAGCGAAGCATCTCTACGGCAATCTCAGAGACCCTTCGCTGCCGCTCAGGGTGACAAATCAGGAGATAATGAAAGTACTCGTCACAGGCGCAACTGGATTCACCGGTTCACGCGTCGTCCCTCTTCTTTTACAAAGCGGATACCAGGTCCGTTGTTTGACTCGCGCCACCAGTGACCGGTCGTCTCTTTCCGCGCTAACAGTGGAGTGGGTGACCGGTGACTTATCCAACCCTGAAACATTGACCGCCGCCTTGCACGGCGTGGATGCTCTCGTCAACATCGCATCGCTCGGCTTCGGGCACGCAGACTCCATTCTGAGGTCCGCGAAAGAGGCGGGCGTGAAGCGCGGAATCTTCATCAGCACCACCGCCATCTTCACCCAGTTGAACGCGGGCAGTAAATCCATCCGCCTTGCCGCGGAAGAAGCCATCCAAGCCAGCGGACTGGACTATACCATCCTGCGCCCGACCATGATCTACGGCAGCCCGCGTGACCGCAACATGTGGCGGCTGATCCGCTTGCTGCGCATCACGCCTGTCATGCCAATCTTCGGGGATGGTGAGTCTTTGCAGCAGCCCATCTTCGTGGACGATGTCGCCGGAGCCGTATTGCTGGCTTTGCAAAATAACATCACCATCGGCAAGAGTTACAACATCGCAGGCAAGGCCCCGCTGACGTATAACCAGGTCATCGACACAGTGGCATCCGCCCTCGGCAAACGCGTTTGGAAACTTCACCTGCCCTTCATGCCCATCGTCCGCATGTTGCTATTCACCGAGCGGATTAAACTTCGCCTGCCGATCAAAGCCGAACAGGTGTTGAGATTAAATGAGAACAAGGCGTTCTCTTATGAAGAAGCTCAAAGAGACTTCGGTTTCAGTCCGCGCAGTTTTGCGGAGGGGATTGGAATGGAGATTTCCCACATCCGATGACCAGATGCTGACAAACCGTTCCACTGGGTGTATGATAAAAGTGTGGAGGCATACATGGACGAATATCAGATCAAGCAAGTAGAAAAGATCGATGACCCCATTTGGGAAGCTATCGGCGGTGGGATCAATTCATTTAACGAAGAGCAGGCTGGACCGGAAAACGCCAAACGCATTTGTTTCGTCGTCTATGACTCAGAAGAGAAGATCGCAGGTGGAGTCATCGCTCTGGCATACTGGAACTGGCTATACATTGACCTGATGTGGCTGCGACCAGACTTGCGCCGCAGGGGCTACGGGGGACGCCTGCTGGCGCTCGCCGAAGAAGAAGCCCGCAAACGCGGCGCGAAGCACGCCTATTTGGATACATTCAGTTTCCAAGCACCAGAGTTTTATAAGAAGCAGGGCTATCGCGTCTATGGGGAGTTGAAGGATTTCCCAAAGGGGCATCAACGCTATTTTTTGACGAAGGAATTAGGATAAAATTGAACCCAAC
>CAYJPO010000044.1:0-37401 GCA_964372045.1 uncultured Anaerolinea sp.
TCGCTCCCAACTTGGGTTTGAGCGCCAGTTTACCATTTTTGAGATAACTTCTAGTTTATTTATTGTTTTGCCAGCTATATTGGCTGCGGCTCTACCAAGAGGTTCAATTTATTTAGGAAAAATCCTGCTGGAATTTAAGTGGCTGTCATTGGTGGGAATAGTTCTCGCTATGTTAAGTATGCTGCCAAAAATTCGCGATGGTATCAAAATAAAAATTATTAAGCATGTTTATAGATTTATTCGTTTCACAGGGTTTGCTGTTTTAATCATTGCACTACTAGGTTTGGGATCTTATTATTGGTGGATTTGTGTACCCATTCTCGTTATGATAAGTATAGGAGTTTACTTCTTTTTCAGACATAGATTAAGAAAGAGAAACCAGACCCCTTAATATATGAGGTTGTTTTAGTATGAAGAAAGCTAAATCACCTATGATGAAAGGGTGAGGGTGGAGTTCACCCTGACAAGCGCTGTAATCGGCATGTCCGCTGACCTCTCCCTGATTGGCGTGATAATCGGCATGTCCGCTCAGCCCCTCTACCCTACGGGCACGCGTCCCACGGGTGAGGGGATTTTTTTGGTTTCTGTTCTGTGGATGCACGCTGAGTTTCCAAGTCAATGTTTGGGATGAAGATGGTTTTAGCTCCTCCCCCTTGGGGGAGGCGGGGGTGGGGGTTGGTTTTATGTTATACTTTTTACAGAAAAGGTATAACGAAAGGAAGTTCCTATGGTGCTCACTATTTCAAGTAAAGGCTGGGTCGTCATCCCGGCAGAATATCGCAAGAAATACAACCTGCATCCCGGCGCAAAGGTGGTCATTGTGGATTATGGCGGGGTGCTGGCAATCGTCCCTGCGGTGGATGATCCGATTAAAGCAGCCAAAGGCTTTTTGAAGGGTGAAACGTCCATGGCGGCGGACTTGAAGAAAGACCGCGAACTCGAAAAACAACGAGACCAGAGACTTGCCAATGGCTGAAGCAACCTACATCCTCGATGCCTTTGCACTCATGGCATATTTCGAGAACGAACCGGGCGCGGATCGCATTGAACAGATATTGGATGAAGTTCGTAGTGAAAAAGCACGCGCCTATATTTCGATCATTAACATCGGAGAGGTTGTTTACAATACAGAACGCAAGCATGGCTTCAATAAGGCGCAAGATACTTTGGCATTTATACAGGAGTTACCTGTGGAGGTTCTCCCGGCAGATAACTTAACAGTTCTTGCCGCCGCTCATATCAAAGCCAATCATCCAGTTTCTTATGCAGATGCTTTCGTTATTGTCGCGGCGCAAAAATTAGATGGAATTGTCATGACGGGCGACCCTGAATTTCACGATGTCACTGAACTGGCGAAGGTGGAATGGTTGAAGCAGAGGAAGTGAGACATTGCCTTTTTAGGCAATAATCGGCGTGTGCGAGGGACCTCTCCCTGATAAGTGTAATAATCAAGTTTCTCCGTTTGTCCCTCTACCCTACGGGCACGCGTCCCGCAGGAAAGGGTATTTTGTTGGTTTCTGTTCTGTGGATGGGCGCTGAGATTCCAAATCAAGGTTTGGCATGGTGGTGGTTTTAGCTCCTCCCCTTTAGGGGACGAGTACCCGCGAAGTACCCGCAGGGTGAGCGTAGCGAGTGGTAGGCGGGGGAGAGGTGAAAATGCATGATAATTGCCCCAACTTTAAAACGAGGAGAATTCAATGAATACAAAACTACTCATGACCTCTTGCAGTCTCCTGCTCGGAGCAGCAGGGATATTCACTCTGTTCCTGCCGGATGTATTATTGTCCGCACAGGGCGTGGAGCTGACAGAGGCAATGTCCATGCTGGTGCAATTGATCGGTGCGTTATATTTTGGCTTTACGATCATGAACTGGACGGCGAAAGATAGTGCCATCGGCGGAGTCTATGCGCGACCGGTGTCGCTGGCGAATTTCAGCCACTTCTTTACCGGGGCGTTATTGTTGGTGAAGTATTTGTTCGCTGAATTTAGTCCATTAATGTTAATTGTGACTGTGGTGTACATTGTATTCGCGGCATGTTTTTATTGGTTGGTGTTTCGAGCAACAGGAATGAAACCCACTTCCTGATAAGAATAACAATCCAACAAGTCTGCTTGACCCCACCCTGATGAGCGTAATAATCAAGCTACTCCGTTGAACCTCTCCCTGATTGAAGCCATAATCGACAAGTCCGTTTGCCCCTCTACCCTACGGGCACGCGTCTCGCGGGAGAGGGTATTTTGTTGGTTTCTGTTCTGTGGATGGGCGCCGAGTTTTCAAGTCAATGTTTGGGATGAAGATGGTTTTAGCTCCTCCCCCTTGGGGGAGGCGGGGGAGGGGTAAAATTGCGCCATGAACAAAAAACACATCGGAAGCGACTTTGACGATTTCTTGAAAGAAGAAAAACTTCTCAAGAAAACTAAAATAGTGGCAATTAATCGCTTGTCAAAGAATGCCAAGAACATGAAGAGTGAATATAACTTTAGCAAAGGCAAACGCGGAGCCGTAGTTCGCGCGCCAAAGGGAAAGACACGTATCACCATTCGTCTTGATGATGATGTTTTGGACTGGTTCCGAAATCAAGTTGAAGAGTCTGGTGGCGGTAATTACCAGACACTGATCAATAATGCCTTGCAGGAATTTATCCACCGACAAGAGGAGCCCATTGAAGTCATTCTTCGGCGAGTTGTCCGCGAAGAGTTGCAAAGCGCTTCTCAGTAGAAATTACGCCATGAACAAAAAACATCTCGGAACCAACCTTGACGATTTCTTGAAAGAAAAAAACAATGACCCAGAATGGAGACCGCCATGCTTGAATACGTCAATCTTGACCTGGCTTTAGCGCAGGAAGAATATAAAAAACGACTGCGACCGTTACAGCAGCGTCTGTATGAATTGGAGCACGCGGTCTTCGATGCGAAAGTTCCGGTCATCATCGTCTTTGAGGGTTGGGCAGCCACCGGCAAGGGACGGTTGATCAGCCTGCTGGCGGAGCGGTTGGACCCGCGTGGCTTCCGCGTCGTCCCGATCACGCCGCCGCGCACCGCCGAACTGCGCTATCCGTGGATGTGGCGCTTCTGGCTCAAGATCCCTGCCCGCGGACAAGTGGTCGCCTTCGACACGTCATGGTATCGCCGGGTATTGATCGACCGTTTGAACAAGACTATCAACAAAAATGAGTTGCGCTCCGCCTACCAGGACATCGCCGAGTTCGAAGAGATGCTGTCCGCCGATGGAACGGTCATCTTGAAATTCTGGCTGCACATCAGCGAAGCGGATCAGCAGAAGCGCATCAAGAAATTGCGCAAAGATAAGTTGACCGCCTGGCAGGTGGGCGAGGAAGACTTACTGCAAAACAAGCGCTATGAAAAATATGCGGTCTTTGTCGAAGATATGATCGCGCGCACCGATTCGCCTCACGCACCCTGGACCATCGTCGAAGCGACCGACCGGTATTACATGCGCATCAAGGTCTTTGAAACGATCATCGCTTCGCTCGAAGCGCGTCTGGGTTTGCCCGCCTCATCGGGGACGAAAGCCAAGCGTCCGCGCGTGACCAAGGAAATGAAAGGAGCCGTCAATGCTTGAGCGACTCGATCTTACGTTGGCACTTGCGCGCGATGAATACGACAAACAGCTCAAGGCGTTACAGGCGGAGCTGCATGAACTGGCGTTCCAGGTCTATGCACAGAAACGCCCGGTGGTGATCGTCTTTGAAGGCATGGATGCCTCGGGCAAGGGCGGTTCGATCAAACGTCTGACCGAGCGCATCGATCCGCGCGGCTATGTGGTCTGGCCCATTTCCGCGCCATCGGGTGAAGATAGAGAACGTCATTACCTGTATCGTTTTTGGCGGCGGTTGCCCGAGCAGGGTCAGATCGCCATCTTTGACCGCTCCTGGTATGGTCGCGTACTGGTCGAACGCCTCGAAGGCTATTGCACCGAAGCGGATTGGCGCCGCGCGTACAGCGAGATCAATCAGTTCGAGCGCCAACTCACCGATTTTGGCACGGTCGTCTTTAAATTCTGGATGCACATCAGCAAGCAGGAGCAGCTGCGCCGCTTCCGTGAACGCACGAAGACGAATTACAAAACATGGAAGATCACGGATGAAGATTGGCGCAACCGCGGCAAATGGGAGGATTACATCATCGCTGCGGAAGAGATGCTGTTGAAGACCAGCACCCCCGATTCCCCCTGGACACTGGTGGAAGCCAACGATAAATATTTTGCGCGCATCAAGTCCCTGCGCACGGTGGCGGAGAAATTGCGGCGGGCGTTAAAGTGAAACTTGATTAATCCCGAATTTAATATAGGACGCGGACGAGCGCGGATTGACGCGGAAAAAGGATTAAAAATCCGCGTTTTACCTGCCCTCCTCGCACGTGCATTCGAGGTAGGTGTGCGAGCGGTGCAAGGGAAGCCGCGAGGACGCTAAGATTTAAAAGATTTTCTTTGCGACTCTGCGCCTTTGCGTTAAATTTTTGCGTAATCCATGCAGGCGGCAACTCGGGTTAAGTAGTCCCTTCGGGGGTTGGTGAAAAACCGTTCCTTGCATGAAAATCTCCCCACCAAGGAGAAGAACATGGCAGGCAAATTCACACCCCCCACCGTATGTCTCAAATGCTCCGGCGCAATGGAAGCCGGGATCGAATTCGAGCAAGGACTGTCCCAGCTTGGTGATGAGTACGTCATCGAACAAAAGGAACTCGTCCGCGCATATTGGCAGAAAACCGAAATTGCAAAAAACAAATTCCTCGGGCGCGAGTATGAGGGCTTGCGCAGGCTCGGTCCGCGCTTGGCGGTGGTCACATACCGCTGTACCGAGTGCGGCTATTTGGAATCCTATGCCGAAGCTGGACACTGAAAGCCTTTAACGCAAGGGCGCAAAGTCGTAAGGTCTTTGAAAAATGCCGCTTTCAAAAAGCAGACTTTGGAATTTCCTGAATTCTGTTTTTCCATGATTCATGCCGCCGTGAGGGGAGTAAAATAGGCGCAACACCTCGATACCATCCATGTCCACGATGCGGGAAGACTCTTTGCTCCAGCAGGCATTAGCAGCAGCGCGCGCCAGGCACGAACTGACGGCGCGCGATCTATTTCTGGAAGTGGTCGAGATCAACCCGCGCAATGAGGTCGCCTGGATGTGGCTGACCGGACTACTGGATGAACTCGACGATTGCATCTACGCCTGCGAAAGGGTGCTGGAGATCAACCCGCAGAACGGACACGCCCGTACCTACCTTGCCAAACTGTTGGAGAAAAAACAAGTGCAGGTGGAGGAAAAACGGCGCGTCACCGAGGTGGATGTCCAACATGCCTGGGAATTGACGAAAAAGGATCAACGCGAGTCCGCTCTGGGTCTGGTCCGCGATGCGCTGCGGAATTACGCACTCAACCCCGAAGGGTGGCGCCTTATCGCGGAACTATCTCCCGATATGGATGAGCAGATACAGGCGCTGAAAAAAATATTGGAGCTCACTCCGGAGGATGTCAAAGCCCGCGAAACGCTTGCCCGCCTGCAACACTTCAAGAAAAATCCACATGAACTGGCTGCCTATTATGAAGAACAGGGCAGCCTGGATAAAGCCGTCGACCTGTATAACACCGTCCTCATGCAGCCCGAATTCAAAAAACAATGGAAAAGCGTCTACCGGAAGATCATCCAACTACGGATGCGCCAGGATGAGAAGATCGCCCACATCTCCCCGGCCGCCTCCATCGCGCGCCTCGCGGCGGGACCTCCGCTCCTGTATCTGTTCCTTTTGTTGATCCACGTCGGAATCAATCCGCTGGCAGACCCGGATTTCACCCTGTGGGTCGGTCTCATATGGACCATTGTGGGCGGGGCGCTGATCGCTTTTGCGTCGGTGCGTTCCCATCACCGCTTGTGGTTCCTGCTCTTCAAGGATGTCAGCACAGGCGGCACACCGGTTGCACGTCTTTCGCTGGCTGTGGCGGGCTGGTTGTTGGTGCTGTTCCCGTTCATGTTGATGTTCTTTATGGCGTACCGCCGCCTTTTCTATTTCCTTTAACAGCCCCAATCAAATTGACTTATGCTGCCTCTCAACGACACGGAACCCAATCGCTACAGTACCTATCCATACATGACCCTGATATTGATCCTGGTCAATACTGCGATTCTCATCCTCGAAATGACCATCCCCATCGAATGGCTGAATTTCGTGATCAAAGTCTATGGGTCCACCCCGTCCCTGATCTGGGCGAGGGAGGGTGCCGGGGTCATTTCCACGATCACCTCCATGTTCCTGCATGCCGATCCCTTTCACCTCATCGGGAATATGCTGTTCCTTCGAGTGTTCGGCCGCCGCGTGGAGGATGCCTGCGGTCCGTTTCGCTATCTGCTTTTTTATTTGCTGGCGGGCACCAGTTCAGACCTGATCACCGCGTTGGTACTCCCCCGGCAGGATATTCCCGGCATCGGGGCGAGCGGAGCGATCTTTGGGGTGATGGGCGCGTTCCTTATCCTTTTCCCGAACGGGCATATACGCACCCTGTGGTTCGTCTCCTTCATCCCGACATGGCCCAAGGTCCGCGCATATTGGTTCATTTTTTATTATCTTGCCATTCAGATCATCCCCGCCATGGATACGTATCTCAACGGCGCAGACTATAGCGTGGGATATTGGGCGCACCTCGGCGGTTTTTTCTCGTGCTTTGCCGTTCTGTTATTCCTAAGACCCGAGGCGTATGCGCGTTATAAGAGCAATGTCCCTGTTTAGCCTGTGTTGATCCTGATCTAATTTAATTTTTCGAAAGTAGGTTGTATGCCCACCGATACAGTTTGGAACGACTTCTACCAAAAAATTCAGGGACGTTACCCCCGCCCTGCCTTGATGGATGCGCTTGCGCTTTTCGAGAACGAGCCTGCTTCCTCTGAACCCCGCCTGGGCATCGACCTGGGCAGCGGCGACGGCATCGAGTGTGTCGTCCTCCTCGAACGCGGATGGCGCGTCCTTGCCGTGGATGCAGACCCCGCCGCCGCAAAATGGCTGGAGGAAAAAGTCTCCGGGGAGAATCGCTCACGGCTCGAGATCCAAACTGTCCGCTTTGAAGATGCGGCGCTTCCTCCCGCGGACCTGATTCACTCCAGTTTCTCCATGCCTTTCTGCCCGCCGGAACATTTTTCCGCGTTCTGGGAGCGGGTCGCTGAAGCCATCAAGCCGGGCGGACGATTCGCCGGTCAGTTCTTCGGCGTGCGCGATGAATGGGCGGGCGAACCCGGCATGACCTTCCTCACCGAAGAGCAGGTGCGCGCGCTGTTCACGGATTTCGAAGTTGAATACTTCCACGAGAAAGACAGAGAGGGCAAGTCTGCGCGCGGGGTCAAACACTGGCACGTCTTCACGGTTATCGCAAGAAAATAAAAGCCAAATGGAGTCCAGAAGTTCTACTTCTGGACTCTCCGTAACGAGTTGTTTTTCACCCCAATTCGCAGTACTATAAAGCCGGGAAGGCAGTGTCAATCTTTGTTCATCTCATGAAGAAAGGGTGACCCATGACCAAACAGATCGGGCTTTGGATCGACCACAAAAAAGCGGTGATCCTGACCATCAGCGGCAAGAGTGAATCGATGCAGGTGGTCGAGTCGGGTGTCGAGCGTCACGTCAGCTATCGCGGAGAGTCCCGCTCCCGCACGCCGTACACCGCTCAATATCAAAAAGGGGATGACCAACTTGATAAACAATTCGACGGATATCTCAACAAGTATTATGAAAAAGTGCTGACCCTATTGCGTGGAGCAGATGGAGTGCTGATCTTCGGTCCCGGTGAGGCGAAGGCGGAGTTGAAGAAGCGCATCGCGCGACAAAAATCCCCGCTGGCGATCGCCGGTGTAGAATCCGCAGACAAGATGACCGACCGTCAGATCGCGGCAAAAGTGCGCCGTCATTTTAAGTAAGCAAATAAAGTTATTGTGAACGCAAGGGGTACTGGGATGTGCGTGCAACGACTGTGCATCCTTGTATCTTCTTTTTATTTGTTCAAAGCAGACACAACTTAAAACATGGGAGAATCAATGAAACACATTCGCACCCTGACGTGGATCGGCGGTTTGGTAATCCTTGCACTGTCATTTGGCTTCATCTTTCGGGTTCCGCTTGCGCTCAACCTCTGGCCCTGGGAGGATGGACGGTATTCATACCTGTTCGTCGGTTCCATCCTGGCGGCGGTCAGTGCGGCAGCGCTTTGGATCGGTTGGTCGGGTGAACTCGGCGCATTCCCTGCCGGGTCGCTCAATATCCTCGTCATCGCACTGACCACGTCCATCTACTTCTTCACTCTCGCTTCACAGGGACGTTCAGAATTATTCGCCTTCGGTGCCGCGTCCGCGCTGATGGTGGTCATCAGCGCCGCGGCGTTTTTCTGGAGCCGCACCCTCCCGCTGACCGATCCACGTCCCACCCCCGGGTTGGTGAAAATCTCCTTCGGCATCTTCATCGCCGCGCTTTTTCTCGCGGGCGGCGCATTGATCCTGCGCCTGCCCGTCTTCCCCTGGGCGTTGAATCCTGATTCGTCTGTTATTTTCGGTTGTATCTTTTTGGGAGATGCGTTCTACTTTCTATACGGTTTATTCCGCCCAAGCTGGCACAATGCCCTCGGTCAACTGCTGAGCTTCCTCGCCTATGATGTTGTTTTGATCGTCCCCTTCATCCTGTTGTTCAACACCGTTGACCCATCCCGCTACGTCAATCTCATCGTTTATATTGCCGTGCTCCTCTACAGCAGCGGATTGGCGGTTTATTATCTATTCATTAATCCCAACACGCGCATGCAGGGCTAAGAAGACTCAATATCTTTTCTATAGAACCGATAACGCTTGTAAATCTTCGCACCCATGTGATGGGCGATATCCCACGTATCGGGGTTGTCTTCACCAGTCAGCGAGATATCCGCCCATTGATAGCCTTTGGCGATGGCACGCTTCCCCAACTCCGCGAACAGCAGAATGGCAACGCCCGTATCCCAATATTCCGGCAACACCGCCACGCTCTTCACCGAAAGGCATTTCGGTTTCAGGTTCTTAAATCTCAACGCCCGCAAATAATCCCACGGATAGCGCAAGCCGTTGAGGTGGATCAAAATCTCATTAAAGTTTTGAATCGCTGGGAACCAACCCACCGCCCTGCCTTCGTCCTCTGCGAACAAAATCAGGTCCGGGTCTGCCATTTCTTTGAGCGGAAGCAGCATCCCCGCAATGGCTTCACGCGAATAAGGCACAAAGCCCGGCAGGTGCTCCAACGCGCGGTTTTGCAGGATCAAGATCCGCTCGATCTCACCATCGACATCGTTCATGTCCACCGTGCGAAGAGTAAACGTCTTGCGCTTCTGCACGCTTTCCGCCAGCCGAAATAATCGCTTGATCTTGGGATCATCCGGGTTGAAGTAGTAGGCGTACGCAAGACCATCATCATGGCGTTTGCCAAACCCAAAGCGTTCGAAAAATTCCCCATAATATGGCGGGTTGTGTCCGCACAGGATCACCGGCGGTCTATCCCAGCCTTCGATGAGGATTCCGCGTCCATTCTCGCGGTCGAGGTTGTAGGTACCGCACAGCATGGTCAGTCCGTGCTCACGTGCCCACAACTCGGCTTGCTGGAACAATGCCTCCGCCACGGCATAGTCATTCACGCACTCAAAGAACCCGATCGAACACTCTGTCGGGTCGCCGCCGTTCTCGTGCGAACAACACATCGTACCAACCGGCTGACCCTGTTCCCACGCGATGAAAAAGTCAGCATAGCCAGCTTGGAAGAACATCCCCGCTGACGGGTCCGCCTCTTTTCTGCGCTCAGGCAGGAGCGGTGGAACCCAAAGCGGATCGTCCCCGTAAATTTTCCACGGAAAGCGCAGGAAGGTTTCCTTTTCCCGCTTGTTCGTCACCTTGCGGACTTCGATCATTTGGGTCGCTCCAAATCCGCCTTGCGTCTCGCCTCCAGTTCGAGTGAGATCTCCTTGTACCGCTCACGTTCCAACGGATAAAGGAAGGTGAATAATATTCCCAGGCTGAGTGTGATCGCAGGGATCAATCCCGCCACCAGGCGAATGCCAACGATGGCGCTGGCGGGTTGTACGTCGCTGTTGGGGACATATCCGCTGGCTTGAAGCACAAGCAGCGCGCCGGGCACTGCAATGGAAGAGGCGACCTTCTGTGCGAGGGTGATCAAACTATAGAACATGCCCTCCTGTCTTTCGCCTGTCTTCCATTCCCCGTATTCGATGGCGTCCGGCAGGATCGCCCACGGCATGACGTGCATGGCAGAAACGCCAATGCCAGCCAGCACACACAGGATCATAATGAAGACCAGGTTCGTCTCAGGCGTGAGGGAGGAAAGGATCAACAGGATCACAGCCAGGAACGAAACCCCGCTGATGTACGCCCAGCGTTTGTTCGAGCGGCGCGAGATCCACTCCCACAAAGGCAGCACCAGCATGGCAACGATAAAGATGGTCGCCATGATCAGGTCGCTTTGCGATTCGCGTTCCACCACATACTTCACGTAATACAGCAGGATGACCTGGATAATGCTCATCGTCACGCCGTTGAACAGGAACATGATCAAGCCGAACACGAACGGACGGTTCTGCCACGTGATCTTGATCGACTCTTTCAAGCCCAGCGTTTGTTCGCTGCGCATGTATTCGGAGTGTTCGCGCGTATTTAAAAATACCAGGAAGAGCGGCAGGGCAGACGCCAGCCCGAAGACAGCGCCCATCAACAACACCCGGTCTGCGTGATCCGGCTGGAAACCATCCACCACCCAGAGCGGAAGCGTAAAAGCGATCAGACTCCCCAAGATGGAAAAGAACATGCGGGTCGAGGTCAGGCTGGTGCGCTCGTCGTAATCGCTGGTCAATTCCGGGGTCAGCGCAAAATAGGGCATGTAGACGAAGGTCGCAGCGGTGTCATAGAACGCAAAAGCGACCGAGTAATAGATCGCCAGCGCAACCGTGCTTTCAAAAGGCGGTCGCCACCATAACAACATGAACGCCAGCGCAAAGGGCAGCGCCCCGAACAGCAGGAACGGACGCCTTCTTCCCCAACGTGAACGGGTGCGGTCAGAGAGATAACCGATCAGGGGATCGTTCACATAATCCCAGGTGCTGCCGATGAAGATGGCGAGTGCGGCAATGGACGGTTTGACCCCGACCACATCCGTCAGGAACAATGCAAAGTACACGCTTAGGATGGTGTTCGTCAGGCTGAAACCAAGGTCGCCTGATCCATAGATCCACTTTATACGCCGGGAGATCGTCTCGGTCATGCAAGTCCTCCAGTGGGAGCAGTGTTTAATGATTTAAACACATTCCCATCGCATTGGCAACGCTCTTAATCTGCCGGAGAATCGAAAGGATGGGCTTGACACCCATCCTTTCTACTTGCGAACCGATAAAGAGGAGAAGATATGTTTACTGAGGCGGGAGGAGAACCGCGTCAATCACATGGATCACGCCGTTGGAGGCTTCAATGTCCGTGATGATGACTTCAACGGTGTCGTTCAGGAAGACCTTGCCATCCTTGACGGTGATGGTGACATCTTTGCCAAGCACGGTCGGGGCGCTGGTCAGAGTGACCACATCCGCAGCCATGACTTTGCCGGAGACAACATGGTAAAGCAGGATGTCGGTAAGGGCTTGCTTGTTCTCGGGCAGGAGCAGACTTTCAACAGTTCCGGCGGGGAGAGCGGCGAAGGCATCATTGGTGGGAGCGAAGACCGTGAAGGGAACTTCTCCGCTCAGAGTTTCGACCAATTCTGCGGCGGTCAGAGCAGTCACAAGGGTCGTGAAGCGTTCGTCAGCAACAGCGATCTCAACGATGGTCTGCTTTTCTTCCATGGCTTCTTCGGTCGGCGGCAGGAGCACTGCATCGATAACGTGGATCACGCCGTTGGAAGTCTCAATGTCGGTGATGATGACCTTGGCTTCGTTGATGTACACATTGCCCATGTCAACCTTGATGGCGACGTCCTTGCCAAGCACCGTGGTGGCGCTGGTGAGGGCGGTTACATCTGCAGCCATGACCTTGCCGGGAACGACATGGTAAAGCAGGATGTCGGTGAGGGCTTGCTTGTTCTCGGGCAGAAGCAGGCTTTCGACGGTGCCTTCGGGAAGAGCGGCGAAAGCGTCATCAGTGGGGGCGAAGACAGTGAAGGGACCTTCACCTTTGAGGGTGTCAACCAACTCGGCGGCACCGAGAGCGGCGGCGAGGGTGGTGAAGCGACCATCCGCAATGGCGGTGTCAACAATGTCGAGCATTTCCGGCATGGCGGTCGGCTCAGGCATGGCTGTGGGTTCAGGAACAGCGGTCGGTTCGGGGGTGGCCGCGGGCGCACAAGCTGCCAGTACCAGGGTGACTGCGACAAGCAGTCCGACGAACAGGGAATTGCGTTTCATGTTTTCTCTCCGTTACAAAAGAATTTGGATACAACCATTTGCACATGTTTTGCAAATGTATTATCAGTATTGTACAGGTTTTGCAAAGATAGTCAATATCGATTCCCCGGTTCTAATATTTTTATAATTATTATCTTTTTTATCTTATTTTTAACTTCTTCCTTCCCCACTGAACTTGTGTCTTTTGTCCAATATCTCCTTAAAAGGCACACCAGCAGCCCCACACCAAAAAAATGGTTCCTCGACCCCATGAACGCACTCCCCAAAAAGTAGCTATTGTTTCGGTCCTGCCGCCAAACTGTATTTAGTTTGACCGATAAACTAATTAACCTTACAATAACGAACCATCCAAAGACTATGAGGTATTATTCGCACCTATGGAATTTATAACCACACCCTCCCAAAAATTCGTTTTGCCCAAGCGCATCTCGCGCCTCGGTGAACTTGCCACCAATCTTTGGTGGAGTTGGAATCCCGATGCAGCCCGCCTTTTCGGTCGGATCGATTATGACTTGTGGGAACGTCTCGGTCACAACCCGATCCGCCTGCTTAACGAGGTCAGCCACGAACGCCTTAACCAAGCCGCGAAGGATAAGGAATATCTCGAATACTACGACGGGCTCTTCAAGCTCTTCGACGAGTATATGAAGCGGGATACCTGGTCGCAAAAAGCACACCCTGAATTCATCAATCCCGTTGCCTACTTCTCAATGGAATACGGTCTGCATGAAACCCTGCCCATCTATTCCGGCGGCTTGGGCGTGCTCTCCGGTGACCACCTCAAGGAAGCCTCCGACCTCGGTCTGCCGTTCGTCGCCGTCGGCTTCATGTACGCGCAGGGCTACTTCTCCCAACGCATCAGCGAAGACGGCTGGCAGGAAGCCATCAACAACCCACTCACCTTCGAGCATTTGCCCGTTTCGCTCGTCAAACAAGACGGCGTGCCCGTCGCCATCGATATCAGCTTCCCTGACCGCAGCATCACCGCGCAGATATGGGAAGTCCGCGTTGGGCGCGTCCCGCTCTATCTGCTCGACTCGAACGTCGAAGGCAATAGCGACTACGACCGCCTGCTGACCGCGCGCCTGTATTGGTCTGACCTCGACCGCCGCATCATGCAGGAGATCCTTTTGGGAATTGGCGGAGTCCGCGCCTTGCGGGCATTGGGATATGCGCCAGCCGCCTGGCACATGAACGAAGGTCACGCCGCATTCCTAACCCTTGAGCGGATTCGTGAACTCGTGGCTGGGGGCGCCGCCTTTAGCGATGCCGCCAACAAGACCCGCTCGCAAAACGTCTTCACCACCCACACCCCCGTCCCGGCAGGCAATGATGAATTCCCGCTCTGGCTCATCGACAAATATCTCGCCAATTATTGGGGGGAACTCGGTCTCACCCGTGAACAATTCGTGGACGTTGCCAAGCACAACCACCCGCGCGGCGACGCCTTTTCCATGCCTGTGCTGGCGTTGAAACTCTCCGGCGGCAGCAACGGCGTATCCGAACTGCATGGCGAAGTCTCGCGCGATATGTGGAAGTTCCTCTGGAGCGACCGCAACGTGAAGGATGTTCCCATCCAACACATCACCAACGGCGTCCACACCCGCAATTGGCTGGCGCGCCGCATGAGCAGGTTGCTGGAAAGCTATCTCGGCAAGGACTGGTACGACAACCTCGACGATCACGAATTGATGACCCGCATAGACGAGATCCCCGATTTCGAATTATGGGGCGTACATCTGCACCTCAAACGCAAGATGGCGTTCTACCTCACCGAGCGCGTGCGCGACCGCTGGACCCACGGCGGCTTCCACCCGGTGCAGGTGGTTGCCTCCGGCGTGCTCATCAACCCCTACGCGCTGACCATCGGCTTTGCGCGCCGCTTCGCCACCTACAAACGCGCCAACCTCATCCTCTCGGATGTGGAACGCCTGCTGGCACTTATCAACCGCCCGAACATGCCGGTGCAGATCATCTTCGCAGGCAAGGCACATCCCGCCGATGACCCCGGCAAAGAATTGATCCAGAAGGTCTATCGCACCGTCAAGAAAGCCGAGACCGGCGGACGCATCATCTTCGTCGAAGATTACGATATGAACCTCGCCCGCTACCTCGTCCAAGGTGTGGATGTGTGGATGAATACCCCGCGCCGTCCGTACGAAGCCAGCGGAACCTCCGGCATGAAAGCCGCCATCAATGGCGTGCCGAACTTTTCCGTGCTAGATGGCTGGTGGCGTGAAGCCTACAACGGCAAGAACGGCTGGTCGATCGGCGAGGAGAAGGAATACGAATCGCTTGAAGTGCAGGATGCCGCTGACGCCGAATCGCTGTATCAGACGCTCGAGCATCAGATCATCTCGAAATTCTACGACCGCGACACAAAGGACATGTCTCACGAGTGGGTGTCGTTCATGAAAGAATCCATGAAGACCATCATCCCGCAGTTCTCCACCCGTCGCATGGTCAAGGAATACGTCGAGAAGTTCTATGTCCCTGCGTTGAAAAAGTAAACAGACCGTGGAAACCCTCCATCGCCTGTTGAGGAAATATGATCCCACAGATCAGCGTTATCGAGCTTTTCGCGAAACTTAAATCGGACGAAAAATTCGTTCTTCTGGATGTGCGTGAGCTGCCAGAGTTGGCTCAAGCCAAGGTCGAAGACAGCAGGCTCGAGGTCGCGCCTCTGAGCCGATTGAGCAGGGAAGGTCCAGCGATGTTGTCCGAGGCGGTCCGCTCCCAGGAAATCCCCGTCTACGTCCTTTGTCATCACGGCACCCGCAGTATGCAGGTGACCATGTGGCTGATGCGGCAGGGGTATCAAAACGTCTTCAACGTGACCGGCGGCATCGACGAATATGCCCAAAGGGTCGATGAGTCGGTTGGTTTTTACTAAAATCGAACTCCTCCGAAATGGAGGAGTTTTTATTGGCTTAGTTTTGTAGGTCACACTTTTAGCGTGACGTCCCATTACAAACACGACCCACATGAATTCGCCCTTTAAACCAGACTGCCACCCTTGCGGGTGGCAATCGTGGGGCGCTGTGGCTTCCTTGACTTACTTGAGGAGGGATGCCACAGCGCTGGGTTTAATGCTACTATCCATGAGAGACATCACCTCCTCCTTTCATAAGGATGGCGGTTCAATTTGTTTGCCCCCGAAACGATGCTGGAAGTATGTCATAATTCAATTCGGATGTCAATAGCCCGAATTTGATTCTCACAGAATTGTAATTTACGAATTTGACCGGCACATGGATTCCCAGATGATGGGTTTACTTTCTGCATATCTGGAATTCCATGGACATTGTCCATCCGTCACTTACAAATATGGTCGCCAATAACATCGGGAATGGAATTGGTCACCTGCTTCGTCATCCGTGACAGCACGACAAGGCGTGACGTTTCGGAAATGCCCTGCATTTTTCCAATTATCGTCAGTGTTCCAGCATCGGGATCCAATGAAAAATTTATCTCGCCCGCTTTGGCGTATGTTTTGCCCGCCGGGTCATATTTCATAAGAAGACCCATAAAATTTTCAGGGGAGGTCCCATTCGCAGGTATCACATTGACAATGAAACGGTATTCCATACCCAGCCTGTCGCCGCTCAAGAAATTATTGTCAACATCCACAAGGATCTCCCACCCATTTGGGAATTTGGTAACGTCGGGGGTGGTATAGTCTGTAATATTCTGGCTTGTGGATTCGGGGAATATGACAACGGTCAAATTTTCACCATCCAACGCTGATGTTACCTTATTGATATCGAACAGGGCGGGAATTGGTTCGATCTCCGCTTCATCGAGGACCTCACCACCCGGATGGCAGGCATTCGGAACAGGGAGCCCCTCGGGGATATTCAACGCAAGGTCTTCCTCCAGCCATTGAACCGGACAGTGTTTAACCGTCAGTTGAAAATCCTCCGGCATTTGAACCGGGCTGGAATCCGCCAGGCTGATCACCTCAACCCCGTCGCTCACACCTGCAAAGCCGACCTTTTCATATATCAGATTTCCATTCGGCGCCCACCCACAGACTCGGATCTCCCCGGGCAATTCCACAGGGATACCGGACGTACTATTGAACAGCCTGTTCAGGGGAGGGAAATCTTCGCTTTGGTCCAATTCCCCGGTTTCCACCCGATAGGCAAATTCATACTCCACATTGATGAAACCCTGATCCGGTGACCAGGTGATCTGACACCTATACTGTGAGTCGACATCGTATTGCGCCACAAGCGATAGTCCCTCGAAATCAGAATGGGTTGTGTAAAGGAAGTCATGGTCGTTTGGGATCTCCCGCCGGATCACAAAGGCGGATTCTTTCCCGTCAGGCGAAAAAGTGAGACATTCCACCTTATCATCCCATACCAACTCATCAATGAGAATATCCTTCTCGTTTGAGCCGTCTGCAAAGACCGACCGAAAGTTCGTGATAAATGTCAGCGGGTGCAGCACCTGACTGCCAGGATGCCACACGATCTGCGAATGGTCATTGGTCACAGGTGCGAGCACTCTCATGTTCGAGCCATCGCTGTTGACCGCGTAGAAATGACTGACCAGGTAATTTGCCTCATCATACGTCCATGCCGCCCCTGCAAGCGCGGACCCATCAGGCGACCAGTGCCAATAGATGCCATACGTATTTGCCGGTTTTTCCAAATGGACAGCTGATTTTTCCTCAAGTGAATAAACAAAATCTTCGAAAACACAGCGAAGCCGGACATCCAGGTTGGCACAAATTGAAATAAGAGCTTTTGAAAAATCAGGCGAAAGCTTGACATCAATGGGCTTGGCATAACCGTACGTATAGGATTCCGCAGACTTATCCGCCCCGAGCATCAATTGAATTTCGTCTCTTGAGATCAATTTCTTTGTCTCGCCTGTATCCAGGTTGATCGACAATATATTTTTCGTGTCGTCATACAATATCGTCCCGAGAACTCTCACGGCATCCGCTGGCTGGCTGGTGGATAAAGCCAATGGGGTGGATGTTGGGGCAGGAGACTGGGTGCTGGTTTCCGGTGAATGCTCTGGCGTGGGAGCGCTATCCAGTTGCGGGGATGCGCACGCAGACAGACCGATCACGAAGAGCATGAAAACCGAGCAGATGATATATTTTGATTTCATTCTCAGATTGTCCCATCGAAACGTTGATTTCGTCAATGAAGATTCGCAAGGATTAGTTTCGCAGTATTGAAAAAAAGAACAGCCCAGTGTCAAAACTGGGCTGTTCCTGTACGACGAACTGATACTAACGTCAGCGGGATGAATTAATCGGGAGCAGAGCCGCCGTTGTAGTAATACCCGGGACCAAGGCTGGGCCAATCGGCGCCACCATCTGTAGTGCCAACGGAATCATCCAACCCATACATATAGTTATAAACATCGTTGAAGAAAGGGTTATACCAATCTATCTCATCACCGACCTGGGCAGGGATATCCTGGCAATAATCACCATAATCAAACCAATGGGTTCCAGGTTCATCATCCCAATCGTAGACATTGTAGCAATAGGCACTACCAGCAGGGGCACGCGATGCAGATTCAGGGACAAAATCCCAGAACTTCGCTCCGCCAAAACCCACTACAACATCATGACCGCTGGCTGCCTTGCTGGCGTGGCAGACCACAGTCGTTGCATCGATCTGGGCGCAATAGAGGGAGTACGCTTCGCCGCCATCCACCTGGACAAAGCCGCTTTCAAGTTCACTCGGTGAGAATTCGCCCGTGACCCGGAATACGAACGTGGGGACGCCGTCATCGCTGCGCACCTCAACCAATTCGAGCGCAGATCCAGCGAAGACCGTGCCCGTTGTCAGCGCCAACAGGGCAAGCACAATCAAACTAATGAAAATTAATTTCTTCATGAAAAACCTCCTTTTCTTTGTCTATTTGACCGAATATATCCAGTTAATTATAGGAGGTATTCATTAAAAATGCAACAAAAATCCGGGTGAGTTTCCGGATCTCACACGAAGTCGCAATACTTGGAAATCCTCATTTTCGGATCGCGCAAGCCCAAAATCTGATACCTTTTGAGAGTCTCCGCAAGCCTTGCAAGGCTATCCTCGGACCACAAAACACTTTGTGGTAAAACAGGAGATGCTTATGAAAACCAACCCCAACAAACTCTGGATCATCGTCATTGCCCTTGGCTGGCTATTTGACTTCCTTTTCTGGAAGCATACCCCCGGCGTCAACTTCGCCATCTTTTGGACGGCATGTTTGGTCGCTGTGTTCTATATCCTCTTGAGCAACAGCATCCGCCCGCATCGCGCCGCCCTGTACCTGCTGCCGCTCTTCGGATTTTTCGCCGCTGTCACCTTCATCCGCGCCGAGCCAATGACGACCTTCCTCTCGTACACCTTCACGATGTTCACGCTGACCCTCCTCGCGGTCACCTACCTCGGCGGACGCTGGATGCAATACACCCTGGTGGATTACGTCACCAAATTGATGGCGCTGGCGGGAGGCATGATCGCCCGCCCGATCATATTCACGACTGAAGTCCGCAAGGAGCAGGCAGAAGCGGGAGTGAAACCATCCCGATATAACTTCATGCCCATCCTGCGCGGGTTGGTCATTGCCCTGCCCATCGTCGCCATCTTCACCTCCCTACTCGCCTCGGCGGATGTGGTCTTCAACCAGCAATTGGATAACTTCATCGAACTGTTCAAACTCGAAAACCTGCCCGAGTACATCTTCCGCATGATCTACATTCTTGTCATCGGCTATGCGCTGGCGGGTGTGACCCTGCATGCCTCCACCAACTCGAAGGATGAAAAACTTGCCGGTGTCGAAAAGCCGGTCATCCCGCCGTTCCTCGGCTTCATCGAATCGTCCATCGTGCTCGGAAGTGTGGTCGCGCTCTTTGCCGCGTTCGTCTTCGTTCAATTCCAATATTTTTTCGGCGGCGCAACGAACATCAATGTGGAAGGGTACACCTACGCCGAATACGCCCGCAAGGGCTTCGGCGAACTGGTGGCAGTGGCGTTCTTCGCGTTGATGATGCTGCTCACCTTGAGCGCGATCACAAAACGCGAGGCTGAAACGCAGCGCAAAGTGTATTCAGGTCTGGGTGTTGCCCTGGTGGCGCTGTTGTTGGTCATGCTCGTCTCGGCATATCAAAGGCTGAACTTGTACGAAGCGGCATATGGTTTCTCGCGCCTGCGCACGTACACCCACGTCTTTCTCGTCTGGATCGGCCTGTTATTGGTGGCTACCATCGCGCTTGAGATCCTGCGCAAAGAGCGCATGTTCGCGTTCGCCATGCTAATCGCCTCCTTCGGGTTCGCCGCCTCCCTCCCCATACTCAACGTGGATGCCTTCATCGTGAATCAAAACATCCAGCGGGAGCTAAAAGGGAATGCGACAGAGGATCTGGACTCGCAATACTTCATCGAACTATCGGATGATGCCGTTCCCCCACTCGTGCGTGCGCTTCAAACCGCGACCATGCCGGATCCTGTCCATGAGAAAGTTGCCGCCGCCTTAGCCTGTATCCGCTACGAACGCGAACTGAACGAAAGAGAATACACCTGGCAATCCTTCCACGTTGCGCGCATCAACGCGGATAAGGCACTGGCCGACGTGCAGGCGGAAATTGACGGTTACGAAATTGATGAAAGTGAGTGGCCCACAATAGCGATCTCCCCCGAAGGCAATGAGTTCCCCTGCTCGGAATATTATTACGATTGATCTGCTTCAAATCATTGCGCAGGAACTTTTCGTTCCTGCGCTTTTTTATTTCTCAGCTTCCACATTCACGCTTAAGATGCGGTCCAGTCGAAACGTCCGCTCGGCGGCGCGGGTGTGACAGTAGGCTTGCAGATAAAGATAATCGGACAGACCGATCACGTCTTTGGGGGTGATCCAGCGTTCGGAGGTCTCGCCGTCCTTGTCCATGTATTGGATGAAGAGACGTTTTCCGCTTTGGATGGCTTCGCTAAGTTCGGTGGGTAGATAAACTCCCTCCTGGGGCCAGGCGGGAGAATTGTAGATGCCGATCAGGTCATCCAGCGATTTGTTGATGGACTTGAGGGAATCCGTCATGGCGAAGAAAAGGTTCTTCAAGGTGATGGCGTCGGCAAGCGCGCGCGTCCCTTGAATGTTGGTGGTGATGTGAAAATCCCCGGCGAGTTGATCGAGACTGTACGAAGGTAGTTCGAAATAATCGCGCGCCAGCAGGAGCGTATCGATGAGATTGGGAAATTCGATCGTCCGCCCGAGTTTGCGGTATTCATTATCGAGAAATTGGATATCGAATTTGGCGTTGTGGCAGACGATCACCGCGTCTTTCAAAGCGTCGTCCAATTCCGAGGCGATCTCGCGAAAGATCGGCGCTTTGGACAGATCGGCAGCGTCCAGCCCGTTGACGTGAACCGCTGACGGCGAAAGATCCCGCTCGGGGTTGATGAGCAGGTCAAGGGTCCGCTTGATGCGCTTTCCGTCGGTAAGAATGATCGCCACCTGGCAAATGCGGTCACCAAACCAGGGAGAGAGTCCGGTCGTTTCAATATCCAGAAATGCAAAGCGTGTGTTGGAAATATCAAGCATGTATTGTTCGCAGTGGGTAGAATGCGCCAATCTTACCGTATTTTCAAAGGTTTGCAAATTTGAGCCATTTTTAGAAAACAGCCACCTTTCAAAGACGATAGGTACATATCAACTTCATTTCAGTATTCGCGGTTATTGAGTGTTGAAAAAAAGGAGGGCTGATTTCCAATTCGGAATCTTTCCAAAATGAAAACCTTACAGAAATGGAGAGATTTATAGTACCGAGGTCATGCCTGTATGAGCACTTACAGGAACGGCAGTATGTTACCCTGCCAACCGGTTGCTCGTTCGCCGGATTTCACCTCGGTACCAGCGCCTGTTCTTGAAAGGAGCACTACATGAAAAATTCCGCCAATCGATTCATAAGCATGTTCATCGTCATCATCTTGACGCTTGTGAGTTACCAAAGTGCATTTGCCTCGCAGGATGAGTCCCCTTTGGCAGCCGGGACCGTCTATTACGTCAGCCCGACAGGGAGTGATAATAATTCCTGCACGCAAAGCGCGCCATGTAAATCATTCAACAAGGCAATGAGTCTGGCGGTTTCAGGCGATACGGTCATTGCTTTGCAGGGAATCTACAACGAGATGGTCACCATCGCGAAAAGTGGACTGACGTTGGAGGGACAGGGTGCAACCATCGACACGACCGCCCAGAATGGGATCTATGTAAAACCGAACGTGCAAAATATTGTCATCCGTGGTTTCACCATCACAAGGACCAAGTCGCACGCAATTTTTATCGAGGGCAAATTCGTCACGGTGGAGAATAACACCGTCTATCACTCGGTGCTGGAGAACGGCTCATTATCCGGCAATACGATCACCTGTAGAAATGACAGTTGGGGTTCCGCCATCAAGGCGGGAAATGGGTCATCCAGCCTGGTCATTCGAAACAATACGGTCTACGAAAACTGCGGAGAAGGCATTGCCGCCACACGCAGTAATGATGTCACCATCGAGAACAATACGACCTATGATAACTACGGTGTCAACATCTATATCGATAATTCGTATAACGTACGTGTGCTGAATAACAACGGCTATTGTACGGTCAGCGTACCGGCTGGGATCGCCCTGGGCGAGGAGAATTATTCCGGCTGGGGCGCACAACTGCATGATGTGCTGGTATCCGGAAACACGGTGACCAACTGCTACTTCGGTTTTGTCGCCTTTGGCAGCGATGTCGGCGGCACATTGACCAACGTTACGGTCAGCAACAACTACTTCCCAAGTGGCGCAAGGCGTGGAATTTCCATTCTCTCTGAATTGAATTCGAATGTGCTAATCCAAAACAATGTACATTTCAACGATATTTATGTCGCTTTCCCGAAAGGTGTGACGTTGTCTGGCAACACCAAGGTCAGCGGATCAACCGCGCCGACACCGACAGCGATCAGCCCGACCAATACTTCAATGCCCCCTACGATGACTTCCCTGCCCACACAAACAGTAGCCGCAGCTACGACTACACCTTTCCCAGACCAATCAACACCGACGGCAACAGCGCTTGCCACGGGAATTTCACCGACCCCGCTTTCGACGGAGACCGCAGCGCCTGCGACTGCCACCTCAATTTCAACAGAACCTCCCGCCGTGACCGTCACCCCATTGCCTACTTCCACGACTGTCCCCATCGGAACTACCGTGTTGACCTCTGCATCTCCCAAAACCCTGCTGACCGGTCAAACGGGTACGGTATCTGTAAGCCTGGCGAACCTCCCCGCCAGCGGCTTTGTCGGCATCGAGTTCACTTGCGCCTTCGCCCCCGAGACGCTCAGCGCAAGTAATATCCAGGTCAGCGGACTCTTCGGCACCGACCCCGTGTTCGCCTTCAACGACTCTCAAAATGGCAACTTCATCGTTGCGATCGCAGGAAGCAATGGAAATAAAATAACTTCAGACGGCACCGCTTTCACCTTCTCCGTCAGCGCTCTCAATCCAGGGCAATCGACCATCGAGTGTACGGCGCGTGTTTCAACCGGCGACGATACGCTTACTTCCATTTCCTCGATCTCGGATGTTGTCACCGTGCTTGACAATTCGCCAACCGCCATTGCCGCAACTGCCACCCCTATTCTGCCTCCCACATTGACCGGTCAGGTCATTGCCAAAAAGACGGTGACCGTGAGTTTATTGAATGCAGATTCCTCCCTCGCGGCTACAACCACGACGAATTCTGACGGGACCTTCAGCCTGACTGCCGATCCCGGAAGTTATCTTGTGATCGCCTCCGCAGAGGGCTATCTCAACTCGCAAGGCACTGTCACACTGGCAGATGGCGTCCTCACTACCCTGCCACCCATCACCCTGCCTGCCGGTGATATTGACAACAACGATGTCATCGACCAGTATGATGCCTTGACCCTGGGGATGAATTACAACGTGATCGCTCCGGCTACGGCGGACCTCAGCAACGACGGGCTCACCAACATCCTTGATCTTGAAATGCTAGCCGAAAATTTTCGCAAAGCCGGTGCCCTTGCCTGGCAATAAAGGAGAATAAGGCAAATAACAGTAGCAAGGCTCGCTGGACGCCGTGATCGTTCTTTAGCCATACGCAGATTCAAACAAAAAGGCATCACTGCCTGGAACAGTGATGCCTTTTTGTATTAAAGAATAAGTAATTATGCGCGCAGTCCGTCGATCTTATCGAACGTTGCGCCATAGATATAACGATTACCCAACAGGAAATCATGCGGGAAACCCATGTCAATCGCGCTGACATCGCTCAGGCGTTTGTATTGCTCGTCCGTTAGGTTCCACTCGATGCTGGCCATATTGTCCTTGAGTTGCTTTACACTTCTCGCACCGAGGATGGGGATCATTTGAGCGGTGGGATTCTGCCGTACCCAGTTGATCGCCACCTGTGACATGGGCTTGCCGACCTCTTTGGAGATCGCTTCGACTTCCTTCACCACTGCGATGGATTTTTCACTCAGCTTGAGCTTTCCGGAATTCAAGCGCGTGGAGCTTTTGACCGGCTTGAGGAATTTGCCGGTGAGAATACCCGCTTCGAGCAGTCCCCACGGCAGGACGGTCATCTCCCAGTGATTCGCCATTGGGATGATGGAGCGTTCCACGGCGCGGTCGAGCAGTGAATAAGGGACCTGCATTCCGAGGAAGCGCGACCAGCCCATCAGCTCGGCGCGGGTGTTGGCTTCAGCCACGATGTAATCGGGTGTGTCTGAGAATGCCACGTAATTCACCTTGCCGTGGCGGACGAGGTCATCCAATCCGCGCACGACTTCTTCAACCGGCGTCATGTAGTCCCACATGTGCAGATAATACAGATCGATGTGATCGGTCTTGAGGCGCTTGAGACTGCGCTCCACCGACTTCATCATATTCTTGCGACTGTTGCCGCCGCCATTCGGGTCGGCGTTGGTGGGTTTGGTGAGCGTGTATTTAGTCGCAACGACATAATTGTCACGGTCGGCTTTGAGGAAATCTCCGAGGAATTCCTCGCTGGTACCGTCGGTGTAATTGACTGAGGTGTCGATAAAGTTTCCGCCTGCATCCGCGAACAGGTCGAACATCTTTTTGCTTTCGGCTTTGGACGCACCCCAGCCCCATGTTTCCCCGAAGGTCATCGTGCCGAGGCTGAGTTCCGAGACGCGCAAGCCGCTGCGCCCTAAAAGTTTATATCGCATGGTTTCCTCCATTTTGATATGAGATGACGGTCAATTTTAAAAACGAATACCATCTAAAAGTATAGCAGTGGATGTATTATTCCCGCCCCATACTTTCGGGTGGTTTATTTCAATTCGCGCGGCTTGAGGTTGCGTCCGCCCACCCACGCGCCAACCGCAGTGGCGAGGATCGAAAGCAGGAAGCTGACTAGCACCGCCGCTTCGAAACGTCCCTGCATGATGACGGTCAGGACGAGAACATCCAGGTCGAGCACTGCCAGCCGAAACGATTCGGGGATGAAGATGCCGATCAACAGACCCAGGAACGCACCGAACGCCATGCCAGAATATGCGCCAATGCTGACTCCGCCCGTTACGCCCGCCGTGCGAACGGTGAGTGCGCCGGTCAACGCGCCAGTGATCGCGCCGAAGATCAGCCCCAGCAGACCGACGAACTGCACGCCGCTCCACATTCCGCTCAACGCGCCGGTGGCGGCTCCGAGGATCATTCCGAAGATGCCGCCGAGCAATGCTCCAAAGAAACTGCTTTTTGTATAAAGTTCGTTTTTCTCAGCCATTTGATTTCCTTTTTGTAGACCTATATAAAGAAGATTTCGCCACAAGGAAGTTCACTTTTTTTTTGTGCAACTAAATTGCTCCCTGCGCCGTACCCATTCTAGGCACTTTCCCCGGCGCAGAATTTCCTCGGAAAACGTCGCCGGGGACTGCGGCTTGAGCGTTTGCCGCTGACAACCATTGCTTGCACAGCAATATTTTACCTTGCCAAATCCATGCCCAAATCAGATAAAATCAAACCATCCTGAAAACGGAGATGAAAATGCAGAACCCCGAATTGAATGAAGATTTCGATGAGCGCCCGTCCTTTAACGATGACATTGACACGCCTGCCATCGAAAACGCCGTCCGTTCCATGCTATCCGCTTTTGGCGAGGATCCCGACCGCGAAGGGCTGGTCAACACTCCCAAACGGGTGGCGCGCATGTACCCCGAATTATTGAGCGGCTACCGCACCGACGAGGAGAAACTGGTCAACGGCGCGCTCTTCAATGTGACCTACGACGACATGGTCATCGTGCGCGACATCGAATATTTCAGCCTGTGCGAGCATCACATGCTGCCGTTCATGGGACGCGCCCATGTCGCCTATATCCCCAACGGACAGGTGATCGGTCTCTCCAAGATCCCGCGCATCGTGGATATGTACGCCCGCCGCCTGCAAGTGCAGGAGCGCATGACGCGCCAGATCGCGGATTTTCTCAATGACCTGCTCAAACCGCAAGGCGTGGCTGTGGTGGTGGAAGGGCTGCATCTGTGCGCCATGATGCGCGGCGTTAAAAAACACGATGCCCGCATGACCACCTCGTCCATGCTGGGCACCTTCCGCAAGAGCATTAATACGCGCCAGGAATTTTTGGATCATCTTGATCGAGGTGCGGAACCGCTGCGGATTTAATTTTTCAGGGACGGAGTCCAAAGTCTCCAGACTTTGGAGAGTCCAACGACTGGAGTCGTTGGACTCCGCTCCACTACCGGACTCTCTCGATCCACACCTGACCTTTGACTCGTTCAGCCACTTCAGAGAGAGTCTCACATGTGGCTGGGTGCTTGAAATCGGGGATCAATTCCGCCAGCGGCACGATCACGAAAGCGTAATCCCAAAACTCGGTGTTGAGCGGCTGTTCATCGCAAAGCACGATATCGATGTCGATGGTGCGCGGCGCATTCTTTTCGGAACTGCGCACCCGACCGAGTTTCGACTCAATCGGGCGGATGATCTTTTCTTTGAAGTCAACCGGAGCCAGCGGGGTGAAAAACAAAACGCAGGCATTCAGAAAATTCGGTCCATCAAAGCCGACCGATTCCGATTCCCAAATGGAAGAAACGGCTTCCACAATCCCAACTTCACTCAACAATTGAATCGCCCTGGGAAGGTTGACATCCGCCTCGATGTTCGAGCCGAGGCTGAGGACCATGCGATGCAGGTCATTCATCGCGTTTTCGTTCCACCTCCACGCCAACGGATTTGGCAAAGCGTACTGCACCGGGTTTTTCCACACGCACGACGACCTTCTTCACCAGCGGCGTTTCGAGACACAGCCGAGCCAGGTCATTTGCCAGCGCTTCCACAGTGAGTCGCTTGGCAGTTTCGGCATGAGCCTGCAACTTCTTTGCCAATGCGCTGTAATCCACGCAGTCGTTGATATTGTCACTTTCCGCAGCAAGGACGGTATCGGTGTACACCGTGACGTTGATGAGAATATCCTGCTGCACCTCGCGCTCCCAATCGCGGATACCGATAACGCCGCGCACAAGCAGGTCTTTGATGAATACTTTATCCATGATGCTCCTTGGTCTTCGTCATTGCGAGAGCGCAGCCCGAAGCAATCTCCTAACTAAGTCTGAGATTGCTTCAGGCGGGCGAACACCGCCCTCGCAATGACGGGATGATTAAACTAAATGCCTTCCGCCATCTACATGAATGATCTCACCTGTAATGAAAGCGGGACCTGATAGCAGAAACAGCAGGGCTTCCTCGACTTCGTCCGCATCGCTCCACCGTTGAGCGGGTACGCTTTCAATGATCTTTTCACTCGCTGACGGATTCCCCGCGGGCGGAAGTATTGCTCCTAGCGCCAACCCGTTGACGGTGATGTTCGGCGCGAATGCAACTGCCAAGGACTTGGTCATCGCTGCCAGCGCGGATTTGGTGATGGTGTACGGGAAGTGGTCCGCGCCGGGACGCAATGCACGCCAGTCAAGGATGTTGACGATGCGACCTTTTATTTCTTTATCGCTCACGCCGCCGTCCCCGGCGGCGAGGACATGCTTCGCAAATGCCTGGCTCAATAAAAACGGTGCGGTCAGGTTGATGGCGAAATGACGGTTCCAATCGTCGAGCGAGGTATCGTGGACAGTCAGCGGCTCGAAGATGGATGCACTGTTGACCAGTCCATACAGCGGACTTAGTTCATTCGCACGTTCGATTAATTGCGATCCGCTTTCGGAGTAGGAAAGGTCTGAAGCGAGCACCCAGGCGCGAGGTCCGAGTGAGGCGATCTCTTCTTTGACAGATTCAGCTTCTTGGGGAGAGTGTCCATGATGGACGATGACGTTCGCGCCAGCGCGTCCACATGCCAAAGCGAACATACGCCCCACGCGGCGAGCACCTCCGGTGACGAGGATCGTCTTCCCTTTCAAATCGGTCATCGATTTCATTTTATCATTTTCAAACCGGATAAGGTTTATCCTATTCTTGACGTCCGTTTTTGGTGGTGATAACATGACTACAGCCGTTGTAGAGCTTGCCAATGTTTTGCGTTCTTAAAACTTAAATTTAGAAAGGGCAAATCATGACCAGTAATCAAAACGTACCAGCCTACACAGGGGATATTGCAGAACAGCACGTGGATCCATCGCAGGAATATTCAACCGAAAATCAAGAGATCAGTTTTTCAAACGAGCAGCACGCCATTTGGGCGGACCTGTTCGCCGGAGTGCATCAGCCGTATTTGATGGAGCATCTTTGCGACGAATGGAAGATGGGCATGGACATGCTCAAGTTGGACCCGCTGCACATCCCCACAGTTGCGCATTTGAACGGGAACATCACACCGCGCTCGGGCTGGCGCATCGAGCGGACAGTGGTGCGTTACACGCTCGCCGACGATTGGTACAGAAAATTCGCCCAGCGTATTTTTCTCATCACCGACTACCTGCGCACGCGCGACCAGATGGAGTTCACACCCGAGCCGGATATGTTCCACGACATCTTCGGTCATCTGCCGTTCTTGACCCAAAAATTCTACGCGGACATCGAAGATAAATTTGCGCCTGCCTACATGACAGCGACTCAAGAAGAGCGCGAGGTCATCAAGCGGCTGGCGTGGTACAGCACGGAGTTCGGGCTGGTGGTACAGGATAACCGCTTCAAAGTCTTCGGCGCTGGGATCATCTCAGGGCGCAAAGAGTTGACTCGTACCATCATGGAGTTCTACCGCCTCGGGCGCGATAATGTGATCGACTTTAGCCGTCCCGTCTTCCCGCAGCTTCAGGCACACTTCCTCGCCACGAAGAGCAACCTGCACCGCATCATTGATGGGGTGAACGCACTGCACCAAAAGGGACAGATGTCCTCTGCGGACGAAGGCTGGAACGTGGTGCTGGGCTTGTACAAGAGTCTGGGCATCAAACAGGAAGGCATGTTCGGCGGAGAGGTCATCATCGCGCCGTTCGATATCGAGACGATCGCGCGCATCCCGAAGACGGTCTACGCTTTTAACCCGATGCTGTTCGTGTGCGAGTCGCTGGCGCAGATGGATGAATTGCTCGATTCGTATTTGAAGCCGATCGCCATGCGGGCGTGATACAAGCATCCACCACGGAGATCACAGAGAGCACAGAGAATTTCTAAAAATCCCTCAGTGAGCTTCGTGTTCTCTGTGGTAATTTTTTCTTGAATCTCCCGTTTCTTCGCAAGTTCGGGAGTTTTGCTTTGAAAACTCCGATTGAAAAATTGGATAAATTGGCTACAATTGAGTGAGCATTTACAACCCGGTACGTGGAGAGAGATAACCATGGCTGCAACCTACAATTTTCAATGGCAGAATCCCATTTTGCTCAAAGACATCTACCCCATGCGCATCCCAAAACTGCGTGACTTTCTCATTTACTTCAAGGAAGCCGACCTGTGGGCGCAATACAAGGATAAAGACATCTCCACTCTCGCAGCGGATGTAAAGGAATACGAAGACGGCATGGATATGGCACGCGCCGCCGAGTTCAAACGCTATTCCACTCTCAAAGCCTACTTCATGACCAAGGACGTCAAGGGCTTCTTCGTCAAATACAAGCCGATCGAAGAAGAGGCATTGGCGCTGATCCAAAAGAATCACGATCTCTTCATTGCCTCGTGGCCCAAGGATATTCGCGGCGAGCGCGGATTCATTCAAATGCGCATCGAGTCGTTCAAGACCCAGCTCGGCTTCCTGCGTGACCGCATCCGCTATTTACAGCGTCAGCTTGAGGGCATGGCGGCGGAGCATCCCAACCGCACCAAGGTTGAAACAGAATACAAGCTCAAGAACGAGTCCGCTTTGCCGATGGTGCTGGACGAAATGGAAAAACTGCGCCAGTTCGACGAAACCTATACCAAGGTCGAAGCGCCGAAACTGGAATGGTACAAGCTCACCAAAGCCGACCCAAATTACAAGACCACCGAAGAAGAATTCCTCGTCAATTATGATCCGAAGGTTCCAGTCACAGTCAAAGACATTGTGCGCTTGAAAGTGGAGCAGTTCACCAAAACGCTCGAAGGAAAAGACCAGTATCAACTGCTGACGGATATCCGCGCGCGGTTCGACAAGGAACCGAATCGCTTCCCGCTCTGGCTGCGGTACATGGTCATCCATTTTTCAGGGATGCGATACAAGTCTGCGCATGGGTCGTGGGCAGACCCGAAAGACCTGCTCGTCCGCCTGCGTGTGGATGAAGTGAAGAAAGCCCAAGCCGCGCTCAGCGATGCGGATGTTGCCGCCAAATGCGCGGAAAAGATCGCGCAATACGAAGGGACAGACCCCAACAAGCCCGCGCTTGCCAAAGCTTCCGAAAAAGTTTGGAAAGACAAAGTCACCATGCACATGAAAGGCGTCAAAGCCAACGGTCCCAAAACCAAGCGCGCCGGTCTCGATGCACTGGTGGAAGAAGAAGCAAAATACGAGTTCATGTCGATGACGACCGACCAGGCTCTGGCGAAGTTGGAAGCGATGAAAAACCAGCTCCCCGCCTGGGCATGGAAGTGGATCGTCATGCTCACCTCGCTGCGAGTCAAACACGTCACCGCGCCGGGTTGGGAAACCTTCACGCCCGAAGAGGATAAGATCCGCTTCGCCGATATGAAGCTCTATCCCATCTTTAGCAAGTGGGCGAGCGACAACACCGGCATGTGGCGTCCCGAACACGGACGCACCCACGAGATCATCGTCACGCGCGCGGTCTGCAACGAAACCGCCGAACATTCGCAGCACATCCGCGGACACCTCCCTCCTGGTGGGCTGACCGAAAATGCCGCACGTTACGTCAAAGCCGCCGCTGAAAAAGCCCCCGGCTGTTATTTCATCAAACCCACCGGCGCAGAACATTACACGCAGGGCGCGAGCATCTTCTGGCTGCGTTACGTCAACAGTGAGCCGAGCCAGTGGCAGATCCCCAAACCCACTCAAGACTCGAACGGCGTCGGCTTGGTGCCTGCCGAATTCATGGGCAAACGTCCCGCACCCAAAGGCGGCAAGAACGCGCCTCCCCCCACCGTACCGTGGACATACAAAGGCGGCGGCATGACCCGCTCGCGCACCATGCTCGATGCGCAGAAAAAGCAATCCACGCAAAACCAATGGCTGCGCTGGATCCATGAAGCCACCGTCATCGAAGTGGTGGATACCGCCGACGGCACCTACGTCTACACCTTCGAAACCTCCCTGCCCGACGACTTCGCCGGAACCTCCTGCCTCGGCGTCTTCCGCAACACCCTGCGCTGGAATCTCGACGACGGCAGCGAAGACAACTACAACCGCTCCTTCGTCGGCTTTGTGCCCGAGGGGCAGGTCCCGCATGAAAACCTCAAGCCGTTGATGGATTGGAATAGAATCATTTTGAAATAACCGAGTAGGTCACGCTTGAAGCGTGACCTACAACTTTATATACATGCGTAAACTATCATTAATTGAAACCTCTCTCCTTATTGGTTTAACCGTTGGCTTTCTCGCTTTATGTCTGCTTATCGGCTACGCGGTCATTGTCGTTGCGAACGAACCGGTGGGAACACCCACGCCGGTGTTTGAACTGCCTCTCATCATCTCTCCCACCGCCGAAACCTTTTTCTCCCCTACCGACTTTGCATCGCCTCTTCCCACCCTCGAGCTGACTCCCACCATCGAGCTGATCCCCACACCGAACCAGACCTTCAACGATACGCCGCCTCCCAGCGGAAAGATCGTCTTCACCTGCTACGTCAAACAGATCGACCAGATCTGCCTGCTCAACGCCGATGGCAGTGGACGAAAACAACTGACAAACCTCAAAGCTACAGCGTTCTACGCTTCCGTCTCCCCCGATGGCGGGAAAATCTACTTTTCCTCACGAGACAGCGGCAACTACGAGATCTATTCTGTGAATGTCAATGGGGATAACCTGAAAAAACTGACAAATGGCATCGGCGCACTATACGCCCCCGAACTCTCCCCCAACGGCGAGTGGATCATCTTCACCAACAACGGTAACGGACTCTGGCTGATGAAACCCGATGGCTCCAACCCGCATCCGCTCACCACCAAAGACGATATTGACCCATCCTGGTCACCCGATGGCTCGATGGTCTCCTTCGCTTCTTCGCGGGCTGGGGCACGCCAATTGTTTGTGATGAACGCAGATGGGACAAACATCCGCCAGGTGACCGACCTCAACAACATGGGCGGACGCAACACATGGTCACCCGATGGCACCCAACTCGCCTTCTATCGCGGACCGCAAGGTGAACGGAATATCTACGTCATCAACGTGGACGGCACCGGCTTGGTTCGTCTCACCGACGGCGGCGACAACCTCGGTCCCTCCTGGTCTCCCGACGGAAACTGGATCGTCTTCACCTCCTTCCGCGATGGCAACAACGAACTCTACGTCATCCACCCCGATGGCACAGGGCTAACCCGCCTGACGAATAGTCCCATCTCCGATTGGCAGCCGAGGTGGGGAAGATAGAAAAACAGCCTTGCCAAAAATGGCAAGGCTGTTGTGAAAAAACATGGTTCAAATTTTAGTTAGGAGTAGCAGGGATAGGATAATACCCTTCGCCCGGATTATTTCCAGCTCCTTCTGGCGCAATGAGCTCATAGTAGTATGTCCAGTCTGGTTCATTCACATATGGATTGTAGGTCACATAGGTATCACCGTCGACTGCTTCTCGATCCATGCAGTACTCACCGAACGGCTGCCATCCCGGAGCCAATTCAGTCAAATCGAAAAGGGTGTAGCAATACCCCTGCACGTGCATCTGCGGATTATATTCAGGAACGCCCGCCCAGAATTTTGCGCCGCCAAAGCTGACAACCACGTTTTGACCGCTGGTCTTCTTGGAGGTATGACAAACCACTGTGGTGGCATCGGTCTGGGAGCAGAAGAGCTGGAAGGTATCCCCACCTTCAACGGTCACGAAGCCGCTTTCGAGTTCGCTCGGCGAGAACTCACCGCTCACCCGGAAGGTGAAGGTCGGTCCGCCGCCATTGTTGCCCGTGCTGACCAGGTCCACCACCGACCCGGCGAACACAGTCCCTGTGGTCAACGCCAGCAGGGTCAGAAGAACAAAACTTGTGCCAAAAAATTTCTTCATCAATTACTCCTTTTTCTATCTTGATTATCAAAATTGTGAAATATATCACTTTGTTAATATACAGTACTTATGGGGGAGAATCAATAGTGTAAACTTGCAGGGGGCTTACAGAAACTTTGCTTACACATTACAAAAGTAGGTTTTACTGTTTTGCACTGCCCCTGATGACAACTGGATCGTCCTCACTTCCTTCCGCGATGGCAACAACGAACTCTACATCATCCACCCCGAAGGCATCGGACTAACCCGCCCCACGAATAGTCCCATCTTCGATTGGCAGCCGAGGTGGTGAAGGTAAAAGGATATTTAGAAGTCAGAGCCTATAAAATCATTTTTCTTTTCTGTATTTTTTCTGTTTTCCCAGCGCTCAATAAGTTTCTGTAAATAAACTTGATGATCCAGTAAGTCGGATTTATTCATCATTGGCAAGAGAGATTTCAGAAAATCAATCCGTTCTTGAATTACAGGGACTGCACTTCCTGACCAAGACATTCCATACGGTTCGATAGTTAATTGTTGAAAATCAGACAGTTTTTTATTATGTTGCAAAAAAGTAAATATAAGACGGGAGCGACGTTCTTTCGGAAAGGATGCTACAGATTCGAATATGAAAGCCATAAAATCCACATCATCGTGTCTTTGGTTTATGAGCTTAATAATTATTTCTTCTTGCTTTTGCTCAATGTCGGCATCAACCCTTTGTTCTTCGTCATGCACGAAAAACCATCTTAACTCAGCAAAATAGAGACCTAATTTTTCTTTTTGATATACGAGATCAATAATTCTTAGAAATATTTTTTCGTAGTTTTTATTGCGCCATAAAAGAGAGTAATCTTGGTGACCATGGCGCCAACGAGAGTTTTCGCTTTTAGGGGCAAATATCCATTCGATATATTCATCTATAAAGCCTAAATCTAAATCCAGTATTTTAGATAAAGTTGCTGAATTGTGATCGTCGTGTTCCTTTGATGATTTAACTATCAGGTATATTTTCTTAAGTATCTCAACATCATTTCCGAAAAATATTTCTAGTTTCTTGTGGATATCAGAATATGGGTTTGTAATGGTATTAAGAATCCATGCAGAGTAATTCACATCGCAATTTTCTAAAATTAATAGAGTAACCTTGGCAAGAAACCGACTATCAAATTGAGTGTAATCCAGAAGAAAATCCAGACGACCTGGCATTTGTGTTTGGTCAGTTTTTTGAAAAAGATCATAAAGAATGTTCAAATCTTTTTTATCGATTTTTTCTTTAGGAAGAGCTTGATAATATCCAAAAAGCCAGCGATTTTTGGTTGAAAAATCTGCTTTTTCTAAAAACGAATAGGTTTCTTCTGTTCCATACTTATCTATGAGTATTTTTATAAGAGGCAGTGAATTTATCCCTAGTTCATCCCCTTGCTGGAGATAATAGACTAATGCAGATTTAAATAATTCTGGGTGCGATTTGGCTAATACATTCATTGCCAATTCAAACCCATACACAATATTATATCGCTCGTGTTCTTGCCTGAAATCAGTTTCGATTTTGATGCATTGATCAATAAATAGTTTAATGTTTTCTTTGGAGTAGCCTAAAAAATATGAGGCGAAATTCTCTTTTCTTATCGTCAAATATTCTTCATGTGAGAACTTCAGTAAATCTTTACGTTTTTCTGAAAGCAAACAATACACAAGATATATGTCGCTCTGAAATTTTTCTCGAAGTGTAATATCGAAAGTGATATTGTGCTCTTCTAGAAAATCTAAATACCCATTCACAAAAATATTGTGTTTGTAATCTTTTGAGTCCAAACTAGTTTGAATAAAATTAAGTACCTCAAAAGAATCGTTTAGAAATATTTCGCCAAATGCTATATGGTAATAGTTTTTAGTGTAACTTACCAAAGTAGAAAATACATGTTTAGGGTAAGACTTGTAAAGCTCGAATAGGTGGTTGAAAATTTTTGTCCGAATTTGAAAGACTTCTGGTTTTGGTTCTAGAGCAATATTGCCAAACCTAATTGTAGACTTAGATCTCATTTCGTTGATTTCAAAATTTACCTTAAGATATTCATTCGCAACAGCAATATACAACCTTGAATAAAGTTCGTCGCGACCATTTAGTGAATACGCCCAAAGCAAATCTATAACTGTATTAGGCATTGAAGCATCAATGTAATGCAAACGGTGAATAAACCCATAATCATCGGTTAGGACATGAAGAACTTGTAAAATTTCGGCTGGACGAATTTTTAAGTAATCAACAAGGGTTTCCAATGCGATTTTTCTTAACTCAGTTGTTGCGTAACGAAAATATCCCAGCAATTGAATTTCTGTTACAAGTGTGATGTTGTTAATTTTATTCTCACTGACTTGATCTAATTGAGATAAGTCTGCTGGTGCATAAGTGGATTGAGATAATCGATTTTTGGTGAAGGATAAGACCTTTGCTTGATTTAAAAACCAAAATGATTTTGCCAACTCAAGCAATTTTTCTTCATCATTTTCCGAATCTAATTTATCCCACAATTTTTGAACCTTTGGACGTAAAATGTCAAATATTGTATTCTCATTAAAAGCGCTTAAAGTAGGATTAAGCGCATCGATAATTTTTGAAAGGAAATTTGGGAAGTAGTTTTGTAAGATTGATGAAAAATCAAGAAGCTTTTCTTTAAAAAAAGCAGAGTAAAAAAGGTAAGTAGCTAAAACTTGATCAGAAATGCGCACCACCTCATTTTCATACATGTCAACCAACTCAAGTTCATGCAAACGAAATGCATATTTCCAAAAAATGTCTGGTGAAATTCCGAAAGATAGCTGTATTTGTGACATCATCTGCTCGTTAGTTCGATCTACTGCTCTAAGGAATGCAATTATTCCTGCTACTTTCAGTAGGTCAGTTTCTCCTAAATTCTGTAAATCTTCCTTAATGGAACTGAAATATCCATCGTAAAGTGCAGAAACATCATTGATGCTGTCTAATGTATTCTTTTCTATTGATACCTTTGAAATCATGACAGCAATACGGGGATTGCCTCCAGATAATTCTTCAATTCGCTCTAGATATCTCGGATTTAGAATTCCGAACTCGGTTTTTGCAAGTTCTTTGATCTGGTCATTTGACAAGCTTTCGAGCTGCATCGAGTAGTGAGGATGATTGAAAATATCATTATTTATTTTTTCTAGTGCATAGTCCCGGACTGTAACAACAATTTTTATCTGTTGATTTTCTTTTCGAAAACGCAAAATATGTGTAAAGTATGAAAATTTAATTACACGATTTGCATCATCAACAAGAATTAAATATTGCCCTGGTAGTGAAAACCTTTCAATCAAATCCTCGTAAAGATTCTGAGATTGGCTTACTATGGAGTAAGCCTTAAACTCAGAATGTTGGGAAACGAAATTGCGACACCCTTCAAGTGCAAATCTCGATTTGCCGACTCCAGATTTACCAGAAACTACGACCAAATCAAAGCTCTCTAATGCGTTCGAGAGTTCATTCAACTCTTCTTCCCTGAAATGAAATTTCGTTTCTAGTGTCGTAGAAAATTTACTTTTCCCGTAAATAACTGGAAATGATTCAAGAGGAATAATCTGACCTGTATCGATTGGTAAATTGAGAAAGTTCCGAAGAAGAATTTGGTAATTCAAAAGATCATTTGCTAATGCGCTAATCCCTAATAATGTAAGTTTTATGTTTTTCTTTTCACACTTTGTCTTAAGCGAAAGCACTTCACTTGGTGCAAGTTGGCTGGTGTAGCAAAACACAATTTCTTCTATTTTGGTTGTAGGAACTTTGGTTTTCTTTTCATTAAGGCAATTTGCCAAATCCCCACTTAGTTTTTTGAAAATGCCATCTTTCTGATTGGTTGCTTCTGCAAAGACTAATTTTCCATTGGGGTGTTCAAAGAAAGTATCAGGTGTACCTTTCTTAACTTTATTTGAACCTGCAACAGCACCAAATGAGTTAGGTCGTCCATATCCAATCATGGATAAATATGCATCACATAGTTTTTGAAATTCTCCGCCGTCCATTTGAAGAATTTTTTGTTCAATTGTATTTACTGTAGTCATTGGATCTCTCCTTACTTATCCGCGCCATTAAGCCCAATTTTTGTATTATAGCACGAATGTTCTGCGACTTGACCATTCACCATTGACTACTTTCTAGGGTGTGTATGCAAATTAATGGTCATGTCACCCTGAGCGATAGCGAAGGGTCTCTTACTTGCCCAAAACGGGTAAATTTTGAGCAAAAGTAGAGATTCTTCGTCGCTCCGTTCCTCAGAATGACATGCTTTGGCATTTTGCATACAGACCCTAAGTTCTAGAAAATCCTGCAACTTTTTCCCCACCGCGCCTGTATTACACTTTAGCCATGAATGCGCCCACCGACCGCGACCTGATCCTGC
>CAYJPO010000045.1:0-37346 GCA_964372045.1 uncultured Anaerolinea sp.
AAAAAGACCTGACCATTTCGGGGTCAGGTCTTTTCGTATCGAGTTGTTACGGAGTGGGTGTGGCACCCACAGGGAGCGGTTTTCCGGCGTAGATCATCAAGTCAGAAAGCGCTTCAGTGTGACCAGGAACATCCGCCCTGGCTTCGGCGATGAATTGGTAGAGAAGGGAGGTAGACCATTTCCCTCCACCAAGGATGTCTGTGCCATTGGCTGCGCCCTCCGCGCGGCGTGAACCGGCGAGGATGCCTTCATAGCTGCTCAGATCCAACTGCGCAGGGGAGACAGCCATGTCCACAGAATGGCAGGAGATGCAGGAGAGTGAGCCGGAATACCACAGGTTGGCTTCCACAAAGAGGGGTTTTACATCCTCAAAGGTCGCTTCGCAGGTCTGCCCGCTGGCATCCGCGAATTGGAAGGCTTCGGTATCGGAAGCGCCTGCTTCGACCCACGCGCCCATCAGATCCGCCGCAGCGACATGACAGGTATCCTCCTGGGCAGCTCCGATGTTTTCCACTTGCATGGCAGGCATGGTGGCAGGGATCAGGGTCGGGACGGGAGTGCGCGCAACGGCGAGCTGTCCGCGGTTGCAGGATAGGGTAAACCCACAAGCATTCACATACACAATGCCCACCCAGACGAGTACCCCCGCGAGAAAAACGCCTATCGCGCCGTAAATGTACTTTCGAACATCGTCTTTCATACTAGTCCCTTCCTATTCCGCGGCTTTGAGAGTGCGCAGGTAATTGACCACATCCCAGCGTTCGCGCACGGTGAGGTTTTCATTCAAGGGCGGCATCTGACCGGAGAACTCAACTTCGGGAAACAGGCTGTTGCTCGGGTTGAAGATACCATTGGTGATGGTCAGGAACATACTGCCATCGGTTTTCGCCTGGACCAGTGCGCTGGTCAGGTCTGCCGGTTTCTTTTTGACGAGGAATGCGGCAACAGTACCGGTTCCGCGCGCATCTGCGCCGTGGCACATGGCGCAGTGGATGGTATACAGTTCAGCGCCGCGCGCGATCGATGTTTCATCCGCAGGCACGGGATTGACGGGCTCACCCATACCGGGCAGATAGGCAGCGCCTTCCACCGGGATCGATCCGGCAGGGACCGGCAATGGCTTTTCCTGATCGTCGTACGAATCCTGGAGTTCCATGAAGACCATCCAGTCGACCTTGATCACATCATAGGAAATGACCATCAATGCTGCCACCAGCACGCCAAGCGCGGCAAAGACAACGAGGAGTTGTTTGAAAAGTCTCATAGGTGTTGTGCCTCCGCAGGCTTCACGGATTCAGCGCCGAGTTTCTTCAACACATCCGTGATCTTCGTTTCATCCACATGCGAGCATTCCACGTAGATGGCGATCTTCCCATCGCTGATCTCGGGCACATATTTCATCGGGCGGTAATTTGGGAAGAAGCTGTCAAGGAAAACGCCGAGGAAGGTGGCAAGCAGCATGCCCAGCATGGTCAATTCAAACAATACAACGACCGTCGGGGGTCCGGGGATAAAAGATTGCGTACTAACCTGGATTGGATATGGGTACAGGAACGGTGCAACATAGGCAAGGAACACCGCGCCCAGAAAACCCAGGATCGCGCCCCCCATGGCAATCCGGGGCACATTCGTCCACTGGTGCGGACGCCCAAGCATGGCTTCGGTAACGGGTATGCCAGAGATCACGTTCATGCAATCGTCGTGAACACCCATCGCGCGGAGCTGTTCGACGGCGTCCGCGGCAGGTGCGAGGTCCGAAAAGACCGCGAGTAGATCGACAACTTTAGATTCTTCAGTCATCGCATCCTCCTATTCAAGTTCGCTGACCGAAACAACGGTCTCGCGTCCAAATTTTTTGAGTTCGTGCGCCATTTGACCTTCCTGCACTTCCCAAACGGGAATCAGTGGGATCACTTTAGACGCTATCATATATAGCAAAATGAAAAGTGCTACTGTACCAATGCCCATGGGGACTTCGATACCCGGCGTATACATGCGCCAGGTAAATGGCATACGGTTAATGGTGACCGAAATCGGGATGATTATATAACGTTCAAACCACATGCCAACATTGATGGCAATGCCGACAAACCCGACCAACCAGGGATTTGAGCGCCATTTGGGATTCCAGAGAATTGCCCAGGGGAGGACAATGTTGGTGAACAACATGCCAAACCACATCCAGCCCAGAGGACCGGCTTCGTGGAAGTGGAGCAATTGCTGTGTCCACTTGTCGCCGCCGTACCACTGCACCATGTAATCGTTGAAGAAGAAGTACGCCCACGCCATCGAGATGATGAGCATCAGTTTGCCAATGGCATCGAAATGCTCGCCGCGCACGAAGTAAGCCATGTGCTTCATGGTGCCGCGGATGACTGCCAGCACGACAACTGCCGCACCCATGCCGGAATGCAGCGCGCCTACGATGAAGTATGGACCAAAGATGGTGGATGACCAACCGGGGCGGGTGGCAGCTGCAAAGTCCCAGGACACGATGGTGTGAACGGAGAACATGACCGGGATGATCGCGAATGCAAAGATGTTCATCGCGTTGCGCAGGTGGGTCCACTCGCCTTCCGTACCGCGGAAACCGAGGGCAAGGACTTTATACAGGTTCTTGCGCCAGCCGGTGGAGCGGTCGCGCGCCATCGCCACATCGGGGATGAGCGGCAGGAAGAGGTACATCGTGGAAGAAAGCAGGTACGTTGTGATCGCGAGCAGGTCCCATGTGAGCGGGGAATGCAGGTTGGGCCACAACATGCGTTGATTGGGATACGGCAATAACCAGTAGAAAATCCAAACACGACCCAAATGCATGAAAATGCTAAACCCTGCCTGCACCAGACCAAAGGTGGTCATCAATTCCGCCGCGCGGGTGAACGGACGGCGAAACTCCGCCTTGAACACACGCAGGATCGCGGAGATGAACGTACCGGCATGGCTGATCCCGATCCAGAACACGGTGTTGACGAGGAAGATGCCCCAGTAATCAGGGCGCATCACACCGGCTTCACCCTGACCTTTTGCGATCAGGATGCCCCACTTATAGAACAGGAAGTACACCACGATAAAAGCCAGGAACCCAAAAACCAGCCACCACTTCCAGGTGGGAGGCGTGGTCATGGCTTCCATGACCATTTCGTTCATCTTCCCGCGTGGAAGCGGGTCGAGCATGAGATGTTTTTCGCGGAGATGCTCTTCGTGAGACTGCGCAGCGTCCGCGTGATGTTTGTTATCTGACATGATTACCCTCCCTTGAAGTAGGTCACGTTGGGAAGCGTGCCGAGTTCTTCAAGATGTTTGACGCCATGCCCCTTATGCATCAGTTGGGAGACCAGGGATTCGGGCTGGTCAACACGCCCGAATACGATCGCATTGGCGGGGCATGCCTGTGCGCAGGCGGTGGTGAATTCGCCGTCCACCACTTCTCGTCCTTCCGCTTTGGCTTTGTCCTGAGCCTTGTGGATGCGCTGGATGCAGAATGTACACTTCTCCATCACGCCCATGCGGCGAACGGTTACATCAGGGTTAAATTGATTCGGCAAAGGTTCGGGGCGTTTGTAATCGCGCCAGTTGAATGCACGCACCTGGTACGGACAGTTGTTCGCGCAGTACCGTGTACCCACACAGCGGTTGTACACCTGCAGGTTCAACTGTTCCGCCTGTGAATGGACCGTGGCAAACGCCGGGCAGACCGGTTCACAAGTGGCGTGGCCACATTGCTGGCAGAGCATCGGCTGTTGCGAGGTCATCTTTATTTCAGGGTATTCACCCTCCCAGAAGCGTTCGATGCGGATCCAGTGCATGGAACGACCGTACCCGGCATCTTCTTCACCGACAAAGGTGATGTTATTTTCCATTGCACAGGCAGCCACACAAGCCTGACAGCCCGTGCAGATGTCCTGATTGATGACCATCCCCCACTTGCCGGTTTCTTCGGCGCTCATTTTGATTTCTTCGGGTCTAATCATGATTAATGCTCCTCACCCAGCGCTTCGCCATACACACCCATACGGCTTTCCATGCGGGAAAGACCGACACCACTTACGGCGCTGGAGACCTTTTCTACTTTGACTTTCATACCAGCAAATGCAAGATCGCCTGCTTCATTAAAATGGCCGGCGATCAAGTCGGCGGGATTCGCGCCGCGATTTTCAGCGTACCGTCCGTAGGCAGTGTGCCCCTGACCGAATGGTATCGCGATCGTATCGGGACGAATAGCCGGATACAAGTAAACGTAAGCCTGCAGTTCACCGACTTCGCTGATGACCTTGACCACATCATCATTGGCAATGCCAAGTTCGTGAGCGGTCTCAGGGTTCATCTCGATCCAGGTATTCCACATGACGGTCGTGGTCGGGTCGGGGAGTTCCTGGAGCCAGGGTTTGTTCGCACCGGCTTCCGCCATGGTCGGGGAAACAAAAGGAACGAGGAAGAATTCGCCTTCACCGGCAAATTCCGCTTCCTCATCAGAGATGTTGCTGTTGAGCGCATCTGCTGCTGCGGGAGCAGCGGGGGCTTCCACGGTCTTCCACCAACCACCAAGCTGCTGGAAGGACGCCATGAAGCTGAACTCATCGGGTGCGGCGAAGGAACCGTCAGCCTCGCTCATCAGCGCGGCGACTTTGGTCTGCAGGAATTCGACTTCATCCTCGAAGGGCAGGGCTTCAGCAAATTTTCCGCCAGCCAGTCGGGCGGCGGCGATCAACACATCCGCAGTGGCGCGGGTGTTGTAGAAGGGTGAAACCACAGGCTGGGCACCGGAAAGAACGGGTTTCGCCGAACCGGTGGCGACACGCTGGTATCCCCAGGATTCGAGGCTGTGATGGTCGGGGAGGATGTAATCAGCTTCTGCGGCGGTTTCATCGGGGAAGGTCGCGAACGAGATGACCTGTTCCACGCTGCCCATTGCACCTTTGAAATTAAGCGCGGCGGGCAGTTCGAACACGGGGTTCACGCCATGAACGAACAGAACCTTGAACGCGCCGCTCGCCATCTTTTCGACGAACGCCTGCATTTCCTTGGCGGAGGCAGGGCGGCTGTATTCGGTCTGATTGGGAGCCAACGGAGAGAGATAAACACCGCCGGGCTTGCCGATGTTGTCGGCGAAAGCGTTCAACGCCAGCACAGCTTCGGCAACCGCGAGACCATTGGTCTGACCGAGCGCCGCGCCGCCGGGGATGGCAAGCACGCCCGTGGAATTGGCAACCAACTGGGCAACTTTTTCAAGCGCTTCAAACTCGACGCCGGCTTTTTCTGCCACTTCGAGCGGATCCACACTGGAGAAGGCACGCGGCATCGCGCCGCCGCGAATTTCCGCAGCGAGTTTCCCGACTGCAAGCGCAACCAAAGCCTCAGTCCCGGGGCGGGCCGGAACCCATATATCAGCCTTGCCGCCGGTAGCGGACATCCGCGCTTCGAACTGGACGAGCGTACCGCGTATCTTCGTCTCTGCCTGGCGCAGTCCCACAAATCCGCGGGTGTAGGAGACGGGAGAAAGCCAGGTTTCGAGGAAGTTCGCGCCGAAGGAGAGCACGACCTGCGCCCCGCCCACATCGAAGAAGGGCAAGCCTGCCTGACCAAAGAGAGTCTCGGCAGCCTGGCTCAAGGTGGCGCGGGCTTCGAACATGCTCAACGCGCCGAAACGAACAGGAGCATTCATTCCGGTGGCGTTCGCCATGTCAGTGACGAGATCAAACAGATGATCGGGGGTCATACCCATCAGGAAGGCGATCTCATCGGGTTTGTAGTTCTTAAGAGCATCCGCTACAACCTGTATCGCAGCATCCCAATCCATCGCAGCGCCGGCTTTGTTCGGGTCGGTGACGCGGTCGGGGTTGTACAACCCTTGCAGGGTTGCCTGTCCACGCGCGCACGTCTTGCCGAGGTTAAGCGGGTGGTTCGCATTGCCTTCGGTTTTGATCGCCCGTCCCTGATATGTGCGGACGACGAGCCCGCATCCCGCCGCGCATTCGCGACATGTGGTGGCGTAATATGTGCTCTGACCGACCGAGTTGTACTCGGGCATCTGCTGATACGGCTCGCGCTTGACATAACGCGAAGCGGGACCGCATCCAGTGAGGACCGCAGTAGTTGCAGCACCCAAACCAGCCAGTTTCAGAAAATCACGCCGGGAAAATTGTTCTCTCATATTGATGTCCTTTCGCCCGGTTTAATAATGGCAAGTGCCACAATCGCTGAGCTTGACCAGTTTTTCCTGATCTTCACCAGCGGTTTCGATATGACAATTCAGGCACCAGCCCATATTGAAGACCTGCGGGTTCTCATAGATGCCCATTTGGCTTACATCGCCATGACAGTCTTCGCAATTCTTCCCCGCCGCAACATGAGCGCGATGATTGAATTGTACGAAATCGGGCACAATGGCAACTGGAACCCATTCAAGCGATTCCCCGCTCAAAACGGCATCCTTCAATGGGGCAAGCAGGGCGCTGTCGCGGGTCTTGACGATCTGGTTATGACACGCCCAACACTTCGCCTGAGAGGGAAGCCCGGCGGCAGGTCCCTTGGAGGCGCCTGGATGGCAATACAAACACTGTATGCCAAAGGCAACATGGGTCTTGTGTGGGAATCCCGGAACAGGTTGCTCAGGCGAGCGCTGGGTCAGGTAGATCCCATACGCCGCAGCGCTGAACACCGCCAGGAGTGCGATCCCCACCGCGATCAGACCAAGAGGCTGTTTCAGCCAGTCAAAAAACTTTTTGATCATGGATGCTCCTAAGATGAATTCTAAGCGTAACGCCGCCGCTGATCTTTTATATTCTCAACGACGGCGATGACTGAATTAGTGTGTCCCTGGCAGGCAGGAACGATCGTGCGGATTGCTTCCATTAAATAAATGTGTAGAATTGATACAACCTATAAATAATAGACCTGCCCCGTTCGAGATGGGCAGGGTTATGACCCCAGCCGCCTTGCATATTGCCATGCCACACTCCTATGCAACGCTTTTCCCCTAGTCAGTAAATAACTCGGCGGATTATACAACAAAAGTGTAAAAAGGTACAAGTAATCTAAATTGTCCACTATCTAAAAGCCCGGTGAAAATAAGTCACCCACCGGCATGATACAATTATAATGAATATAACAATGAAAGCCATATCCAGTTTCGGGATTTTTGCCGCACTGCTCATTGCTCTGATCGTTATCCTGGCAATGTCGAATTTTAGCCCATCCCTGGCATCGGGGCAACTGACGGGCTCCGCGTCTATGATTCAACAAGCCACTCCCACACCGGAGAACGGTGATGCTTCGGAGATCGGCTCGACAGACGGTATTCTTGTCATGGGGTTTGTCATCGTTCTGATCGTCACCCTGCCATTGCTCTTCCACAAACGCAACCGAAAATAACCCATCAATGGGCGCATTCCTTTAACAACGCCTTAACAGACTAACAAAGCCTTTATGGTATAGTCTGAACCATGCCTGAAAAAATCCTTGTTGTTGAAGATGAACTGGCTTTACAGGAAACGCTAGCGTACAACCTGAAAAAAGAGGGGTACACCGTAGTCACCGTCGGTGACGGACGCTCTGCCCTTGAATCTGCCCGAAAGCTGAAACCAGACCTTATCGTTTTGGACATCATGCTGCCTGAAATAGACGGCTTTGAAGTGGCGCGCATCCTGCGCAAGGAGATGAGCACCGCCATTCTCATGCTCACCGCCCGCGATGATGAGATCGACCGCGTCGTCGGTCTTGAAGTTGGCGCGGATGACTACCTGACCAAGCCCTTCTCGATGCGTGAATTGATCGCGCGCGTCAAAGCGCAGATGCGCCGGGCGCGCCTGCTGCGTGAAGAGATCGGCAAAACCGTCGAAGTCGCTCCACATGAGACGCTGACGTTCGACAATCTCGCCATTGACCTCACCCGCCGTGAAGTGTTATTAGATGAAAAGGTGGTACAACTCAAGCCAAAGGAATATGAGCTGCTGCTCTTCCTCGCCGAACACCGCCGCCAGATGCTCTCACGTGAATTCATCCTCGAGCGCGTTTGGGGCTGGGATTACATCGGCGACAGCCGCACCGTGGATGTACATGTGCGCTGGCTTAGGCAAAAGATCGAGAAAAATTCAAGCGAACCCAAACGCATCGTCACGGTACGAGGCGGCGGCTACAGGTTCGAAGGATAAGCGCGTAAAACGCGACTCGTACTCCGTAATTTACGAATCACGCGTTACGAATTGCGTATGAGCCAACTCCCCTACTTTCTTGCAGTCATCTTTTTCCTGCTCGCCGCGTGGTTTGCGTGGCGATTTTATGATCTTAAACGAAAGATGAAGCAGGTCACGCAATTCATGCGTGACCCAAAGCATCCCCTCCCCCATGCGACTGAAATAGATGAACTTGTAAGCGCGATTGAATCGCGCAGGATGGCGTTCAATGCAGAATTGAATGCGCTGCGGACAGATAACGAACGCCTTGCCACCGTGCTTGAACAACTGACCGACGGCGTGCTCATCGCCGATGCGGACGGACGGGTGCAATTCGCCAACCCGGCGGTCAGCAAACTTTTTGGGGCGAGCAAACCCACCGAGCAAAGCGTGGCACAAGTTGTGAGAAGCCACCAGCTCATCGAAGCCTGGAAGCGCTGCCAGGAAACCCGCATGATGCAGATCGAATCGGTGGAGATCCCCACGCGCAAGCAATATTTGCAGATCATCGTCGTTCCCGATAAACATGAAGGCGGAAGTTTACTGCTCGCGCAGGACCTGACACAAGTGCGCAAACTGGAAACCGTGCGGCGGGATTTCATCTCCAACGTATCGCATGAACTGCGGACTCCGCTCGCCTCGCTCAAAGCGTTGACCGAGACCCTGCAAAACGGCGCATTATCGGACCCGGATGCTGGTCCGCGTTTCCTTGACCGGATCCACACCGAAGTGGATGCGTTGACGCAGATGACGCAGGAACTGCTCGACCTTTCACGCATCGAGTCGGGGCAGGTGCAGTTGAACTTCGAAACCATTTCGCCGCGCAAGTTGATCTACTCCGCAGCCGAGCGGATGAAGGCACAAGTGGAACGCGCCAATTTGAAATTGGATGTGAGGTGTGAAGATGGACTGCCGAACATCCGCGTGGACAAGACGCGCCTTGAGCAGGTGCTGGTGAATCTAATTCACAATGCGGTCAAGTTCACAAAGCCCGGGGGAGAGATCACTTTGGTGGTCGAAACAACTTCCGGCGGAATCCGATGCGCGGTGCAGGATACGGGCATCGGCATACCCGCGGAAAGTCTCACCCGCATCTTCGAGCGCTTTTACAGAGTCGACTCATCCCGCACCGGTTCCGGCACGGGATTGGGACTTTCCATTTCAAAGCATATTATCGAAGCGCATAACGGAAAAATTTGGGCGGAGAGCGATGAGAGGCACGGCAGTACGTTTTACTTTCTACTCCCCCATGAGATGTGATTGCACATCGAAACGTTTTTCATCGCCACCTGGTTTTGCGCGCTTATATTTTCCGTCTGATTCGAGCAGGCGCGCGCGTATGTTATCTTTGAGATAGGTTTCCAGGATCTTCTCGCGCAGGAAACGCACCTGACCTTTGTTCTCCACGGGGAAAACAACTTCGACGCGGTGGTTTAGATTGCGCGGCATGAGGTCGGCGCTGCCAAGATAGACTTCATCGTTCCCATGATTGAGAAAATAATAAATGCGGCTGTGTTCGAGATACCGCCCAACCACGCTGATCACGCGGATGTTCTCGCTCACACCTTTGATGCCCGGACGCAGACAACACATGCCGCGCACAAGGAGATCGATCTTGACGCCTGCCTGCGAGGCTTGATAGAGAAGCCGGATCATCTCCAAATCCACAAGCGAGTTCATCTTGAAGATGATGCGGGCTTTGTTCCCGGCTTTGGCGTGCTCGATCTCGCGGTAGATGCGCGCCTCGATCTGCTCGCGCAGGTTGACGGGGGCGACCAGTAATTTTTTATAAGCCTTTTTGGTGGAATAGCCGGTGAGATAGTTGAATAGGTCGGTGGCGTCGGAGCCCATGTCATCGTCGCAGGTGAACATGCCGAGGTCTTCGTAGAAACGGGATGTGACCGCGTTGTAATTGCCGGTGGCAAGATGCAGATAACGGCGAATGCCCTCTCCTTCACGCCGGACAACCATCGAAACTTTGCAGTGAGTTTTTAACCCGACGAGTCCATAGACCACATGCACGCCCGCATCTTCCAATGCGCGCGCCCAGCCGATGTTGGACTCTTCGTCGAAGCGGGCTTTCAACTCCATCAGCACCGCAACCTGCTTGCCGCGTTCAGCGGCTTCGAGCAGGGCTTCGACGATCGGCGCGTTCGAGCCAACGCGGTAAACGGTCTGTTTGATGGCAAGCACGTTCGGGTCCCGCGCGGCGGTGTTGAGAAATTCAATAACCGGGGAGAAGGATTCGTAGGGATGGTGCAGCAGCACATTTTCCGAGCGGATGACATCGAAGATATTTCCCGGCGTCTCCAGGTTTCGCAATGGCTTCGGCGTGCGCTGGATGTACGGCGGGTATTTCAATTCAAAGCGTTCGACACTACCGTACAACTGCCATAGGTTCGCCAACCCAAGCGGATGGTTCATCACATAGACATCGTTCGGAAAGACTTCGAGATTTTCCACCAGCAAGTCACGGATGGCATCGGGCATGGATGGGTACATTGCCACTTGCACGACCGAGCCAAATTTGCGCTTACGGATGCTCTGCTGCATGGTTTCGAGCAGGTCGTCGGCTTCGAGTTCCTGGATCTCGATATCCGCATCACGGATGATGCGGAAGGGATGCGCGGAGACGACTTCCAAGCCGGGGAACAGGTCTGCCAGGTTCGCGGCGATGACTTGTTCCAGCCAGACAAAATAATGATGGAAGGGGATCGTGCCGTCCTTGCGAGCGCTGCCGGAGGAACGCTTGATCGGGATCAGGCGCGGAAGTGTATCCGGCACTTTGAGGCGGGCAAATTTCTCGTTCCCCTTTTTATCGCGGATGACGATGGCAAGGTTGAGGCTGAGGTTCGAAATATGCGGGAAGGGATGACCGGGATCGAGCGCCAGCGGCGTCAGTACCGGGTAAATGACATCCTTGAAATACTTGTCGGCGCGTTCCTTTTGGAGGGTGCTTAGCTTTTGATAATCAAGGATGTGAATGCCTTCTTTATCCAGTTTTGGCATGAGCTTGCGCTGGAAGCATTGCTGGGCATCCTGCATTAACTCCTGCGCAGTCTTGCGGATGACCGCCAGTTCCTCACGCGGGGTCAGACCGTCTTCAGAGAGTTTCATGATGTTGGCTTCCACCTGCTTGCGGATACCGGAGACACGCACCATGTAGAACTCGTCCATGTTGGAGCCGAAGATGGCAAGGAATTTCACCCGCTCGAGCAGTGGATTTTCCTCGTCCCGTGCTTCTTCAAGGACTCGGCGCTGGAACTCCAATAAACTGAGTTCGCGGTTGATATATAAGGAAGGGGAAGTCAGGTCGATGTCGGTCATGGCTCGGTTCATAGTGGGAAGTGGATGGAAGATGGGATAGCTTTCTTATTGTACCCATTCTCCATTAACAAAGTCACTTTTACCGTTCACCAATTTCCACCAGCACGCCGGGGGTCAGCATCCATTCTAATGTTGCCTTGCGGGTGTGATGCAGATCATCGGTGGAGAGTCGGCAGACTCCGCCCTTTTTGAAGGCAACGTCCACGGGGGCGCCGTTTGCAATGAGCAGCCCAACCAGCGTGGATAGATACGGCTCATGCCCAACGAGGGCGAGACTGTCCACCGTATGCTTTTCGTTGATCTCAGCCAGCAGCAGATCAGGGTCACCCATTGGGGATAGATCCCCGCTGACAACGATGTCTTTCTTCAATCGAAACACATCGCCAAGGATCTCTGCGGTCTGACGGGCGCGGGTGTAGGGACTGGTCAGGATAAGGTCAAATTCCACGCCGAGCGTCCGCAGACCTTTGGCGATCTGACGCATTTTCTTTGCGCCCTTGTCGGTCAGCGCGCGCTGGCTGTCTTCACCGGAGGAGGATTCTTCCTCGGCGATGGCATGGCGGATGAGGTACAGGTTCATAAGGGTTTCTCCCAGGGAAAAGATCCGTCTGGCGAGTTGCGCCAAAACGTAAGTGCTTCGCCTTTATCGTCGACAAAACTCAAAACCGCCGTCCGCAGGCGCGAGGCATAATGGTTGGCGGCAGGTTCGAGGCGAGGAGCTGAGGCGGTTTCTTTTAATTCAATCAATTGCTCAGTCGCAACTTCCAGGTCCTGAATATCCCCCATCATGGATTGATAGTTGTGCATCCGCTCGAAATTCGCTGCAGGGAAGTTTTCCAACAGCGGATGGACGATCTCGACGGTATAGCGAAATTTTTTAAATGCAACGCGCAGTTTGTGGATGCTGGGAATGTTTTCCGTATCCATCGCGGCATAGGTTTGCAGCACGCGCGCGAAACGATCATCGGCGGCGGCGAGGGTTTGCTCGCGCAGGGCTTCGCCCGGCAGCGCCGCGATCATCCCGCCGACTTTTTCGATGCGGTCTGTGAGTTCTCCCGTCTTGCGGGATCGTATGGCTTTGCGCGTATGGCGCAGATATGTCTTTTCGTTCTTCTGTAATTGTTCCTGAAAGATCTTCAATTCGGGAATGTCTTGAATGAATTCAGAGACATCGGCGAGCAGCACTTGCGTGTCGCGCAGGTCATCGAGCTCGTCGAGCTGGTCTTTGAGCGCGCGGCGGATCTTTTGTACGCGCTTGCGCGGGATTAACGCACGCAGCAGGTCGAACAAGGCAAGCAGGCGCCGCGTTGCCACACGCAGATCGTGAACGGCTTCCTCGGAAAATTCGTTGCGGCAGGTCTTCAACTCGGCGCGGAATCTTTTCCAGCGGGTATCAAGGGATTCCAATAAGATGGTCTTTGCATCCATAATCACGACTCGATCTCAAGCTTCATGCCGAACACATCCTGGAACAATGAGCGCCGTTTTTCGAGCGCCCAGATCTCAAGATTGAGGGCATCCTTCCCCTCCAATTTCAACAGCCATTTATTCTTGACCTGTCGAATTCTGACACCCTTCACGCGCCGTGTATGGCTGACATCCATCGCATCGGCGAGGCGCAGCAGCGCGGAAAGTTTGATAACGGTCGAGCGCTCCTTCGATGAAAGCGCGCGGAAATTTTCATCCTGCACGGTCGGCATGGATTTGCGATGATAGCGCGCCACGTTCGCCACGATATCCTGTTCGCGTTTTCTCAAACCGATCAGCGGATTGGCTTGCATGATGTAATAGGCGTGCTTGTCGTGATTTATCGTGTTAATGAAGTGACCGATATCGTGCAGGAGAGCCGCCACTTCCAAAAACAATTTATTCTCCGGTTCCATGTTGTGCAGCGATGCGGTCTGGTCGAAGAGACTGCCCGCCAGGTACGCCACCCGATTGGCATGTTCCCCATCATATTGATATTTCTCACCCAACTGCATCGCAGAGAGCCATACTTGTTCGCGCGGCGACACGCGCACATTGCCAACCTGTTGCGCGAGGTCGATCAGGATGCCATCCTTCAAACCGACATTCGGGATCTTGACCTCACCCACGCGCGCCTCTTTCGCGATCATTTTCAGGACGATGGAGGCAGGCAGGATGACATCGGCGCGGTCGGGCTTCAACTTGAATTTGCGCATCCGCTCTTCGACGGTGAGCCTGCTGAGCGTTTCAGTGAGTTTGGTCAACTCTTCGAGCGTGATGGATTGCTCGCTCTCGCGCTTGAACAACTTTTTCCGCAGCACGCCCATCTCTTCGATGTTGCCGCCTGTGCCGATACACAGGTCGATCTTCTTATTCCCCACTTCCCTTTCGATGCGGCGCTTCGCCGCCTCGGCATACTCACGCACCAGGTCTTCGAACGGAATCTTGGCGGGCTTATCACGCATCTTTTCCAGCAGACGCACCGTGCCCATGTTGTAACTTTCCGTGGACAGAATGTTATCCCCCTGCGAGAGCGTCACTTCCACGCTGCCGCCACCGATGTCGATCAGCATGGCATGTTTGTTTTTCAGATTTACGGCGTGTGCCACCGCCAAGTGAATTAACCGCGCTTCCTCTTCCCCGCTAATGACTTCGATCTCGATGCCTGTGGCGCGCGCGATGCGGTCACACAGGATGTCGCTGTTGCTGGCTTCGCGCATGGCGCTGGTCGCCACCGCGCGGATGCGTTCCACGCCGTAATTATCCGCCACTTTGCGGAAGCGGGTGAAAGCATCCAGGGCGAGCAGAGCCGTCTCTTCGCGGATCTGCCGCTGAGAAAAAGCATCCTGCCCCAAACGGACAGGCATGCGAATACTCTCGATGGTTTCCAGCTTATCGTCGTAAATGATGCGCCCGACGATCAACCGGATGGCATTGGAGCCAATGTCAACTGCGGCAATGGTTTGCATGGGTTGCCTTTGCCCGAATTATACAGGTTGTTAATATCGACCTGTTAACAAAAGGTAAAGAAACCGGGAATTAAGCACCCCTTAACCGCATGTTTTCACATACTTAATCCCCAACCGCTACACTCATAAACATTGGAGCCTACACCATGAAGAAAATCCTGTTTATATGCGGCTCGCTCAACCAGACCACCCAGATGCATCAGATCGCATCTCACCTTATGAATGAGTATGACTGCCATTTCACGCCCTACTACGCGGACGGGATCGAAGATTTCGCCGCCCGCATGGGTTGGCTGGGGTCGACTGTCCTCGGCGGGAGGCACCGCCGGGAAACGGATGCCTATCTCGCCAGGCACAAGCTCAAGGTCGATCTGCGCGGCGAGGGACATGAGTACGACCTGGTGGTCACATGCAGTGACCTCATCGTCCAGAAGAACCTGCGCGGCAAAAAGGTCATCCTGGTGCAGGAAGGCATCACCGAGCCCGAAAGCCTGATGTACCACCTCGTCAAATGGATGAAACTCCCGCGCTACCTTGCCAACACATCCACCAACGGGATCTCGAACGCCTATGAACTTTTCTGCGTTGCCTCGGAAGGCTATGCAGAGCATTTCATCCGCAAGGGGGTCAAACCGGAAAAGATCGCCGTAACCGGCATTCCCAACTTCGACAACATGGATGCCTTCCGCGACAACCCCTTCCCGTATCACGGTCACGTACTCGTGGCTACCACCCCGTTCCGGGAAACCTTCCGCTTCGATGACCGGGTCAACTTCATCAAGAAATGCGTCAAGATCGCAGGCGACCGAACGCTCATCTTCAAACTGCATCCGATGGAAAATGCGCCGCGCGCCATCCGCGAGATCAGCAGGCATGCGCCCGATAATGCATTGGTTTTCACCCACGGGAATGTGTCGCACATGATCGCCAACGCGTCGGCCGTCATCACCCAGCAGTCCACATCCACGTTCGTGGCGGTGGCGCTCGGCAAAGAAACGCATTCCTATCTTGATGTCGCACAACTCAAACAACTGATGCCCATCCAGAACAACGGCGCATCCGCCGCCCAGATCGCGAAGATATGCGTACGCACGCTTCACACCCCCACCAGGGACACTTCCAAGGCTCGCGGTAAGGCGCGCCGTCCGCAGGCTGTTGCTGACCGCCCGTAACCTTTCAAACATGTTTACCGGTTGTTAACCGTTTCTTAAGTGCGTTATAAACGATAGGCTGTATCATACAAACATGGAAACGATCACTGCATCCGTATTACTGCTCTCCCTTTTGACCATCTTCGGGGTCGATGCTTCTCGCAAGCGACGGGAGTTCCTCCAGAAACAGCTCTCGAATTTCTGGCGGGAAAACATCTCAACGGAAGGTCAAAGCTTCCAACGACCTTCCACACAAAAACCTGCATAACTCGTTCTTCAATTCTTCTCCTCCTTTTTTTTCTCCACCCGCTGACGACAGCGGGTGGAATCGTTAACAAACCCAACACGTTTATTTCAAATTCCCTTAACACCCCCCTGATACACTGACCGCATGAATGAAGTGACAGTCGCTTCTCGTACTGGCGTACAAGGGAAAACTCAACCCAAAGCGGCTGTCACTGAACATTCATCAAAATGAAACTTCCCGAAGCATATTCGGTCTAAAAAAGAGAAACGGAGTATTTTCAATGGGACTCGCAGACCTGCATTTGCATACCATTTATAGCTACGATGGCACAGCCACCATTCCCGCGGTTCTTCGCCGCGCCCACGCGGTCGGACTGAACGTCATCGCCATCACCGACCACGATGAAGTCGCAGGCGCACTGGAAGCGGTCAAGCTCGCCTCACACTACGGTGTGGAAGTCATCCCCGGCAGCGAGATCACCACCGCCGAAGGCGACCTACTGGCTTTGTTCATCACGAAAAAAATCCAGCCTGGGCTGTCACTGATCGAAACCGTCCTGCGCGTGCGCGAACAGGGCGGCGTGTGCATCGCCGCGCACCCAATGGCGGGCGGCATGGGCATGAAAAGCCTGACCCCCTACTCGATCCTGAAGGCGTTGAAACATCCCCTCGTGGCGGAAACCTTGATCGGCATCGAAGCCTATAACGGATGCGCCATCGACCGCGTCAGCAACCACTACGCGACCATCTTCGCCAACGGATTGAACATCGCCCACACCGGCAACAGCGATTCGCATGTGATCGACACCATCGGCTTCGGCGCAACGGAATTCCCCGGCACCACCACCGCGGACCTGCTCAATGCCTTGCGCGAACGCACCACACGCGTCCGCAAGATGAACGAATGGAGCGCCTTCCGCGTCATCAGTAGTTGGGGATTGCGCTACGTTGAAAGCGCCTTCGCCCGCATCGCAATGGCTCGCGCATAATTTTCAGGAAATCACACAAAATCAACTCATCAGGGTCGCAAAGAAAATCCTTAACCTTTGCGTCCCTGATGAGAATTCGAGTCTACAGAAATGAATCATCTTTCTTCTTTTCTCTTTCATCATTAGAATATAAGGAAAAGAAAAAGAGGAACCCCACATCATGACCAAACACATCCTAGTCACCAACGATGACGGCGTGCTCGCACCGGGCTTACTTGCGCTTGCGCAGGAAATGCGCAACCTCGGCACCGTCACCATCCTCGCCCCCGACCGTAACTGGTCTGGCGGCGGTCACGTAAAAACCCTCGACCGCGCCCTGCGCGTACGCGAGTTCCGCCTGGAAGACGGCTCACAAGCCTTCGCCAGCGACGGCGCTCCCAGCGATTGCGTGGCGCTGGCATTGCTCGGCTACTTCAAAGAAAAATTCGATCTCGTTGTTTCCGGTATCAATGTCGGCGCGAACCTCGGGCACGATGTCACCTACTCCGGCACCGTCACCGCCGCAATGGAAGCGGTCATCACGGGCGTGCCCGGCGTGGCAGTCTCACTCGAAGTCTCCGAGGGTCATATCGGACCGCTTGATTTTTCGGCATCAGCATATGCGGCTTGCATTGCAGTGGAAAATGTACTGGCGCATGGATTGCCCGAAGACACCCTGCTCAACGTCAATATCCCCGCGCTCAAGAAAGAAGAGATCAAAGGTTTCCGCGTCACCCGTCAGGGACTGCGCGTGTATCATAGCCGCCTCGACGAGCGCATCGACCCGCGCAACCGCCCGTATTATTGGATCGGCGGCGACGCGCCCACCGGTGTCTCAGAATCAGGCACGGATGTCGGCGCGCTGGCGGAGGGGTACGTTTCGGTCTCTCCGCTGCAACTCGATCTCACCGCCTACCGCGCATTATCCGATGTCAGCACGTGGGAATGGAAATAAAACAATTCTCGTCATTGCGAGGGCGATGATCTTTCGCCCGAAGCAATCTTTTGATTAAGTCTGAGATTGCTTCGTCGGGCTATCGCCCTCCTCGCAATGACGGAAAACTAAATGCTGGCTTTCAATACTCGACTTTTTTGTAACGGCTGGATCTGATATGCTCCGCAGCAGGCGGGAATTAAGAGCGTATCGAATTTATTGAGGACAAACGCCTCCCCCTCCGCCGAGACCTGTACCTGCCCTTCGATCACGGTCAACCCGTGAAAGGATTCGCCCCTCGTCTCCAGGCTGACAGTTTTTTCCTCCAACCGGATCGCATCCAAATTGAAATATTGACATTGCGTCAGAGTGACCACTTCGCCGTCGTTCAACTTGGGCGGCTTGACCACTAATGACACAGCGTTCGGGTTCGAGACCTCCACAGCTTTGTCAATGTGCAGCTTGCGCGTCTCGGTTTCGGGGCGTCCCCAATCGTAGACACGGTAGGTGATGTCTGATGTTTGCTGGATCTCATAGATGAGCATGCCAGGTCCGAGTGCGTGAATGGTACCGGGATTCATGAACAGCGTATCGCCCGCTTCCACTTCCGCCATTTCGACCAAATCCAGTATCGCTTCGCTTTTACTTTGAATAGCTGAGATCAATTTCTCGGCGGAAACGTTCGGCTTGATACCCGCCATGAGTTTGGCGTTCGGTTCGGCTTCGAGCACATGCCAGGCTTCGGTCTTGCCGAACAATCCCTCGCCTTCCAATTTCTGCGCCTGCTCATCATTCGGGTGGACTTGCAGAGATAGCCACTGCGCGCAATCCAGGATCTTCACCAACACGGGAAAGCGCGAGCCCGTCTGCGCGATGGCGCGTACACCAAGCAGGTCCACGCTAAAGGTGATGGAGAGCTCCGAGAGGGTCTGACCGGTATAAGGTCCAGATGTGATGCGATTGCCCGCATAGATCACCCAGGCTTCAGCGGTCGGAACAATTTCCGGACGAAGTCTTGATCCGCCCCACACATAGTCACGAAATTCAGGAGCAAGGGAAAATGGGGATCTGTTCATTGCTCCATTGTAATCCCATGACAGTGGACTGTGGATATTGAACGGTCAAGAATTTTCCGGGTCCATTGCCCTTAACCAGATGTTAACCAATTCTTCCATTGACCTTAAGAGCGGGTTGATACCATCCCGCAGTATTCAATAATATAAGGAGAATTAGAGAAATGTCCAAATTTGCTCGTACGTTTATCTTTCTTGTGGTTGCGCTGAGCTTTGTGCTCGCCGCCTGTGGCGGACAAGCCACGGAAGCCCCAGCGGCGACCGAAGCCCCTGTCGAAGCAACCGAAGCGCCTGCTGAAGCCACCGAAGCTCCCGCCGAGGACCCGATGGCGATGTATGCTCCAGACGCCGTATCAGGTGATGTGGTAACCGCTGGTTCCTCCACCGTCTTCCCGCTCTCCGAGCGCATGGCGGAACTCTTCCAACAGGAAGGCTTCGCTGGCAATGTGACCGTCGATAGCATCGGCTCCGGTGGTGGTTTCGAACGCTTCTGCGTCGCCGGTGAAACTGACATCGCCAATGCCTCCCGCGGCATCAAGGATGAGGAAATCGCTGCTTGCCAGTCCATCGGCCGCGAACCCATCGAATTCCGCGTGGGTACCGATGCCCTCTCCGTGGTCGTCAGCGCCGACAATGATTTCCTCACCGGCTTGACCATCGAACAGCTCGGTCAAATCTTCTCCGGTGAATTCACCACCTGGGATCAGGTCGATGCCTCCTACCCCGCCGAAACCATTCAGATCTACTCCCCCGGCGCGGACTCCGGCACCTTCGACTACTTCGTCGAAGAGACCATGGAAGACTTCGGCGGTGAAGAAGCTCTGCTCGCCCGTGAAGGCGCACAGTTCTCCGAAGATGACAACGTCCTCGTTCAGGGCGTGGTCGGCAGCCCCTATGCCATCGGGTACTTCGGCTATGCCTACTATGTCGAGAACGCCGACACCCTCAAGGCGCTTGCCATCGAAGGCGTTGAGCCCAACCAGCAGGCTGTAGACGAAGGCACCTACCCGCTCGCCCGCCCGCTCTTCATCTACTCCGATGCCACGATCATGACCGAGAAACCCCAGGTCGCCGCGTTCATCTACTTCTACCTCTCCAACCTCGAAGCCAACATCGTTGACGTGGGCTACTTCCCCGCTCCCGCCGCTGATTTTGAAGCTGCCATGAGCGCCTGGGAAGCCGCTGTCAGTGGCGAAGCCGCCGCTCCTGCTCCTGCTATGGACGAAATGGCTGAGTATGCTCCCGATGCCGTGACTGGTGACGTGGTAACCGCTGGTTCCTCCACCGTCTTCCCGCTCTCCGAGCGCATGGCGGAACTCTTCCAACAGGAAGGCTTCGCTGGCAATGTGACCGTCGATAGCATCGGCTCCGGTGGTGGTTTCGAACGCTTCTGCGTCGCCGGTGAAACTGACATCGCCAATGCCTCCCGCGGCATCAAGGATGAGGAAATCGCTGCTTGCCAGTCCATCGGCCGCGAACCCATCGAATTCCGCGTGGGTACCGATGCCCTCTCCGTGGTCGTCAGCGCCGACAATGATTTCCTCACCGGCTTGACCATCGAACAGCTCGGTCAAATCTTCTCCGGTGAATTCACCACCTGGGATCAGGTCGATGCCTCCTACCCCGCCGAAACCATTCAGATCTACTCCCCCGGCGCGGACTCCGGCACCTTCGACTACTTCGTCGAAGAGACCATGGAAGACTTCGGCGGTGAAGAAGCTCTGCTCGCCCGTGAAGGCGCACAGTTCTCCGAAGATGACAACGTCCTCGTTCAGGGCGTGGTCGGCAGCCCCTATGCCATCGGGTACTTCGGCTATGCCTACTATGTCGAGAACGCCGACACCCTCAAGGCGCTTGCCATCGAAGGCGTTGAGCCCAACCAGCAGGCTGTAGACGAAGGCACCTACCCGCTCGCCCGCCCGCTCTTCATCTACTCCGATGCCACGATCATGACCGAGAAACCCCAGGTCGCCGCGTTCATCTACTTCTACCTCTCCAACCTCGAAGCCAACATCGTTGACGTGGGCTACTTCCCCGCTCCCGCCGCTGATTTTGAAGCTGCCATGAGCGCCTGGGAAGCCGCTGTAGGCAAGTAAATAAAGACCCAGTAATGACCGGGCTGGTCTCTGAAAGGGGACCAGCCCATTTCTACTTACGATTGAACCTGTGGAATTATTATTATTATTGAATTAAGATTCGGTTCAATACGATACCCATTCAGATGCATTCAAGAGAGAAACACATGAAGGAAGAAGTCCTCAACGCAAAACCAATGGAAGCGCAGAACTTCCGTAAGTTCGACCTCAAAAAGAAACTGCGAATTAGCGAGACCCTCATTCAAGGGTCGTTGTTCTTTGCAGGGATCCTCTCCATTTTCATCACTCTCGCCATTGTGTATGAGCTTGGCAAGGAAGCCCTGCTATTCTTTAATGACCCAGATGTTACGTTATTCAAGTTTTTCGGCACGACCAAGTGGCAGCCCGGCATCGGTCAATATGGAATTTGGGCGTTGGTATCCGCCACTCTGACGACCAGCGCCATCGCCATTCTGATCGCATTGCCGCTGGGCTTGGCTTCCGCCGTATACCTCAGTGAGTATGCCTCTTCCAAGATGCGTTCGATCTTGAAGCCCATCCTTGAAATTTTGGCGGGCATTCCAACTGTTGTGTACGGATATTTTGCCCTGCTTTTCGTTACGCCCATCCTGAAAACCATTTTCAAGGATGGCATCCAGGTTTATAACATGCTGTCCGCCGGGCTGGTGATGGGCATCATGATCCTGCCATTGATCGCTTCCATGAGTGAAGATGCGCTAAGCGCCGTTCCGCGCTCTTTACGCGAGGGCGCATATGCCATGGGCGCTACCAAACTGGAGACCAGCCTACAGGTGGTTGTCCCGGCTGCCCTGTCTGGTATTGGGGCAGCCGTCATTGTGGGTATCTCCCGCGCTGTGGGTGAAACGATGATCGTGGCAGTGGCATCGGGAGCGGGTCCAAACTTCTCTTTCAACCCGTTGGATGCCGCTGAGACCATGACCGGACACATCGCTCGCATCAGTGGCGGCGACCTTTCCTACAACACCATTGACTACACCAGCTTGTTCGCCATTGCATTGATGTTATTCCTTGTCACATTGGTACTGAACTTGATCAGCCAATGGGTGGTTAATAAATTCCGGGAGCAATACGAATGAGCGAACAACATAAAAACTACCCGGAAGGCTCCGCCTTCTATTCTGAATTACGCAAACGATACATTACTGCATCGATCTGGCAGATGCTTTTCCTGTCTGCATTGGTCATTGCCGTTATCAGTTTAACAGCTTTGATATACAACGTATTGGATGGCGCCTTTGGTTATGTAGCATACGATTACAAGAATGACCCGGCTGAGTTCACCTCCACCCCCATCCATGAATTGACCAAGGAAGAGTTGTTGACCATCCTTAAAGAAAATCTATCTTCCGGCGCATACACGAAATTGGAAAATGAGCAAAAAATGGAGAAACGTTCCCAGTCGGACCTTTACATCCTTTTCCTGGAACGCCTCGTTCAGATTGATACCAAAGCCACGTGGAGCATGACCGAGTCTCTTTTTAATGGCAATGAGATTCGGGCTGAGGTCGCTGAAAAATATCCAGGCGCAGAACTTGAATTCCGCTCTTGGTTAACTCCGCAATTCTTAACCACGCCCATGTCGTCCAAGGCTGAGTTTGCCGGTGTTCGCACTGCCGTCCTGGGTTCGCTCTGGCTGGTGGGCATTGCGATTCTTTTCGCGCTCCCGGTTGGAGTTGGCGCCGCGGTCTATTTACAGGAATATGCGCCGAAAAACTGGCTGACGAATATCATCCAAACCAATATTAATAACCTGGCAGGCGTACCCAGTATTGTGTATGGAATGCTGGGGCTGGCAGTCTTTGTCCGCTTGATGGAAGCATTGACCAGCGGCGCAGCATTTGGCGTCACCGATTCGAATGGGCGCACGGTGCTTTCGGCGGGGTTGACGATGGGCATCCTCGTCCTGCCGCTGATGATCATCAATGCACAGGAAGCCATAAAAGCCGTGCCTGACTCCTTGCGCCAGGCAGCCTTCGGCGTGGGCGCAACACGCTGGCAAACCGTCTGGCATCATGTCCTGCCCAATGCCCTCCCCGGCATCATGACTGGCAGCATCCTAGCCATCTCCCGCACCCTTGGAGAAACCGCCCCGCTGATCGTCGTCGGCGCTTCCACATTTATCAGCCTCGACCCTGACAGTCCGTTCTCGAAATTTACCGCGCTGCCCATTCAAATCTATCAATGGACAACGCGTCCACAAGCTGAATTTCATGCCATCGCCGCAGGCGCAATCATTGTCCTGCTCATCCTGCTCCTCTCCTTGAATGCCACTGCGATCCTGCTGCGCAACCGTTTTCAACGCCGATGGTAATAAACCTCATCCTGGAAGTGAATCATGGAAAATAATCATTACGCAATCGAAACAAACGATCTCTCCATTCATTATGGTAATTTCACAGCGGTTAAAGGTGTGAGCATGAAGGTCGAGCGGCAGAAGATCACCGCCATCATCGGACCCTCCGGCTGCGGCAAGTCCACCCTGCTGCGCGCCTTCAATCGCATGAACGATTTTGTGCCAAGCTGCCACGCGACAGGCGAACTGCTCCTGCAAGGTCAGAACCTTTACAGCAAAGAGGTTGACCCGGTGGAAGTGCGCCGCAAGATCGGCATGGTCTTCCAAAAGCCGAACCCATTCCCGAAATCCATTTACGAGAATATCGCCTGGGGCGCGCGTATCAATGGCTTCCAAGGCAAGATGGACGAACTGGTTGAGCAATCCTTACTCAGCGCAGCACTCTGGGACGAAGTAAAAGATAAACTACAGGAAAGCGCCTACGCCCTCTCCGGCGGTCAACAGCAGCGTCTGTGCATCGCGCGCACCATCGCCATCCAACCCGAGATCATTCTTATGGATGAACCCGCCTCGGCGCTCGACCCGATCTCGACCCTGCGCATCGAAGAATTGATGCAGGAATTAAAGAAGAACTACACCATCATCATCGTCACCCACAACATGCAGCAGGCGGCGCGCGCCTCCGATTTCACCGCCATGATGATGATCGACGACCAGCGTGCGGGCGGCGTGATCGAATTCGATGAGACCAAATCCATCTTTACACGTCCGAAGGACAAGCGCACCGAAGATTATGTGACGGGACGGTTCGGGTAGGAGCGTAGAAACGTAAACATGTAAACACGTAACGATGTTTCACTTGTCTACATGTTTACCTGTGTACCTGTTTTCCAAAGGACAACCATGAACAAACCAAAAGTCTTATTTCTATGTACTGGAAATTCCGCCCGCAGCCAGATCGCCGAGGGACTTTTGCACACGCTGGCAGGCGAGCATTTCGATGTTTTCAGCGCAGGCACCGAGCCGAAGGGCAGCATCCTGCCTGAGGTCCAGGAGGCGATGCGCGAGATCGGCATCGATATTTCGGAGCAGTGGTCCAAATCGGTCACCGAATATCTTGGCAAGACACACTTCGCGCATGTCATCACTGTGTGCGCGGACGCTGAAGAAAATTGTCCCGCTGTGTTCCTGAACATGGGCACGCATGAACATTTCCCTTTTGACGACCCAGCCAAAGCGGATGACGAGCACCGCCTCGAACTGACCCGCAGCGTGCGCGACCAGATCGAGCATCGTCTGCGCCTTTGGTTGAGTGAACAAGGCATCACCGCAAGCGACCATCGTCAGATGTAATTGTCAGTAGTAAAATGAACACAACCAACCCTAAGAGGACTTATGATTCGAAAAACGTTTGAGAGTGACATCCGGCAGGTGAAGGACGAAGTGCTTTTGCTCGGCAGCATGGTGGAACATGCCATCATTAGCTCAGTGGAGGCGTTGAAGAAACGCGACATCAAAGCCGCCGAAAGGATCATTGCCGAAGATAAGGAAATCAACAAGAAGCGTTTCGCCATCGAAAACCAGTTGATGATCCTGATCGCCACCCAGCAGCCCATGGCACACGACCTGCGCCTGCTTGCCTCGACGATGGAGATCATCTCTGAACTGGAGCGCATGGGCGACTACGCCAAGGGCATCGCCAATATCAACGTTCGCATGGGCGACGAAAAACTGCTCAAACCGTTGATCGACATTCCGCGCATGGCGCAAAAAGGCGTGGATATGCTCCACCGCGCCCTGACCGCCTTTGTGAACGAGGATGTAGCCGCAGCGCAAACCATCCCAGTCGAAGACGATGAAGTGGACGCGCTCTACAACCAGATCTACCGTGAGTTGATGGTATTCATTATCGAAGACCCCAAGAACATCGAACGCGCCAACTGGCTGTTGTGGGTGGCGCACAACCTTGAACGTTTCGCCGACCGCGTAACCAATCTTTGCGAACGCACCATTTTCATTGCCACTGGCGAGTTCGGCGAGATCAAGACCAGCGACGATGAGTTTTGGAAGAATCAAAATAAGTAGCAAGCAACAGGAAATAAAAACGAGTGGATGAGGTTTCTCATCCACTCGTTCATTTTAAGTACGGCGATATAAATATCGTCCTACCCCATTCTGCCCGTGATATACGCCTCGGTCAATTCATGCTTCGGCACGGTGAACAACGCTTTCGTAGGAGCGAACTCCACCAGCTCACCCAGCCAGAAGAAGCCGGTGTGATCCGAAACGCGCGCGGCTTGCTGCATGTTATGCGTCACAATGACGATGGTGTAATCCTTCTTTAGATCCGCGATCAATTCTTCGACTCGCAGGGTGGCAATGGGATCGAGCGCCGATGTGGATTCATCCATTAGGATGACCTCAGGCTGCACGGCAATGACGCGGGCTATGCATAATCTCTGCTGCTGCCCCAGCGACAGACTTAACGCATCAGATTTCAGATCATCCTTGACCTCGTCCCACAGCGCGGCGGCGCGCAGGCTTTTTTCCACGGTCTCGACCATGTTCACATCCATGCCCATCACACGCGGACCGAATGCCACGTTATCGTAAATGGATTGCGGGAACGGGTTCGGTTTCTGGAAGACCATGCCCACTCGTTGACGCAGGGTGACCACATCCATATCGGGGTCATAGATGTCTCTGCCTTCTAGCAAGATCCTGCCTTCCACACGCGTACCGGGGATGGTGTCGTTCATGCGGTTGAGACAGCGCAAAAACGTGGACTTTCCACAGCCAGAGGGACCGATGAGCGCAGTCACTTGTTGAGGTTGAATTTCAAGAGAGACGTTCGAGAGGGCTTTCGATTTGCCATAGTAAAAGTCCATGTGCTGGACGGTAAAGGCGGGTTGTGTTTCGGTCATGCGGGTGATTGTATCAAAAAGAAACCTGAAAGAGGAAAAAGCTCACTCAAGCAGAATCAGGTCTCGGTTAAGTCAGAGGCGGTATAATCCCAGCCGATGAAACACGTTCTACACTTTTTAGTTCTTGCTTCTTTCCTCTTCACATCCTGCGGCTCCACATCCAGCGACACAACTGCCGACTCCCCCGCTCAATACATCGAAAATAAAGGTTCTGATACCATCGTCAACCTGGCGTTGGCGTGGGCGGAAGCATACCAGGCGGAACATAGCGATGTGCGCATCTCGGTGACGGGCGGCGGCTCGGGCACGGGCATTGCAGCGCTGCTCAACGGCACCGTGGACCTGGCGAATGCATCGCGCCAGATCAAGGATGAAGAGGTTGCCGAGGCGCAATCGAAGGGCGTGGAACCCGTGGAGCACATCATCGCGCGCGATGCCATTGCGGTGATCGTGAACCCGGAGAACCCGGTCAGCGAATTGACCTTGCAGCAGATCTCCGATATTTACAGCGGCAAGTTCACCAACTGGACCGAGGTCGGCGGCGAAGACAGACCCATTGTCAAACTCTCGCGTGAGACCAATTCCGGCACGCATGTTTATTTTTTGGAAACCGTGCTGAGGCTCGGAAACAGTGAAGACACCACTTTGTTTTCGATGGATACGCTTTTGTTGCCATCGTCCGAAGGCATTATTTCGGAAGTGCGCAGCAACCCGAACGCGATCGGCTATGATGGTCTCGGCTACGTGCCCGATGACCTGAAGGTGCTTGCCATTACAAAAGAGGAAGGCGGCGCGTATGTGCTGCCTTCCATCGAAACCGTGAACGATAAAAGTTATCCCATCGCGCGCGATCTCTACATGTACACTGACGGCGAACCAACCGGCATCACAAAGGAATACCTCGATTGGATCCTCTCCGCCGAAGCGCAGGAGATCGTGGTGGAGTTGGGTTTTGTGCCTGTGGAATAATTTATTGGTAGGGGCGCAGCAATGCTGCGCCTCTACAAGGTGTTGAATGGAAAAATCTTTAAACTGGCGTGAATTCTTTATTACTCGAGCCATCAAAGCGAGCGGATATTCCGCCATCGTTTTTGTATTGCTCATTTTCTTCTTCCTCATGCGTGAGGGTCTGCCCGCCATCGGCGAGGTGGACGCAAGTTCACTGCTCAGCATTCGCTGGTATCCCATCGAAGATTACTTCGGCATCCTGCCGCTCATTACCGGTTCACTCATCGTCACCATCGGCGCGGCGCTCATCGCAGTTCCGTTCGGGATCGGCACCGCTGTCTACATCTCCGAGATCGCCCCGCGCTGGATGCGTGAAATTCTCAAGCCGCTGGTGGAATTGCTCGGCGGACTCCCTTCGGTGGTGTTGGGATTTCTCGGCATCCTCGTCGTCTCCCCAAATCTGCGCATCTTACTGGACCTGCCAACGGGTCTGACCGCCTTTACCGGGTCCCTGCTGTTGGGCGGGATCGCCGTGCCCACGGTCGTTTCCGTTGCGGAAGATGCGCTTGATTCCGTCCCGCGTGCTTATCGAGAAGGTGCCTGGGCATTGGGTGCCACCAAATGGCAGACCATCTGGCGTGTGACGTTACCCGCCGCCCGATCTGGTGTGTTGACCGCGATCATGCTCGGCGTGGGTCGCGCCATCGGCGAGACGATGACCGTCATGATGGTCACCGGGAACGCACCTGTGCTGGCAACCAGTCTTGGCAGTCTGTTCTCCCCCGTCCGCACGATGACCGCCACCATCGCCGCCGAAATGGGTGAGGTCGCAAATGGAAGCGTACATTATCACACCCTGTTCTTCATCGGCATCATCCTGTTCTTCATCTCGCTGATCGTGAACGTCATTGCCTCATCGGTTGTCTTCCGAGCGAAAAAGCGAGCGGAGAGAATTCTTTCGTAATGTGTGGTTTCGATACGCGCCTCAAAACACATTCGGCGCTACTCAACCACCGCTTTAGAAAATAATCTTATGACCAAATTTCTCGCCCGCAATCGTCACACCGTCCAACGACTTGGATACAGTCTCATCACCCTCATGGCAGTGTTGACCGTGCTTCCCATCGTCGGCACGGTCCTGTTCATTCTCTATCAAGGCGGCTCTGCCATTTCGTGGGAATTCCTGACCGGCATCCCACATGATGGGATGCGCGCAGGCGGCATCCTGCCAGCCATCACCGGCACACTCTACCTGACCATCGGCACGGCGATCTTCTCCGTTCCGCTCGGGATCGCCGCCGCCATTTATCTTTCTGAATACGCCAAAGACACCAAGTTGACCCGTCTCATCCGTCTGGCGATCATCAACCTGGCGGGCATCCCTTCGGTGGTGTACGGCTTGTTCGGCTTGGGCTTGTTCGTGTTGTTTCTGCAATTCGGCACATCCATCCTCGCCGCATCACTGACGCTCTCCATCATGACCCTGCCCGTTATCATCAGCACTTCGGAAGAGGCGCTGCGTTCTGTGCCGCAATCCTTCCGCACCGTGAGCATTTCGCTCGGCGCGACGCGCTGGCAGACCATCCGCCGCATCGTCTTGAAGGAAGCGCTGCCCGGCATCCTCACGGGAGTCATTCTCGGCTTGGAACGCGCCGCGGGCGAAACCGCTCCCATCCTCTTCACAGGCGCGGCGTTCTTCCTCCCGCGTTTACCCCAATCCCCCTTCGACGCGACGATGGCGCTGCCGTATCATCTCTTCGTCATCTCCACCCAAGTGCCTGAAATGCCGATCCGAATCCAATATGGCACGGCATTGGTTCTCTTAGTCTTTGTATTAACCATGAATGTGATTGCCACGGTGATTCGTTCACGAGCAAGAGCTAAGCGGCAGTGGTAGCAAAACACTGGTGGTCGAGTAGCCCCGCATGATCTTAGCGGGGCGTATCGAGACCACCACGTAGGAACAAACAAATAATTTGTAGTGAACCTGAAACAGGTGGTCTCGATACGGGCTTCGCCCTACTCGACCACCGAACATAAATATGAACAAAATTATCATCGACAACCTCTCCCTCCAATACGCCGATGGCGCGGAATCTCTGCGCGGTATCAGCATGGAGATCCGCCAGAATGCTGTGACCGTTCTCTTCGGTCCGGCAGGCGGCGGAAAATCTACATTGCTGAGATGTCTCAATCGCCTGAATGACCTGACCGACATTCGCACCAGTTCCGGGCGCATCCTCATCGACGGCGAGAACATCCTCGATCCCAAAACAGATGTCATCGCCTTGCGCCGCAAAGTGGGCATGGTCTTTGCGCGCCCCGTCCCCTTGCCGATGAGCATCCGCGAGAACATCACCTACGGATTGGAACTCGCGGGCGAAAAACGCAGGGTAAAGCTCGATGAAGCCGTGGAACGCAGCCTGAAACTCGCCGCCATCTGGGATGAAGTCAAAGACCGATTGAACGAACCCGCCATCGCCCTCTCCGGCGGACAGCAGCAGCGCGTCTGTCTTGCGCGTGTGCTGGCACTGCAACCAGAGATCATCCTGCTCGACGAACCCACCTCGGGGCTTGACCCCATCTCCACGGGCAAGGTCGAAATGGCATTGCAGGAATTGAAAAAAAATTACACCATCATCCTTGTCCCCCATTCCATTCAGCAAGCCGCCCGCACCGCCGATCACGCCGCCTTCTTTTTACAGGGCGAACTGATCGAATACGACGACGGCAAAAAGATGTTCACCGCCCCGAGGCAAAAGAAAACCGAAGATTACATTATGGGCAGGTTTGGTTAAAAAGTGACGGTCACCTTGAAGGTGACCGTCACTTCGTTTTCTACCAAACTTTTTCCAAATTCTCGTTCTCTCCCACCCTGCGCCCCACCTTCGCCATATCGATCCACTCCCCGTGGACTTTCACGCGCACCACGTCCGCGGTGTAGTCGGTGCTTGTCCCATTGCCATTGCTGAACAGATACGACCCCACCGCATAAATATCCACCGGCACACTTAACTTTTCGAACTTGCGGATCTTCTCGGGATTGAACCCGCCGGAGACGACGATCTTGACACTACGACAAAAATCCTTCGCCGCTTCTTTCCAAGACTGGGGCAGACTCCATCGTTCCCAGGCAGTATCCAACGCCGAGCGGACGTTGAACACCAGCCGCGGGTTGACTCCCAGATCGAGCGCCGGTTCACCGAGCGGCTGAACCGACACATCGCGCAAACTTCCACTCGTATCCAGGCGCACGCCGTATAACTTGTATTTCTCGGCTTCTTCCTTATTCCCGGCATCCATCAACTCACGGTATTTCGCGAACATCCCGTCCAGCACGCGCAAAGAATCACGCACCGAATCGTTGTTGAAATCCACCAGCGCAATGCGCGGAATCCGCGCGGGCAGGATGTTCGAGAATTGCATCATCGCTTCGGCGGTATCGCCAAGGAAGGAGGCTATGGCTGCGTGCGCCACCGTCCCGCCGCCTGCGCCGCCCCACCAGTCGCCTTGCGCATCGGTCGAGACAAAGGCTCCCAACTCATGCGCGTGGTCTTTGTTGAATCGCAGCAGAGCAATGTTATAAGCGTAGCCATCCGCGGCTTGCACTTCATGCACATCGAACCGCGCCGGGAAGAACAACACCGGCTTTCCACGCGCCGCCACCAACGTTTCATAGACATTCGTGGCAACGCGGCTTGAACGCGTGAGGATTCCCAGCGTGGGCGTTTCGAGCAGGGCAAAGTCGCGGTAACGTCCGCGCACTTTGATGACGGGTTGTATCTTCAACGGGTCGCCGTTGTACTTGACCGTTGTGCCGTCATGGACAGCCCATACTTCCAGTTTATCTGAGGTGTCGATAAATTTATCACCCTCGAAATACCCCGTGCTGTGACGCAGCATGGCGAGCGACTTATCCACACCGACGACGGTGGTCTTGCCCATGCGGCGCGTGAACCACTGCATCTCCACTTCGATGTCACCAACCGCGATCTGCTCAGGCGACATGCCATCCGGTAAATTATGATACTTGCCGGAATAGGTATAGCCTGCTTTTGAAAGCGCGGTCAACATACGGTTGATGTTCTCGAAATATTTATCCGAATACCACCCACGCCGCATGCGTTCAATATCGAGTTTAAATGTATCATTGGTCAACCGCTTACCATCAAAAATGGACATGGTTCCTCTTTCGTAATGCGTTAAACGTAATTTACGGTTTACGCATTACGGATTATGCGATTTTATCTGTCGATCTAACGACGTGCATACCCGCCTTTGCAAACCAGGCATAGGCATCATTCGCCGCGTCGGTATGGTCAACCACGCCGGGCACCACCACCGCCGATGAACAGTCATCGAGCAGGTACACTTTCTTTGCCAGTTGCGGATCGGTCGCAAGGATGTCGTCGAGCAGATCCTGCACCGTCCACGCCACGCAATGACTCTTCGCCTGCCCGGCGATGTAGAGCTTGTCCACCTCTTGCAAATGTTGGATGAACTGCGGGTCATGCGCACCCAACACCTCACCCATCGGACCGGTCAACACCTCGGGACCGACGACTGAATAATTCTCGGTGAAGGGTTTGTTGCCTTTGATGGCGAAGTGGGGTTGGTCGGTTCGAGCATGGGAGTGAAAGAAGATCGCTTCTTCGACAGCAGGGACAAGGGCATGACCGATCCCACCCAACATGGCGTGATAGGGCCAGATGGTCAGCGCGTACTTGCCTGTCTTTTTCAGAGACTCGGCATAGTGGATCATCATCTGCTGACCGTACTCTGGGGCGATGCCGAACTGCGGCGCGAGAGCGGGGTTGAATGTCCACTTGCCAGACTGGAGGTCTTCGACATGAATGTCGCTGTACGGAGTCGGATGATTCCCTTCAACATCGACGAAGAAGATGGGATGGAAAATTTGCTGGGACATGTGCGTGTCCATTGTGGCGATGATGTGGGTGAGCTTGCCGAGATTGCGGTAAATGAATTCGCACAAGCGCACATTGTCTTCCACAGCGCCGTTTCCGCCGCGCCCGCCGACGAATAATTCAAAGCCGGGGATGCAGAAGGTGTTCTGCACGTCGATCAGCAACAGGGAGATGCGCTCCGTCGAAGCAGAGGCAGGCTTCAGGTCATGTTGATGCGCGTACGCCCGGGTGTCATCGGCGCGGGCGGCGTAGTCCACTTTCCAAATTTCACCCACGCGAGCCGAGTCAAAAAAAGAAGGGATGGGAGTTTGGGTCATGATTTAAGTATACCCGCACAGGCACTTTGTATCGAAGAACATCCCCCTATGATAATGATAGAGTTAGACATCTCCGATCGCGTTATCCTTCTTTTTTCGCAGAAAGAACATCGGGATGATAATGGCAAGGATACCGCCGGGGATACACAGCGGCAGGAAGCAGGCGAGATAAAAACCCGCCAGCGCATACCCAATGGAAGCGCCGGTGATGTCGGTGCGTGTACCGTCTGGAGCGATACATTCGACAATGATGCTGTATTCGCCAGGACGGTTATAGGATGCCTGATACTGTTGATATTCCATCGTCCCGTCGGGGCAGGTCAGCGGTGCGACATATTGAAATGTCTGTTCGGGAGCCGATGCCATGGTCACGCCCCCAATGGCGCCAAATGAAACGAGTGCGATAAAAGAGGATGCAACACAAACGATAATGAGACCGATGATCTGACCCGCAAGCACACCACCAAAGCGTTTTTTCATACATGCTCCTTTCACCAATAAGAAAGGTGACAGTCACTTTGCAAGTGTCTGTCACCTGAAACTACTTTTTCTTGCTTGTTGTTCTGTCCCCTTTTGACACCCTTCGATACGGCGGCATATTGATCGCCACGACCTGACATTTCGTGGGGTCAAGCAATTTGTTCCACAGGTTCGGGTAACTCAGAGCGAAGGACTCAGGACGTAGTGTTGAGGTGATGACTGTCGGCAGGTGCGCGTTATAACGATAGTTGAGGACGCTGTATAACTTATCTTCCGCCCAAACGGAGGCGGCGCCACCCTCTTTGAGATCATCCAGGATCAACAATGGGGTTGTACGGATCTCATAAAAACGGCGATCAAACGACACATCCGAATTTTTACCGAAGGTCTGACGCAGATAATCGAGCAGGGCGGTCACTTCCACGAGCAATGCCTGCCCGCCCAAGCCGATGCGGTAATTCCCGATCGCCGCCGCAAGATGAGTTTTGCCGCTAAAGGACTGTCCCAGCAAGACCAGCCAGCCTTCAGGTTTTTCTGCAAACTCGACGGCGGCATTGTGCGCGTCGTGCAAGGTCTTCACGTCATCTTTGGATATCTTGATGCGCGAGATCTCTTTATCTTTAACTCTATTCCCAAATCTATCGTTCTTCTCCACTGTGGTGGTCGTGACGGCTTCGGTTCCAACCTCGTCATCGCGTGGTTGGAAGGTCTTGAAGGTCATCACCTTCATTTCCGGCAGGGCAAGCATCGAGATGCCCGGGTTGCTCGTCTCTTCGGGGCGGCGATAATCCGGCGCGCTGATCTTGAGATGTTTGACGAAGCTTTCATCCTGCAATCGGGAACGGATGCGCGCTTCGATCTCATCCAACATCAGATTGGTCGTGATGACCGTCGGCAGTTTATTGATGTAACGATAATTGATGATCTGGAATAATTTTTCCTGCGCCCACGGGGTTGCGTTCTGCGTCCCAAAATCATCCAGGATCAACAAGCCCGAATTGCGGATATCTTCAAAGCGCTGTTCGAACGTCGTTTCCGGGTCATCGTAGGCAAAGCGCAGTGAGTCGAGCAGATCGGGCACGGTGATGAACAGAGTCGGCACACCGTTGCTCACCGCAAAGTTAGCCACCGCCGCTGCAAGATGGGTCTTGCCGCAGCCGTATCCGCCTTCGAGCAATAGCCAGCCTTGATGATGACGCGCAAAATCCTCGCTCTTCTCGAACGCCACGCGCAAATTCTCGCGTTCCTGCCCAGACATGAACTTCGCTCTTTCATTCCCAGCCGGGCTGAAATTCTCGAATGTCAAATGGCTGAGCCGGTTTAAATTGCTCATCGCAAAAAGACGCGAGCGCGCCGCCTGCGCCACATCCTTGGCGCGGCAAACACACGTCTCCAACTTGCCAAACTTTTCGTGACCCACCGGCACATCATAGCGCACGTATCCCACTCCCCCGCAGTGCGGGCAGTTCGGGTCACCGAGCGGCTTGACAACGTTAGTCTCGTTTGAAGAATTCGGAGAACTCGCCTTCGGTGTATCGCTTTGCATCTTTGACAGTGCCTTGTGAATCTCTTCGCTCATCTTTTCCGTTTTCCTTCCAGCGCGTCAGGATCGCCTCGATATACTTCCAATTCCGCACGTTGCGACTCACGGCAATTTCAAACGCCTCTTCGAACCACGCACCGGGATAATTCTTCTCGGCTTCCTTCAGCATATCCGCCAACAACGGCGTCAGCGGACCGATATTCTCTTCATACAATTTGAACACGTTCGACTTATTCGGCACATACGCGCCAGCGGCAGGTTTCATTTGACCATTTACGAAAGCCTCAATGGTTAACCGTCCGCGCGGGGAATTGAGGAAATAAAAAACGCTCGCCTCATTCTCCGCCCGGAGCAGGGTCTGCCTCTCAACGGCTTTTTCCAGCCCGCGCCGGATCTCATCTATCTTCAACCCCAGTGACTCTTCCTCAAAATCCGTCTCACACAACGCGCGGAAATTCCCCTCCAAATGCTCGATGCGCCAGATGGCATACAGCGTCACCTTCAACTCGGCAAGGTCGTCTATCCCGCTCATCATCCGAATGAACGAATCGGGCACTTGCGTAAATGTTTCAGAGGAAGTGAAGCCGGGGAAGGGGGTCATATCACGTTTTACGTTTCACTCATCACGCGAATCGTGAAAAGTGAAACGCGAATCTTTTATTCGTTCGGTCGAAACACCTTCGTCGCCGCGTTATCAAAACGAGTCAACTCGCCGCGGAAGATCAGGTCGATCTCGCCGGTGGGACCATTGCGATGCTTGGCAATGGAGATCTTTGTAATATTGCTCTTGTCGCCATCCTTCTCATACTCATCAGGGCGATGAATGAACATGACGATATCTGCGTCCTGCTCTAACGATCCCGACTCTCTCAAATCCGAAAGGATGGGGCGTTTGTCGGTGCGCTGTTCGACGGCGCGGCTTAACTGTGCGGCGGTCAACACAGGGACATTCAACTCACGCGCCAGAACCTTAAGATTGCGGGAAATATGCGACACTTCCTGCACGCGGTTATCGTTACGGTTGTCGCCGATCATAAGCTGGAGGTAGTCGATGATGATGAGGTCCAGTCCATGCTCCATGTGCAGGCGGCGGCATTTTGTGCGAAGCTGCAAGGGTGTCAACGCAGGCGTATCATCCAAAAAGACGCGGGTACTGCCGAACACTTCGATGGCGTGGTTGAACAATTCCCATTCGTTATCCGCCAACTTGCCCGTGCTCAGGTTCTGCGATGAGATGCCCGTCTCCTGGGCGATCAAACGCTGAACCACCTGCTCATTGGACATTTCCAACGAGAAGATGGCGATGTGCTTTTTGTACGTCAACCCGGCATTCTTGGCAATGGACAGCAAGAAGCCTGTCTTACCCTGACCCGGACGACCTGCAACGATGATGAGGTCAGAAGGATGCAAGCCGCGCAGAAGTTTATCCAGGTCGATAAAGCCGGTCGGCACGCCGTTGAAGTCCGCCTGAAGTTTTGCAAGTTCCGCAACGTGATCATAGTATTCTGAGAGCACTGTGCGGATCGGCTGGACATCATGCTTCGTTCTGCGTTCGCTGACTCCGAAGACGGCTTTCTCCGCCTCCCCCATCACGTTGTCGATCGCGTCGCCCTTGTACGCCAGCGATGCGATCTGGTTCGCCGCCAGGATCATCCTGCGGCGGATGGAATGTTCCTCCACGATGCGCCCGTAGGCTTCCGCATTCAACGATGTGGGGACTTGATTGATGAGTGACGTGAGATACGCCGCCCCGCCGATCTCCGCCAGTTGACCGCTGCGCTCCAATTCTTCGGAGACTGTCAACATGTCAACAGGGACGCGCTGTTCATGCAGGCGAATGAACGATTCCCATATCCATTTGTTGCGATGGATATAGAAATCGTCAGCGTTTAAGAACTGCGCGATATCGTAATAGGCTTCAGGGTTAATCAACACCGCCCCTACAACGGCTTCTTCGGCTTCCCGACTGTGCGGTACGCCTGGGCTTGCGGGGGCGGTGGATTCTTCAAAAGGAAAGGTTTCTGTCATTTTTTTGCATCGAGTCTACGTGGGTGGCGGCGCATCGGGCTTGTCTTTGTCCGTGTCGTCAATATCCAGCTTGTCGAGGAAATCCTTGAAGACGGATAGACGGCTGGTTTCCTCCGAAGATGGAGGCGGGGGCGGTTCCTTTCGGGCAGAGGTTCCGGTTTCGGGTATTTCCCGATCCGGTTCCATCCCAGCCGCATCCATCACGCTCGGATGGACCATGATGGGAACGTGTGCCCGCACTGCAATGGCGATCGCATCGGATGGGCGCGAGTCGATGTGGATCTCGCGTCCGCCGGAATCAGCGACAATGTTGCCGTAGAAAATATCATCCTGCAATTTGACGATCTCGACGCGCACGATGCGCGCCCCGAACGAATTGAAGATGTTCTTGATCAGGTCGTGTGTGAGCGGGCGGATCATTTCCACTTCCTGCAGCGCCACAGTGATCGCTTCCGCCTCATAGGGACCCACCCAAATGGTGAGATAACGTTCCGCATCAGACTGTTTGAGAACAACCACGCGCTGGGGTGCCATTAAATGCACGCGGATGCTATCGATGAGCACTTCTATCATTTCAGACATAGGGGACTCCACTAGTGCCTATTTTAGCATAAAGGTCTGAGGATGCGCCTTGATTTAAGATAAGAGCGCCGGAAAAAATTCGATTTGCCAGATTGGGGAAACACGGCTATAATCCCGTTCGCTCAATCGGGGCGTGGCGCAGCCCGGCTAGCGCACTTGCATGGGGTGCAAGGGGTCGGAGGTTCAAATCCTCTCGCCCCGACTTTTGAGAAGAAACCGTCCTTTAGCCGGAGGACGGTTTCGTTTTTAACCACCTTACCATTTCAATGACCTGACGTGTTTCGAAAATTTTCAAAGAGGTCGGAAGTTCCCCATCGAGGGACTGGCGCAAATCCTCTCGCCCCGACTTTTGAGAAGAAACCGTCCTTTAGCCGGAGGACGGT
>CAYJPO010000046.1:0-36695 GCA_964372045.1 uncultured Anaerolinea sp.
AGCGCGTAGCGGTCACCACCGACTGGCGCAAAGTTTCCCAGTCCACAGTGCCATCCGCTCCGCAATGCTCGTTGAGATTCACAGAACCCAAACAGCAGTTCTCGTACGGTCCAAGCCATTGTTCTCCGCACGGGTTCGTCGCTTCGAGCGGATACAAATGCGGCACGGGGTTGCTGCGATTGGCGGCATCGAGGAAGAGCACGCCCGGCTCACCGTTGTGATGCGCCTGCTTGACGATCATGTTGAACAGTTCGCGCGCGTTGATCTTCTTGTAGGTGTGGATGGTGATGCCCGCGGCTTCGGCTTGTTCGAGCGTGCCGCTGAATCCCTTTTCCTTCATCTCGGCAAGGTCGGGGAAGCGCAGTTCCCATTCTTTGTCTTCCTTCACGGCTTGCATGAACGCGTCGGTGATGCCGACGGAAATATTGAAGTTGGTAATGTGGTTCTCATTGATCTTGCAGGTGATGAAATCTTCCACATCGGGATGGTCCACGCGCAAGACCGCCATATTGGCGCCACGGCGGGTATTATGCGTCACCATGCCGTAAGCAAGATAAGTATGGTTGTCTTCAACTTCCAGATCCAGGGTGAGCGATTTTCCGGCTTCTTCCACACCGCGAACTTCAACGAACCAATATCCGTCCAGGGAAGGCGAGTTCTCGAAAGCAGCCGGGTATTCCGACTTCAACAAGTCATATCCAGAACGGGTTAGGTTCCGTTCGTCGCGCATATATCGAAGCAATTTACGACGTAAACCGGGTTCGCTTGAGCGAAAATTGATATTCCTGCCGCGTCCCTTGCTGTCGATTTGTTCGAGGGTGATCGTGTCCAGAACGGGCTGTAACCAATATTCAGGGTTTGGAACGACAAATGAAGTTTCGCGGCGCAAGTCGCTTTCCCATACATAGGCAGCGGCAAAACGCGAGCGCTGGTCCGCGCCGATCTTTTCACGCCACGCCTGTAATCCAACCGTCGAAGTGATCTTTACCTGATACGTTTCAGTATCCCCCCAACGGTCCAGACCCGCAGAAGTGGTTCGAATCCCAACCGGGCAGCCCAAACCGATCAACAGGGTCGAGACTTCACGGGCAAGCTGTGCAGAAGATGTTGACAGAGTCGGGTAGCCATGCGTCAAGGAACCATCCGCCTCGAACAATCCACGCAGGTACGCGCCCACAATATTGGCGGGCGATTGTCGGATCAAACGCGGCACAGATACGCTCCTGCTGGAAACCTTCCCCAATCCATTGATGGATAGGAATTCCTTGACCGCGCGGTTGTCCATCACATACGTGACGGATCTGTCATTCGGCTTCTGCATTGCATGAACATTTACATTAAACAACCGTTCCATCAGGGCTGGCATTTCCTCCATCAAATACGAGGAATGGGCAACGCTGATCCCCACGCGATGATCATCTTCGGCACGGGCTACAAATCCATCACCAGCCAGGCACCCAAGGAAGAACGCTGTCTCCTCATCTAGTATGGAAGGTAATTCAGGCATCACCTGATTGCCATGCTTTTTTACGGGCTTTTTCAAAACCTGTAAATTGCCCTTGTGCTCGCCAAGCCGCACAACGATCCAATCACCTTGAGAGATGTCCTGCAATTCTTTCCATTGCGGACCGGAGTCCGTCATTACTTTAACTTTATGGTTGGGTGTCCCGGTGATTCCGAGACCTTCACGAGTATGCACCCGCAAAACATCCGCAACGCCATTATTGAACCCGCGCGGAGAAACCTTTTCACCTTCGTCCGTCGGTACGGTCAGCGAATGTTCCTGCCAGCCCTCGGTCTGCACATTCACGATCTCATCGAGTCGCAGAAGACCTTTGTTGGTAAATACAAGGGTTTCAGGAAGCAAGCACCCGCCCTGCGCGATCTCACCAAAGGCGTGGTCATAGACGCGCAAAAAGCCGACCGGTCCTGTAGCCTGACCGGCAGAGGTCTGCACCATGGCACCTTTCGGGCGCAGGCGTGAGAACGAGAATCCGTTGCCGCCACCCGTCTGTTGGATCAGTGCAGCGTCACGCAAGGTTTGGAAGATGCCCGCGCTGTGACGTCCCATGTCGTCGGTAATGGGCAGAACGAAACAAGCAGCAAGCTGACCTAATGGGGTTCCCGCACCGGTAAAGGTTGGCGAGTTCGGAAAGAATTTTTTGCTGGAAAGCAGGTTGTAATACTCGACCGTGCGCTTCTGCACATCCGCGCCCCATTGCTCTTCCACTTTGGCAACGTGATAGGCGACACGCCAGAACATCTCTTCGACGTTCTCGGCAGGTTTGCCATCCTCGCCGCGGCGGACGTAACGCTTCATCAACACCTGACGGGCGTTATCGGTCAACTGTGCCTTGGGAAGTCCCTTCGGCATGGGAGGCGTGGGCAGCAAGCCGTTCTTGATAATTTTTGTTTCAGTGGTTTTGGTCGCCATTTAACACTCTCCTATAATATTTTCTCATCGCGGGCAAACCCGCTGCTTCGACATGGATACAAAAAGGCAAAGACACTCCCCCCTTGGAGGAAGTCTTTGCCTTGAATTAGTCTTCGAGTAAGTGGTCGATTTCGGTACGAATGGACTGCAGGTCGTCCAGTCCCAGATACACGATCGCATAGCGGATGTACGCGATCTGGTCCACCTCCTTCAGAGTTGACATAACGAGGTCGCCCACCACGCGGGAAGACACCTCGGCTTTTCCCATCTTCTGTAATTGCGCTTCCACCTGTCCGATCATACGCTCGATATCCGCCGCGGAGACGGGGCGCTTGGCGCAGGAAATGCGGATACCGCGTGCCATTTTCTCGCGGTCGAACTCCTCGCGGGTGCCATCCTGTTTGACGATGAGCGGCACAGCCAGGATCGGACGTTCATAGCTGCTAAAACGCTGGCGGCATTTCAGGCATTCGCGGCGGCGGCGGATCCCTCCGTGGCTGTCGTGAGAAGTGTCCAGAACCTTCGAGTCGTGGTGTTTGCAATACGGACAACGCATCCGAAAAGGTACTCCAAATTAGAACAAATGTTAGAGCCATATATGGGCGTTTAAGCGCTGCATCCCCGTACATATGGTCAAAGTGTTCGGCATTGTAGCACCTTACATAGGCATTGGCAAGAGGTAAAACGGGTGATAAATCTTAAAATATCGTTGCATTTATCCCCAACTTTGTAAGGCATAGCGCGAGATCGTATCTCGCGCTGCATCATAGACTTTGCAAGAACTTCATCACGTGCGGATTGAAATCCCCCGGGTGACATTGATGCGGCACATGTCCACAAACCGGGAAGGTGTGCGTGCCCTTCACATTGGGAAGCACCTCCGCCAGTTTCGGAAATGAATTCGGTGAAAGAGTTTGATCGCGTCCGCCCCATAACAGCAGGGTCGGCTGGGTGATGCGAGAGAGGTCAAAGTTTAATGAAGGCAGCGTGCGCGGGATGTTGTAGATGCCGGAGGCGGCTCGTTTGTAATCCACAGCTGTCTGATAACGAATGTGTTCCGGCAGGCTGTGTGATTCGCGCTGACCGACGTAGGTCGAGAAGCTGGTCATATCAACAATAAAGCGGAAGACACGGTAGGGCGTCCTGTCGATCAAGTTCGTGTTGAGCAATTGATGATGAAAGACCTTTTGCAGAATGGGCGGAAGTTGGGCAAGGTCATAAAACGGGTTGATCAACACCAACCCCTTCACCCGCTCCGGGTATCGCAGCGTGTATAACAAAGACAGTCCCCCACCCAGCGAATGCCCGACCAGGGTCATGGGTGTATGGATGTGCAGTGAATCGATCCAATCGGAAAAATGCGCGAAGGCGTTCTCCACCGTATAGTCATGGACGTTTACCGGCTTCGCACTTTCTCCATGTCCGAGCAGGTCGAGCGCATAACCGGCATAACCGGTTGCAGAAAGTTCCGGCAGCAGGTCATCCCAGTCGTGGAGCGACGCCGCCAACCCATGCACCATAATGACCGGCTCGCCCTCACCTTGCCGAACGTAATTCACCTTTTGATCTTTTCGTACCATCATGCTTTCATACATGATGCCGCTGGTGGTCATGCTCATTCTTTCTTCTCGCTATCTTAATTGGTTTGAAGGTCCAATGGTATCCCGGGAACATTAAGTCCGCATGAAGGAATACTTTTCAATTTTGTTTTCCTTGTTTGCGATCTTTAGGCGATCTCACTATTCTTTGTCTGCTTTGCCATATGCATCAGTTTCAATGCCAGGGTCATCGCGCTCGTGGTCACCTGGAATGTGTTATTGATCAGAACAGAAATATCCTGTTGGAGCCACACAGGGGCGACCCGAAGTTCCCCAATGTGACGACCGAACCGCAGCGCCGAGGCAGTTCTATCCATGGTTGAATACCTGCCCAGCTTTTATTTATTCGCTGGCGATCTGTTTTCCGTAGCGTTTCGCCAATTCTCTTCTCAGCACTTTGCCAATGAAGGTCCTCGGAAATTCGTCCATGAAGATGACGAAGCGCGGCACGAGGTGCGGCGGGAGTCTGCGCTTGCAATAGGCAATGACCGATTCCGCGCTGGGCTTTTCCCTGCCTGCAATGACGAAGGCAAAGGGATTTCCCGCTACAGCGACCACAGCCGCTTCTTTGATCTGTGGGATTTCATAGATCACCTCTTCCACATCGCGCGGGAAGGCGGGTTCCTTGCCAGCTTTTTCGGGATACCACATATCGGCTTTGCGGGCGATGATGCGGAAGAAACCATCCTCATCCACCTGCGCCACATCGCCGGTGAGCAGCCAGCCGTCTTTCGTCAAAACCTGGCTGGTGGCTTCTTCATTCTTCCAGTACCCCATCATCACCTGCGGACCGCGGATGGCGAGTTCGCCGATCTGTCCCGTTTCCACTTCGTGGCTGCCAGTTTTCAGGTCCACGATCACAGCATGGGTGGACGGGAGCGGCACACCGATCGTCCCAACCCGGCGATTCTTGTTCAGCGGATTCGCGTGTGTTACAGGTCCCGCTTCCGTGAGTCCGTAACCTTCCACCAGTTTGCCTTTGGTGAGCTTCTCGAACGACTCTTGCACCTCCACCGGCAGCGGAGCGGAGCCGCTGATGCACGCCTTGATGGAATTGATGCCATATTTGCGCACTCCGCGGAAGTTATTAATGGCAACATACATGCTCGGCGAACCGGGGAAGATGGTCGGCTTATATTTTTTGATGGACTTTAGAACTTCAAGAACCTGGAATTGCGGTTTGAGGATCAACGCCGCGCCCACGGAGACCGGCACGTTCAAAGCCGTGGTCATGCCGTAGGAATGGAAGAACGGAACGACACACAGGAAGCGTTCCCTGCCTTCAACAGCATTGGGCAGCCAGTGGCGGGTCTGCAAGGCGTTGGCGACGAGATTGCGATGCGAAAGCATCACGCCCTTCGATTGCGCGGTCGTTCCGCCCGTGTAAATGATGACCGCCAAATCTTCCGGCGCAACTTCCACGGTTGGGGATTTCGTATCTTGTTGGGCGAGCCAGCGATTCCAATGCAGGGAATTGCGCACATCCAAGCCGCGGTTGCGCCAGCGGGAGATGAGATATTTGGGCAGGGGCAGGTATTCCGCGGGGTCGGTCAGCACCACATGCGGAACGCTGGTCTCATCCTGGATCTGTTTCGCCAACCCGGACCACATCGTGAGCGTGACCAGCATGGCGGCATCCGATTCACGGATCTGGCGGATCAATTCCTCCGGCTCGGTCATCGGCGGGATCAACACCGCCACTGCGCCAGCCTTCATCACGCCGTAATAACCGATGACCATCTGCGGAACGTTCGGCAGGAGCAGGACCACGCGCGCGCCCTTGCCAAGTCCCTGGGCAAGCAGGGCGTTGGCAAAACGGTTCACTTCATGGTTCAACCGACGATAGCTGAGTTTTGCGCCTTCGAAATAAACGGCAGGATGATTCGGAAACCGCCGGACAGACGAACGCAATAAATGATGCACAGATATGCGCGGCACATCCACGGTGTAGGGCACGCCGTCTTCATAATGAGTGAGCCAGTTGCGCTCACGCTTCAGATCGTCACGCTGGGATTTAACTGTGGCGATGGAATTTTCGCGCCACGATTTCGGGGCTTCTCCCTTAAGGAAGCTGGTGATCGAACGGTCCACCGCTTCGCGCCGCTCCAACATGACCATGTGACCGGATACGCCGATATCGATATCTTCTGCGCCGGGAATGGATTTTGCCACCTTCTCGAACAACGGGCGGTCGAAGACCAGGTCGCGGTGTCCGCGGATGACCATGACCGGCATGGTCAGCTGGGTGAACTTATCCCAGCCGCGCCATTTGGACATGTTCTGATGATAGAACTCGCGCAGGGCATGCGGCGGGGCATGCAGCCACGAGCGCGTGATCGGACCGATGAGCCGCAGGACGGACGACGGAAGATTCAATCCCAACCTGAATAGTGGACTTAAACGAAATTCTCCCGCTGTGGCAATGATGATGAGCCGCTCGACATTCTCGGGATGATTGAGCGCATACTCTGTGACCACTGCGCCGCCGAAGGAATGCCCCACCAAAACGAACGGCGTGACCACATTCAACTGGGCAAGCGCAGTTTCCAGGTCCAGTTGGATGCGCGGCATATCGTAACCAGTGGAGGGTTTATCGGAGAGTCCGTGTCCACGCATGTCGAGCGCGATGACGCGGTTATCCATCGCGAACTTCTGCATTTGATATTGCCACTGTTCCGCCTTGCCGCCGAATCCATGAATGAAAACGAGGGTTCGTTTCGGGCGTTCGGGTGATACATCAATTGCAGATAGACGGACGAGGGGATTGGACGAGATGCGGATTTCATGCCGGTAGAGGTCGAGGTCTATGTCCATTAATGGAGTTTACATGACTAGATGGAGATTGTCAATTTTTTATAAAGAACATCGAATGCCCTTGTCATCCCGGCATCTTATACTATACTACTCAACGTATGTCGCAAATAAAGGAGAACCTCACGAGAGATGACCACTCTTCAAGATGATACAGCCTTCCAACCCAGTTTAAAACGCAAATGGAAGGTGGCAGTCCTCGCTAACATAAAGGATGATATTCAACCAAAGCCGGAAGGAGTCCCGCCGGATGCTTTTGCAGACTTCGACCACATCGAAACCGTGGATGCGCTTCGCGCCGCCATCGAAACGGCTGGACACTCCACGGTCTTTATCCACGCTGACAGAGACCTGCCCTATTCGCTCAAGAAAGTTAAGCCGGATATCTGCTTCAACATCGCCGAAGGACTCGGCGGCGACGCGCGCGAGGCGCAAGTACCCGCCTTGTTGGAAATGCTCGGTATTCCCTACACCGGTTCGCGCGTGCTGGCGAACGGCATTTCGCTCGATAAAACGCTGACCAAACGCATCTGGCGTGACAGGCGCCTGCCGGTTGCCCCGTTCCAGGAATTTCAATTCGGCGATGAACCGCTGCGCCCCGAGTTGAAATTTCCGCTGTTCGTCAAACCGGCGCGCGAAGGCACTGGCATGGGCGTGGATACGAAAGCCATCGTCAACAATGAAACGGAATTGCGCGAGCGCTCGCAGTACATCATCAACACCTATCAACAGCCCGCGCTGGTGGAAAACTTCCTGCCGGGGCGTGAGTTCACCGTGGGAATTTTGGGGCGCGCTGATTCAAAGTTTTATTCCCGCCATCCGGAATGGTACGAGAAGGACGGCTTCCACCGCTTCCCCATTCTCGAGCTGGATACAAGCCGCTCGGTCTCCCCGTGGATCTACACCAACGAAGCCAAATCCAAAGATGTCGGCGCGGACGGTGTGCCCGGATTTTTCTGTCCTGCCGATGTTGACCCGGAACTGGAAAAGAAGCTCAAGCATCTCGCTTATCGAGCGCATCAGATCCTCAACGTTCTCGATGTCTCGCGCACCGACATCCGCCTCGATGAAGAGGGCAATCCGCGCCTGATCGAGATCAACACCCTGCCCGGTCTGACCCCCGGCTACAGCGACCTGTGTCTGCAAGCCGCCGCAGAAGGCATCCATCATACCGACCTTGTCCTTGAGATCCTTTACCTCGGAGCCAGCCGTTGGGGAATGATCGAGCCGCGCGAATTACCCCCGGAGAATGGCAAAAAGAAATAAACATTCCATGAACTCAACAAGTCCCGCGAGTAGCTCGCGGGACTTGTGTTTTAAACAACTACCATCATTTGCATGTTGAAGGAAAATTAATCATCGTGTTCCCTTCCATCGGCATGGCATTCAACACAATTCTGAAAATCGACAATGCCTTCCTCCACATGCTCTCCGCGGATGTTCGCTTCGCTGTGCTCATGACATCCATAACAGGTGTAGGTCTCGAGGCTGTTGGGATGACAGGTCTGACAGCTCCCATCGCCGTCACCGTGGTTCATTGGGAAGCTATGCTCACCTGTATAGGAAGCTGGTTCCCATGCCTCTGTGGTGTGGCAGTAAGCGCATTCGGTTCCGAATTTTCCAGCATGTTCTTCCGGCTCTGCATGGCAGGCAACACATTCGGTCGGCGTCCCTTCGAATATCTCATTCACATGGCAGGATTCGCAATCTGTACTTTCATGCGCGCCTGTTAATGGGAACGAAGAGAGATTATGGTCGAAGTCCGCATCCTCCCAATCGGACGGGTTATGGCAGGCGGCACAGTCGGTTCCGTTCTCGCCGTTATGCTCATCATCCTGCTGATGGCAGGCATAGCAATCCTGCGGCGCGGATTGTAGATCCACGGTCGAACGCGCATCGAGGTGGCATTGCGAACAGGAAACTTCAGCATGCCCGCCGACCAATTGGAACGGAAAGACATTATGGTTGAAGTCGTCACCGTATTGGTCCACGCCATCGTGACAACCCAGGCAGTCATCGCCGAAAGAGAGCAGATGCACTTGAGAAAAGACAACATCCATTTCACGGTGGCAGTTCTGGCAGGAGATCGGGTCGAAGGTTGACAGAACCTCACCGTGGCAGTCTGCGCAGGCAAACAGGTCACCAGAGGTCTTTAATTGATGTCCGTTCAACGAAAAGCCCAGGCTTTCATGCGGAAAGACATTTTCGCCAAGGTCAGTAAGCGAAGCGGTCTTCCCGCGGTGGTCCATGTGACAATCGCGACAGGCAAGCGTTGGAGCTTTTTGCACGATCGTCCCATGCAGTTCAGCAACGGTCAACATTTGTTGCGCTATGTCTGTATGACAGTCAAGACAGCGGTCCGCCATGGTCTCGCGCTCCCACGGCGCGGCGTGACATACCCTGCATTCCGTTATCTGCCCATGCGAGCTAACCCCACCCAACGTTTCACCGGGCTGGTCATTTAGAGCCCCCGCACTGAACATTTGCCCGCCACTTGCAAAAGCAAAACCAACAAGAACCAACACGGTAATAAGAGCGGCAAATATCCCTGTTCCGGTCAGGCAGCCAAGACGACTATTGTTCATATCCGCCTCCTACTTCAAGAACGTGGCGTAATACAACGCCCCGCCCAAATGGACAAATGCAGAGATGAACAACGCGATCCCGATCGGAATATGGACGGTATGCCAAAGGGACATCATCTGCCGTGCGCGTTTGAGCGCCTCCTGCGAAAGCGTACCTTCGATCTCCAGCCCGTCCAGAGTACGCGGGATGCGGGTGAAGATGTATCGTCCAATGAAGCCGCTAATGACGATGATGGCCGTCAGCAGGGTGGTCGCCCCAGCCAGACCATTGAATTTCCAAGAGGTGTGCAGGAGAACCATGAACGGTCCAATCAAACCGGTATAGATGTGGAATTTCAACCAACTGGACATGCGCCCCCATGCAGCACTGCGACTGCGTTTTCTAAGGCTGTAAAGGATCTCGGTCATCAGCATGAGGATGAAGCCGACGATCCCCAGGGTGTGTCCGAAAAATTCCCGAGAGGCAGGGATCTCACGCGTCCAATAGACGACCGATCCATAGCCGGATGTTATCACCAGGCAAGTTAAAAATGCGAACCAAAGTTCACTGTTCCCACGAAGCATCGTTGTACCCTCCCGAGGCAAAAAATTAAGACTCCAACGTCTCGAGACGTTGGAGTCCGTTCCTAAAATAAGTTACACCGTATTTATATGACCAGACCAAAAGTCCACGATCACATCAGCGATCCTGACATCCGTGGCGAGCAGCTTCTCACGGATCGATGAGATGTTCATCCTTTGAGAAATGATCTTCTGCAAAGGCGTGGAGATCGTCTGGTCGCCCATGACCACTGCGCCGTACAAATATTCCTCTCCCACCACGAGACGAACGCGATTCACGTCAAAGCCGCCCTGCGCCACAATGGCATCGGGCAGTTCACGCCAGGTCTCGCTGTCACCGCGAGCAATACCGACCACATCCTCGTCGTGCCCATGCCCCACCGCGCCGATGATGGTGGTCGTCAGACCGGCAAGGCGTGTGACGTTGAACGGCGGAGTTTTGATATACGGCGTGATACGCCCTGCCATGTTCATACCCGCCGCCCCACCCTGCTCGCGCGCAGGATTCCATAAACTATCCAGCACCGAACGCCCGGATAATGGGTCAAAGACCTGTGCTACATCACCCGCCGCATAGATATCCGGATCGTTCGTCTGCAAAAATTCGTTCACAAGGATCCCACGGTCAATTTCCAAGCCGGCAGCTTGAGCCAATTCCATGCGGGGAGCCACGCCGATGGCATATGCCAACAGGTCGCATTTGATGGTGCTCCCATCCTGCAAACGAACTCCAGTCACTTTTGTTTTTCCGATGATCTCAGACACATTCGTTCTGAAATGCAGGGTTACACCCTCAGCCTGGAGACGCCCTTCCACAACGCGTGACTCTTGCTCGTCGAGCACGTTGCTCCAATAACGGTCGCCGCGCAAAAGGTAGTGGACGTTCACACCACGGGCGAGCAAGCCCTCGGTCAGTTCGAGTGCGGTGATGCCGCCGCCGATGACCACGGCAGTTCGCCCGCGTTTGACATGGCTCAAAATTCCGCGCGCGTCATCAAGGTGATCCAGTTTGACCACACCCTGCAATTTTGCGCCGGGCACGCTCAAAGGGATGGCTGAGGCTCCGGTCCCAATGAGCAGTTTATCGTAGGAAAGACGCGCTCGTCCATCCAGCAAAACAGATCTGTCCGCGCGGTTGATCTCGGTCACGAGTCCCTTCATGAATTTAAAATTCAGGTTTGAATAGTCTTCGCGTGTTTTTGGGAAGAGTGCTTTGTCGTGAAGTTCGCCGGTGAGGAAGTATGCCAACCCGGGGCGGGAATAGTAGCCGTGGGGGTCGTCACCCACCATGACGATCTCGCCGCTTCGGTCCACGCTGCGAATTGCTTCGACCGCCGATAACCCAGCCACGCCGGTACCGATGATGACATATCTCATGCCGCACCTGCTGTGAACAGATCCGTGCGCTCGAAACGCAGTACCCCGCGCGGACAACGCGCCACGCACTCGCCACATGTCAGACACTCGCTGTGTTTGACAGACTCCCCCCGCCAGGCATGCGCACGAACATCGATGCCGATGGGACAGTTATATGTACAAATGCCGCACTGCACACAACGCGCAGGGTCGGGAACGACATGTCCCGCCGAGAGCGCAGTGCGCCTTGTGGCATCACTTTTGAAGATATTCAATATTGACAATTTCAATCCTCCGAGCTAATTGTCGTTTTAGGCACAAAAAGGTTACGGGCTCCCACTCATTTCATTGTAAATCTGATAAACCCCTTCCAAATAGTGTTGAATGTCACCATAGGTCTGACCGAACAAAATTGAAAAGTTAAAAAAAACAGGATTGTCTCACGACAATCCTGTTTGGTTCGCAAAACGATTCGTCTTACGAGACAGGCACCACGTTGGCGGCCTGCAAGCCCTTAGGACCTTCTTCGATGGAAAATTCCACTTTCTGTTCGGCTTCCAACTTGCGGTAGCCATCGGATTGAATAGCGCTGAAGTGTACGAACACATCCTCGCCGCCATCGCGTCCAATAAAGCCGTAACCCTTGGTCGCATTGAACCACTTGACGGTTCCAATAATACGTTCTGACATCTTTTATTTCTCCTGCTGAAAAAGTTTGCGCCCGTCCACCTTGCGCTTTCTTAGGCGGGCCGGGCACGTAGGCGCAAGATTATCACGCCTGTTAATCTGTGTCAAGATATTAACAAAATATTTTTTGATTGCTATCCCTGTTTCCCACCCAGGGTCAAGCCGGGGATGAGCATAGGCGTTTTTTGCCTGTATTCGGCATATTCCGCGCCAAAATCGCGCAGAAGTTTGCGCTCCTCGAAGTAGACCCCGACGAGGATGTAGAGGGTCGCGCCGATGTACAGAGTGAGGGAATTTTGCGAAACTGACGGGTTCAACCACAGAAAAAGCAGGCTGAAGGTGTACAGCGGGTGACGGACGAATTTGTACATACCACCTGTCACAAGACGGTCGGGCTTTTCATCCGCGAAGAACTGGCGCAAGCCGATGAAGGAGAGCGTATCCGTTTGCAGGAGCGAGACCAGCAAAAGTAGGGCAGAAACCACCTGCCCACCCAGCATGAGGAAACTCCACGGGGCGGAAACCTGATAAAGCGGCTGGTCGGGCAGGATGACCAGCAGATACAGGATGGGTGCGAAACCGAGTACGGAGAACACGTTATAGCCGAAACGATAGAAGCGCATCAGCTCCCTGCCAACCATGCCGCGGATCATATCCTTGGCAAAATGGGAGGCGAGGATCGAGTGAACGATGCCCCAAATAGCGAGAGCGAGTAGGATGGTGAAAATTTGCATGTGCTTTTGATGCAGTGTGATCGGGATTCGTTACAAGGAAATGCAGAATACAAAATGCGGAAGGCAAATGATCGCCCTCCGCATTTTACGGATTACAGTTTACGAGTCACGCACTATTCCGCGCCAAACGCTGGCAGTTCGAAGGTCTCGCCGCCAGCCTGAACGACGTAGTAGGGTTTCCACGCCACGCCAAAGACGTTGACGTAGACATCGGTCTTCTTGGGGTTGATGGTCACTTCCGAGACATCGCTTACAGCCTGATTCCAACGTTCGGTGATCTCGGCGGCGATCTGCTCACGATCACGTTGCAAATTGACAAGGTCTTTCTTTAGCTGAGTGATGACCTCGATCGATTCCTGAACTTCCGCCTTGGCGTTTTGAGCCAGGCGATGTTTGGTGAATTGAGTCGAGACACTCTTCTTTCTGCCCAATCCGACCAGACCCGCGCCCAACTCAAGCAGGTTTGCGCCGGATTCAAGGTTTCGATTTTGCAGGTCAGATTCATCATCGCGCAGTTCGCGTTCTTCGCGCATTAATTTATCTTCCAAGGTCTTGATCTTCTTATCGATGGCGGCAGTCTTCTTCTCGACCTCGGCATCGCACAGGTCTCTGGCAGTGTCGGTGCAGGCTTTGAGGAACTCCGGCGGGCTGACATCGGGTCCGGCGAAGACTTTGAGCGCGGCGTTGGCGCGCGCGGTCACCGATGAATTGCGGAAGACCCAATCGGTGAAGTCTTTTTGGAGCGCGGTCATCAGCTTCGAGTCGTTCAATGGAGGTTCGATGCCGCCGAACTTCGCAGACGGCGCGGGCATGGTATCCATTTTTTCGAGCCCGGGACCTGCATAGGGGAATTCCTCCCAGCGGACGATGCCGCGTCGGTCAAGGCTTTCGACGAGGGTGGTCTTCGTGACTTCAGTATCCACGCCGAATTTTCGGTCGAGCACGCGGATCTGGGCGGATGCGAGCAAGACAGGGCGATAGGTCACGCTTTGGATCGCCGCACCGTAGGCTTGAGTCCGCTTGCCGGCTTGCATGGCTTCGGGCAGGCTGAAGTTTTGCGGAAGGAAATATTCGCGCACACCGGCAGGGAGCGGCGGTTTGGTCATGCTTGCGCCTGAGGACTTTCCACCGTTCGTTGTGGTTGCAGCGCTGCGAGTCGGCAGTTTGCTCAGCGGGCTGACCGGCGCGGCAGTGGGAACAGAGACCGGCTGGACAAAGTCAACCGGAGGTGGCGGGGTGGCTTCGCTTCGGGTCGTGGCAGCAGGCATCGGGTCAGATTGAAGCGGTGCGCTTGCGCCGACCAGGTCATTGAGATCGCGGATCTGCGTGCGAGTCATCGGTCCTGCCAGGAAGTTCATCACCCAGCGCGTTTGGAAGAGGATGGGCGCTTTCTCGTGAACGTTGTTCATGACGAAGACACGTTTGCCCAGCGATGAGATGAGCTTATCCATTTGCGAGCGCGAGATGCCGCCTGCCAGGCTTTCGAGACCGTCGAGCAAGCGGTTCTTATCGCGTTCGGTTTGCAGTTTGCCGATGAACCATGTGCCGGTGTTGGAGAGGGCTTTGTAGTCCATGTCCACGGGGTTTTGGGTGGCAAGCAAAAGACCCAAGCCGAACGCGCGTGCCTGTTTCAACATGCGCAACAGCGGCTGTTTGGACGGCGGATTGGCGGTCGGCGGGAGGTAGCCGTAAATTTCATCCATGTACAACAGGGCGCGCAGGGACGTGGAACCTTTTTGTGTGCGCATCCAGGTTTCGACGGCGGAGAGCAAAAGTGTGACGAAGAACATGCGCTCGCCATCCGAGAGATGTGCGAGATAAAACACACTGTGACGTGGCTGACCATCGGGTGTGAAGAGCAGGGCTTCGATATCGAGCGATTGACCTTCGCGCCAGGCTTCGAACGCGGGTGCGGCGAGGATGTTGTTCAAGGTCATCGCCAATTCGGTACGATCCTTTTGCGGGAAGAACGTATCGACCGGGAACGCGCCGAGTTTGTCGAAAGGTGGGACTTGAGTTTGGTTGATCAACTCTTCAAGGTCTATGCTTTGTCCCTTGCTCCAATGTTCTTCAAAGATGTTCGAAAGCAGGATATGCTCACGCGAGCGGATCGGGTCGAGGTCGTTCATACCGACCAACCCAAGCAGGGCGGTGACAGTGCTGGATATGCGTTCGCGGATAACTTCGCGGTTCGAGTCCCAATCGAGTTCGGGCGCATCGAGGGAGGAAAGCACGCTGACAGGAATCCCTGAATCGGAACCGGGTGTGTATACGGCAAAATTGACGGCGTTCTTCAGGTCAAGGATGCGTACCGGGTCCATGCCCCATTCTTTGAGCCCGTTACGCCAGGCTGTGGCGGCTTCGGCAGAAGCTTGTTCGGGGGTCTTATTTGCGCGGCGCACGATCTCGGGGTCGATCCACGGTTGAAAGTCCTGCGGCAGCAGCTCGGGGAAATGCAGGAGCAGATTGGTCAAGTCACCCTTGGGGTCGATGATGATGGCGGGGACACCGTTCAGCGCAGCCTCTTCAAGCAGGGCGATGCACAAGCCGGTCTTGCCGGAGCCGGTCATACCGGTGACGACGGCATGGGTGGTCAGGTCGGCGGATTCGTAATTCAAGTCAGTCTTCGTGAGCTTGGCTGTCCTGGGATCGAACAGGCGTCCGAGGTAAAAGGGGGATTCGGTCATTCGCGTCTCTCCTGAAAATTGCTTTACACTCACATTCGGTGATTGCGCCTCGAATGCGTGGTATCGGAATGAAATAGAACGCACGTGCTAGGAGGTTAATTTACTCGATTTTATTCCAAAAGGCAAATGATTTGGAAACAAAAACTGCGAGGGGCTGCCTCGCAGTTTCGGATTTAATCGTCGTCGTTATCATCACCGCCGCTGCCCCCACTGTCATTGCCGTTGTCATCCTCATCAAGGTCATCATCGTCCGAATTATCGTCATTCCCTGAATTGTCGTCACCATTGTCGTTACTTTCGCCGCCTCCCCCGCCGCCATTGTCATCGTTTGATTCAGGCGCGTTGTTCGAATTCGAATCCTGCTGAGAGCCGCTGCTCCCGCTCTCACCGGGGCATGAGCCTTTGCCTTCCACTTCGGTGACCATGAACCTGCCATCTTCGGCATAATATCCCTTGACCTCGACCGTCATACCGATGCAAAGTTCATCTTTGATCTGCGAATTATCCAGGTACACGGTTATATCGTTGACAAGGAGTGTAACATTGGACATGGATTGAAGCGTTCCCTGGAATTCATAGTACACAGGCTGTGTCGGCTGCGTCACCCCTGCAGACCCAGCACCAGAGGTTGGTTTCGCTTCGGATTCAAATTCCGATTCGACCTCGATGGGCGACCCAGCAGGAACCACGGATCCCGCCGGGAGCAGTTCGAGGCTTGTCACCTCGATAAAGCCCTGTGCATTGGTACCTCCGCTGACGACCACTGCCGCGCCATTTTCTGGAATCTGGAGATTGGCAGGAAGAACAACTTGCAACCCGGAAATATAGGATATTCCATTTACCTGCATGAACACGCCAGCGATCTGGATCGTCTCGTAGCGTCCCTCAGAAAGCAGCTCATTGACCTCGTGCAGGCGTTCATTCTCGAATTCGTTTGCGAGCAGTTCACGCGCTTCACTGTCGAAGATAAAGAACAGGCGCACACCTTCCCATCCGCGTTTGACGGGGTACAGGCTTTCTCCCGGCAAGGCAGAGGCAGAAGCGCTCAAGATACCGGTTCCACTTAACATCAAGATCAACAGCAGGGCAAAGGAGAGCGCCAGCCGTTGAAAGACCGGGATGACACGCTTGCGCGGCGCGATTCTTGCCTCGCGCAATTGCGCAGCGCGCTGCATCACACGCGCACGACCGCGGCGTTCTGCGTCGGAGGATGGCAGAGGTGCAGACATGCTGCGCGCCTTGATGGCAGTCAACAAGATCGGGCGCAGTTCATCGGCGAGATCGGGATAGCGGGAGAGGATCGTTTCAACATCCTTCCCATTCTCAAGCTCTTGCAAACAAATTTCCAATGTATCAAATAATCTATTCATGATCCACCTCACCAATCTCACGCTGGAGCGCAGCCAGCGCACGGAACTGGAGAGCCTTTACCGCATTGACGTTCTTATTCAAATGATCCGCCGTTTCTTCGAGCGAATATCCCTGCCCGAACCGCAGAGCAAGGACATGCTGTTGTTCGGCGGTAAGTTTGGCGTAGGCACCCTGTACCTGCCGGTTCTGCTCCCGCTGGTCAACTTCTGAAGCGGGACCAGGCGTGAGGTCTGGCAGGGATTCCGGGAGATCCTCTTCAGTACGGCGGTACTTCTTCCGCATGTGATCCATCACAATATGATTCGCCGTACCGATCAACCAGCCCTTGAGGTTGGTCTCCGGTCCACGCCCCGATTGGACAGCTTCCAACAAACGGATGAATACATCACTGGCGATATCTTCCGCCAGGGCTTCATCACCCACCCGGTACAGGGTGTAGCGATACACTTCAGAAAAATACTGGTCGTACACAGCACCGATGGCTTGTGAGTCCAGATCTTTCAGGTTCTTATTTCCTTGTTGCCCATCCACTACGGTCATGATGTTTACAGGTACCTGATATCCAATAGAGTTGATCGAAATTCGATCTTGTTCCATCTTATCATCATTCCTGGACTTCATAAATAACCGCCTGATCATCACGATAGACCTCGACCAGACCGGGGTCATTCTCTGCCTGCTCGATAAAACCGTCGTGATTTAAATCGGTATGTACGTAGCGGGCTGCAAAACGCGTGCGGATGATGGTGGAAGGTTCCTCCACCTTGCCGCGCGTGATATCGATCCATTCATCATACAGACTGGAATCGTAGATCTGCAAATAGGTCGGGTCCAGACCTGCGAGATAGGTATTGTGGGTGTTGTAAAAGAACAGGCGCGGGAAATCATCCCAATCGGTCTGAAAGACGCGTTCCCCTTCTGACGAATTTTCTGCCAGCCACGTTGACGCGCCTTTGTACAAATCGCCAGGTTTTGACTTTGAGATCTGCGCCTGGGTCTCGGGGATGGATCGCGCCGTCCCAGCGATGACGAACGCCGCCAAAAGAACGGAGTACACCCCAAATTGAACTTGCGAACGCACCTGCAACTTCAAGACCGGACCGTTTTCAAAAAGAGGCGCAAATGCAAAGGCGGCGAATATCAGCGCGAACGGCGGGAAGTATTCTATGAACCGGCGCGCTTTGAACAGCATCAACCCGAAAAGCAGGGCAAGCAGGAAAGAAGTTGCCGTGCGTGCATCCATCTTTTTTCCGCTCAAGCCGAGAGCGATTGCGCCGCCCGCAAATGCTGCCAGCGCGGGCAGGGAGTTTTCCAGCAACTGCCCCGTGTCGTATGGGTACCACTCGTTCCCAACACTGACAGATGTGGCATCCGCTAATTTAGGCAGAAGATGATGATACGTGAAGATCAAATTAGCTGGAAAGTATGGGTTGATGATCAACCCGGCAAGGATGCCCACACTCACCCACGTGAGCGGACGAACATCCACCTGCCGTTCGATCAGATACACAGAGACAACTTGCACACCCGCCAGCGCGAGCATCAACGGAAATGCGTCATACATCCAGACGTAAAAGAAGGACAACACAGCCAGGTGTTTGTATTTTCCTTCCAGCATCCATGCCAACCCAAGCGCCAGCACGCCCAGAGAAAGGGATTGGGCACGAGTGATGGACATGCGATAGAGAAACGCTTCGGAAACACCGAGCAAGGCAAGTGCCCAAAGCCAGGCGGCAGGGACATTCTGGCGGTGGAACAGATACCATATCGATAAAAACGCCAGCGCGGAAAATGTCACCGCCGCCCACTTGGCACCTACCAATAAATCGCTGTACGTGAACGGGATCAGCGCCACGTGGAACAGAAAATGATGGTCATAGAACTCGCGTTCGTTGAGAATACTCAGGGGCAGCCAGGGAAATTCCGGCTTCAAACCTTGCGTCCGCATCAGCCAGGCGAGCTTGATGTGATAGAAACCGTCGTTATCAGGCAGGTCTGAGGTCGCAAACTGGATGGCTGCCATACCAGCAATAAAAATAAAAAATAGCAAAACGGGGATCAGGATACGCTTGTTCATGAATAGTTCCACTTGTTATTGGCGCAGACTTGGGTCGCCCAACTGGTATTGCCGGGCGACCCATTTGTTTTGAAGTTGATCGCGGGACCTAATTAGTCGTCGTTATCGTTGTCGCCGCCGGAGCTGTCATCATCATCGTCGGAACCCGAGTCATCGTTCGAGCTGTCGTCATTGCCGTTGTCATCGTCATCATTTGAATTGTCGTCATTCAAGTTGTCGTCGTTGCCGTTGTCATCGTCATCATTCGAATTGTCATCATTACCGTTGTCGTCGTCATTCGAGTTGTCGTCGTTGCCGTTATCATCGTTCGTATTGTCGTTGCTGTTGGAATTCGAATTTCCGTTCGTGTTGGTGTTCGAATTGTCATTGGAATTGGCGTTGACATTGGCATTGCTGTTGTCATCGTTGGTGTTGTCGTTCGTGGCAGCAGCGGGTTGTTCGACACGGGTCACGACCACGGAGCCATCGTCCTGAACCTCGGCTTCGACCTTGACCGTATCACCCACGTCAAAGGGACCATCACGCAACACGGATGGGTCGATCGTGACGACCTGTCCGTTGATCGTCCACTGATCGCCATCAATGGCTTCGACCACGCCGGTGAACTCGATCAGGGAAGCCTGGGGCTTGCCCGACCCGACCGAAGTCTCTGTGCTCGCAGCCGCCACGCCGCCACATGCACTAACCAGCAAAGCGGTCAACGTGGTAATAAGCAATAACAAATAAGCCTTTCTTTTCATCATCTCACCTCTTCTGAATTTGATTGAGTACACCCAATTAGTCGAATTGAGATAAAAAAAGTTACGGCTTTCCTGAAAGAGATTTTTCAGAAAAGCCGCAACTTGTGCATTTTGCTACAACCAGTGCTTATTTTGTCTGACCGTAAACCCTCTGAAATTCTTCGATGAATTGCGCCGCGATCGTCTTGTTGTAAATGACCAGCAGGTTTTCGTCGTTCCTAGTCTCGGCGCTGTTGGTGAAATTGTACGAACCGAAAATGACAATACTCTCATCGATGATCATGGTCTTGTGGTGCATCTGCCCGGGGTTGCCGTCACGGTACACATCCAACCCAGCCTGTTGGAATGGGTCGAACTCTGTGCCAACATTGGACGCGACCTGATCCTCATCCATCACACCCGCCACGGTCACGCCCTCCTCCGCCCGGGCACGGACGGCATCTCCCAGCGGGTCGGCGGTGAAAGAGAAAGCCAGAAAATAAATACTCTCCTGCGCTTCGTTGATAATGTCCACAAGAACTGGTTGAACTCCGTCATCGGGCGAGAAATACGTATCCACCGGCGTGCCATCCACGGTCACACGCGGATTGGGCGTTTCGGACACCACATTGTCGCCGAACTTATCCTCTGTGAACATCTCCTCGAATTCCCTGGTGAAATTCTCCGCCACCTTCACCGAACGGATGCGCATCATCACATTGTTATCTTCATACGTGCCAGAATCGGTCAGGTTCATCGAGCCCAACCAGACTTCGGAGTTATCGATCACCACGAACTTGTTGTGCATCAAGCCTTCGCGCCGGTCACCCAGGATCGGGATACCCGCATCCTTCAATTTCTGTGGATCTGTCCGGTCGAGATTTTCGCTCTCCATCACCATGCGGACTTGCACGCCGCGATCATGTGCGCGCAGCAACGCATCGCGGACGCTGTTCAAGCTCAGGCTGTAGACCGCAATGTCCACGCTCAGATTGGCATTGTCGATCGCAGCTGCGATCGGCTGATCAACCCCACCAGTCATCTGTGAAGCGAGCGGGCTTTTGGGATTCGTAAAATAAAGCTCGAACCATCCACCGTCCACGCCGTAGCCTGCGGGGAGCGGAATCTCTTCCAGCGAGGCTGAGTCTTCAGTCACAGCATCCGTGACCGGCGGAGTCTGAGGCGTGACCGTGGCAGTGGATGATTCACAGGCGAGAGTCAAAATCACAAGGAGGAGAGTTGCAAGCAGGAGACGTTTCATAAAAGCATTATAATCTCGCCGCTATGACTGATACGAACTCGAATGCAAATCGTCAGATTGCGCGCGCGGCAGGGACCGTGATGATCGCGATCTTATTGGGTCAGCTTGCCGGGCTGGTGCGCGGAATTTTAGTGGCGCGCACCTTCGGCGCATCCCCCGAACTCGACGCCTTCTTTGCCGCCAACCGCGTAAGCGAAACACTTTTTCTTTTGGTCGCAGGCGGCGCGTTGGGTTCCGCTTTTATTCCGACGTTTACCGGCTTGCTTGCCAAAGAGGACCAGGATTCCGCCTGGCGGCTGGCTTCTGCGCTGGCGAATGCGGTCACACTGACCCTGAGCCTGCTGGCTGCCCTGATCGCTTTGTTCGCCCCGCAAGTGGTGCGCTTCGCGCTTGCCCCGGGTCTGGCATCCGACCCCGAACTCTTCGCGCTGACAATTTCTCTTCTGCGCATTCAACTCATTTCTGCGGTGCTGTTCGGCTTGGGCGGGTTGATCGTCGGCATCCTGAACGCGCATCGAATATTTTTAGTGCCTGCGCTGACTGCCGCGCTCTATCAATTGGGGATCATTTTCGGCGCTGTCGTCCTAGCCCCTTCGATGGGAATTTACGGTCTGGCGTGGGGCGTAGTGGTCGGCGCGGTTTTGTATCTAGTCGTGCAACTTCCATCCCTTTTTAAACTCGTCACTCGTCAGGCTTCAAGTTTCACTTTTTCGCTTGGTTTACAAGACAACAATGTCCGCCAGGTCCTGTTTCTAATGGGACCGCGTCTGCTCGGCGTGGCGGTGGTGCAGTTGAATTTCTGGGTCAACACCTGGCTGGCTTCGCAAATGTCAGCCGGAAGTGTGAGCGGTTTGTATTACGGCTTTTCGCTGATGCTGATGGCACAGGCAGCAATTGCCCAATCTGTGGCAATCGCGGCAATGCCGACTTTTTCTGCCCAACACGCGCTCGGACAACAGGATGAGATGCGTTCGTCACTGGCATCTTCCCTGCGCGGCGTCATCCTTTTGGCATTGCCCGCCAGCGTCGGTTTGATGGTTTTGCGACAGCCGATCATTTCATTGTTGTATCAGCGCGGCGAGTTCGATGAACGCTCGGTGCAGATCGTGGCGTGGGCATTGCTCTGGTACGCGGCAGGGATGCTCGGTCACTCCATCATGGAAGTGTTGACGCGCGCCTTCTATGCCCAGCACGATACAAAGACACCGGTCATCATTGGCACGGTTGCGATGCTGTTGAACGTTGTCTTCAGCGTGGCATTCGCGCGTCTCTTCGAATCCATCGGCTGGATGCCGCACGGCGGTTTGGCGTTGGCGAATTCCCTTGCAACAGCTCTCGAAGCGATTGCCCTGTTCGTGATGATGCGCAAACGCCTGAACGGCATCGAGGGCGGGCACATTCTGCGCGGAGTGATCCCCTTCAGCGTGGCGGGAATTTTGATGGGGCTGACACTATTCGGCTGGCTGCGATTCGGGGAAACTTTCAGCGCATGGGTGCTTGTCCCCGTGGGAGTGGGGATTGGCGGTGCGGTCTATTTTGGGATCTTATTCGCCCTGCGCGTGCCGGAGTTGGGGATTGTGGTAAATGGGGTGATGAGAAGACTGAGAAGATAGTCAAGAGGTACGAGAAATAAGTGATGAGAAAAAAGAAATGAGTGGACGGTGGATGGATGGACTGCGGTCTATCGTCCAACGTCTTTACTTCCAGACCATCCACTGTATGATGGTGACGAGCAGACCGAGGATAATGCCGCCGATGACTTCCAACGGGGTGTGACCGATGACTTCCTTCAATTCGTCTTCGTTCCAAATGTGACCGTTAAGCAGTTCCTCGAACAACAAATTGATGCGTTCGGCGTGCTTGCCTGCCTGACGTCTCACACCGGCGGCATCGTGGGCGATGATCATGGTGATGGCAACCGCCACACCGAAGATGGGATTATCGAAGCCGTGATACAAGCCGACTGCCAGCGTGCCAGAGACCATTAACGCGGTGTGGGAAGAAGGCATTCCTCCCGCGGCAAAGATCATTGCCCACAACCAGCGGCGGGAACGCAAATACTCTGTGGGGATCTTCAATACTTGCGCAAGCAGCCATGAGATCATGACGGCAATGAGAACTTTATTTTGAAAAATATCGAGCAGGTTCATTCAGCTTCTTCCTCGAAATCGACCAGCGACTCTCCAGCCAGTTTTTGCACTTTGAGTTGGGCGGCTTCCAGTAAAGCGCCGCAATGCGTGACGAGAGCCTGTCCGCGTTCGTAGAGTTTCATCGACTCATCGAGCGGGTTCTGCTCGCCTTCCAACGATGCGACGATCTGCTCCAGTTCAGCGAGAGCTTCTTCATAGGTGAGGTCTTCAATGGGTTTTTGGGATGATTTTGTTTTTGCCATGGAAACTCCGGGCGATTTACGATTTCAGATTTACGATTTTGGATTTACGATTTGCGATCAACTTCAAATTCGCCGTCGCTGACTCGGACGCTCATTTCACCTTGCGCTTGTGAAACTTTGCTGACGACTTTACCGTCTGTTGTGCGGGTGATGATAGCATATCCGCGCGCGAGGATGCCCGCCGGGTTGAGCGCAATCAGCCGTTTGGACATTCCATCTACGTTGGCAGATTGCAATTGGATGCGATGCGTCAACGCGGATAAGGATCGGCGCGAGAGTTCATCGAGGTGCTGGATCTCGGATTGAATTCTTCTTTCGGGGGAAACATACTTGAGGCGGGCAGCCAGGGATGCGACCAAAGCTCGATGGTCAGCGAGCATGTTTAAGGTCAGGTCTGTGAGGCGTGATTGAAAAGTGGAAAGTTGAAAGTGGAGGTCATCCAATGTCGTTTGAGACGCCAATTCCGCGGCGGCGGTGGGAGTCGGGGCACGCAGGTCGGCGGCGAAGTCGCAGAGAGTGAAATCCGTTTCGTGACCGACACCGGAGATGACCGGAGCCTGCGACGCCGCCACCGCGCGGACTACGCGTTCATCGTTGAACGCCCACAGGTCTTCGATGGAACCTCCGCCGCGCGCAACGAGGATGACATCGGGAGTTTGCTTGTTGAGCGATTGAATGGCATTGACCAACGCAGGAGGAGCATCTACACCCTGCACTGGAGATGGCGCAAGGATGACTTTCGCAAGCGGCTGACGGCGGCGGATGGTGTTGAACATGTCCCGCAACGCCGCACCGGTGGCAGATGTAACGATCCCGATCACACGCGGATGTTCGGGAATCTCACGCTTGCGTTCGGGGTCGAACAACCCTTCGGCTTCGAGCATGGCTTTGAGGCGCAGGAATTCCTGAAAGAGAGCGCCCTCGCCCCTGGCTTGAATGAGGCTGGCGATAAGTTGATATTGTCCCTGCGGCTCATACACGGCGATACGTCCGTGAACTTCCACGGCGGCGCCTTCCTGCATGGTCGGACGCGTGCGCATGGCTTCGGTCTTCCACATCACACAGCGGAGAGAAGCATTCTTATCTTTGAGCGTAAAGTAAATGTGACCGGACGCCGGACGCGACAAATTGGAAATTTCCCCCGTCACCCACACATCCTGCAATTCGGGGTTATCTTCCAGCAGTTTGCGGATGCGGAAGGTCAATTGAGAAACGGTGAGGGTGGCTGAAAACAAGTCGGGTTGCATTGGGGGTAGGATAATCGAAAATGAGGGAATGGGGAATAGGGAATTGGTTTGAAAGTTAAACGTTGAAAGTTACAAGTTGAAAGAAAGGTTTTTCGCCTATAATTGAGCGAAACAATAACCTTCAACTTTCAACATTCCAACCTTTCCCTATGAATCACCTCTGGTCACCCTGGCGTATGGCATACATCGAAAACCACAACAAAGAAGAGGGCTGCGTGTTCTGCAACGCTCAAGCCCGGACGGACGGCGAAGAGAACCTGATCGCTTTCCGTGGAAAAAACGCGTACGTGATCCTAAACCGCTTCCCCTACACGAGCGGACATTTGATGGTCATTCCCTTTTCGCACGTTCCCAATCTGGAGGAACTGGATCCCGAAACGCGCGCTGAAATGATGGAACTGACCTCGCGCTGTACCACCATTTTGCGCGAAGTGTATCGGACGAATTCGTTCAACGTGGGCGTCAACATCGGCGAGGCGGCAGGCGCGGGCGTGTTGGGGCATGTCCACATTCACATCGTGCCGCGTTGGGCGGGCGACACCAATTTCATGTCCGCGGTCGGTGCGACGCGCGTTTTACCAGAGTCATTGGAAGATACCTATAGACGAGTGCGAAAGGCGTTTGAAGCGAAGTAAAAAACTCAAAGGCTCCAACATCTGATCCTAAAGGATGATAAGACGTTGGAGTTCAGTCCAATTTTGGGGGAAAACTTATTATGGAGTCATTATGCATACATCTAAAGGAAAATTGCTTTCTCTGCTCATTGTTTTGATATTCCTCCTCGCTTGCAGCGCGACGAAGACGCTCGAAACGCCGACATCGCCGAGCCCCACCATCACTGCCACGGTCGGCACACCATTGCCAACGCTCACCCCCACCCCACAGGGAATATCCACGCCGTTCACGTACGGACCCGATGCAAATGATTTCCCATCGGATATAAATCCGCTCAGCGGCTTGCAAGTGGAAGACCCAGGCTTGCTGCGCACACCCGCGATGATGATGTCCATTTCACATTTCCCCGTTGCGGCGCGTCCCCAGTCCGGGTTGTCGTTCGCGCCGTGGGTTTTCGAGTTCTACATCACCGAAGGCGCGACACGTTTTCTCGCCGCATTTTATGGCGAATTCCCCGAACCTGAAATTCCCATCACAGGTGATTGCCCCGTGCGGCGCGAGCCTTTCGTGCAAACGACCACGCTCTTGGGCAATCGCATCTGGCTGGACGAGAACGCGAACGGCAGGCAGGATGATTACGAAAAAGGCATCGGCGGTGTGTGCGTCAATTTGTATGATGCTTCGAATCAACTGATTCAACAAACGGCAAGCGACTCGAACGGCTATTACGGCTTCAACGTCGAGACGGGAAATTACATCGTTGAATTCAAAGTGCCCGCCTGGTTAAAATTTACGGAGAAAAATGTCGGGGATGAGAACAAGGATAGTGACGCGGACCAGGTTTCGGGTCGGGTCGAGGCGGATGTGTCGATCACGCATCTTTTTCTAGACGCAGGCATGGTCCCGTCCGAGGAAGCGATTCAACCCGTGAACGATTCCGTGCAAATGCCAGCCGCCGAGGTGGGACCCATCCGCTCGGGACGGTTGCTATTCGTTGATGTTCATGAATTCTTCCTCAACTCGTGCTTTGTCTTCGCCTCCGCCTCGCCGGAAATTTTGCCGCTGCTGCCGCAATGTTATCTCGTCCCACATGACGAAGCCAGCGGCGGCGCGATGGTGAGCATCGAAAAGATGAAGGCATTAGCCGAGGAGAATCGCGAGTCGCGTTCGGGTGATTTCAATTACGCGAGCAATGTTTTTTCTGAAACACCACTCGGAGGCGGTTGGGTTGCGGACCGGGTGGACATGTATGTGGCATATCGCAATCAAGCCGCCTTCGTTTATGACCCGCTCTCCGGCTCGTATTGGCGCTACGTGGATGACACGACTCAGGAAAACGCCGGTGTGCTGCACGCAGAGATCGACAAGCTGACCGGACGGCAATTACAGTTCGAAAATATCATCGTCCTGAACGTCGAGCAGGAAGTCTTCGAGTACCGGCATGTGCCTGTGCCGACGCTCATCGACTGGTATCTGGAACTCGGCAGCGGCGGATTCGCAACCCTTTTCCGCGATGGGATGAAGTATGATATTCGTTGGAGCACGAAAGCACGTGAGTATGAAAAAGAGAGCGGTCAGGCGCGCCCCATTTATTTCGTGGATGCGGACGGGAATCCCGTTCCGCTCAAGCCGGGACGGACATGGCTATTCGTTTCCACGCCATATTCGTTCGTGACCAATCAAATGGACGGCAGTTGGACAGTCCGCTACATGCCGCCGGAAGGGGCAAAGTAATAGACCTCGTCATTGCGAGGAGCGCTCTTGCTCTTTGCGACGAAGCAATCTCCAAAAAAATATGAGATTGCTTCGTCGGGAAGATCACCCTCCTCGCACGCGTGCCTGTGCCCGGTGCAGGCAATGACAGAAGAAGAAGGAGGAATGAATGCACGCGTATGTTCGTTCGTTGAAAGCGTTGTTCGAGAAGAACGCGAACCCAGCCGACGCCGCGCCGATGAAGAAATATATGCGCGACCAGTTCGAGTATTTGGGGATCAAGAGTCCGCAGTTCAAGTTGTTGCAGTCGGAGTTCATCAAGCAAAATGGACTACCGCCCGTTGAAGACCTTGATGCCATCGTCCGCGAGTTGTGGAAATTGCCGCAGCGCGAGTTTCAATATCTCGCCATCAGTCTCATCGAAAGGTCGGGGAAGAATCTTGATGAAGGATTCATAGAGACAATCGAACACATCATCACAACCAAATCCTGGTGGGATACGGTGGACACCATCGCCGGTCACACCGTCGGCGCGATGTTCAAGCGTTACCCAAAAGTCAAAACGAAGTATTTGAAAAAATGGCGCAAGTCGGAGAACTTCTGGCTGAGGCGCACCACCCTGCTCTTTCAACTCGGCTACAAGGAAGAAACGGATTTTGAATTATTGTGCGAGTTGGTCAAAGAAAACCTCGGCTCGGATGAATTCTTCATCAACAAAGCCATCGGCTGGGCATTACGCCAATACGCATGGACAAATCCCACTGCTGTGAAAAAGTTCGTCAAAGCGACGAAGGTATTGAATCCGTTGAGTCGGAGAGAGGCGTTGAAGAACATAATTTAATAGTAACGAGATGACGAGTAACGAGGAGAAATTCAACCACCTCGTTACTCGTTCCTTTTAACTCATTACTTATTACTCGTGACTCACGCTCCCTGATTCCTCATAAAATCTGCCACCTCGGCAAACCTTGACTTGAGATGCTCGACCACCGCTTGATCAAAATTCCCCGCATCGATGGCATGGGACATGCACCACAGCCACTGGTCACGTTCGCGCTCGCCGATGGCGAAGGGCATGTGACGCATCCGCAATTTGGGATGACCGAACTTCTGCACATAAAGCTGCGGTCCGCCTGACCAGCCGGAGAGGAACATGAACAGCTTCTCGCGCGATCCTTTCAGACTCGCGGCATGAAGCGCGCGGATGTCCTTCGCTTCGGGCGCGGAATCCATCAGGTCGTAGAAACGGTCAACGAGGGCACGCACGCCTGTTTCGCCGCCGAGCAATTCATAAAGGGATCGGGTTTCGGTCATGGGCGGGATTGTACCGCATCAGTTTTCGTAGGGGCGCGGTCTCCGCGCCAAATAGTATGGTGAAAATAATTGGGCGGGAGAACCCCGCCCCTCCACATGTATAATATTCAAAACGGAGGCACGATGAGCAAAGAAAACGAAGCAGTCATTTTGAGTGCAGTCCGCACTCCGATCGGAAAATTTCAAGGCGCGTTGAGCAGCATTCCAGCACCAAAATTGGGAGCCATTGCCGTGCAGGAAGCTGTCAAACGCGCGGGCATTGATCCCGCCGAAGTGGAAGAAGTCATCATGGGCAACGTCGTCTCGGCAGGGCTGGGACAGGCTCCGGCGCGGCAAGCCTCGATCTTCGGCGGCGTACCCGCCACGGTCGGCGCAACAACCGTCAACAAAGTTTGCGGCTCCGGGTTGAAAGCAGCCATGATGTCAGCACAAGCTGTCCGCGCGGGGGATGCGGAGCTCTTCATCGCCGGCGGCTTCGAGTCGATGAGTCGAGTCCCCTACCTCGTCAACGGGCGCATGGGCGAGTTGAAATTCGGCAACGCACAAATGACCGATGCCCTGCTCAACGACGGCTTGTGGGACCCGTTCGAGAATTGGGGCATGGGCAACGCCGCGGAATTTATTGCGGATGAATATGAAGTGACCCGCGCCGCGATGGATGAATTCGCGCTTCGCTCTCACCTGAAAGCTGTGGAGGCTCAAGAGGCAGGACGGTTTATGCTGGAAATTGTTCCCGTTCAAATTCCCGGGCGCAAGGGTGAAGTGACCACGGTCAGCCGCGATGAAGGTCCAAGAAAAGAAACGACCCTGGAAGCATTATCCAAACTCAAGCCGGTCTTCAAAGCGGACGGCAAGGTGACCGCGGGCAATGCCTCATCCATGAACGATGGCGCGGCGGCGGTGGTGATCTCGTCGCGCGCGTATGCTGAAAGAAAGAATCTCAAGCCAATGGCGCGGATAATTGGCTACGCGCAAGCGGCGGTCGAGCCGAAATATCTCTTCGCCGCGCCCGCCCATGCACTGCCGAAACTCCTGAAGAAGATCGGCTGGACAATGAAAGATGTTGACTTGATCGAACTCAACGAAGCCTTCGCCGCGCAAGTCCTCGCGGACGGGTACGCCCTCGCCGACCAGGGCTGGGATTGGGACAAGGTCAACGTGAACGGTGGTGCGATCGCGCTCGGTCACCCACTGGGAGCCAGCGGCGCGCGTGTACTGACGACGTTGATCTACGCGCTGAAAGACCGTGGACTCAAGCGAGGGGTCGCATCGTTATGTCTCGGCGGCGGTGAAGCGGTGGCGATGGCGGTGGAAGTGGAGTAATGATATTTGATGCTCGATATTCGATAGTGGATATCGAGCATTTTTTGTTAGTGCCAAACTCGGTGGTTGAGTAGCCCAGCGCTCTTTGCGGGGCGTATCGAAACCACCAGTTAAACGAAAAACTTTTTATTGAATTGATGGTCTCGGTACGCGCGGGAAGAACATCCGCGCTACTCGACCACCGGATTAGATATAAACGAGGATACCTATGGATACCAACGAACGCAACGAAAAGATCGAATTGTACGGACGCGGATATGACCTGCTGAAAGTGGCGCTGGCGGAAGTCCCTGCGGAGGCGATGACCTTCAAACCAGAGCCGAAGGAGTGGAGCGTGTACGAGATCATCATCCACATCGCGGACAGCGAGACGAACGCCGCCCTGCGCGCGCGCAAGTTGATCGTCGAGCCGGGCGGGATGTTGATGGGTTACGACCAGGACAAGTGGACAGTCGCGTTGAATTATCACGAGCACGATCTTGAAGACGCGCTCGAAGCCACGCGCATTGCCCGCAAGACAACCTACAAATTGCTCAAGACGGTCTCGGAAGAAGTCTTCAACACGCATTGGCTCAGGCACCCGGAATACGAAGACCCGTACCCCTTCAATAAATGGGTCGATATTTATTCGCGGCACATTCCCGGTCACATCGAGCAGATAAAGAACAATATGATCGCCTGGAAAAAGAAGGCATGAAAAATTTTCAAGATGCGAAATCCGCGCTCGAGCAGGTCGCTGCGACTTACGCGGAATCGATCATTCGCTCGATCCAGCAGGAATACCCGAATCAGATGCAGCACATGATGACGGGACCGGAGGATCGTCCGAGACCGCGCGAGGCTCACCCGGCGTTTTACGGCTGTTTCGATTGGCATTCGAGCGTGGAACTGCATTGGGTCCTGATCCGCTTACTGCGACTGGCGCCGCACGCCTTTGACACAAGCGCAGCGCTGAAAGTGCTCAACGCGCATCTCACGCCCGAAGCATTGGAGCAGGAAACTGCCTACATGCGTTCCCGTCCGCGCTTCGAGCGACCGTACGGCTGGGGCTGGGCGTTGACCTTTGTCAGCGAGTTGACTCTTTGGGACGATGAATCAGCTATCGGGTGGCAAGAGGCGGCGCGTCCGCTGGCGGATGTCATCACCGAAGGATTTCTGGCGTGGCTGCCGAAGGCGACGTATCCGATCCGCGTGGGGATGCACAGCAATAGCGCGTTCGGTCTGGCGCGCTCGGTGCCGTGGGCAAGGTATCTGGCATCGCAAGGTGACTCGCGCCTGTTGACCGCCATCACGAAGGCGGCGATCCAATGGTATGGCGCGGACCGAGATTACCCCGCCCATTACGAGCCCAGTGGCACAGACTTCCTTTCGCCTGCGCTGACCGAAGTGGACTTGATGAGCCTCGTCCTCGAACGGGAGGAATTCTTGACGTGGTTGGATACGTTCCTGCCGGAGCTATCGTCCGGGGAGCCCAAGACCCTCTTTGAACCGGCGTTCGTATCCGACTCATCGGACGGTCAACTGGCGCATCTGCACGGGTTGAATTTATACCGGGCATTCGTGTGGAAGCACCTGAACGGAATCCTGCCCGCGGACGATACCCGCAGACCACAGCTTGAGGCGGGCATCAAAGCCCATGCCCACGCCAGCATGGACGCGGTGACCGGCTCCGATTACATGGTGGAACACTGGTTGGCTTGTTATGCCATGCTGTATTTGAGTGGAGGATAGGCGTGGGGGGTAAAATGGAAAGCAAAGAGCAGACCCCTCTCCCGTCTCCCCCAAGGGGGAGAAGCCAAGCAGGTGGTATCCAAAATGGATATAAATTTCTGGAACGCAACACAAAACAACGACCAACACCCAAGACCTGACAGGTTTCACCAGACTCGCTGTCAATCGAGTCGCTTGCATGGAACGAGATTCGTATTTGCAAGCGTCACGTGGAAACCTGTCAGGTCTGCTACTTACAACCACCCAAACTTTCCATTCAACCAGCCATCAACTTCCCCGGTTGACAGCACAGACTCCTCCCCTTCAGGGGAGGCAGGGAGGGGTTAACCCACCATGCCAAAAGACCAACCCTACCTCGAAGCCGAACAAAAAATCCAACAAGCCCTGCAATCAGGCGCAACGGAACTTGACCTCCGTGACATGAAGTTAACCGAATTGCCAGAATCAATCGGTCAACTGACTAAGTTGCGAAAACTTGACCTAAGCCATGTGTACTCGAAAAAAGAAGAAAAAAACCAACTAACCGTCCTGCCACCCTCGCTGGGACAACTCACGCAGTTGACCGAACTGGATCTCTCCAGCAACCAACTGACGACACTGCCAGACTCGCTGGGACAACTCTCGCAGTTGACAAACCTGAATCTCTCCAACAACGGACTGACGGCACTGCCAGACTCGTTGGGACAACTCACGCAGTTGACGTCCCTGAACCTCTCCAACAACCAACTGACCTCCCTGCCACCCTCGCTGGGACAACTCACGCTGTTGACATCACTGGATCTCTCCAGGAACCAACTGACTTCCCTGCCAGACTCGCTGGGACAACTCACGCAGTTGACAGAGCTGAGTCTCTCCAGCAACCAACTGACCACCCTGCCACCCTCGCTGGGACAACTCACGCAGTTGTCCTCACTGGATCTCTCCAGCAACAAACTGACAACCCTGCCATCCTCGCTGGGACAACTCAAACAGTTGACCAAACTGCATCTCTCCAGCAACCACCTGACGGAACTGCCAGAATCATTGGGGGAACTTGCACAACTTGAAGATCTTGATCTTCAAGTCAATAAAATAAATTCATTCCCTGTTTCATTGCAGAAACTAAAAAGGTTGAAAAGTTTACTGATTAACGGTAACGGCATGACATCTTTGCCAGATTATTTGAAAGATTTAAATAATTTGGAAGGACTTTACTTAGATAATCCAATAAAAGAAATACCATCTTGGATTCAGGAGTTGACACAACTTAAAACACTTGCCGTGGCTAATTCAGAATTAGCAATCATTCCTGAATGGTTAGGAAATATTTCAAAATTAGAAACTCTGTATTTGGGCGGAAACAATCTCATTGATCTTCCACCCTCCCTAACCCAACTTGAGCATTTGGAACAACTCGACCTCAGCAGCAATCCCCTCAACCCCGCCCTGCAAAGCGCATACGATTCAGGGAAGTGGCAAGCAGTCAAAGCCTACCTCCGCAGTCTCGAAAACGCCGAACCGCTCTACGAAGCCAAACTGGTGCTGGTCGGCGAAGGCAACGTGGGCAAGACCACCCTGCTCAAAGCCTTGAAAGGCAAGGCAGGCGAAGCCCCGCAGGAACATGAACCCACCACGCACGGCGTCGAAATTGACATTCACGGTCTGCGCCTGCCGCACCCTGCCCAGGACGGCGTCGAGATCCAACTCAACGCATGGGATTTCGGCGGGCAGGACGTCTACCGCGTCACGCACCAGTTCTTCTTCAGCCGCCGTTCGCTCTACCTGCTGGTTTGGGAGCCGCGCCGCGGCGTCCAGCAGGGTCAGGTGGAAGACTGGCTGAACATGATCCGCCTGCGGGTCGGTGACGACGCGCGCGTCATCATCGTCTCCACGCACTGCAAAACGGGCGAGCGCATCGCGCGCATTGACCAGCCCGTCTTCAAACAGCAATACGGCGACATGATCGTCGGCTTTCACGAAGTGGACAGCCTCGTCCCTGATGAAGCCACAGGCGAGATGGTCGGCATCGCCGAATTGAAAAAGGTCATCGCCGAACACGCCGCAAAACTCGAACAAATGGGGATGGGCTTCAACCGCGACTGGAAAGCCGCCCGCGACGAACTGCTCGCCCGCCCCGAGCCGCGCATCTCATTCTCGACCTTTAGCGGAGTCTGCGCCGCACGCGGCTTGAGCGGAATCGACACCGAGACCCTCGCCCACCTCATGCACGACCTCGGCTACATCGTCCACTACTCTGACGACGAAAAACTGCGCGACGACGTCATCCTCAAACCCGAATGGCTCACCAAAGCCATCGGCTTCGTCCTCGAAGACCGCGCCACAAAGGACGCAGAGGGTATCCTGCCTGATGATCAGTTATACAAAGTCTGGCATGATCACGATTTTGCAAATGAGCCGCGTTACGAAGCGGATGTTTATCCATTTTTCTTGCGCCTCATGGAAAAATACGATGTGTGCTACCGCCTAACTGATGGCAAGGCAAGTCTTGTTGCCCAGCATGTTCCACAAGTCCGCCCTGAATTACCGTGGTTACCAGAGGAAAAAACGCCCGATAACTTGCGTCGAATCGCCATGGTCTGTTCCATGGAGGACGAACCACCTGGCTTGGTTCCGTGGATGATCGTCCGCACGCATGATTACGCCGTCGCACAACCAAATCATCGCCTGCACTGGGATAAAGGCATGTTCCTGAGTCACGGTCCGCACGGCGAAGCCATGCTCGAAAAACGCGGGCGTGAGTTTCACATCTATGCTCAATCCATTTATCCTGAATATTTTATGAACGTACTTCAGGAAACACTGCAAAAATTGATCAAAGACAACTGGCCCGGCTTGGAAGATCGTTACCGTTTTATGGTTCCATGCCCAGAGATGATTGATGGACAGGCATGCAAAGGACGTTTCAACATCCACACTTTACGCCAATTCCTAGCGGAAGGCGATACAAACGTCCGTTGTCAGGAATGTGCTAAAAGGCAATCTATTGCTAAATTATTGCTTGGATTCGAAGAACGCCCAGTTGATGTTCAACTACGTGAGATCAAGGAACGACTTGAAGGCATGGATAGCCGCATTGCCCATTACTTCTGGGCAACCATGCAAGCGATTGCCGATGAAGCCAAGAGTGGTCCGCGCCTGTTCACTTTCCGCTCGCGTGAAGCTGGACTTTCGCCAGCACAACTTTTTTCACGCCCCATATCCCTTCAACTTTGGTGTGAAGCTGAGGGCTGTCAACATCCTATTATCGAAGATGGTAAAGGTTTATATTCCATAGACCAGCCACATGGCTGGGTCATACAAATTGCACCGTATGCTAAATTCGCTTTTGATATTTTAAAAACGGTTGTCCCAATTGCCGCCCCTGCCATTAATACATTCTTTGGCGCAAAGACAACAGAGGCATGGGGCATCGCCGACCAATTGAGTTTAGCAGGTGCTATCATCAACAAACTACCTGATAAAGTCAAAACTCCTGACAAACCGATGCTGCATAGAGGCATGGTCAGCGAACTGGAACGTTCCGGCATCCTTGCACTTCACCGTCTGCTCAACGAACTCGACCCCACACAAGATAAACTCGGTCTACACCGAGTCGCCACTTATACCGGCGATTACCGCTGGCTGTGCAACCGCCACTACGCCGCCTGGCAGCCCAAAACCCGGTATGTTATTTCTTAATCGGTCGGGGCGCTATGTATCGCGCCCCTACAACGCCCATTCAATAAATGCCATGACAAAATTCGATCCCAAAATCCCCTTCGACCAGGCTCAGGACAGGCACCATCGCAAATCCATCCGCCTGGCGGGGTACGATTACACCCAGGCGGGTATGTATTTCGTCACCATCGTGACATTTCAACGTGATTGTTTATTCGGCGAAATCGCAAACGGCGAAATGCAATTGAACGAATATGGCAAAATCGCGGACGAATGCTGGCGCGCGATCCCCGATCATTTTCCGTCCGTGGAATTGGGCGCCCATATCATCATGCCGAATCATGCGCATGGGATAATTTCCATCACCGATGATGCGGGTAGGGGCGCAGCAATGCTGCGCCCCTACGACGCCAACGAAAACCCACACAAGATCAATGTCAAACCCGGGTCGTTGGGGGCAATTGTCCGTTCATATAAATCTGCCGTGTCTTATCGAATCAATAAGGAACTCAACGCCACCAGCATTTGGCAGCGGAATTATTACGAGCACATTATCCGGGACGACCGCGAAATGGACAACATCTGGCGATACATTGAATCCAACCCCGCCAATTGGGAAAAAGACAAAGAAAACCGCCGGATGCCGTCACAAAACTGAACCAAATCACCCTGCCAGCGGTTGTCATCCGTTCATTTTTGTCATATCATTGGGTTATACGAAATTGACGTGTTCTCAAGTAAGGAGGCAGATATGTCCCGAAAATCATTAATGCTGACCAGCCTCGTAGTGCTGGCAATGCTGGCAGCGCTGATTCCGCTCCAGGTCCGCGCGGGAGGCGCATGTGGCGGAGCGTATACCGTCGAATCCGGCGATACCATCGCCAAGCTTGCAGCCATGTGCGGAACAACAACCGACGCCATCTATGCATCCAACCCCGGCATCAAAGAACCGCTCACCGTCGGTCAGGTCATCACCATCCCCGGCAGCAACTATGGTGTGACCACAACCCCTGTGGTGGTTGTTACTGCGTTTCCCCCTGCCACCACGCCTGTTATCGTCAACAATTACAACACCTATAATTATTACAACTATTACAACTACTACCCGACGACCAGTTACAATGGCACATATGTCGTTCAACCGGGTGACTCGTTCTCCGGGATCGCATACCGCCACGGCGTTACCATTCAGGACTTGTGGGCAGCCAACCCTTATATTTGGGACATCAATCTTCTATATGTCGGTCAGGTGCTTTACATCCCATCCAGCACATGGGCTGTAGTTTATTATCCCACCGCCACCGCAGCACCGGAATTCCTCTCTTATGACCCGGTTCCCAAGAGCGCACCGCATGGGAAGGTGGCATTGTCAAACCAGTCAGATACGGAAGTGTATGTATCCCTGCAATGCACAACTGCAAGCGGAGTCTATTCGATCAACGAATACACGGTCAATGGGAAGTTGAGCGCGAGCGTCCCCACCGGCTGGTGCGACTATGTGGCATGGGTCGGCGGCGTGAAACATACCGGCGGCTTCAAAGTGGGCAATGACACCGACCGCACGATGACGTTCTATAAGAAAAGCATTGTCGTAGAGTAGACGAGAACCATGAAAACATTACTCACCCCGAAATTAAGGTTTTGCGGGTGAGTTTCTTTTTAAGAGCAAATGGGACGCGGATTCACGCGGAAAACGCGGATTCTTTAATCCTTTCCGCGTGAATCCGCGCTCGTCCGCGTCCCTTATTAAGTTCGGGGGTAATTATGTTTTTTTTCGCATGGTCACGTTCACTACAAGGGGAGCTGTATGCCAAGTCCCATT
>CAYJPO010000047.1:0-35959 GCA_964372045.1 uncultured Anaerolinea sp.
CTACAATGATCTGCGACATTTTCTTTCCTTGTCCGAAGTCCGCAATTTTACACTAAGGCTTGTATGCGATCAGAAGAATGACATGGATGATTGTAAGATAAATTCACGTTTTGAGCGGTATGTCAATGGGGCAGGGGAGGGGGTGGGGAAATGATGAAGGATGAAGGCGGAGGGTTGTTTTGGATGACTCTGTTCCCTTCACGGAGATAATTTTGGGCGTGAGTTTTTGCGGTGCAAAAATCCATGTGGGGGAGCGGGGACGGTGGCAAGCCAAGAGGCATCCTTGACAATCCCTTCATTATTGAATATAATTAGTATTATACGCCATTATAAAACGAGAGAGATAAACCATGCTTCAAGAGCAGATCAGCCATTTTTTGAACACATTGGACCTTTCCAAGAATACAATTGACACGTATCGATATGCCTTTGAACGTTTTGTAAATATTGTCGGTGAAGATGCCCCACTCGATGTGGAAACATTTGAGAAGTTTCTCGCGGCAATCAAGAACTATTCCCCTTCCACAAAACAGATTTGGCGTTCGGCGGTTGTTGGGCTATACACCTTCCACCGCTCAAGCGATCTGGCAGACATCCAACGTCTCATCCGCTTCTCCCGCAAGCCGGGAAAACGTATGGTCAATTTTGATCGTGAAGCCGTTGAAAAAGTGATCGAGTATTGCGGCCGTCTCGCCGGAGATCTGCCAGCCTTGCGCGACCGTGCCTTTGTGTTGACATTAGCCGATACAGGCTTGCGAATCTCCGAGGCGTGCGCCCTAAAACGCGGTGACATTGATTGGATGGAAGCACGCGCCATTATCATCGGCAAAGGCGACAAGCAAGACGTTGTACGCTTCTCAGAGCGTTCCATTCAGGCGTTACGTGAATATCATCGCACATGCGCGTCCATTGAACCAAACACGCGGATGCCGCTCAAATCACAGCCCGTATTTTTACGTCACGACATTCGTGCCAGTAAAAAGATCAGACCCATTACCGCCAGCGGAATGTGGACAGCGATCAAAGGCGATCCAAATCGCAGCATCACAGGCAGGATTGAAGAAGCTGGTGTGGATCGAAACCTCGTCCGTGTTCATGATTTCCGCCATTACTTTGTGACAATGACCTACCTGGCAAGGCGCGACATTAAACTATCACAGGAACTTGCCCGTCATAGCAGTATAGATACGACGAACCGCTACACGCATATCGGCGAAGAAGCTGATGCTGCCTATGATGAGATATTCAACAAGAGGGATAAATGAGAAAAACGTGGTCAGTTGAACAACGTGTGCAAGGGCAAAACCAACGCGCTAAACAAGCGGGCACCCGCCATGACCTGACAGTGGATCAATGGCTTGAAACGCTGGAATACTTTAATTACAAATGTGCTTACTGCGGCGAACGTGATTACGAATTCATCGAACATTATCTTCCTGTCAATGTCGCGGGAACTACTGTCAGTAATTGTTTTCCGGCTTGTGAAAGATGCAATGTATTGAAAGATGCCCAAAACCACAAACTGACCTTGTACCAAAATGAACGCGTACTTGCTTTCATTGAAAGCAAAGGCATAAAAATAGCATTCCATATTCATGAATACAAAGCGATAAAGAAAGATCATGTTGTCTTGGTTTGTGAAGGCTGTGGACTCGAATGGAATGTCCCCGGTCTGGCTTATGAAAAGGCACATGAATATATTGCAGATTTTTTCCAAAATACTGGCTATGCTTACATCGCCTGACCTCCCCCACCCCACCAAGAAAAAAGAGACAGTCACCTTGATGGTGGCTGTCTCTTGCATTTACTACTCAATTGCCTGCGGCTCGCCGAAGATGAAGTTATCCATCACGGCAACATCCACATCCCCTGCCCCATCGTCGGGACCAAGGGCACCGGTGCCGTATTTGACTTCCACGCTGGCGACGACGGCTTTTTCGAAGACTACGCCGAGGAAGGATAATCCACTGTCGGCGATGGGCGTTTCGAATTGACCGAGCGAGTTACCGTCCTTGTCGAAATATTCGAAGGCGGTGTGATTGGTATCCACGTCGGTGTAGACCGCGCCGAATCCGCGCACGGTGGCGGGAGTATCTGTACCGGGGACGAAGAAGGTGATAACGACGAGGTTACTGCCGATCGGCGAGAATAATTTTTCCTCGCTGAAGGTCTTGAAGATATCAGCATATTGCGGATTAATGTTGCCGAAGCGCGGCAGGGTGCCGTTGGGATTACCCGCGTTGGCGCTGACCATCAAGCCCTCGCCGGGCGTATTCAAGACGATGCCGCGCGCTCGCGGCGCTTCAGGAGCGTTGAAAAAATCTGATGTATAAAAATTCGGCGCGGACAATTCGTCCGGGATCGTATCCCAGTTGATCTCACGGTAACCGGTCGGTCCCTTTGTGCCAGGGTCGCCGCCGTTGTTTTCGCCGAGCAGGGCGCGATACTCGTCAACGGCAGATGTGATATCCCCGGCGGCGGTGACGATCTGTGGCTGGGAGGATGTTCCGCACGAGGTAACTATGATCGCAGATATCAAAACCAATAATGGATAAATTTTGCGCATGCTGTTCTCTCCTAAGAATTAAGGGTTATGAGAGATAAATTATATGGGCATACACCCAGCCTGCAACCGACTTTAGTATGAACTCTCAGATGACTTTGGTGAGACGCGGTGTAAGATCGAACTACTCAGGGATGATCCTCTCGCTCTTGCGCTGCACATACTCCCAATAACTCGTTGATAGTCGTTTCGCCCAATTCCCAACCCTCCCCTGCCCCACCGGTTTGTTGTCAATGGAAACGATGGGCACGATGCCGCGCGAACTGGATGTAAGGAAGGCTTCATCGAAATTTTCATCCGTGCGCGGGGAACGATATTCGATGGACAACCCCTCCCCTCTTGCGATACGCAACACGGCGCGGCGTGTGACTCCGAGCAGGATCCCTTTTTGAGCGGTGATGATTTTCCCGTCATTGCGAGGAGTGTGCTCTTCCCGACGAAGCAATCCCCTTGTCAGGCTTTGAGATTTCTTCACCACTCGCAGTTTGAGGCTCGGGCTCGCAATGACGGAGGAAATCACTGCATAGAAATTGGATGTCATCCCTTCGAAGATATTCCCTTCATGCGCGAGCAGGATCTCGAAGATATCGCCCTTAACTAGCTTGCGCTGTTCGGCGCTTTGGGTGATGAAGTCTGTGCCTTTGATGCGCGGATCATGGCGCGCCACATCCGCGGTGATGACGTGAACGCCATCCCGGTAGGCGGACTCGGGTGGTGGGATGAATGGCTGAGCCCCGATGTATACATCCCCGGTGTCTTTGGTGAGCACCAACCGGACTCGTGATTCACTCGGCAGGAATTCAGTTGCAATGTCAGCGATATGACGACGAAGCGTCTCCACGTCAGCCGATGGACGCAGATGGAATTCCTTTGCAGGCAGGTATAACCTGTCCAGATGGGCGCGCAGACCGAGGACGCGCGTTCCGCCGGAGAGCGTGCTAAAGGTGGTGTAAAAACCGTCAGAAACCCGACCCGTCAACTCGTCGAGAGTTGATGCGCTGAAGTCGAGGGGAATCAATTCCTTATGCTTGAGTCGAAAGGCTGTTACTGTCATAGCACGATTATAAATCCAACACCTAACAATATTGCAAACCTGTTAAAAAAAAGCGGGCAGGAACGTGACATATAATTCAAGGGATGAGCGGTAAACGATCCACACTTCAGCAGGCATCTCAACTCACGGCAAATGACTTAAGGACGGTGGCGAAGACGATCTCCGCTCACCAATTATCGCGCCTTTCGCTGCCGGAAGTGGAAGCTGTGGTGCAGTTGATCTCGAAGGTGATGCCGGCTGGCAACGTGCCCGGAATGATCCTGAGCGGATTGGCGCGCCTGCCCGGTCGAAGGATACCCGTCCAAAAAATGCAGCAGGATGTGAACGCCCTGTTCAGCGGCGTGGAGCAAATTTTGGATCAGGCAGTGTATGGCGCGTTCTTTGCCGGTCCTGCGGCTGTGTTGTGGGGGTACCAAAACTTACTCAAACTTGCAGGCAAGGACCCAGAGTCGGCGTTCCCTGAAGGCGCATGGCAGTTCTACGTCAACTATGCTTTGCGTGAAGATACCGCCCGCCATACCAACGAAACACACGGGTTCGACACACTCCTGCGCCAGCATAACATTCAACTCGATGCAGTGGACAGGTTGACCGCCTGGTTCATGGCATCAGTGACCTGCCTGCATCAATACAGCGCCCTGCTTGAGAACGAATGGGTCGAGCGGGTGTCCATCGCGATGCTGGAAGAAGCGCTTCGTACGGACCCGGGACAGACTCAACGAGCCCGTCGGCTTTATCGTGAGTGGGAGTTGGCTCGTCCCTACCGCCGGGATGAAGATGGCGCGAATTACGACTTCCCCGCCTATCGCCGCTATAAATTCGATCAGTTCCTGAAACGCAAATTACAGACCCTGCCCGCGACCATCCGTGAAATTTGGGAAGCGCGGTTAGCCGATGCCCGCCAGAACGGGCTTTCAGCCTACCAAAAGCAGATGTCGATCTTGGCATATCTTGAACCCGGTATATATGGCGAGACGCGTATCTCGTTCAATCTGATGGACGCGCAGATCGGCATTATCCATCGTGACGGGTATTTCCTGCTGCCCGTTTGTGAGCAGGGATCGAACAAGCCCATCGACGTAATGACCGCGCGTGCCCAGATCGCGCTTTTGCTTGCCTCTCCTTTTTCTTCTCCTTCACAGCTTTCCGCGTTGGCGCGCGTGAAGCGCTCCGCTTTGCCCGGATTGCGGTCGAAGCTCAACCCGGTGCTGGTGAACAACCTTGATAATCTACGCTTTGCGCCGATCCTTATTTCCACTGAAAACAATACGGGCGCATTGCCGCTTTCTGAATTGCGCCAGGCGGAGCGTGGGATCGGGTCGCACGCGCTGACGCTCTTCGATACCGGCGAGACGATGGTCTTCGACCAATCACACATTTTCTTCGACGGTGCCTGGGGCACTGCGCTTTCCGAGATCATGACCAACGAAGCGTTATCCTGGGCGCGTTACTTGAACCTGCTTTCCCCCTCCATTCCCGGTGAGACTCGCATCTACACCTCGCTCGCCTTACAACTCAATCCCGCTGATCTGGATATTATCCAACAAGCGCCGCGCGTCTCACAAGAAGCCGGTGCTGAAACTGACAAGGCAGACCTGAAAGCCTGCCTCTCCCTGCGGAAGTTGTTCAAAGCCAGAAGTGACCTGCTCGATGTGACCATGAACGATTTGTTGGTGTTGTACCGCGCCATCCATGCGGCAACGTACCAACCGTCGGCTGAACTCACCAGCGAGATCCATGCGCTTTCCCCCACCAAGCCGGAACTCGCGGCTTCCCTGCGTCAGTTGGTGGAAGAAGGCAGCCGCACCAATCCTTCCATCTTGATCCCCATGGATGCAAGCCTGCAATCGCCGCGTGAGAGGGTCTATCCGCTCAATGTGGAAGTTCCGTTGATGGAGTTGGACCTGCTCAGCCTGCATGCCAAAACCCTGAAAGCGCTGGGGGATTACGAAACATCCACCGGTGAAGACCGCAAAGCGTTGCATGTGATCTTCAATCACCTTCAGATCACTTATCTTGCCACTCTGGCAGGATTTGGCGCATATCTGACGCGCGCCAAGGACATCGCCGCCGCAGGGCAAAGCGCCAGCGTCGGTGCGATCAAACTGCTCGCTCATCTGCCCCTTCCGCTTCAGCGGCTTTTAGATAAAATCCCTGAACGCTTTGAGGTCCTGAATAACATCCTGAAAGGACGTGAAGTCTTCTCGAACGTCGGCGCGGTCGTGCAGTCCAGCACGCTGTCCCGCTTCATGACGGCAAAGGACGACAATACGCAGAAGCAGCTTGCATGGAGCGTGATCACAGACTCCCGTCAGGTGATGCGCATCCATCTGCGCGACTTCCGACCGCATGTTGCCAGTCTGCTCGCCATCGGACGCAAGGACCTTGCCAGCCTCATCACCCAGGATTACCTCAATGCCTATGCCGGCGGTTTGAACCAATACATCCGTGAGCTGACGCGCATCTCGGTCGCCAGCCGTGACAGCATGACCCAACCCCTTTCCAGAAAGAAGCTCCAGAACAATCCATGAAAGACCCCTTGATCGGAATGCAACTCGCAAATTTTCGCGTCGAACGCCTGCTGGGTCAGGGCGGTATGGCGTCCGTCTATTATGGCGAGGATGTCAAACTTCACCGTCCGGTCGCGATCAAGGTTCTGGATAAACGCTACAAGAATCATCCCGCCTATGCCACGCGCTTTGTGAACGAAGCACGCATGATGGCAAAGTGGCGGCATGAGAATATCATCCAGATCTATTACGCGGATGACGCCCAGGGCTTTCCCTACTACGTCATGGAATTCGTGGATGGGCAGGACCTCGCCGCGATCATGTTGATGTACCAGGAGGAAGGGCGGCTCATGCCGATGGATGATGTCCTGCGCATTGGCAACGCGGTCGCTGGCGCGCTCGATTACGCCCACAGGCAGGGAGTCATTCATCGCGATGTCAAACCATCGAACATCCTGATCTCAAAGGATGGGCGCGTTCTGCTCGGCGATTTCGGCATGGCGCTCGAAGTCCGTGATGGATCGCAGGGGAACGTCTTCGGGACGCCCCACTACATTTCACCGGAACAAGCCCGAAGGTCGGCAGACGCGGTCCCGCAATCTGATATCTATTCGTTCGGCGTCATCCTGTATGAGATCCTCACCGGCGCAGTCCCATTCAACGATCCCTCTCCCGCCAGCATTGCGCTTCAGCACATTTCCCAGCCCCCTCCCCCGCCGCGCAGCATCAACCCCGATCTCAGTCCCGAGGTCGAAGCGGTTCTGCTCAAGGCGATGGATAAAGACCAACACAGCAGATATCAATCGGGCGTTAAGTTGATGCGCGCGCTCGAAGATTCGCTCAAGGCTGACGGCTCACCCAAGAAGATCACCCTGCCGCCTTTGCCGGTCGGTGTGCCGACCATCCGCCGAAGCGATGTTTCTGTGGACCAACTCGCCAAGCGCGAAGGCGCCGGCGTCAAGATCAAAGCCGCTCAACAAGCGCAAGGCGCACCGGCAACCGTGCGAGCGAACCCGCCCAGCCGAAAGCGGGCGTTCTGGGCTTTTGGAATTCTTGTGATCCTGCTTTTATTGATCGGAGGCTTTTTCTACGCTCGCGGCGGATTCAACGCCCCGATCCTGCTCCCAACCTCGACGTTAGTCTCTGCGCTTCCGACTTCGACCAAGCCTGTTCCCGCCATTGAAACGGACACCCAGCCGCCGCCTTCTATTCCTTCCCAAACCCCAACGCTCGCCCCGCCGACGGAGACAGCCACACCCACATTCAACCCGCCTGTGATCGTCAGCTCCGAGCCGACTGTCAAATACCCGGAAGGCAACCAGTTCTCCCTTTTCTATAATGAGACAAGTTTCTTCATGCTCAACCGCTCCTTTGCACACAGGAGCATTTCCGGTTTTTCCTTTCAGCGGCTGGATAAGGATGGACTGCCCCTTGAAGACATGTTCGAAGGGTATCGCTGGGAGACCCGGAAGTTCAATTATCTGCCGAGAAATTTCTGCGTGAACATCACCATCTACGGCGACCAGGAGCCGCCCTACCTGACCCCGGCGGATTGCTTCGCAGGCTTGATCAACACCGTCCAACCGCGCTTTGACCGCCCCGATGGCTTGCTGTTCTGGACGCCCACGACCGACTCCGACCGCTTCCGTGTGATGTGGCTGGGCGAGGAAGTCGCCCGCTGTCTGTTCGCCGATGGGGCGTGCGATGTGTTCATCCCATAAAATATTGAGAATAAAGTCCTTCGCCGGGACGGCGAAGGGAGCGAACACATACTAAAACTTTTAGTACACCATTAATCCTTGACTTAACTTCTCAGGTGGGAGTAAACTCGCTTCACTAAGAAAGAAAATCCCAAATAGAAAGGAGCGCACTCTTGATGAATAGCACAATTTTCTTTATCCCGTCCGCTGCAGTTGGAAAATTGCCGTCTTGGAGTGCGCCTGTAGACCGAATCTAGGTCTTTCCCCTTTTGTTCCTTATGGGCTGTGGCGCACGCGCCGCAGCCTTTTTTATTTAATTGTCATTGGTTCGTCCCGACGAAGCAATGACATGGAGAAATTCAATGTCAAACACAACCTCAACCCCGTCCACTTTTGATTTTCGGGAAACCCTGAACCCCAACCGCCTGCTCGGTTTGTGGCGCATGATGAAGGGGTTCCACGTCTCGTATCTTGCGGCGACCATTGCCCTCGCCCTCTCGGCACTGGCGAAAACGTCAGTGTACCTGCTGCTGCGCTTTTTTGCAGACGATGTGCTCGGGCAGAAAAAAATGATCGGCGCGACGATGACCCAGACCTTCCTTTGGATCGGGGTGGGGTTCATCCTCCTTTCGCTCGTCGAAGGCGGCGGCTCGTACCTTTCAGGGCGGCTGGCAGCCTTCACCGCGGAAGGGATCACGCGCCGGCTGCGCGACTTCCTCTTCGACCACATCCAGCGGTTGAGCTTTTCGTATCACAGCGCCACGCCCACCGGTGACCTGATCGAGCGCGTCACTTCCGATGTGGATGCGCTGCGCCGCTTCTTCTCAGAGCAGGCGATCGGCGTGGGACGCATCATCCTGTTGTTCGTCATCAACTGGGTTGCGATCCTGTACATCAACGTGGAACTCGGCTTGTTGTCGGTCATCGTCATCCCGCTGATCTTGTGGGTCTCGTTATGGTTCTTCAAACGAGTGACCAAAGCTTACGAAGATTACCAGGCACAGGAAGCCATCCTTTCGACGACCCTGCAGGAAAACCTGACCGGCGTACGGGTGGTCAAAGCCTTTGCGCGGCAGGATTACGAGAAGGATAAGTTCGACAAGGATAACTGGCTGAAGTACATCAAAGGCAAATTCCTGCTGTTGATGCACTCCCTGTTCTGGCCCCTCTCCGATATTGTGTTGGGCGCGCAGATGCTGTTCGGCTTCATCTATGCGGCATTCATGGCGATCAACGGCGAGATCACCATCGGTGATTATGTCGCGTATGTCGGTCTGCTCGTCTGGCTGATCTTCCCGATCCGCAACCTGGGGCGCACCATCGTGCAAACTTCAACAGGCATGGTCTCGTATCAACGCCTGATGGACATCACCAAACAGGCGCGCGAAGACCTCGATGGCGGCAGCGTCCAACCGGCGGGACCTGTACGCGGCGAGATCGAATTCAAGGATGTCTCGTTCATGTACTCGGATGGGACACACAATGTCATCAAGGATATTTCGTTCCACATCAAGCCGGGGCAGTCCATCGCCCTGCTTGGGTCGACCGGCTCCGGCAAGACATCGCTCGTGAACCTGCTGCCCCGCTTCCATGATTACACGGGCGGGCAGATCCTGCTCGACGCCGTGGAACTGCGTGAATATCCTCGCAAATACCTGCGCGAGCAGATCGGCATCGTGCAGCAGGAGCCGTTCCTGTTCAGCCGTTCGATCCGCGAGAACATCTTGTACGGTGTGGGTCGGCATGTGACACAGGCGGAGATCGAAACCGCCGCCAAAGCCGCCGCTGTGCATGACGTGATCATGACCTTCCCGGACGGCTACAACACCGTCGTCGGTGAAAAAGGCGTGACCCTCTCCGGCGGACAGAAACAACGCGTGACCGTCGCCCGCACCATTCTGAAGAATCCACGCATCCTCATCCTCGACGACTCCACCTCCGCGGTGGACACCGAGACCGAAGCCTCGATCCGCGGCGCGTTGAACGACCTGATGGAACAGCGCACGACCTTCATCATCGCTCACCGCATCCAGTCTGTGATGCGAGCCGACCTGATCCTGGTGCTGGATAAAGGCCAGGTGATCCAAAAAGGCAACCACGAGGAACTGCTGGCGCAATTCGGCGGCATGTATCGGAAGGTCTATGATATTCAGACGAGGATCGATGAAGAACTGGAAAACGAAATTGCGAGAGCAAATTAAATTCAATCCTAAATCTGCAGGTCGAGTAGCCCCGCGTGTTCTTTGCGGGGCGTATCGAGACCAGAAATTGAAGCCAAACATGAAATTGGTGGTCTCGATACGAGCGGGACGAACACCCGCTCGTATCGACCACCGGAGCAAGGCAATAACGGAGATTTATCATGAGTGAAGAATTATACGAACTTGAGGAAGAAGAACATACATCTCAAATAACCGCGCCTGTGTTCTGGCGGATCTTGAGCGTGATCAAGCCGCATTGGAAATGGGTGCTGGGATTTCTCGTTACCATCGGTCTGGTCTCCGGGCTGGATGCGTACTTTACCTACCTGAACAAGCAGATCGTGGACCAGGGCATTCACCTGGGCGACACCGCCGTGCTGACCCGCATCACATGGATCTATGGCTCGTTCCTGCTGCTGCAATCTGCGTTCGTGTTCATATTCATTTACCTTGCCGGTGTGCTGGGCGAACGCGTGCAATATGACCTGCGCAAACTGCTGTTCAATCATTTACAGGACCTGTCGCTTTCGTATTACGCCCAAAACGCGGTGGGACGCCTGATCGCGCGCGTCACATCGGACACGGGGCGCGTCTCGGAACTGGTGACGTGGGGCATCGTGGACAGCGTCTGGGCGGTCATGAACATCATTACGTCGCTGACCTTCATGGCGATCATCAACTGGCGGCTGGCGCTGATCGTGTCGGTCATCCTGCCGGTAATGGTGTTCGTTGCGATGAAGTTCCAAAAATACATTCTGGTGGAGTTCCGCAAAAGCAGACGCGCCAACAGCAAGATCACCGGCGCGTACAACGAGAACATTCAGGGTGTGCGCGTGGTCAAGGCGCTCGGGCGTGAGGATGCGAACCTGGTCGAGTTCCAGGACCTGACGACGAATATGTATAAGGCGTCGTACCGGGCGGCGTGGCTTTCCGCGCTGTTCCTCCCCACTGTACAGGTCATCGCGGCTGTGGCGTTGGGAGCCATTGTCTGGTATGGCGGCGTGCAGATCGAGTATGGACTGATCACCATCGGCGGGATCCAGGCGTTCGTCTCGTATCTGACGTTCATGATGTGGCCCGTGCAGGACCTGGCGCGCGTGTATGCCGAGACCCAGCACAGCATCGCTTCGGCGGAGAGAATCTTTAAACTCGTAGACACCCCGCCCGAGGTCCATAACCGAAGCGGGGCGATCGAGGCGCAGACGCTGTTGGGCGAGATCGAATTCGAGCACGTGGACTTCTTCTACGAAGACCGCAAGCCCGTGCTGACCGACTTCACGTTGAAGGTCAAACCGGGTGAGATGATCGCGCTCGTCGGTCCCACCGGCGGCGGGAAGAGCACCATCGTCAATTTGCTGTGCCGCTTCTATGAACCGCAGAACGGCGTGATCCGCATCAACGGCTTGGACTATACCCAGTACACGCTGGAATCCATCCACAACAAGATCGGCATCGTACTGCAAACGCCGCACCTGTTCTCAGGGACGGTGCGCGAGAATATCCGCTATGGAAAGCTGGAAGCAACTGACGCCGAGGTGGAAGAAGCCGCGCAGGTCGCAGGTGCGCATGACTTCATCACCACGCTGGAGAAAGGCTATGACCAGAACGTGGGCGAAGGCGGTAATCTTTTATCGGTGGGACAAAAGCAGTTGATCTCGCTGGCGCGCGCGGTGCTTGCCCGCCCTGAGCTTTTCATCATGGACGAAGCGACCTCGTCCGTGGATACGTTGACCGAGGCGCTCATCCAAAAAGGCATGGAAGCGCTGATGCAGGGACGCACGTCCTTCGTCATCGCGCATCGCCTCAGCACCATACGACGCGCCAAGCGCATCCTCGTCATCGCGGATGGGCGCATCGCCGAGCAGGGCACACACGCCGAACTCCTGCGCCTGCGCGGACATTACTACAGCCTGTACACCCAGCAGTTCCGGCATGAGTTGGAGGTGCAGTATGGGGTGGATGAAGGGACGAGTAACGCGGAGGAAGAAGTGAGCGAGGCGCTGGCGGCGGATTAAGTGATGCGTCAATAGTGAATAGTGAAACGTGAATGGGAAAGACTTCCGGGATGATGTGTCTCGGAGGTCTTTGTATTCTTATTCTTTGTGGGCGAGTTCTTCGCGGACTAGATTTGCCAGTTTTTCAGGCAGAGAAGAGAGATCAGGGTCTTTGACGCCTGACATTACGCAGCGCATAAAAATCCTTTGTTGTCCTTCACAAAGGCACTAACCACAAAGTACGCCAGGAACGCGAAGTTTAAAAGATTTTCTTTGCGCCCTTTGCGGGCTTGGCGGTTTAAAAAAACTGGCTGACGTTCCATTGAGAAATCCAAACCCCATTCACTATTCACCACTCTCTACTCCCACACATGCACCTGATTCCGTCCGGTGTTCTTGGCGATGTACATGGCTTTATCGGCGCGGTCCACCAGGATATCCACGTTCTCGCAGGTCTCGTCATAGGTGGCAACGCCCACGCTCACGGTGATGGACAGGTCATCTTCGATGTTCGAAAAAAGATGGTCCGCGTTGAAATTCAGCCACTTCGCCTTGAAGTTGATCGCGCAGACCAGCTTGTACAGCCGCTCCGCCACGTCCGTGGCGCGCTCGAGCGGAATGCCCGGCAGCGAGACGATGAATTCCTCGCCACCCAGCCTGCCGAAGATATCGTTCTCCCGCAGCGATGCCTTGCATGCCTCGGCGGTCTGCGTCAGCACGAAATCGCCGATCTTGTGACCATAGCGGTCGTTGAACTTTTTGAAGTCGTCCACATCGAGCAGGATGACGGAGAATGGCGTTTTGTTCCTGCGCGCAAAATCGAATTCGATCTCGGTCAGCTCGAAGAACCGTCGGCGGTTGAGGATGCCCGTCAGCGGATCGGTGTTGGCAAGCTGTTGGATCGAATCGAACAGACGCGCGTTTTCGATGGCGATGGCGGCATGCGAGGCGAGCGTTTCCAGCAGATACAGGTCATCCTGGGAATACGCATTCTTCTGGTACGACTGCGCAGAGACCATGCCGTAGATATCCCCGTGCAGCAGCATGGGCACCGCCAGAATGGATTCGGTCGGGTCGATCTCTTCGTCGGTCCCAAAGACCTCATAAAGGATGCCACTCTGGTTTACCTCGGATTTGCTCCTGAAGAGGATCGGGGTCTTATGGCGCACGATCTCGCCCGCCAGCCCGTGGTCGGCAAAATATCTCTCGGTCAGGATGCGCTGACGTGGATGTTCGATCGCATAGAACGGGATGATCTCATTGGTGGTCTTGTCGTAGCCGTCCATCACAAAGTCGTTGCAGGGCATCACCCGTTCGACCGTCTCATACACCACCTGGCAGACGTGCTCCACGTCATGGCTGGTATTGATCTCATTGACCGCTTCATGCAGGAGCTTCAAGCGCGTCACCAGGTCACCGAGCGCTTCCTGCGCCCAGATGCGCTCCAACGCGCCTGCGCAATGACTCGCCAGGTTGTTCAAAAGGTTGAGCTGGTCGTCCGCATAGGCTTTTTTCTGATAGCTTTGGATGGAAAGTACACCGATGGTGCGCAGACCGCTGACCACCGGCACGAACATCTGCGAGAGGGTGCGCTGGCTGTGGTCACCGAACGACAGGCTTGGCTCGATCTCAAAATACCCGTCGTACGAGGATAGAAATCCGCCCTGTTCGATCGCTTTGAGCATGTTCTCGCTGGGTCGTTCGGGCACCGCCTCCCGTTGCATGACGCGCTCGCCCTTGATGGTATCGATCGTCAACAACGGACGCGGACTGCCGCCCTTCTGCGGGTCATACAGGATCAAATAGCTGGCGTCCCAGCCGATCAGGCGGTCGGCGGCATCCAGGATGGTCTTTGCGGCGGTCTCGGCGTGAGTCGTGGAAGCCAGGTCTCTTCCGAGGCTGGCGAAAATATCGATCTCAAACTGTAACCGTTCTTCAAAATTGCTCATCATTCCGAATGATACCCTACTTCAATATTAGGGGAGTTTACGGTGTCCTGTCAAAACGGTACCCGTTCAACCCCTCTGGACGACCGGGGCAGGCATCTCCAAGGGTGGTGAAGATCAGGAACTTTCCCTCCCCGGCGAGCCTGAGAGTGTATGTTCCAGGCGTCTCTCCCAAGGGGGAGCAATCCCAGCCATCCAAAAACGTGAACACGTTTCCCTCCAGCGAAAAATGACCGGTGTGCATAATTCCTTCAGGAGTGCCGTGGGATGCCGTGAAATTCCCGTCCGCATCGAAAATCAGGAATAGCGTTCCGCGCTCCGGGTCAGTCCGGGTCCAGGTGTCGGTGAGCGTTTCGATCGTGACTGGAATGGCAGTGTTGGTCGGCGCGGTGGTCGGAGAAGGTTCAGTCGTTGGGGTAAGGATGGGCTGTTCTGGCGTCGCAGCGGCACAGCCGCTGATGGAAAGCGCAAGCATGAGACCAAGGATGAAACGTACCATTAAATCATCTCCTTTATTTTCGTCATTGCGAGGAGGGCGCAGCCCGACGAAGCAATCTCAGAGCCGATTTTAGGATTTCTTCCCCCACTACGTGGGCTCACAATGACGGTGTATGTCTTGGCTTTTAAGCACTCCTATATATTTTATTTCTTTAGCTTGCTGCGTTGATTAACTGCCTCATAGATCAATAAAGCCACGGATACTGAAACATTGAGCGAGTTGACCTTCCCGCTCATCGGGATCTTGACCCGCAGGTCGGCGTTCTGCATCCAGAAATCGGTCAGCCCTTCATCTTCGGTGCCGACGGTGATCGCGATGGGACCCGTCATGTCGACGTTCGTATAATCTTCGTCAGCAGATGGCGTAGCCGCAAGAACCCGCATCCCTCTGGACTTGAGCCACGTCAGCGCCGTGGGCGACTCCACCTCGACGGCGGGTACCGCAAAGACCGCGCCCCGGCTGGCGCGGATGACGTTGGGACTCCACAAGTCCACGCGCGGGTCGCAGACGAGAACCGCATCGACACCGGCGGCATCGGCAGTCCGCAAGATAGCGCCGAGGTTGCCTGGCTTTTCAACAGACTCAGCCACAAGCACCAGCGGCGGGTCGGAGAGTTTCAGGTCAGCGAGTGATGTTTTGGGGGTTGGGAAAATCCCAAGCCAGCCATCCGGGTTTTCCCGGTGCGATATCTTTTCGAAGACGGCGCGGCTGAGAGTCAATAACTCAGCGTTGGGAAAGCTCAGGGTACGGCTGGCAAGTTCCGGCGCGGTCAGAAGCGTATGCGGGATAAGTCCACACTCGAAGGCGAGAGTCAACTCATCGCAGCCTTCCACAAGGATCAGTCCATCCTTCACTCTCTGGCGCTTATCCTCACGCAGTTTGACGATGTGTTTAATGCGCGGGTTTTGAAGGCTGATGATATCCACTATTTCACCAACAGCAGGCATGCCGCCTGATGGGTCTTGGAGATCGTTGCAAATGGCGGGTCGCTCGCTTTGCAGGCTTCGATCGCCACCGGGCAGCGCGGATGAAAGCGGCAGCCGGGCGGAACGTTGATGGGGTTGGGCGTTTCCCCTTGAAGGATGATACGTTCGTGCCTCAGGCGCGGGTTGGGGACGGGGATGACGGAGATCAACGCCCGTGTGTACGGGTGCTGTGGATTTTCAAGGACTTCGAGCATCGTGCCGATCTCCACGATGCGCCCCAGGTACATGACCGCCACACGGTCTGCGAAGAAACCGACAGAGCCGAGGTCATGTGTAATGAAGATGACCGCGATCTGGCGCGTGATGCGCAGTTCCGCCAGCAGGTTGATCACCTCGGCGCGGATGGACACATCGAGCATGGAAACCGGTTCGTCGGCGAGGATGATCTCCGGTTCGAGCACGAGCGCGGCGGCGATGACCACACGCTGGCGTTGACCGCCGGAAAGCTCATGCGGGTACCGACCGAGATACACTTCCGCGGGTTTCAAGCCGGCATCTTCCAGCGCCTTCCTTACCCGCTCATCGCGCTCGTGTTTATGCGGCGCAATATTGTGAACTACCAGCGGCTCGTTGATGATCTCTTCGATGGTCTGTGTGGGGTTCAGGGATTCGTACGGATCCTGGAACACCATTTGGATCTTGCGCCGCAGGTCCTTGCGTTGATGGTCATTGATGTGCGTAATATCGCGCCCTTCGAATGTGACGGTTCCCTCTGTTGGGTCTTCCAACCCCATCAAAAGCAGCGCCAGCGTGGATTTGCCGCATCCGCTTTCTCCGACCAGCGCGATCACTTCACTGCGGCGCAGGTTGAAGTCCACGCCATCCACAGCGCTGACGAACCGTGTGGTCTTCGAGAACAAGGAAGGACGCCCGGCTTCAAAATATTTTTTCAATCCGCGAACTTCAAGGAATTTTTCTTTGCTCATTTCGAAGCCTCGATAAGATGACAGCTTGCAATGTGCCCGTTCTTGTCCACTGCATATAAGGCAGGTTGTTCGGTCTTGCATTTGGCGAACACAGCCGGGCAGCGCGGCGCAAAGCGGCAGCCGGGCGGCAGCGCATCCAACCGCGGCGGATAGCCGGGGATGGATGATAGTTTCTTCTTCGGTTTGGTCAGGTCGGGGAAGGCTTTCAACAGTTCCTGGGTATACGGATGCCGCGCATCGTTGTAGATCACATCCACAGGCGCACATTCGGCAGTGACCCCGCCGTACATCACGAGTACTTTATCGCACATCTCTGCCACAACGCCGAGATCATGCGTGACGAAGACGATGGCAAGCCCAAGTTTTTTTCGCAGGCTGTCGAGCAATTCCAATATCTGCGCCTGGATCATCACATCCAAAGCGGTCGTCGGCTCATCCGCGATGATGACCTTCGGGTTGCATGCCAGTGCCATGGCGATCATGGCGCGCTGGCGCATCCCACCGGAATATTGATGCGGGAAGTGTTCGCGGTGGTCGGCGGCAATGCCCACCAGGTCGAGCAGTTCGGTCACACGCGCGGTCACCTGTTCTTTGGGGAATTCCGGCATGTGTTTGTGGATCGCTTCTGCGATCTGGTCCCCGACCGTACGCACCGGGTTGAGCGCATTCATCGCTCCCTGAAAGACGATCGAGATCTCATTCCAGCGGACTTTGTTCAATTCATTTTCATCAAGGACGGTCAGGTCTTGTCCATTGAAAAAGACATGCCCGTTCACGATCTGCCCGGCGGCAGGCAGAAGCTTTAGCAACGCCAGCATGAGCGTGGTCTTGCCGCAGCCGCTCTCCCCCACCAGCCCCAGCAGTTCGCCTTCCTTCAACGTGAAGCTGACGTCTTCAACAGCGCGTGCGGGTTCCTTGCCTTCCGTTACATAATTGATCGATAGATTCCGGACATCGAGCAGCGGCATCACTCCTGATGCCTGCTCCACCGCACCACTCCTGAGTGTGGGTCTGCTCGGCATGAGATGGTGAGTATCCAGCCGTGGGTTGAGCACCTGCTCCAGTCCCTGCCCGAGCAGGGTGAGCGACAGCACGACCCAGACGATCCCAAAGCCGGGGACCACCAACGCCCACCACGCCCCCGTGGACATGGCTCCACGGCTGAAGGCGTAATTCAGCATTTGTCCCCACGAGAGGGTGGTCGGATCGCCCAGCCCAATGAACGACAACGCGCTTTCATTCAAGATCGCCAGCGAAATGACCAGCACCGCCTGCACCACCAAAATCGGCATCACCAGCGGAAGAATGTGACGGGATACGATATGACCTTTGCCCGCGCCGATGGCACGCGCCCGCAGGACGAACTTGCGTGATTTGACTGCCAGCGTCTGCGAGCGGACAACGCGGGCGGTGGTCGTCCAGCCCAGCAAGCCGATGACGAAGATGATGTTAAGGAGAGATGGTTTGGTCAACGCGACGATCACCACCATCAACGGCAGATCCGGGATGACAAGCATGATGTCGGTGAAGCGCATGAGGAAGGTTTCCCAACGACCGCCGAAAAATCCTGCCACCAGACCGGATAACCCTCCGATGAAGATGGAGATGAATGCCGCGAAGAAGCCCACGGTCAACGAGACGCGCGAGCCAAAGACGAAATTGGAGAAGACATCCTGACCGGCGTCGTCAGTGCCGAACCAGTGATCTGTGCTGGGCGGGTTGTAGATGTCACTAACCTGGGTGCCCACGGAGGTAAATGACTGGTCATAAGGAGCGATGAACGGCGCAAAGACCGCTACCAATACAATGAAGATCAGCATACCCAGCCCGACGAGTCCGCCGCGATTCTTGCGGAAGACGTGCCAAAATGCCGTCAGGCGGGATTCGGAAGGTTTGGAGGAATTTGATATCTGCGCTATTTGCATGGTCATTCCACCTTCACACGCGGGTCGAGATAGGAATACGTCAGGTCGGCAAGCAGGTTGGCGATGATGACCGCCACTGCAATGAGCAGGAACGCGCCTTGCAGCACCGGATAATCCCTGCGGACAACCGCTTCATAGATGGCGCTCCCCAGTCCGGGCCATGAAAAGACCGCCTCGATCTGGATCGCGCCAGCCACCGTAAAGCCCAGGTTGATGGCAATCACGGTCACAAGCGGCAGCATGGCGTTCTTGAGTGCGTGATCTTTCAATATCTGGAACATGCTCAGACCCTTTGCCTTGGCAGTCAGGATGTAATCCTCGGAGAGTACATCCATCAGGCTGGAGCGCATGATGAGGGTGTACTCGCCCATGTAAACGATGGTGTAGGTTAGCGTGGGCAGGAACATGTGCCAGGCAATATCGCCCCACTGCTGGAGCAGCGGCATGGAACTCATGCCTGGTGTTGCCTTGCCTGCCAGCGGAAATCCATTCGCACTGCCCCAAAAGAGAAGAATAATACCGAGCCAGAATGTGGGCAGGCTCCAGGCTAACAAGCTGACCAGAACTGCACCGTAATCAACACTCGTGCGGGCTTTCCATGCGGCGAAGATCCCCAAAGCAACGCCAATGATGATCGCCAGAATTTGCCCCGCACCGATCAACAAGACCGTATTCCATAGCCGCTCCGCGAGAATATCGCCCACCGGGCGGTTGGTGTGGTAGCTGATACCCAATTCGCCTTGAAGCAGATTGCGGACATATATGAAAAACTGCGTTTCCAGCGGATTGACCGTACAGCTTCCGATCTTGATCGGGTTCAACGACTCGAAGCAGTTGATGACCGGTTTATCCAACCCGAAACGGGTTTGAAGCATTTCGATCGCTTCCTTCTTCAGACGCGGATCACGGATGCCCGCCCGAGCCGGGTCACCGGGCAGGACGCGGAAGAGAAAGAAATTCAGCACAATGACAAAAAGGATCGTAAAGACAGCCCAGAATGCTTTTTGCAGGATGGCGCGGGTCAGGTTCAAGGGAACACCCTTTTCCTAATACAAGTTCGAGCTGGCAGACTTGTCAGATCTACCAGCTCGATAAATTCAATTACGGTTTATTTTACCGGTTCGATCAAGACCAGCGAGGTTACATCGGCGAGTTCCACTTTGGCTTGATCGGTGATCCAGCCGGTGAAGCGGTCCGTGCGGAAGGCTTGCACGGAGGCATCGTAGAACGGGATGATGTAGACCACGTCGTCATGTACGATCTTCTGCATTTCCCAGACGATATCGCGGCGGGCGTCGAAATCGAGTGTGACCTGCTGTTGTGCATACAGATCATCATAGGTCGGGTTCGAGTAGCCGGTCTCACTGGAGCCGGTCGGAATGGCTTCGCTGGTGTACACATACAGCAACGCGCTTGGGTCGGGGTCAGATGCCCAGCCCCAGATCATGATATCGAAATCAAACGCCGGGCAGCATTGGGCGGTCAGCGCGTCCGGGTCCACAGCCTGCGGTTCAATTTCAATGCCGATCTCAGCCCACATTTCGGAGAGCAGTTCTGCCATGCGCGGCGCAACGATGCTATCGCTGGGCCAGTTCAGGCGGAAGACGAGCGGCTGGGAACCGTCCGGCAATTCGCGGACGCCGTCACTGTCTGTGTCGGCATAACCGGCATCATCGAGGATCTGGTTCGCCTTGGCAACATCAAAGGCATAATCCTGGAGCGAGTCGTTGTACCAAACGCCGAGACCATCGGGGATCAAGGTCAGGCCGGGGTTTCCCAAACCCAGTAAAACCACGTCGATCAACTTCTGCTTATCGGTGGCGTGCGCCATTGCCAAACGGACCTCACGGTCGCGCAGGGCGGGATGCCCTGTGCAGAGACCACCTTCAGCGGTGGGGCAATTTTCCGGATCGGTTTGATTGAAGATGATATCCGTCACACCCGGGGCGAGCGGCGCGCCGACGACCAGTTCCACGTTCTCTTCCGCCTTCAGAGACTCAGCCGAGGTGTTGGGCATCTCGGTGATCATGTCCACCTGTGCGGTCTTGATGGCTTGCACCAGCGCATCTTGATTTTCGAAGGTTTGGAAGACCACTTCATCCACCTTGGGCGGGGTTAAGAAATGTTCCTTGTTCGCTGTGAGGCGGACGAATTCGCTCTGCACGTATTCCGCCATTTTGAACGGACCCGAGCCCACCATTTCGAAATTCTCGTATTCGAGCTTATCCACGCCTTCCCAAATATGCTTGGGCAAAACATACAGGAAGACCAACTGACTCTCGATATTGGGAATCGGCTCGGTGAGGGTCAGAACGACCTCATTGTTTTCAGTGGCGACGATCGTATCGAAATACGGTGTGTAATACCCGTTCAAATACGGATACTCAGGCGTATCCTTGTAGAGGTTGTATGTGTAAGCAATGTCTTCAGCGGTCAGCGGCTGGCCGTCATGCCACTTGATCCCATCGCGGATCTTATACGTCCACACCAATCCATCGTCCGAGGTCGTAACGTTCTCCGCGAGGCTGAGCGTGAACGATCCATCGAGATTGAGGTCGTACATCGAATCATAGACCAGCTCGAAAATCGTGTAGGCTTCCGTCAGGATCGCCATGCCCGGATTCAACGTATCGGGACTTCCAGCCCACCCGATGCGAACAACGGCAGGCTGCCCTCCGCCGCCGCTGCATGCGGACAGCACCAGGGCGACGAGCGTCAGAACATAAAACACTTTCTTTTTCATCTTTTTTTCTCCTCTCACACTCATTTTGCACAATCGAATACGGGCTCCTCAAAACAAACTGCGCCATGAACAGAAACGTCTGTCATGGCGCAGTTTATTGCCCAATTGTATTGGTCGCTGAAAAGGAACCCATCGCGTTTAAATTTTACTGTAATTTCAGGATTAGTGAAAGTGGATTCATTGGTAAAATCCAAACAGGATGCCCAACATGCAAAACTCAATCACTCTCACCGAAAAATATGAACGCAACGGCTGGCCCTCGCTCAAACGTCCCGATCTCAAAGCACCAAAGGGTCTCACGCTTTCCCTCCTGACCTCGCTTGAAAGGATCCGTTCCCATTCGCTTTCTTCGCAGGGACAGATCGCCTGCATCAAGGATGGCGAATCGTCCTCGGATGTTTTCACCATGCGACCCTCTGGCGGCTGGCTCGAACGCGCCAGTACAGACCGTCCGCTCGTGCCGTATTGGGATGACGAGACCCCGCAGTGGTCACCGGATGGCAAATGGCTGGCATTCGGACTCAATGGGCACGTCCATATCGTTCCGCATGATGGTGGACTGCCGAAAAAGATCACGGATTTTGCCGCCGCTGCGAGCGGTCCGCGCTGGATGCCTGACTCGGTCGGCATGATCGTCTCGGTGGAGAGGGATGATGCCGACCAGCTTGTGCTGACCGACCTCGAAGGCTCCTGGCCCCGCGCCCTGACGAATGATTCCCTGGGCGATCACTGGGATGCCCGCTCTTCTCCCGATGGACACTTCATTGTCTACAACCTGCGCCGCTTCGATGACTTGAACCGACTGGATATTATATTGCTTGAGATCGCGACCGGAAAACAAGTCACTTTATACGGTGTGCCATCGGTGAGGGCGTCGCTGCCCAAATGGTCACCGGATGGCAAATGGATCTCGTTCGTTGCGCAGGAATCCCAGCGCGAGGAGTTGTATCTCATCAAGCCGGATGGCACGGGGCTGCATCAACTCACAGGCGCGGGGGATGATATTTTCCAATACGAATGGTCGCCGTCTGGAAAGCAGATCCTCGCGGTGGTGAACGTCAACGGCTCGTTTGAGTTAAGCCTCATCGAAACAGAGACAGGCTCAAGGTCCGATTTGCGCGGCGGGATGGGGTTGCATTCGAATCCCAATTGGTCGGCAGACGGGTCGTACATTACGTTCGAGTTCGAGAGTCCGCTTCTCCCGCCGGATCTTTATCGGATGGATTTGAAATCCAGAGAAGTCACGCAACTTACATTTTCCAATCCGCCTGCGCTGCAAAAGCATAAATTCATCCAGCCGGAGATCGTCTCCTACAAAAGTTTTGACGGTCTGGAAATTCCGGCATTTTTGTTCCGACCGGAGAAACCGAACGGAGCCGCGATCCTGTATCCGCACGGTGGACCGAAAGACCAGTATGTTGCCGGGTGGGATGAGGTGGCGCAGTATTTCGTCGCAAAGGGATATTACTATCTTGCGCCGAATTACCGCGGCTCGACCGGGTACGGGAAGGATTTCGAACGCGGCAATTACAACGACTGGGGTGTCGGCGATACGAAAGATTGCCTGTATGGCGCGAAATACCTGCGCACATTCGCAGATATTAAACCGGAACGCATCGGCATCGCCGGTGGAAGTTACGGCGGATACATGACCGTCAATGCACTTTCACGCGACCCCGAATACTTATTTGCTTGTGGCGTGGCGAAGTACGGCGATTCGAATCTCGTCAGTTCATGGGCACAGTGCGAGAAACGTCTGCGGTTGTACACTGAAATATTCCTGGGTCACCCCGCGGATCAACTGCATGTCTATCTGAAAGGCTCCCCCATCGCCGAGGCGAAGAACATCGAGAAGCCAGTGTTGATCTTGCACGGTCTGCTCGATACCATCGTTCCGCCGGAAGCAAGCGAGGAGTGGGTGGAAGCACTGAAGCGCGAAAATAAAGTCTTTGAGTACAAAACGTATTCCGATGAGCCGCATGGATTTCTGCGCCGTGAAAATCTGCTCGATGTCTACGAGCGGATGGAGCGCTTCCTTGATTGGTATTTGATGCCGAAGTAGATAATCTTTTGTGAGCATTGAAGTATGAGAAAGGGCATGTGATTAAATGGCTACACGCATTTTCAATTTTGATGAACTAACATGGGATTCTGTTGCAGAACTTCCGCGCGACACTCCACTGGTTATTCCGCTCGGCTCAGGCTATGACTTTGAACTGCTCGCTGACCAGTTGAGCCATCCTCCCCGTATCGGACTCCTGCCCGCCTTCCCGTTTGGCTGGCGTGGCAGCGGGCTTGAGGTTCCAGAACCCGTCTTCACTCCCTACATCGAAAACCTGCTGGACAGCCTGCGTGACGATGGCTTTACAAAGGTATATTGCCTTGCGCCGCAGGGCTTCGACCCGCAAAGTTTTTTCGTTGCGCGGCTGTCTGCCCATCTCCTGCGGCAGGCGCACCCGCAGACCTACGAAACCAGTTTGATCCTTCCACCGGATTCTGAACGTGGCAAGGTCATTCTCATCCCGATCGGTCACACGGAACAACACGGCTACCACCTCCCCCTCTGTGTGGACACTGTCATTATTGATTCGATTGCCAGGGGAACAACTGCTAAAATGGCTACGCGCAGTTACACCATGCCGGTCATGCCCTATGGGGTTAGCACGCATCGCTCCTCCTTCGCCGCCACCTTAAACGCAGGCGGACGCGCGTTCGAAGATTTCTGGATCGCTGTCGTGGATGTGCTTGTCGCGCGCGTCTTCGACCGCTTCTACATGATGAGCGGGCACGGCGGCAATACATCGTTCCTCGTCAACATCGTCAAGTATGCAGGAGAACGTCACCGCCGGATCTTCTGCGCCACAGCATTTCTGCACACTTCAGGCAGACTCGGCGCAGAGGCGTTGGAGAAATACCGCACCTCCCCCATCGGCGGGATGGGGCACGCGGGTGAATTGGAAACCTCGTATATGCTTCACCTGCGCCCTGACCTGTGCAAGATGGAACGCGTTGTGGATGAGACCGACTTTGTCGCCACGCCAGATTACTACATGGATTGGATCGAGGGCGGATCGCTCGTGGCAAATCCACCCTGGGATGACGATACAAAGACCGGGGCGTATGGGGCGGGAAGTCACGCCACTGCTGAAAAAGGACGGCTATGGCTGGAAGCGGCGGTCAACGAAAAAGCCGACCACGTGGAGCAGATCCACGAACAGCATGAGCGCCGTGAGAAAAGAAGAAATGAAGGCTATGGGCTTTGGGGCAGGTCCAAAAAGGGGAAATGACCGGCAGGTTACGGGATGATTACGGGATGATAATGAAAGGATAGTTCACGCCGCAAAAATCCCGTTTACCGACCATCAAATGGAAGATGGTCTGGAATTCACCGGGTCTCTTCGGCGCGACAAACGTGGCGCTGACCGTGATCTTCCCGCCGGTAGGGATCGTCAAGCCAAAGTCCTGGATCTTTGTCCCCTCATGACGGTAACCGCCCGAATAAACGAAGTCCACGCCGGTAAGGGGCCATGTCTTCGTGCCGGTATTCATCAACGTCCAGTAGACTGTAAACCTTGATTTGACCTTGTACTCTGTATTCTTGGGCGGGAAGACGCCCACTTGACCACAGGTCCATTCCTTGCCGGTAAAAACAGATTTATCCGGTCCGGCATCTTCGCCACCCTCGCCCGATGACCCGCCGCCCTCAACCGTAAAGGATATGGTCGGCGTTTCGGAAGGGATCGGGGTATCGGTGTACAGCTTATAGATGAACGTCACGGTTGGGGTGGGCGTGATAGAAGGCGTGACCGTGTCGGTAGCGGTCGGCGTAAAGGTTGGGAGAGCGACGCTGGTCATGGTCTGGGCGGCGCCTGCCGTTTGAACGATGATGGTTTCGAGCGCCCCAGCCGGCATCGTAGGCAAGGCAACCTGGCTGGGGGCAGGTGAAAACGGCAAGGCACACGCCAGTGTGATCAATACAAGGGTCGAAAAGAAAATCCTTTTGCGCAAACAGACTCCAATTACCTATAAAAAGTATAACACGCGTCAGACAGCAAACTTTTTGGCGATGAACGCCTCCCCTTTTGCAATGAACTCGGCATACTCTTCAGGAACGGGGGCAGACGCCATCAAAGCCTGCGTTTTTTCCCGCAATACCTGGCGCGCTGCTGGCGCACCGGCATCCTGCCATTTCTCCATGCTGTAGCGCGGATAGACACCGCTGACATAATATCCACTTTTGTAATTCTTCAACGTGGACGGCTGGTTCAGGAAGCTTTTACCCGGTCCCACTTTGGCGATCTCATCCACGGCTGCATTGGCAGCATCCAATTGAAAGCCGCTGTGGATGCGCAGGGATTGGTCGATGATCTCATGCACATGCACGAACGTAGTCGGCGAGATGGATTTCGACCCAAGAGAATCCCCAATGAACGGAGCGAGATGACCGTTCGAAAGCAGAAGCGCGAGGGTGTTCATCCAATAGGTGTCGGCGGCGATCAAATCCATGCCCCAGCCTGTGCCGCTGCCCGATGTGGAACAATGCGGGATGCCGTAATGCTTCATCATCTCAGAACAGGCAACGCTGACAAGGATGCTTTGCGGGTCGTAGAAGTTGAGCATCGTCCGCATGTCGAAATACACGGGCAGCATCCCCAGCAAAATAGGCGCACCTTTCTTGATGGTCTGGCTGATGACCAGACCTGCGAGCAGTTCCGCCATGAGCAGGGTCAGCGTCCCTGCCGGGGTGAGCGGAGTGGACGCGCCAGCCATGCTGTAATTCGAGAAAATGATCGGCAGTCCGCGCTCGATGGCAACTTTCATCTTGTCCACGGTCCCCGCATTCATCACCAGCGGGCTGACCGGATTGAAGTAGGGAATCACAAACGGCTTGTCGCCGACTTCCTTCCCGTGCAGCAGCTCGAACATATCCAGCACATCGGGAAAGCGGTCTTCATCGGAGACCAAAAGCACGAGCGGCTTGGTGGTGTTCGCAATATGCTCCAGCGAACCGTACATGTCACCGAGTTCCTCTTTAACATCGCGCACGATCCCCACGGTCGAAACGACGTCATAATGCTTGAGCGCAGACCCGAGGCGGACCAGGTCCCGAAAGTTTTCGCGCCTGAAAATATCGAGTTTCTCATCGAACGGGTTTTGATAGAACAACGCCGTCACGCCCACGCCAAAACGCAGACGGTCATCCCCCAGCGTGAGTTTATGCTCACCGCGCCGATCGAACACATCAATGGTCCTGGGCGCGGACTTGATCGCTTCTTCGACCACTTCCGGCGGAAATTTGATGATACGGTCTTCCGCCTTCAACCCCAGTTTCAATTCCAGCAACTGTAAAATGGCGGGAGAATCAACTCGCACACCGGTCTGACTCAAGACCGCAAGCACATTCCTGTGCGCCTCCTGGATCTGTTCTTCATTCATCATCGTTAATTTTGGGCGGACGTTGTTCATAATAAGGTCTCCTGCGCTAATTTTATCGTAAGCGCTGAAGAAAACAAAATCCGAAACGAGCCGCTTCGGATCTTGCCGTCTTGATTTATTTTTCCTTCTCCCATGCACGCCGGTCTTCAGGTCTTTCGGGGTCGAGATACCTTGGGTCCAATTCCTTGAACAGCCGATAGCCGTGCGCTGTCCACAAGTCGGCTGCCAGCTTCCTGGCATTGCAGTCCACTCCCTGTGCCGAAAAATATTGACAGATGCGGTGAACATCACGCTGGAAGATATTCCACGACGCCGGGTTCGATTTTGGAAGCACCACCTGTGGGAAATCGATCAACTTGATGTTGCCGTCCCAATACAGGATGTTGTACGCCGAAAGGTCCCCGTGGATGCGGTCATTGGCGAGCATGAGATCCATGTTCCTGACCACCTGGTCGTACAAATATTTCGCTTCATCCGGTTCCAAGCGGACCGAGACCAATGGCGGCGCGGCGAGCACAGAGTCGCCGAGAAACTCCATCAGGATGGAATTCTTTTCCATCGCGAACGGTCTGGGGACATCCGCACCGGCTTCATACAACATCTCCAGCGTCTTGAACTCATACGCGATCCAGGATCTATGGCGGACTTCCTCGCCATAGTTGGTGCGTTTCGCGATCGCGTTCTTATCCGCTTCCTTCCAAAGAGCCGTGCCGTCCTCGTCCAGGTCCACGCGCCCCACGCGGTATTGCTTGTCGTTCTTCAGATTCCGCAGGGAGCGCGGACGATACACCTTCACCGCCAGGAATGGGACATCCACTTCCGCACCGGGTTGGCATTGATAGACCGAAGCCTCCTTCCCGCCCTTGACGCGGCGAAGCACATCGGAGATCCATTTGTGCTCGTAGAACGAACCGAGCGAATCCAACAGCCACCATTCCTCGAAACGGGCTGCCTTGTACGTGAATTTAAAGGTGCTGCGCGAGTCGTCCTGTGTGTGCTTGAACGTCGCCTCTTCCTTTGCCAGCTTTCGCGACATTTTTTCGTACGGACGCCGTTTGTCGATCCCGAGCTGGGAATTCAATGTATCTTCGTCATCCAGATCATCGAAGAGGTTGAAATAATCTTTCGTATTCATTGTTGTTATTAACCTTATTCGTCCAACGCCTGGGCTGCGGCGGGGTGATCGTCCGCACACATGCCAGCGTGACTTAAAAAACAAAACCACAGGAAACAAACTCCTGCGGTCGAGTAAGGCTTACACTTCTCTTTCGGTTAACAAAAAAACCGCAGGCTGAGCGCGCCTGCGGTCGATAATTCCATGCGGGAATTAAGACACAGCCAAAGGAGGCGCGCTGAACTTAAGTTGGGCAGTTACCAAGATCGCTTGCATGTTTTCGAGCCTCCTTTCAAAATAAGATATCGTGGTTGGATTCTATGCCAACCCATTCGATGCGTCAAGCCCTGTTCATACGGAAAAATGCGCCCACCCAGACGCCGAAGATCACGACCAGACCGCCCAGAAGGAACGTAGGGGTGATGACTTCCTTTGCCAGCCATGCGGATAGGACGGTTGCCACCAGTGGAAAACACAGGATCGTATACGACGCCGAGGAAGCTTTCCAGCGGGAGAGCAGATACAGGAACAAATAGAACATCACCACCGACCCGCCGAAGATGAGATAGGTCAGCGCCGCCCAAACTTCCGGGTTCGTCGGCAGCACCCAGAGCTCCCCAGCCAAAAAGGATGCCGCAACAAGGAATAACGTGCCGAAGGAAAACGAAAGCGCATTGATCACGGCAGGGTCGCCTTTGAGGGAATACAACTTGAAAATGACATTTCCCTCCGCGGCGACCAGTGACCCGAGTACCAGCGCGAGGATGGATGGCAGGAGTTCGATTCCGCCCGGCTGGGCATTGACCACGATCGCCATGCCGAAAATCGAAATTGCGCCGCCGACCAGAACCTGGATCTGAAAGCGCTCCATGCGGTGCAGGACCGCCAGCAGGAAGGTGAACAACGGACCGATGGAAATGATAATGGTGGCAAGGCTGACGGGAACCTTGAGCAGCGCCCAATACAACAAGGCAAAACTGACGCCAACAGACAGAAAGCCATTGACCGCGATCACTGCGGAGTCTCTCCACCCCGGCAGTTTCAATTTTCTCAGCCACATGATGAGCCAGAAGATTAGCGCAGCGACCCCAAAGCGGAGTGCCGCGCCCCAGAACGGTTGAAGCTGCTGATTACTAAAGCGGATGGCAACAGAGTTGGTACCACCGAGCAGAACCACGAGGAAAAACGCGACCAGTGACAGCGTGTCAGTACGATGTGATTGTGGCGCTTCAGACATGAGATTCCATTCTTTAGAATTTATTTGACGTAACGATCAAAGAACAACTGGGTCTTCGCCATGAACTGGAACCAGGGATCGCCAATAAAGGAATGTTCCTCACCCTGATAGGCAACAAGCTCCGCATCCACGCCAGCTTCGATGAATGCCTCGTACATTTTCTGTGACCACTCCGGAGGTGTGCCCGCGGAAGTCTTCCCGTCCTCGGTGCCGTAATGGATCTGGACCGGCGCGGTGACACGGTCGAAGTGGTAAAGGGGTGAAACCGCCTCCAGCATAACCGGATCAGAGACCGCGTCGAAGTATGAGGCGGTTAAGTCGGCTGGCAAGCTGAGCGGGAGCACATCCGAAGAATTGCAGCCAAACGTCAATTCGCCTTCATATACATCCCCGACACAGCCGGGACCCCAACGCCCGATGACATCCGCAAAATCGGCGCTGACAGATGAATACAACACGGCGGCTTTGATCTGCCCGCCAAGGACCGTGAGCACTTTGGCGGTGATCCCGCCGCCCATGGAATGCCCCCACATGCCGATGCGTTCGGTATCCGCTTCGGGGATGGATGGAAGCGCGTACACCAGGTTGATGACATCGATGACCTGACCGGAATAAAACAGACTTTCGCCCGTGTCCGAGCGACCCCAGGTGCGATAATCGGACGAGACCGTGAGATAGCCTTTGCGGTTCAGAAACTCGGCGGCGCGGTCGGTGCCATCGCCGGAGGAGTAAACATAGCGCGAAAAGAATCCGTGATTCATCACGATGACAGGAAATGGCGGCTCGCCAACTGTAGGGATCTGCAAAATGCCGGTGATGGTCAAGCCATCGCTTTGGTATTCGATGGGATAGCGGATAAAGTTGATCGTTTCCAACAGCGGTTCACCGACGACGATCTCTCCGCTCTCGAATTCATGTTCGCGCAAACCTGCGATGGTGTACGGCTGGATCGCTGCTGCCATCGTGCGGGTCGGAGTCGGTTGGGGAGTTTTTGTTGGCGCGGGCGTTGGCGGGACGATGGTGACGACCAGTTCCGGCTGTGCGGGCTCAGCAGCAGATTGACATGCGGCGACGATCAAAGCAAGGAATAAAAGCGCAACTTTTTTCATAACGTAGATGAATCATGCATACGCCCAAACGATATCCAGCGTGCCTTCCTCCACGATTCGTTCGGCTTTGCTCAACAGGTCCAGCGTTGTTTCTTCATCCAAATAGGATTCGCCGCAAACAGGGCAGACTTGCGCCGGGATCTTGTGGATGAGCGCCTTGAACTCGCCCCGCTCAAATTGAATGGAGACGACACCACTTTCTATTTGCGCCTCTCTGCAAATGAGACAGATCATCGGCGGCTCCGAAAATCTTTCTTCCACTTGTCGGGTGAAGGATGGTAGACGGTGATCACCGTGGTCTGCTTTTCGTTTTCGGATGTCACCACGTGGAACGCGCGCCTGCCTTGCAGACCAAATAACAGGCAGCCCGGCTCGGGCAGCTCGGACGAATAATCTTCGATGACATCATGCACGCTCAACGCGTCGCGGACCTTCCCCAGGGAGATCTCGCGTTCGAACATTCTTTGCACCGCATGGGCGCGAAATAATAGGGAATTCATGGGGGTCATTATACATGCCCTGCTCCGCCGTTCGGGGACTGACGCAGATCAAATGTTTTTATCCGCTAATCTTCGCTAATCTACGCGAATTTGAAAAGCTTGGTGGATTTTCGCGGGTTAGGTGAACTTGCAAGTAATACGCCAATATTTAACGCAAAGGCGCGAAGCCGCAAAGAGGAAGGCATGGCTGTAGCAAAGTCAGTTGACGAACTTTTGGTTTTATGGCACAGGCTTAACGCGAAAAGCGCGAAGTGAGCGAATGTTCGCGAAATCTATTAAAAATTCGCGTTATTCGCCTTTTTGCAAAATTCGCGTTAAGGTTTTGCCGACTTTGCTACAGCCATGAAGAGGAAGGCATTAAACCTTAGCGCCCTGGCGACTTTGCGATAATATCTCAACTTTAGGGGAGCGCTCGTTCTTTAACCTTGTGGAAAAATTTAACGCGATGGCGCAATGCCGCAAAGAGGAAGATATTAAATCTTAGCGCCCTGGCGACTTTGCGTTAAGAACTCAACTTTAGGAGAGCGCTCGTTCATTAACCTTGTGGGCAACACACAAAAATTTAACGCGAAGGCGCGAAGCCGCAAAGAGGAAGGCATTAAATCTTAGCGCCCTGGCGCATTTGCGTTAAGAACTCACCTTTTGCATTTTTGGGAAGGCGGATGGGGCGGTGATAAAATACCTCGCCATGAGAATATCGCCGACAGAGTATTTCGGAAACCTATCCCTTTTGCTGGACCTGGAAGCCGAAGCTGAAAAAATAGAAGCCGTGCGCGAGCGGACAAAGCTCTCCCCCGCCGAAGCTGAAGCGACCGGGTTCAGCATCATCAACCTCGTCATCAAAGAAGAGGGCTATGGGCTGGGTGGGCATTTCCTGCTGGGGTTCGGCAAACGCAACGAGACCCTGCCCCTGCCGTGGACAAGGCTGGGGGTCGGCAGCCCAGTCATCGTATCCGAAGAGACGCGGACGGCATCCAGCGAGGAGAACGGCTGGCGGGGAATCGTCAGCGCCATCCGCAGAGATGCGATCCAGGTGGCGGTCAATCAGTTCATCGAAACCGAATCCGAGAGACCCACCTTTCGGCTGGACCGCGCATCGGATGAGATCGCACGCTTTCGGCAACGGCAGGCAATGGAAGCGGCACGCAGCGCCAGCGGGACAAGGTTGGAAGTTCTGCGCGATGTGTTGACCGGCGCTGTGGGAGCCGTCTTCGAGAAACCTCAAGCCATTCAGGCATTCAACCAAGATCTAAATCGCTCGCAGATCGAGGCTGTGCAATTCGCGCTCAGCGCTGAAGATGTCGCCATCATTCACGGTCCGCCGGGGACCGGAAAAACCACCACGCTGGTGGAGCTCATCCGCCAGATCACGAGCAAAGGGCAAAGCGTTCTGGCGGTCGCGTCGAGCAACCTGGCTGTGGATAATTTACTGGAGCGGCTCATCGCGGCGGGCGAGAACGCCATCCGGCTTGGGCACCCGGCGCGCGTGACACCCGAACTGCGCGAACACACGCTCGACCTGCTGGTCGAAAACCACCCCGATATCAAGATCGCGAACAAACTGACGCGCGACGCATACGCCTTGCGCGACCAATCCTTCAAGTTCACACGCGCGAAACCGGAGCGGGGCGCGAAGCAAGGCATGCGGCAGGAAGCCAGAGACATGCTCAGGGAAGCGCGTAAGATCGAAGACCAGGTGACCGAAATGCTTTTGAGCAAGGCGCGCATCGTGTGCGCCACCGCAACCGGACTCGACCGTGAGCGGCTGGAGGGGAAATACTTCGATTGGTGCATCATGGACGAAGCCAGTCAGAGCACTGAGCCCGCGGCGTGGATCCCGATCCAATATGCCCAGCGCCTGGTACTGGCTGGTGACCATTGCCAGTTGCCGCCCACCGTCGTTTCACCCGAAGCCCTGCGCGGCGGATTCAACATCAGCCTGATGGAACGCCTGCTCGATCTGGGCGGTCCGCGCCAAATGTTGAACGTACAATATCGGATGCACCGGGACATCATGGCTTTTTCTGCCGATAGTTTCTACGAAGGGAATCTGCAAGCGGATGACACGGTCAGCACCGCGCTGTTGGCGGATCTGCCCCATGTGACCTCCTCCCCGCTGACAGCGACTCCCATCCATTTCATCGACACCGCAGGCGCCAGCTACGACGAAGAGCCCGAACCCGACGGTGAGAGCCGCAGGAATCCGCTCGAAGCGGAGTTGGTGGTCAAGAAAGTGAACGAATTGCTAGAACATGGGCTCGCCCCCGAGCACATCGCCGTCATCTCGCCGTATTCGGCACAGGTGAAATACCTGCGTGAGAAATTATCTACAACAGCCGCCGGGGAAAGTGCCCAGCATGGGTACGGCGGCTTGAGCGAGCGCGGGATCGAGATCGACAGCGTGGACGGCTTTCAAGGGCGCGAGAAGGAAGCGGTCATCGTCAGCCTGGTGCGCTCGAACAGTGACGGTGACGTGGGATTCCTCGCCGACACGCGCCGCATGAACGTGGCGCTCACCCGCGCCAAACGCAAGCTGATCGTCATCGGCGACAGCGCCACCATCAGCGCGCATCCGTTCTACGAGAGGCTGGCGAAGTATTTTGAGTCTATTGGGGCATATCACTCGGTGTGGGAGGAGTAAGTACAGCTAGTTATCCAATGGAGATTTTACGGCATTGGCTCCGCGTTGGAGCACGTGGGTGTAGATCATGGTGGTCTTGACGTCTTTGTGTCCGAGGAGTTCCTGCACGGTCCTTATGTCGTAGCCGTTTTCGAGGAGGTGGGTGGCAAAGGAATGGCGAAAGGTATGCGGGGTGACGCGTTTTTCGATCTTTGCAAGTGTTGCCGCCTGTTTGATGGTTCTCTGTAATGCGGTTTCGTGAATGTGGTGGCGACGCATTACTCCGTCTTCCTTGTCGGTGAACAAGGTGGTGGCTGGAAATACATATTGCCATATCCAGGATTTGTCGGCATTGGGAAATTTTTTGGCTAGGGCGTAGGGCATATGAACAGAGCCACGCCCGTGAGAGAGGTCTTTTTCATGAATGGCGCGGGTTTTGGCAAGGTGTTCGCGCAGGGCGGGGATGATGCTATCAGGGAGGGGTGTTTGGCGGTCGTCGCCGCCTTTTCCGTCGTAGACGAGGATGCGGTGGTTTTCAAAGTCTATATCTTTGACGCGCAGACGAAGACATTCCATGAGGCGCAACCCGGAGCCGTACATGATCTGTACCATGAGTTTGTAGGGGGGAGTCATGTTTTGGATGATGGCTTTGGCTTCGTTTTTAGAGAGAACGGTGGGGACGCGTTTGCCTCGTTTGGGGCGGATGAAGCCGAGATCGGTTTGGTCGAGTTCGAGGTGGAGGACGTTGCGGTAGAGGAAGAGAATGGCACTAATGACTTGATTTTGGGTGGAGGCGGAGGCTTTGCGGTCTACGACGAGGTGGGTGACAAATTGTTTAACTTCGTGCGATCCCATTTCTTTGGGATGGCGTTTGTTGTGGTAGAGAATGTATTGCCGCACCCACTCGATGTAGGTCTTTTCGGTGCGTGGGGAGTATTGTTTGAGGCGGATGGCTTCTTTGTATTGTTCGAGGAGTTTTTTGGGTTTTTGAGGAGTTTGCATTTCTTGCCCCTTTCTTTTGGTGCTTGTATAATGGTTGTTATGCAATCTATAAGGTATTATACAGCGAAATTGCTGTTATGCACCCCAAATGGGGTGTTTATACAGCGCGCTGTATAAACGGTAGTTGGGCGGCGCCATATCATAAGGGTACGAAATATTTTCCGAAGCTAAAAAGGCAAGGGAGTATTCATGAAGCTTGATAAAGTGGTGACACAAAGATTTAAGGAACTTGAAGATAAGGCTGCAAAGATTCTGCCAACTTCCAACGACGAATATGAGTCAAAGTTGTTTCACGAGTGGGCTACTAATGTTCTTAGCCTGCTTCTCAGAGTTTTCGGTGAAAACAGCCCACAATATCGAAACTTTTATGAGCACTATAAAGCTTCAAGTTCTTGGTATTTTTATTTTGAAAATTGCCGTGGCATATTTCTGGCAGCAAAAGAAGATTACGAATCCGGGTATCTTTTTACAGTGCGTGGGCTAATAAAATCTGAAGATTCTACTGATATTCTTGAACAAGCATCTCAATTAATTGCAGGAGGATTCAAGGATCCTGCTTGCGTGCTTGCCGGTGTTGCCTTAGAAATCGCCTTAAAAGAGTTGTGCCTACGCAACAAAATTGTTCAGGGAAAAATTGAGGCAATGAACGTCGAACTCTGCAAGCTATCGGTCTTCAATACTGGTATGCAGAAACAAATTACGGCCTGGGCGCACTGGCGAAATAAAGCCGCTCATGGACAATGGAACGAGTATAAAGAAACAGACGTGGAAGATATGATTAGAGGAGTTACTCGCTTCGTTGCAGAGTATTTGTAGAGCATACAATGCCGCCCAACACAGCGTGCACCCGACTGGTGGGAGGCTGCGCGTTTTCAAGCCGTTTTCTTGGCTTGGAGCTGGTTCCGGCAAAGTCGCGTTGTCTCATCCCTCCCACCAGCGGGTAACGCAAGCCGTTGCAATTGTTGAGAAAACAGGAACTTCAAAATACGCTACTTGTTTCAATGGTTATGATGGAACTCCAATATCAGATGCTGTATTGTCACTGATAAAGGAAACTAACACTAGTATCAACACCTTCGAATTTAGATTGGCTTCCAATATATTCTCGGCTTATGAAGCATATACAACATCTCAAAGAGTAGTTAGTTTTAAAGATTTGTATATTGATTCGTCTGTAGATAAACTTATTACAAAAATTAAACAACTGCCAGGTGTACGAATTTTTGATATTCAACCTGTTGAAAGGTTTGGTAGAGACGGGTTTGCAATTACTATTGAATTAGAGAAAATCGGGCTATATAGTGCAATAGGATCAGATATACAGGGTGCAATCAACTCAATCGTTATAACTATGCCAATTCCAAAAAATGTATTGGATGTATTATCTGAAATTGCTCAGGCTTCTGCTCCAAGAAATCTAATGGCAGGCGTATTAACTGCTTACGAGCCAAAGAAAACATACTTGGCATGGTCAGAAGTCTCTGGTGGCAATTTAGAAGATATTATTCCCATTAAACTAGGTGCTGAACTAGATGAAACTCAAGCAATAAAAAGCACTATTATTATTGCTGCTGAACTTCTTAGTTTGCGTATAATTTCAGAAGAAACCAATTTTTATGAATATACAATATGGGTCGAAGATGAAAGTGGTAATCAATGGTCAGGTGATATAAATTTAGAATCTTCTAACCCTGTAGTAACAGAAGTTAGATACTTTGGTAAAAACGAAAACTTAGATTAGTTTTATTTCGATGAACAACCGCAAAATATATGTAACTGAAAGGCTAAAGCGCCACCCAACAAAGCGTGCACAGATGAAGTGGGAAGTCAAGGGTGCCACACAGATGAAGTGGGAAGTCAAGGGTGCCACAAAAAGAAAGTAGATCAGGGTACA
>CAYJPO010000048.1:0-34924 GCA_964372045.1 uncultured Anaerolinea sp.
GCAAGTCCGAGAATCAAGTGCCGCTTGGCGTGAATCGCACATGGGTCAAGTATGTTGAAACGGGTGCATACCCCGATGTGCGTCGTCGCTTTCAGGTGACGCGCTGCAACCATTGTGCCAACCCGCCTTGCGTGCGCATCTGTCCCGTCACTGCCATGTATCAACGCGCAGACGGCATCGTCGAGTTCGACCCAAGCATCTGCATCGGATGTAAATCCTGCATGCAAGCCTGCCCCTACGACTCGATCTATCTCGACCCCGAAACCAACACCGCCGCGAAATGCACCTTCTGCGCCCATCGTTTAGATGTGGGACTCGAACCCGCCTGTGTCGTTGTCTGCCCCGAACACGCGATCCTCGCTGGCGACTTGAACGACCCCGCTTCGGAAATAAGCCGAAAGTTGTCCACTGCGCAAGTGACCGTTCGCAAGCCCGAGCAGGGGACGGGTCCCAAACTGTTCTACATCAACGGCAACGATTGGTCGTTACATCCATCCGCTTCGCCCGCAGGTGAAAGTTATGTATGGGCAGATAGAATTACCGAGCAGAATACATCGCCGTATGAATTGCCTGTGTTCCAAACCTCAACGAGAACTTCCAAATCAGGTACGCCGCTTCGAGCCTCACAGGAACAGGGACGCCCGCTCAATGGTCCGATTCAAATTGGTGGACGTGTTGCCGAGCAAATGGTGCAGACTTCATACAACGCCCAACACAAGATTCAATGGCATTGGGAACTGCCTTCGTATCTCGTCACCAAAAGCATCGCAGGCGGAATCTTCATGCTGTTGAGTCTCGGATCGATGTTTGGTCTCTTCAACTTTGACTCTGCAACCTTTCTTGCCGCAGGCTTCACCGCGATGGTCTTTATGCTCATCACGACCATCCTGCTCATCAAGGACCTGTCGCAGCCGAAACGCTTCTTGAATATCCTGCTTCGCCCGCAGTGGAAGTCATGGGTGGCGCGCGGCGCATATATCATGGTCACATTCACGGCTGTGGCGGGGTTGTGGTGGTTACTTGAAGCGGGATCGTTCTGGAATATTATCCCCGCTGATTTTGTTGCAAGCATTCGCCCCATCGTGACGTGGATCGTCTTCCCGTTTGCTTTGGGTGTGGTCATTTACACCGCCTTCCTGCTCGGTCAAGCCGAAGGACGGGACATGTGGCAAAACAACCTGCTGCCGTTCCAACTACTGTCACAATCTGCGATGGTTGCAAGCGGCGTGTTCTTCATTCTGAATCTTTTCGTCGCCTTCCCTGCTGACCTGACTGCATTGCTGACCGTTCTTTTCCCTGCTAGCATCGCCGTCAACTTGCTGATGACCTTCGCGGGCAAACTCAATTCCTTCCCGACCGACACCGCTATGCTCGCCTCTCGCGAAATGACCCATGGCAAATTCCGCAACCATTACTGGTGGGGCGGCATCGCGCTCGGACACGTTATCCCGCTCATGCTGATGCTCGCCTTCGCACCCGCGCTGCCCGTTGCTGTCCTTGCCACGCTCGTTGGCTTGTTCTTCTACGAATACGCTTTCGTGATGGCGCCGCAGCATATCCCGAATTCATAAAGCAACGCGGTGGTCGAGTAGCCCCGAATGTTCTTTGAGGGGCGTATCGAGACCACCAGTAACTAGCAAACTTTACTTTCCTTGTAACGTGTTGGTCTCGGTACGCTCGCAACTTGCGCTCGCTACTCGACCAACGGAGTAAATATGACAAAAACAAAAGTTCCTCAAACCTCTGCAGGCACCGCAGTTCCGCAATTCACGGACTCTAACCGCAAGCCCATCAAACTGACCGAAGTTGTCCACGAGGATGGACGCATCAGTCAGTATCCCCCATCCGAAGTATGGGATGACTGGGTCGAATGGGACGGCAAGGAGTGGCCCAAGAAAGTTGCGCGGCGCTACACGCTCGTGCCGACAGTCTGTTTCAACTGCGAATCTGCCTGTGGACTTCTCGCCTATGTAGACAAAGACACCTACGAGATCCGCAAATTCGAAGGCAACCCCGTTCACCCTGGCTCACGCGGACGTAACTGCGCCAAAGGACCCGCGACTCATAATCAAGTTTATGATCCTGAAAGAATTCTTTATCCGCTGAAGAGAGTCGGCAAACGCGGCGAAGGCAAATGGGAGCAAATTTCCTGGGAACAGGCGCTCTCTGAAATCGCGGAGAAAATGCGTGAGAGCAAGAAACGCCGCCCGAATGGGATCGTCTATCACGTCGGTCGCCCTGGCGAAGACGGATACACTAACCGCGTCGTGCAGACCTGGGGCATGGATGGTCACAACAGCCATACCAATATCTGCTCATCGTCAGCGCGTGCGGGCTATAACTTCTGGCTCGGGCAGGATCGTCCCAGCCCAGACTTTGCCAATGCGCGAGTGATTCTGTTAATTTCAAGTCACCTCGAAACTGGACATTACTTTAATCCGCATGCCCAACGCATCATCGAAGCCAAAACGGATGGCGCGAAACTCATCACCTTCGACCCGCGCTTGAGTAATACCGCGTCCATGAGCGACGTTTGGCTGCCGACCTACCCTGGCAGCGAGAATACTATATTGCTTTCGATTGCGAATCATCTGATCCAAAATAATCTGTACAACAAAGACTTCATGCAGAAATGGGTCAACTGGAAGGAAACACTGAGTGCAGTGGTCAGTGGACAGTTGACAGTGAACAGTAGCGAGTTATCCGAAAAGATTCGCACTGCATTAGCAACACCCAAAGACCTTCGACCTTCGACTTTCGACAATGAATTGTTCAATCTGTTCGACGCATTACTGAAAGACCTCTACGCCGAATACACCTTCGAACGTGCCGCAAAGGAATCGGAAGTGCCGATCGAGCGCATTCAAGAGACAGCGAGACTTGTTGCCAATTGCGAAGGCAAGCTTGCCACGCATGTTTGGCGCTCTGCGAGTGTTGGTAATCTCGGTGGATGGCAAGTGGCACGTTGTCTGCTGTTCCTCAATGTGCTAACGGGCAGTATCGGCAACAAGGGCGGCACCTCAATGACGGGCTGGAATAAGTTCGTGCCCAAGCCGTTCAAGGGTGCGCCCGCGCCCGAAACGTGGAACGAATTGCATTACCCCATCGAGTATCCGCTCGCACATTATGAGATGTCCATTCTTTTGCCGCACATGCTCGAGGAAGGGCGCGGCGACATCGATGTTTATTTCACGCGCGTCTACAACCCGATGTGGGTTAACCCCGATGGTTTCATGTGGCTCAAGGTGCTCAAGGGCGAAGAGTCGAAGATCAAATGTTATGTTGCACTCACGCCCACGTGGAATGAAACCGCATGGTTCGCGGATTATGTTTTGCCTACGGGTCACGGACCTGAACGTCACGACCTGATGAGTCAGGAAACGCACGCGGGGCAGTGGATCGCTTTCCGTCAACCCGTGCGCCGCGTTGCGATGGAACGCGCAGGAATGAAGGTGGATTTCACCTATCAAGCCAACCCTGGCGAAGTGTGGGAAGAAAACGAATTTTGGATTCAACTCTCCGCGAAGATGGACCCCGATGGCTCGCTCGGTATTCGTCAATGGTTCGAGTCGCCGTATCGCCCTGGCGAGATCATCACGGTGGATGAATACTATCAATGGATCTTCGAGAACTCGGTGCCTGGCTTGCCCGAAGCCGCCGCAAAAGAAGGATTGACTCCGCTGGCATACATGCGCAAGTATGGCGTGTTCGAAGTGAAGAAGGAGAATTATTCTCCCTTCGACAAGACGCTTCATACTACGCCTGAAACTGGTCTGACCAGCGATGAGCATGATCGTGCCCGAGACTCTTCTGGCGCTGTCATTGGCTTGATGGTGGATGGACAGCCCAAGGCGGGTTTCGACACGCCCTCCAAGAAACTTGAATTCTTCAGCGATACACTCTCCAATTGGGGCTGGGCTGAAAAAGAGAGCGTCATCCCGTGGACAGTGAAGAGTCACGTTCACCCTGATACGATTGACCGCTCTAAAGGCGAGATGATTCTGCTGCCCAACTTTCGCTTGCCCACGCTTATTCACACGCGCTCGGCAAATGCAAAATGGTTGTATGAGATCTCGCACAAGAATCCGATTTGGATGAATCCCGAGGACGCGCAACGCTTTGGTCTCGAAACAGGCGACCTCGCCAAAGTGGAAACCGAGATCGGTCACTTCGTGGATACGGTCTGGGTGACGGAAGGAATCAAACCTGGCATCATTGCCATCAGCCATCACTTGGGACGCTGGCGTTTGCAGGAAGATAAAGGTGTGAGCAAAGGTTCGTCGAATCTCGTGGAACTGCACGACGATGGCAAAGGCGGATTCCTCATGCGCGTCCTCCACGGCGGCAAGGCATGGGAATCGTCCGACCCCGATACCAGCCGCATTTGGTGGAGCAACGTCGGCGTGAATCAAAATCTCGCTCATGCCGTTCATCCCGACCCCATCAGCGGAGTCCATTGCTGGCTGCAAAAGGTGTTTAGCATTCGCAAGGCAGAAGCAGGTGAAAAAGCAGGCGACCTGTTCGTGGATACGAACAAGTCGATGGAGATCTATCGCAAGTGGCTAGCGATGACTCGCCCCGCTGATAAGGTCAGCCCCGATGGAAATCGCAGACCATATTGGCTGGCTCGTCCGTTGAAGCCGGTCAAGGAAGCGTATAAATTGCCGAAATAGTTTTGTAGCGCGAGATCATATCTCGCGCTACAGCAATCGGAATTTAAGTGTAACGGAACAAAATCCGCTGCGGGTGTAGACTCACTTACAGCATAACAAAAATTTTTAGAATCAGGGTCAACTTCGGCTGAGTCCCGAAGCGGTTCCCAATCCAAAAAACAAATGACACAAATTAGTTTAACTTTATTATTCCTCGGCATTGCCGCGATCCTGTTATTGGGGAATATTCTTCGAGCGGATGTCGTCGCATTGATGTTGATGCTTGCCTTGGGTTTGAGCGATATTCTAACGCCACAAGAGGCATTTTCGGGATTCAGCAGGCAGGCGGTTATCATCATGTTATCGGCGTTCGTGCTCGCAGAGGGATTGCGCCGTTCCGGCATGACCGAGCGTATTGGCTTGTCCATTATCAAGATCTTCGGCGCTGGTGAGCGGCGTTTGATTTTTGGGGTGATGACGGCTTCGGCAATACTTTCTTTATTTATGAATAATATCGCCGCTGCATCGTTATTGTTCCCGTCTTTATCGGGAGTGGCGCGACGCATGAAGATCTCCCCATCGAAATTGCTGATGCCGCTGGCATTTGGGACGATCCTTGGCGGGATGGCAACCTTGTTGACGACAACCAATATCGTCGTGAGCGGGTTGCTGCGCGATGTGAACTTGCCAGGCTTCACGCTGACCGAGTTTGCGCCGATCGGACTGCCGCTGACCTTTGCGGGAATTCTTTTCATGGTTCTGCTGGGACGCAAATTACTGCCTTCGCAATCGCCCGCGCAGCGTCATGAAAGCGATACCGCGTCGGATGACTTACTCAATACATATCAACTTTCGGAGCGATTGGTACGTGCCGAAGTATGCAAGGGTGGAAGTCTTGACGGATTGACCCTGGGAAAAAGCGAGTTGCGCGAAAAATTTAACCTGAATGTGATCGCGGTTCAGCGCGGAAGATCGACATTGCCGATCGAAGCCAAAACCGTTTTGAAAGGCAAGGATGTTTTGTTGATCATGGCGCGCGCCGAAGACTCCATTCCAGAAGCATTGAAGGATATGCTGAATGTTTTACCATCCGGCGAATGGCAACAGGAATATCTCTCCACGCCAGATTTGAAATTGATCGAGGCCGCCATCGCGCCGCGTTCTCACCTGGCATCGCAAACCCTGTCAGAGATCGGCTTCGAGCAGAAATTCAACGCAAAGGTTTTAGCAGTCTGGCGGCGCGGACGTTCCATTCGCACACGGCTGGCAGACCAGCCGTTGGAATTTGGCGACGGGCTTTTGTTACAAGGCACTGAAAAAAGTTTAAACCTGTTGCGGACGGAACCTGGGTTGATCCTGCTCGCTGAGTCGGCACCGTCCACGCGCATGACATGGCGTGGCTGGCTGACCGTGCTGATCATGTTTACCACTCTAGCGCTTGCGGTCGTGTATTCGAACAATATTGCCGAGATCATGCTAACGGGTGCCGTGTCGATGGTTTTGATCGGCACTATGAGTATGGATCAGGCTTATCACGCCGTTGATTGGCGCAGTCTCTTCCTTGTAGCGGGGATGCTCCCCCTTGGTGTTGCGTTGAATAAAACGGGGGCATCCGCCATGTTTGCAAACACCATTTTATCGAACCTTGGCGGTGCGGGGCATCTTGCGCTGCTGACTGGTTTCGTTTTGTTAACCGTTGCCCTGACGCAAATCATAAACGGCGCGGCTGCCGTCACGGTGATTGCGCCCATTGCAATTGCAACCGCTCAACAGGTTGGGATGGAGCCGAGAAACGTCGCCATGGCAGTGGCGGTGGCTTCTTCGATGGCGTTCATGTCGCCGCTTGGGCATGCCGTCAATGTCATGGTCATGGGTGCGGGCGGTTATACATTCAAAGATTATGCCCGCGTGGGAATTCCCCTTACGATCCTGCTCGTTATTATTTTGATGATCATCCTGCCGATAATCATGCCGATTGGATAAATCTATGCCAAGAAAAAAAGAAACTCCCCCACCTCCTTCACAGGAGGAAGAACCCGTTTGGACGTTTCGGGGGTACAGGCTGAAAAGCAGTGAGTTCGTGACCGCAATGGTGCATTTCTTCCGCGCCGAGGTTCATCGATCCAATGTCTGGCGTCAGCGGTTGGATACGACCACCAACTGGGCGGTCGTTTCGACCGGCGCGGTGCTTTCGATCGCGTTCAGCCAGCCGGAGATCCATCACGGCATCATCATTTTGAATACGCTGCTGGTGATGTGGTTCCTGTTCATCGAGGCGCGGCGCTATCGTTATTATGAGTTATGGAGTTACCGCGTGCGGCTGATGGAAACAGATTTCTACGCCGCCATGCTTGTGCCGCCGTTTCATCCTTCGCCGGAGTGGGCGGAAAACCTCGCCGAAAATTTACTCACGCCGAGTTTTCCCATTTCGATGTGGGAGGCGTTCGGCAGGCGTCTTCGAAGGAATTACTTCTGGATCTTTTTGATTTTGTATGCCTCGTGGGTGGCAAAGATATGGCTCTTCCCCGTGCCCGCAACCGGGATAGCCGACTTTATCCAGCGCAGCTCAGTGGGTGCCATTCCCGGTGAAGTCATGGTGGGGTTGGGTTTGGTCTATTATCTCGTCCTCGCAATTGTTGCCCTTGCTACAGTGACCATGACGCGCGCCACAGGGGAGATCCTGCCGCGCTTTGGGGATGAGTCCGCGCCTGCCGCACCATCTGAGCAGGGCAAGCATACGGGGCTGCGCGCGCTGCTTGTTCCGCGCCGCAGACGCAGACAATTGCTGGCGCTCATCATTACTGATAAAGCGGAAGCCGTTTCCAAGCGCATCATGACCGATCTCAAGCGCGGTGTGACAGCCATGCAGGGCAAGGGCATGTACACGGGCAAGGACCACTCCGTGCTCATGTGCGCGTTGACTGTGACAGAGGCGCATAATCTAAAATCCGCAGTGGCAAAGGAAGACCCGAAAGCCGTGGTTATTGTGTCGCCCGCGCAGGAAATTCTGGGCGGCGGATTCGCTCCATTGAACGGGGAATGATATTGAGCGCAAGTCCGCGATAATCGGTATCTCATCGTTCATAAAATGACCACGTCAGCGAATGGCGTGGTCATTTTTTCGTTTTCATTCCAAACCCTTTTGAGAGGCGGTAAAATAACCGAAACACCCAAAGGAAACCGCCATGTTCCAATCGGACCTATTCAAATCGTCAAATCAATATTCCTCCCTTGATGAAGTTCTCGGCGCGATCCGCGGATTGAAGGATGATCCGCTGGCGAACGCGGGCACGAACATCGTCATCAGCCGCGGCAACCCGGGGGCGAAGCTGCTCATCATCGGTGAAGCGCCGGGACCCGAGGAAAATATCAAAGGCAAGCCGTTCGTCGGGCGCGCGGGACAACTGCTGGATAAAATCCTTGAAGCGGCGAACTTCAACCCCGAAACGGACGTGTACATCACCAACTCGGTCTTCCGCCTGCCGCCCGGTGACGATGGAAAAGCATTCCGCAAACCGACCGACGCCGAGATCGAATTCTATCGTCCGTATGTGTTCGAGATCGCGCGTCTGATCGACCCGCGCATCATCCTGCTGACCGGGAATGTGGCGTGTCAGTCCATCCTCAAGAAGACCGGCATCACCTCCCTGCGCGGACAGTGGACCCAAAGCGGCGAGCGCTGGATCATGCCCATCTTCCATCCATCCTACCTGTTGCGGAATCCCTCGCGCGAACCCGGCTCACCCAAAGCCCAAATGTGGGACGACATCCGTGAAGTACGCCGGAAGTACGATGAATTGATCGGAGCTTAAAAAAATAATTACCGCGAAGGGCGCGAAGATTCTGTACACGGATGAAACGGACGACACGGAAAGAGCCGGATTCTTAAGGTCTTTCCGTTATATCCGTGTGATCCGTGTACTAAAAACCTCCCCACCTTACAACCCCAATTAATCCGGCGCTGAATCCAGACGAACTTGGTATAATTTGCGCCTGCCTCACTCAAAGTGAGGGCATTTTTAGGAGCACGCATGAAATACCACATCTGGACCGAAGGCTGCCAAATGAACGTCGCCGATTCCCAACGGGTCGGCTCGTCGTTGGAGCACCTCGGCTACACCCTTACTGAAACCATCGAAGAAGCAGACGTTATCGTTTTAAATACCTGCGTTGTGCGCCAGTCCGCTGAGGACAAGGCGATGGGACGCGTCTCATCCCTTGCGCCCTTGAAAAAGAAGAACCCCAACCTCGTCATCAACTTAATGGGATGTATGGTCGGCGTACGCGGCGCGGAGAAACTGAAAGCCAGGCTCCCCTACGTGGACGTGTTCTCGCCGCCCTCCGACCCGGGTCCGCTTATCTCGCATCTGACGCAGGGCGAAATTCAATCCATGGAAGACGCCGAAACCACCCGCCGCTTCCTCAGCATGGATGAAGAACTCATCCTGCCAGTGGCAGAACGCGGCAAACTCATCTGTGCGCATGTGCCCATCGTGTACGGTTGTTCGCACGCCTGCACGTTTTGCATCATCCCCTACAAGCGCGGCATTGAGCGTTCTCGTCCCGTCGGTGACATCGTGAGCGAAGTCCGCTCGCTGGCGAAGCAGGGCGTGAAAGAAATTACGTTGCTCGGTCAGATCGTTGACCGCTACGGCAAGGACATCCCCGATACCCTGACAGGTACGCGCGGTCCAAACCTCGCCGCGCTGCTGCGCATCATCCATGAAGTGGAAGGCATCGAACGCATCCGCTTTTTGACCTCGCACCCTAACTACTTCGATGACGAATTGATCGACACCATCGCCGAACTGCCGCGCATCATGCCGCATATCGAACTTCCGATTCAGGCAGGCGACGATCAAGTCCTCGAAAATATGAAGCGCGGATACACCCAGCAAAACTTCCGCGACCTCGTGGCGAAGATCCGCAAACAGATTCCGGATTGTTCCATCGCGACGGACATCATCGTCGGATTCCCCGGCGAGACCGAGGAACAATTCATGGAAACGCACCGCGTCTTATCGGACCTGAAGCTGGATGTGGCCCATTTAGCCCGGTACTCCGTTCGAGAGGGGACCGTCGCCACCCGCCGCATGGAAGACAATGTGACCGACGAAGAGAAGATGCGCCGCTTCCGCCTGTTGGAAGATTTGCAGGAGCAGATCGTGGCAGAGATCAACCAGAAATATCTCGGCGAGACGGTCGAAGTGCTGTTCGAGGAAAAGGTCAAGAACCGCTGGCGCGGACGCACACCCACGAACAAACTGGTCTTCGTTGAATCAGACGAAAACCTGCGCGGCAAACTTCTGCCCGTCACCGTCACATGGACGGGTCCGTGGTCGATGCAGGCGAATTTGATCAAACAGCCGGAATTGATCACGTTATAAATATGGTTGAGGCACGGCGAACGCCGTGCCCCGATGTTTTTCGGGGGTTATAATTTCGCAATCATGTCCTTTACCGAACTCATCACCACCTTCGCAAACAACCTGCTGCCCATTTTGCTCATCGCCGCCGCAGGCTACATCCTCGGAAAAGTCCTCACCGTTGATTCACGTACCATTGGGCGCATGGTCTTTTACGTTTTCAGTCCCCTCCTCGTTTTCAATTTAATGGTCACCAGCCAACTGGATCTGAAACAGGCGCTCACGACTGTCGGCTATACGGCGGCTGTTATCACGACGATGGGAGTGATCGCCTTTGTCCTCGGCAAACTCTTTCGGCTGGAACGTCCGCAGCTGCTGGCGGTCATTCTCACTGTGGCATTCGGGAATACGGGTAACTACGGCTTGCCTCTGGTCAAGTTCGCGTTCGGGGATGAGGCGCTGGCGGTCGCATCTATTTTTTATGTCACCACCACCATCCTGTTCAATACAGCGGGCGTCATCATCGCCTCGCTCGGGCATTTGGATTTGAAATCCGCTATACTGGGAGTGTTCCGACTGCCTATTGTTTATGCAGTGACAGTTGCACTGTTCGTCAAAGGCTTCGGGCTGACAATTCCCCTGCCGCTCTCGCGCACCATCGAGATCGCCGCGAACGGAGCCATCCCCGCCATGATCATCCTGCTCGGGCTGGAACTGACCAAGATCGAATGGTCGCACAGCTTCCGCGCTTTGGGAGTGGGAGTATTTGCAAAGCTTTTGCTCGGTCCGCTGGTGGGACTGTTCATCGCCAGCCTGTTCGGTTTGCAAGGACATGCGCGGCAGGGCAGCGTCATCGAAGCGGCGATGCCCGCAGCAGTTGCGACGACCGTGGTCGCAACCGAATATAAATTGCAGCCGCCTCTTGTTACAGCCATTGTATTTCTCGGCACGGCGCTCAGCCCGCTGACGCTCACACCACTGTTGGTTTATTTAGCGAGGTAATGAAATGTCCACTCCGCGCAACATGATGATGAAGATGATCGGGGTCACGCTTCTCGTGGCACTCCACCTCCAGAAACCCGCACAGGTCCAAAGTCAGGAAGGGATCGTGGTGGAGTCACCTGGAGTGGCAGTGGACTTTGGGAAGTCGATCACATTCACGGCGAAGATCAAGGCTTCGATCCCCATCCAACAGGTTTCCCTGCTCTTCCGCGAGGTCAACGAAGAAGTGACACGTGTGGAAACGCTCCAGATCGCGGAGGATGGCTCGGTAAGTTTTGTTTACGATGCATCGTTGAATGTGTTTCGTCCGTTCAGTTGGATCGTATATTGGTTCCAGGCAACGCTCAACGACGGAAAGACCTATACCAGTGAAGCCATCAAGTTCCAATACATGGATGATCGTTTCCCATGGCGGCAGGTCAGCCAGGCGAATGTGACCATCAATTGGTACGCGGGCGACGACGCCTTCGGCACATCCGCGTTGGATGCGGCGGGCGCGGGCTTGCTTGGGATGAAAGATTTCCTGCCCATCTCGCTGACCGACCCGATCGATATTTACATTTATTCCAACGTCGATGACTTGCAAGCAACCCTGCTGCTCGGCGGGCGCGATTGGGCGGGCGGACATGCGCATGCCGACCTCGGTGTGGTGCTGGTTGCGATCCCGCCCGGCGTGAGTCAGTACACGGAAATGGAAACAAAACTTCCGCACGAACTCGCGCATGTGATGCTTTTCCGCGCGTTGGGCGAACAATATGAAAAACAGCCCGCATGGCTGATCGAAGGCATTGCCTCCATGGTGGAAACATACGCCAACCCGGATTACGCGCGCGCATTGGAGATCGCCAGCGTGAACGACTCACTGATCCCCTTTGCGGACCTGTGCGCCTCTTTCCCCGCCGATTCCGGATCAGCGTTTCTAGCCTATGCCCAGTCCCAATCCTTTGTCACCTACATCCGCGACTCGTTCGGCACCTCCGGTCTGGCAAGATTGACCAGCGCCTACAGCGAAGGCTTTAGCTGTGAACTCGGCGCAACCCAGGCACTCGGCGTCCCGCTCAGCCAGTTGGACCAGCGCTGGCGCGAGACCGTGCTCGGACAGAACGTGGGCGGCGTTGCCCTGCGAAACCTCCTGCCGTTCCTGCTGTTGATGCTGTTGGTGATGATCGTGCCCATGTGGGGCGCGATCGACATGATGCGAAAGCTGAGAAAACATGGCAGCCAATCCAAATGAGACTCTGAGGGTACACGTCTGGGTAAAGGGACGCGTGCAGGGAGTGGGCTTTCGCGCGCATGTGGAATATCACGCCGAAAAGATCGGTGTGACCGGATGGGTGCGCAACGTCGGCTATGACACGGTCGAAGCCGTCGCCGAAGGCACATCCGAACAGATCGAACGTTTTATCGAAGCGATGAAGACCGGTCCGCGCGCATCACGAGTGGACGAAACAAAAATCGAATACGAAAATGTGACGGGGGAATTTGCGGAGTTCGGTGTGAAGAGAAGCGGGTAGAAATGTCGAATGATAAATGAAGAGTGATACGTGATGAATTAGCAATTCACGTTTCACTCTTCACGTTTTACGCGTTGTGTTTTACGCAAACCCAAGCCCCCGCTCCTTCAACGACACCCACTTCCCCTGACCGATCACCAAATGATCCAGAACGTCGACATCCAATAACTTCCCTGCCTGCACTATGGCGCGGGTGACGGCAACATCATCGGGGCTGGGAGTCGGGTCGCCGCTGGGGTGGTTGTGGACAACGATGATCGCGGAAGCGTTCGTGCGAACCGCCCCTTTGAACAATTCCCCCACCCGCACCTGCGATGAGTTGACCGAACCCTTGTAGACTTCAACAATTTCCAGCACGCGGTTCCTTCTATCCAACAGCATCACCCGCAAATGTTCCTGCTCCAAAGCCGACATGTCATATTGCACCAGCGCCGCCGCATCCGCCGGGCTGTTGATGGTGGGCTTTTCCTCCGGGGATTCGAGCGTCAGCCTGCGCCCAAGCTCAATGGCGGCTTTGATCTGAGACGCTTTCGCCTCGCCCATCCCGTGCTGATCCATCAATTCCTTGAACGGCGCGCGATGGAGCCCGCCCAAGCCGCTGAATTTTTTCAACAACCGCTGACCGACTTCCACGGCATTCTCTCCCTGCACGCCCACACGCAAAAGAATGGCTAGCAGTTCGGCATTCGTCAACGCCTGCGGACCCAGCGCCGCCAAGCGCTCACGCGGACGGTCCGATTCGTGCAGGTCTGAGATTCGATATGCAGGTCTGGAGTTGGGTTCGGTCATTTCGCCTCCCTTGGGGATATAAGATGGATTCCGAAAGTTCTACTTTCGGTAAATTTCTTAAAGGTAACCTTCAAGATTCCGTTCATTGCTTATTTTACAACCATTTTCCAGCAGGCAACAGCCGCGTCTGATAGAATCACGGATATGCAACGCGCCGCCATTTCCGACCGTATCATCCCCGCTCTGCTGTTAATCGACGGAGCGTTCAGCATCGTCTTCGCCGTCTCGGCTCACGCGCTTGGTATCGACCCCACGCCGGATATGGGACTTTCGCGCATCGCCATGGTTTACTTCGGCGTGCTGATAGTCTTCATCGCCGCTTTCATTTTCAAAGTAAACCTTGCGAGCCTGATGGGTGAAAAAACAAAAACTGCTTTCCTGCTGGTGCATGTGTGGGCAGTCATTTTATTCGTCTACGTCTTTTTTATCACCTTCGGGAATTTCACCACCTGGAAGGCATCCACCCGTTACTACACCCTGCTCGCGGACGCCTTCGGCAAAGATCAACTGCACGTGGATGTAGAGCCGGGCGCGGCATTGCTGGCAGCAGATGATCCGTACAGTTCCGAAGGTCGCCCCGGATTTGATGACGAAGTCTGGGACTTGTCGCTTTACAAGGAAAAACTTTATCTGTATTGGGGTCCCGTCCCTGCGCTGTTGATCACACCCATCGCACCCTACATCCAACAACCCATCGCGGATATTTATCTGGTCTTTTTCTTCTTCTGTGGGTTGTTGATCGTCAACTCGCTCCTCATCCTAAAACTATGGCGGCTGTTCTTTGCAGATGTTCCCGTCCGCCATGTCGTCGTCTCGATCTTTCTCGTCGGGCTGATCCTGCCCATTCTTTGGTCGCTCAACATCCCCGACGTGTATGAAGCGGCGATCGGCGCGGGTCAATTCTTTTTGGTCGGCGGAATTTTCTTCGCGATCCTTGCTTTTGAAAAGAACCTCCAAAAACGATCCCTTTTTTTGGCTGGATTTTTCTGGGCATGTTCCGTCGGCTCACGGGCGATCAACGTTTTCCCGGTCATCTTTCTAACCGCGTTGACTCTGTTCTGGATCTGGAAGTATCTCCCCAAACGAACAGATTGGAACCAGATGACGCGACTCGCCGCCTCACTGCTTGCGCCGCTCGTGACCGGAGCGATATTCATCGGCTGGTACAACTGGGCGCGCTTCGACTCTCCCCTTGAGTTTGGTCTGCGTTACCAGATCACGATCTACAACCTGAACCGTGATATGTCCCTCACCTTCCAACCGGATTATCTTCCATTCAATGTCGTCGCTTATCTTCTCCAGCCCTTCGAGTTCATCTCAAAATTCCCGTTCATTCAACCTGTCGGTTTTTCTGAACTTCTCAAAAGCCTGAACATCGCCGCGCCCAAACTCTACGCGGCTGGGAATGTGACTGGCGTCCTTTTTTACGCGCCCATTCTCTTGCTGACGATCCTGCCATTCATTAAAAAGAAACAACCTGATCTCCGCGCGCAGGCGACGGTTCAATTGGAAAAACTTGTGCTCTATCTTTTGGGCGGATCTTTTCTCATTAACCTCGTGACCATCCTCTTCTATTTTTATGGGCAAATGCGCTTTATGGGTGACCTGATCTCGCAGGTGACGCTGTTGGCCATTATTGGGTATTGGCTCGTGATTCGCAATTCATCGTCATCAAAAATCTATCTTCGCGCAGCAAACCTTTTGATCGTCTTCACTTTGATCGTCAGCATCCTGCTCGCATTTACCAGCGAGTCCAGCCGTATGGAGAGGCTCAACCCGAAGTTGATGGAGCGGCTGAATTCGCTCTTCATTTTTTGAGAATGAAAAAACTACTGGCGGATGATCGCCAGCAGTTTTGATTTTAGGGCGCCCACCTGGCGGCGCGTTTCATTCCGGCAATTGTGATTAGGAACGATGCAGATAAGAAAAGAGACCGGGTATCCGGTCTCTTTCAATTGATCATGGAGTCGGTATTGGTTCTTCGACAGTAGCAATGGCATCCAATTGCGCCGGTTCTCCAGATGCGAGCGGATCAAGCGGGTCATCCTCTGGCGAGATAACGATAACAAACGCATAATTCCCGGCAGGCGGGTCACTCGGTGCCTGATCTACATCGATCAAAACCCCCGTTTGCGGCAAGGGTCCGTTCGACTCCGTTGGAGGAGGAACATAATCAGGATCGTACAACTCGTCTTCTGAAGGAGGAACTTCTGCATTTCCAGCAATCGGGATCAGATGATTATCATTTTCGGTGCCAGCGGCTTGAGCTACATCACCAACGTTCGAGTTTTCATCTGGATCGTCATCTCCCCAATTGAATACTTCATAATAATCTATGCCATCCGAATTATCGGAGTCATTGGAGATACCGATGATGATCCAATCCAGATAAACCGAACCACTGTTGTTGAATTCATAAAAGACGAGATCGTAATTGCCATCAGACACAGGTGATACAGTTATACCCAAGGAGATAATTACATACGTCCCGTCAATGATATTTCCGACTTGACTTCCATTATATGGGTCTGTGCTATCAGGTATAGACCCGGTCTCTGGCGGAACGGGAACTTCACCATATCCTGGTGGAACCGTTGAAATAACCCCTGGCGGCGGGTAGGTACAAGGTAATAGTCCACCAAAATTGGTAGCAGCAGGGTCTTCACATGTTGTCGGTGGGTAGGTACAAGGCAACGGTCCGCCAAAATTGTTAGCAGCAGGGTCTTCACATGTTGTCGGCGGGTAAGTACAAGGGAGTGGTCCACCAAAGTTGTTAGCAGCAGGGTCTTCACATGTTGTCGGCGGGTAAGTACAAGGGAGTGGACCGCCAAAATTGGTGGCGGCGGTATCTTCACATAAAGCTGGTGGTTCTGTCGGCTCTTCCGTCGGGTCGGGTGTCTCTGACTCTTCCACAGGCGGAGTGCTCGATGGCTGCGTAGCTGTGGGCGGAGGCGGTGTTGTCGCTGTGGGTACCAGAGTTTCCGTTGGTGGGAGCACCTGAGTTTCGCTAGGCTCAACCTCCGTGGGCGATGGAGTATAGCTCGGTTCGATGACAAAGAATTGCGGGAAGTTCACGTCCCCCATCGGCGTGAGATAATTTTCCGCCCAGGCAAACGGAGTCAGGATCTGCGGCAGAAGCGGTTGGAGCAGCGAGATCGGTTTGATATATTCCGAATTCGGGTCAAGGTTCGATTCCATCCCCGCATCCACGCTCCAATGCGGCACCATGCGAATGGCGATCTGACCGACGATCAAGATCAGGATGATCCCGATCGGCAGGATGAAAATGATCAGAGTCCAATCCCGACGTTCACGATTGGGTAGATTCATGATGCCTTCTCCGTTTCCTTGTTCACAGGGAGCGAGACGATGAACGTGCTCCCAGGGTACGTTTTTTCATTATAGCCGGGACTCTCCACCCTGATCCTGCCGCCGTGCGCTTCCACAATACCGCGGGCGATCGCAAGACCAAGCCCCGGACCACCGCCCTTGAACTTGGTCTTGCCGGACGAGTGCATGAGCACCTCACCGGTCTGGTTGAATTTTTCGAAGATCAATTCGGTCATGTCTGAGGCAACGCCGATCCCCGTATCGCAAACTGAAATTTCCACCTGCGGCGGTTCGTTGCCATTCAAATATCGTCCTGTGACTTTAACTTTTCCACCATCGGGTGTGAATTTGATGGCGTTCATCACAAGTTGGGTGAAAACCTTTTGGATCTGATCCGGGTCGGCGGCGACAACCGGCAGGTCCGTCAAGCCCTCGGTCTCGAACTTGATCTTGCGTTCCTTGAACGCTTTATCGAATCCCTGCTCCACTCTTTGAATGACCGCATCCATCAGCAGGTCGACCCGCTTGATAATGAGCGCGTCGCTGTCGATGCGCGAAACATCCAGCATGCTTTCGACCACATCGGTCATGCGTTCCGCGCCTTCAAGGATGCCGCGCGCCAGGCTGGAAAGTTCCGGGTCCTTCGCAGTATCCTGTTCGAGCATCTGCGAATATCCCATGATGAGCGTCAGTGGTGTGCGCAATTCATGGGCGGAGATTTGGATAAAGTTCGACTTCGTCTTATCCATCTTTTGCAGGATCGCGTTCGTCCGCTCCAGCTCTTTCGTACGTTCCTGAAGGCGGGAGGTCATCTCATCGAAGGTGCTCGCCAGCGTGCCGATCTCATCCTTCGCCTGAATCCCGGTCCTGCGGTCAAGGTCACCACCTGCGATCGCCTGCGACGTGGAAACCAGCGACAAAAGCGGCTTGATGATCGTGCGTGAAACAGCCGAACCGATCGCGATCACAACCAGCATCACCGCAACGAAAATCCATGCATATGTAACCCGGCTGTCCTCGCCGAACTGCATCACAAATTCGGATGGGAGGACAACCGCAAACACCCCAATCCGGTCGTTGCCGATCTGCAAAGGAGCACGCCCAAGCGTGTAATCCCGCTCCGCCAGCTTGAAATTATCACCCTCCACGAAACCCTCTGACATGATGATCTCGCGATATTGCTCGCCGGAGATGGACAGGAACGCCAGCGTATCTTCATCCGCCGAGCCCAGGGTGGTGGCGATGGCTTGACCGTTATTCCCATAAAGGACGATATCCGCCAGCGCCACTTTTTCGAACAAAGGCAGGAGGGTTTGAATGGAAGTTCCCACAAGGATAACGCCGTAGAATTCTCCATCCAACGAAACCGGCATCGCCGTGTAGTAATAGGTCTTGTTATTAATTAAATTCGCGCCGAAGCCACGGCGCGGAGGTTCATTTGGATCCTTGCTCTTTAGAAAATAGTCAACGATGGGCAAGTTGGCTGCGTGGGTATCCTCTTCGACCCGCATCATTTCCCCCGTATCGCCGGTAAGCAAGTGGATGATCTCATTGCCCTGTGAAGAGATCAAGATCAGGTTCTCGATGGTGCCCGCCTTGTACGCCGGCTCCGCCAATTCAGCTACAGCCGTATGGTCCTCATTCGCAAGCGCCACCGCCAATCCGGCGGTGAAAGAGATGCGGCGCGCCTCCCCCACATGATGGCTCTCCTGCCGGACAAAACTATCCGAAACCACGCGGCCCGCCTCCAACAATTGATTCGTCAGGCGTTCGGTCAGAGTGCCCGCCACGAGGCGCGTGACCACGTATGCGCCAATTAACGACACAAGCACGGTCAGCAACACATATGGCAGGGCAACTTTCAGACGAATACTCATGAATTCACTCGCGCTACAATGCCACAGGCATTATACAGATGTTTGAATAATCCTGCCTGGAAATGCAATCTAATTATAATGTGAGATTAGGAACAAATAACCCCGACTTTTCGCCTCTTTCGACCCGAATCCTGCCTCCCCTCCCGGGCAGTCTCTCCCCTACAGCTGCTTCACGAAGTGAACCAGGCGCTCCGCCTCCTGGTAGCCCAGCTTCCCATGCGCGCGGATGCTGACCGCGTTATCCAGCCAGGTATCCGACGCCATTTCGGTGCAACCCAGCCCCCGCGCCCAGTCCTCGGCGGCACCGACGAGCGCCCCAGCCACCCCGCTGCCGCGCAGCTCCGGGTAGACGAACCATCCCTCGATGTATCCCACCGGACTGGTCTCGCAGCCTTCGCCGTAATCGCGCAGACGCGCCTCGATCATCCCCACCGGACGCCCCTCCACGAACGCCATGAACACAGCATCCCGGTCACTGGCGAAGATCTCGTCCATGTCGTAATTCAGATATTCGTCCGGCGCTTCGGGCCAGATACCCTTGCGCATGTTGAACCATTCTCCACGGTCCTCGGCTGTGATGCGGCGAATGACGATTTCCATAAGTCTCCTTGGACAAAAAACGACCCTGAAGTTTCCTTCAGGGTCACAAGTATAAACCATCGCTCGGGCAGACGAACTAATCTACTTCTGCCTTGCGTTTGGCGAGGCGGTGGTCCAGCATCAGGACAGCCGTGCCGCGTTCCTCGATGAGCTTGAGGTTAGCCACCAATTCTGAGGCGTTCTTCTCTTCTTCCACCTGTTCGGTGATGAACCATTGCAGCATCATCTGAGCGGGATAATCCTTCTCTTTCATCGCCAGCTCGTAGAGCGAGTAGATGGAAGCGGTCACTTTGGCTTCGTGCGCCGCGACCTCTTCCGCCACCTCCAACGCGGACGACCACGTGGTCTTCGGCGCATCGATGGCTTTGAGATGAACATCACCGCCGCGTTCGAGGATGAAGTCATAGAACTTCATCGCGTGCTCGCGTTCCTCGTCCGCCTGGAGGCGCATCCAGTTGGCAAAGCCTGAGAGGTTTCTCGTTTCAAAATACGCCGCCATCGAGAGATACAAATAGGAAGAGAACAGTTCCTTGTTGATCTGTTCGTTCATGGAATCTTGCATTGGTTTTCCGATCATAAGTGCCTCCTTGGCTCCATTATCCTTCATCTTAATAAGAATCGTATTAAACATGCCGCGATCAAAATCCATACGGCAATGATCATCGCCGCCCCGAAATAACCCGCTCCTTTCCCGGGCATCTGATCCGCCGCCGCCCGGCGCGCCTCATCCAGCACGTCCGGCGGGATCAACCGGACCGCCAGCCACAATCCACCCGGGGTGATGATGAGGTCATCGAGATATCCCAGGACGGGGATGAAATCTGGGATCAGGTCGATGGGGCTGAACGTATGAGCAACCACGAAGAAGACCAACGCTTTTGCGTACCATGGCGTACGCGGGTCCTTTGCGGCGAGATAAATGGCATAGGCTTCATGCTTGAGCGCGCGCGCACGAGACTTAAGTTCCTGAAGCATTTCAAACCTTTAGTCCCTGAACCGTGGTATCCACCGCGGAACCTGTTTGCAATACTCCTCATAAGCGGGACCGAATGTTTTTCTCAAATGAGGTTCCTCATAGAAGATCACAAAGGTGGAAAAAGCGGTATACACCACCGCTGCATAAGCAAGAATGTACCAGTATCCAAACCACAGGAAGTGACCCAAGATCACCAGCAGCACACCGACATACATCGGGTTACGGACATAGCGGTACAAACCTTCGATCACCAAACGCTTGGGCGGGTCGATGGGCGCAGGCGTACCGCTTCCTTTCGAGAGAAAATCCCAGAAACACCAGACCAGTATGACCAGCCCTCCTCCCCAAAAGACAGGTGAGAGGTAGGAAAGCATTCCCATTTCCACTTGCGGACCTGTCTTCATCAGGGCGATTGGGGTATATCCCGCCACCACACCCGGAGCCGCGATGAAAAAGAGAAGCGATCTGAACGCTATCTTCACTTGTTGCTTTTCAAACCGTCTGCGAGTTCCCGCAAGATCTGAGAGGAAATATCCGTCATCAGGATCTTCTTCTCCATTTTGCTGATGACGATATCTTCAGTCTCCAGCATCGCATCGAATGTTTCTTGAAGCATGGCGGTGATCTGGTCGGAAATACCGGTTGCTTGCATTTTCTTGTACACCTTCCGGCGGAAGTTCAAAAACGAACCAGTATCACTCAGGTCATAAAAATCGGACATTGCATCAGCCTCTTTTCTTTAACCAATCCGTCAACTTTTTCGCTGACCAGGTGTTGATGACATCCTTCGGTTCGAGCCAGGCGCGGCGACCGATGGCAACGCCGTAATGGAGCAGGTCGAGGTCGCCTTCGGAGTGCGCGTCGGTGTTGATGGTGATGGGGATGCCCAACTCTTTAGCGCGGCGGGCAAAGGCATCGTCGAGGTCGAGGCGCGAGGGATGTGCGTTGATCTCCAATGCCACGCCGGATTCTGCGGCGGCTTTGAAGACCGCATCCATATCCAGGTCAGCGCCTTCGCGGTCGGGAATCTCGCGCCCGGTCGGGTGACCGATGATATCCACATGCGGGTTGCGGATGGCGTTCAACAACCGTTGCGTGATCTTCTCTCTCGGCTGGCGCAAGCTCGAATGGAGAGAAGCCACTACGAGGTCGAGCGATGCGAGAAAGTCATCGGGATAATCCAGTGAGCCATCGGCTTTGATTTCCACTTCACTGCCGTGGAGGACGAGGATTTCATCCCCCAATTGTTTTTGAATTTTCTTGATCTCCGCCGCCTGTTTTTTGTGCCGCTCGATGGACAAGCCGTTGGCAACACCCAAACTCACCGAATGGTCGGTGAAGACGATCAACTTCAATCCGCGTTTCGCGGCAGCGCGCGCCATGTCGAGCATATCCAACTTGCCATCGCTATAGGTGGAGTGCATGTGCAAATTAGAAATAATGTCTTTGACTTGAATGAGCTTGGGAAGTTTGTTCGCCTTTGCCGCTTCCACTTCGCCGCGGTCTTCGCGCAGTTCGGGCGGAATCCACGGCAAGCCGAGCGTTTTATAAACTTCTTCTTCGGTGGAGCAAAGGATCTCGCCTTTTCCTTTTGTCTTTGTCAGCGCATGTTCAGAAAGCGACAAGCCCTTATCCAGTGCGATCTGACGAAGTTTGACGTTGTGGTCTTTGGAGCCGGTGGCATATTGCAATGCTGTGCCGAACTTCTCCGGCGCATGCACCCAGACTTGCGCGCGCACGCCATCGGTAAATTCGACGCTCGATTTTGTTTCACCTTTGCCGAGCACACGACTCACACGCGGAAGATTGACGAACGCATCCATCACCGCCGCGGAATCTTTTGCCGCCACGAGGATATCGAGGTCGCCGACAGTGGAACGCATCCTTCTTAAACTGCCAGCGGATTGCGCTTCGACGACTCCCTTCACCTTTTTGAGTTGAGCGATGATGTCCTGCGCCAGCGGATAGGCGTGACCGAGCGGCATTCTACCGGAGCGTCTCGCCAACGAGGCAAGCCCTTCAAGGATGGCGGTTTCCGATTTTGCGCCCATGCCGGGCAGACCGCGCAGTTTTCCATCTTTTGCCGCGGCTTCGAGTTCGGCGAGAGTGGTGATATCCAACGCTTTCCAAATGGCGGCGACCTTCTTGGGTCCAAGCGATGGGACTTGCAGCCAGGTTGCCAAACTTTCGGGAACTTCCTTTTTCAAGTTTTCGAGAAATTGAAGTTTGCCGGTCGAAAGCAATTCATCGATCTTTTCGGCGATGGCTTTGCCCACGCCGGGGATCTCGCGCAGTGTCCCCTCTTTCCAATAATCGCTGGCTTCACGCGGAAGTGCAAGCAGGCTTTCCGACGCTTTGCGATATGCCAGCACCACGTAGATCACTTCGCCTTTGATCTCACATAAATTCCCGATCAAGGTAAACGTATCAGCTAGTTGTTTGTTATTCATCATGGGACACCTCTATCGTTTGTCTTATTATTAAGTGAATCTTTTATCGAAACGAAGGAGAAAGATCGAACCGTCTCTTTACCAAACCTTGCTGCAACTTGGTATGACCTGATTATACGGCATGACCAAAGTCTGATTGAAGCTCCTTTCCATTTTTTGTACCGTAGAAACATCTTACCGATTCAGAAGGAGTACCTTATGGGTTCCATCAGCACAGAAACGTTGATCGCTGTCGGCTCGATCTGTTTTTCGGAATTTATCTTCACCGCCATCCTGCTGGGAATCATTCTCGCATCGCAGCTCGCCGCATCAAAAGCAAAGAACTGGCTATCCACCACCGGGACGATTCTGATGTCGACGCTGGAGGCGCGGCGCGGCAGCAAGGGACATTATGTCAACTATCCCGTCGTGGTCTATCACTACCGTGTCGGCGGCGCATCGTATGAAAGCCGCAAGGTCAGCCCCGGCATGGAATGGGGCGGGACTGGCGCGGGCAAGGTCGTGGAGCGCTATCCCACCGGCTCGCAGGTCACCGTTTATTACAACCCGGAGAATCCAACTGAAGCCTTGCTCGAACGCAAAGCGCCGTCCGCAATGATCTGGTTATGGATCGTGCTGGTCGTCGTGAATGTCTTTCTATGCGGGATGGGCGTGCTGTTCTATTTCACGCTTTGAGGTTCTATAAAAATCGTAATCGTATCAACAAGACTATGATACGATTCGCGCATGGATCATCATGACCATGTGAATTTAATCAAACCAGCCGAACTCGAACCCGGCGAATCATGGGCGGACCTCGGAGCGGGTGCGGGAGCCTTTACCTTTGCCTTGCGGGAGGTGATCGGCGCGTCTGCCAGTATCCACGCAGTAGACAAGGACAAATCCAGCCTGAAAGAATTGGAAAGAGGATATCTCGCGCGGTTTGACAATACGGACAACTTGCACATTCATATCGGAGAGCTTTCACGCATCGATTCGCTACCACTGCTCGATGGGATATTGATGGCGAATTCCCTGCATTATTTCAGAGACAAAGTGCGGGTACTGAAACATCTCAAATCATTTCTCAAGCCGCACGGAAAATTACTCGTCGTCGAATACAACGTGGACTCGGGCAATCCGTGGGTGCCGTATCCGTTCTCGTTTGGCACGTTCGGCAAACTTGCTGAACAAGCTGGTTTTGCCAAACCGAGCCTGCTTGCCACGCACCCATCACGCTTCCTGCGCGAGTTCTACTCTGCTTTGACCCATCGGATCGATTGAATCATCCATGCCAAAACGTTATTCCACCCTATTCCTCGTCCTGCTTATCATCGTCAGCGCGGCGCTTGCCGTCTTGCGCTTTGACTCGCTCCAGGTCGGCACATCCTACGACGATGCGCATTACATCATCCTCGCCGAAAGCCTCGCCAGCGGACAAGGCTACCAGCTCATCAACTTCCCGCGTCCGCAGATCGAGCGGAACTTCCCGCCGGGTTGGTCGCTTTTGCTCGCGCCGTTCACCCTGCTGTTCCCGAAGAATTACGATGCGCTTAAGGTCGTATCTTTGGTGTTGTGGCTGGCTTCCATTGGGTTGGTCTACAAACTTTTCGCAAAACGTTTGTCTTCTCCACTACTTGAAATTCTCACCGGTTTGGTGGCGCTGAATCCGCTGCTGATCGGCGCATCCGTCACGGTGATGTCGGAGTCGGCGTTCGTGTTCTTCTCCCTACTGGCGTTGGTCACTTTGGACCTCTTACAAAAGCCAATTGTAGGTCAGGCTTTTAGCCTGACACAACTTGACGGGTTAAAAACCTACCCTACGACTACTTATGCAAGTGGTCAATTGGACATAACCGATAAGCAAGAAAAAAATGGAATCGGCATCATCGCGCTGGCAGCCGTATTCGCTTTCTATGCTCAACAGATCCGCACGATCGGGATCGCGCTTCCCATCTCATTGCTCATCATCTTATTAATCACCCGCCGCTTTAAAGATTTGGGTATCGCGGCAATGATCTTTCTTGCCGGATTCCTGCTCCAGGCGTGGATCAACCTCCGTAATGGCGGAACCGTCATCTCGTCTGGGTATGAGGCGCAAGTGCTGACCGGATCAATGCTGGAGAAACTCGGTCAGGTGTGGATGAATGCATCCGGCTATTTCAATGAAGTCGCCGCCGGAGCATTGATTCCCATCTTCGGCACGCGGCTCGATTCGATGCTGGCAAGCTTCGGCTTGCAATGGATCATGCCGTTGATAAACATTACCATCCTCGCGGTTATCGTTGTTGGATTTCTTGTCTGGAAACCAAAGCTCGAATGGATGCACATTTATTTCATCGTTTATCTGGCGGGCATTCTGGCGTTCTGGAATCCGCAAGTGGGGAGCGTGAAGGTGCGCTTCTTGATTCCCATTTTGCCGATGATGTATTTTTATTTCTTGTATGGTTTGAGTTGGCTCATCCACAAAATATCCCGCCAAAACGCACAAATCACTACGCGCAATATTTCAGCTTCGGCGGGTATCATCGCGCTCGTCTTACTAACGCGCAATATTCAAGATTGGCGCAGCCCGGTGCGTGAGCAGATGAGCGACCTTTCGATTGGCACAAGCTGGGTCGCCGAGAATGCCCCGGCAGATGCCATTGTGATGGTGAATGAACCTGTCCCCGCGTATGTGCATGTGAAGCGCAAGACCATCGGCTTTCCAAAGAACGATCAGGAGTTGGAAAAGTATCTCGATAATCAGGGCATCGATTACATCGTCATCGCGCCGCTGCTGCAATCGCCGCCCAGCACAGAATTGGATGTAACGATCGAGGAGCAGATTTTGCCAATGCTCGTTTCAAAACCGGAAATGTATGCTCTGGTTTTCGAAGATGGTCAAAACAATGTGAGGGTATTTGAATATATTGGGAAATCATACTGACAGGAGCGACCCAAAATAAGATATCTCCCTTCCATTGACGGGTCGCCCCGGCAGAATAGGATATAGGGTGGAAAAGCGTCGGGCTTTGATATGACATTAGTCCTGTCACATAGCCAAATGAACGAAAAACTGGTGTTAAAATAACAAAACTCCCAATTTGAATAAAGGCTCATCGGCTCATGTCATCCAGCGCGCTCATTGAAACAAAACCCATCACGAAGAATCTCTCCGAATTCACACCGGATAAATACGCGACCTTCCACCCCGGCGAATTGGTCGTCTTTGCCATCGCGGTGTTCCAGGACGAAGAAACCGCGGTGATGACGGAGGAGATCGTCTCCGTCTGTTTCCGGTTGTTCCCGCATAGTTTTGCGCTCAAGAACTATTTCTACTGGCCCGATTCTGCACTGGTGGCAAGGCGGTTGAGCGATGCCAGGGAAAAAGGATTTATCAAAGGCAACCCGGCGGACGGATTCATATTGAAGGGCAAGGGTAAACAACTCGCAAAACGGATCGCAAAAGCGTTGGGCGTCAGCCTGCCCACCCCGCCCAAAGTGGAAACTGTCAATGTTGAAGTCCAACCTGCCAGGGAAATCTCCGCGCCTGTGGGGATGGAGACACCGGAACCAAAAAAGATCGAAGCCCAGCTTTCGCTCCTGCCTGAAATGAAGGAAACGCCGAAGAAGAAACCGGTCAAGATTGTTAAAAAGAAACCGACGGCGAAGAAAAAAGAAACGAAGCCGGTGACTCAGGCACCGAAAAAAGTAAAGCCTGCGAAAACAAAGATACCGGGTAAGCCAGCATCCGCCGCCCCTGAAAAGAAGGGGCTCGTTAAAAAGTCAGCGGCTACGCCTGCGCCGAAAAAGAAGACAAGCAAAAAGGCTGTGATATCTGTTCAGGTCAAGAAGGCGCCTGTCAAAAAGACTCTTGCGCCTGAAAAGAAAGTGCCTGCGAAAAAGGTCACCACACCTGCACCGAAAAAGAAGACAACTAAAAAGGTTGTGACGCCAACGCTGATCAAGAAAGCGCCGGTCAAAAAATCGGTGACGCCTGCGCCAAAAAAGAAAGCGCCAGCCCGGAAGACATCCGCGCCGAAGGTTGAGAAAAGAGCGCCGGTCGTCAAAATTGAAAAGAAGAAAAAGGCAACGCCGAAACTAAAATCCGCCAAGCTCGCGCAGTTGACGTTGGCACTGCCCACATCTCCAGCGAAGAAAACTGCCGGGGGTCCAGCGACCAAGCCCAAGGTCACGAAAGAGGCGAAGACGGTCAGGCAGGAAGCTGCGCCTGTAGCCCAAGTCACAAAAGAGGAAAGGGACAAGGCGGGGAAATTCATCAAAATGGTCGAACGTTCGGACGCGTTCCTGCAATATAAACGGAACGGCGGGAAGGCGAAGATCAGCGAATTCGATTTCCGCAACATGCTGGTTGCCACGATGGAATCTTCGGCGGAAACGTTGAAGCGAAACGTAGACCTGTTCAAACGCTATGCGGGCATCCACAACCGAGCGGACTTGATCACCTTCCTCGTTTTTTGCGAAGATAGTTTTGCGCCTTTATTGGTGCCGCAGGTAAAACGAACACGAAATCAGAAATAATTAGCAGTAACGACTGACCCACAGAGCGCTTTGCAGAGTCGTTACTACAGGATTTATAAAGGACATTATGACGAGCAGTAGAAAGTTACAGTACGCCGACCGCGTTGCGATACAGCAGGCGGATCAGGCGATCCGAAAAGATGTCATGCGCGCGCTGGTGGAGGTCATCACTAACAGCAACGATAGTTATTCGCGCCTCGAACATGCGGGCGTTACCTCGAGCGGAGAGATCGTGATCGAGGTGCTGCGCAAGCATAAGAACTCGGTCATTCGCATTACAGACTTTGCCGAAGGCATGACCGATTCCCGCATGGATAAAGTCGTCGGAACCTACGGTGAAGCCACCAGCGGATTGAAAGAAGACCAGCAAGTGCGCGGCATGTGGGGACGCGGCTTGAAGGATTCCATCTTTGGGCTGGGCTATGGATATGTGCGCTCGTTCAAGGGTTCGTATTTCTATTCGTGTTCATTGTTGTTGAAACAGGGCATTCCAACATTTAATTTAGACGACCCTGTCTATGCATCGCTGGCGCTGCGCGAGAAACACGGCATCCCCGAAGGCAACGGGACGATCCTTGAGATCATCGTCTCACGCGATGATGTGAAGATGCCGCAGTTCAACAACCTGCGCAATTACCTGCAACGGCATTTCGAACTGCGCCCGATCATGAGTAACCCAAAGCGGCGCATCATTCTGAGGGAGATCGGCGCGGGAGCCCAGATCAAACAGGAGCATGAGCTGAGCTATAAGGCTCCGCGCGGCGAACAGGTGTTGAAAGAGCGCATCAAGATCGAAGGCTTTCCCGCCAATGCGAAATTGGAAGTCTTTCGTTCGAGCATTCAGCTCTCGACACGCAGCGAGGAAGGCGATTATGCCGACGGCGGTCTGCTGGTCATCAGCCGCGCGACTGTCATTTCGTTGACTATGCTCAAGTTCGAGAGCGACCCGTACGCCGGATATTTCTACGGCTCGATCCAATGCGATTATCTGCATGACCTTTTAAAAAATGACGAGCCTGTCCTCACCGCGACCCGCGATGGCATCAACTGGACACATCCGTTCGCGAAGGCGTTGAAGCTCGCCGTAGAAGCGAAACTGGAGCCGCTCATCCTGGCGGAACGCGACCACGCCATCCATGACGAGCAGACCAAGCTGGATAAAAAGCTGCGCCAAAAACTGGACCGCGCCCTGCATGAACTAAACTCGATTGCGGTGACGGAACTGCGCGAGCAAAAGGATGCGGACGCCCAACGCAAGATCGACGTGCCCGAATCAGGCATGGGCTTTTACCCCGAACGGCTGTATGTGCAAACTGGTCAAACCGCCACATTGCTTTTGCGGATCTCATTGGGCGTGAACGAACGACCAAACTCAACGGCAACCGTCATCTCGAACAGCCCGGAAGTGATGGTGCTGACCCCGCAGGTCATCTTCAAGCCGCACAAATCTGACCCGAACGTTTTGGAAGCGCGCGTCAAGGTGGAAGGCAGGCAGGTCGGCGGCGAAGGGACGATCACGGCGTACCTCGGCAAGAACCGCGCGCAGGCGATCGTGCAAGTCCATTCGAAAAAGGAATCCCTGGTCGCGCCGCCCGCACGCGGAGGCAACGCGCTCTTCACCGATATTCACTTCGATGACCGCACCGACCCGCGCCAGCGCGTCTATTATGACCGTGTCAATTCGAGCATCGTGATCGCCACGGCCGCGCCGTCGGTGAAGATCTATGTGGATGAAAACGACCGCCTCGACACGACGGTACAGGGGCAGGTGTTGTTGGCGGAGTTGATCACCGAAGCCGTGTGCCGCGAGATCGCGCGCGAAGGCGTGGAGAAGGGGCGCTTCCTCGTGCTCGAAGGCTCCGAGGCGGATGCGATCCAAAACCATTTCATCCGCTTGCAGAACCGGTATGCGCATTGGATCCATCAGTACATCGTGACGAAGGATTGAATTAGACCATTTACCACAACGGATAAAGGGGAATGGGTTTGGGTAAATGATGTTCGCGCTAGATAGTAGCTCGCACTACGGACACTATTATTTATTTCGACCCATCACCCCAAAACATGACTCACCCCGAAATTAAGGTTTCGTGGGTGAGTTTGGTTTTTAAGAGCAAATGGGACGCGGATTACTCGGAAAACGCGGATTTTTTTATTTCTTTTCCGCGTAAGTCTGCGCTCGTCCGCGTCCCAGAATAAATTCGGGGTTATTTATTTTTTTGATTCTTCCTGTTCGAATATCTATTTCACGGTCAGCCAGACACCGAAAATCACCACCGCAAAACCGATCAACCTTTGAATATCGAGCGAGCGCTGTGCCACCCCGAGCCAGCCGAAATGGTCGAGGATGGATGCGACGAGGATCTGTCCCGCCATGAGGGTGATCAACGCACCCGCCGCGCCGATGCGGGGGATCATGTAGCCCATCGCCGTGATGACGATGAGTCCGAGCGCGCCTGCCGCAAGGGCATACCACGGAACGCTGCGCCACTCCCCAAGCCTGCTGCCCACGACCAGGAGCGGGATCAACGCCGCCACCGCCCCGCCGATGTGGATGATGAAGACGCTTTCCAGCGAACCAAGCCGCTGGGTGATAATACTGGACAACGGTCCCTGGATGCCGATCGCCATTCCGCCTGCCAAACCGATAAGAATGATAAAGAAGATGGGTTGCATGTAGATTCCTTTATGACGTAGGAGCGACCCTACCATATTAAAGGTGACTTGCTTTCACCGGGCGGGTCGCCCTTACTCACCGAACACGAACAAGTCACCGATGGACTCGCGGTTGAAGTTGTGACGGATCGAGTCGGCGAAGACACTGGCGACCGACAACACGGTCAGTTTGGGATGACGTTTTTCCTCGGGGATATCCACCGTATCCGTGGTGACGATCTCGCTGATCTGCGGAATGGCAGCCAGCTTCTCCAACCCGCCGCGTGTGAACACGCCATGCGTACACATGACCAGAATATCCTCCACGCCTTCTTCGATGAGCAGGCGGCTCAACTCGGCGATGGAACCGCCGGTGGCGATCTCGTCATCGTAGACCAGCGCGTGCTTGTGTCCTCTGACCTGATTGCCCACCAACCCGCTGATGCGCACTTCAGTATCCGAAACGCGCTCTTTGTTCCCAGCGGCAACCGGCAAGTTGAGGCTTTTCGCAAAGCGCGCCGCAGACTTGGCTTGTCCCATATCCGGCGAGATGATGATGGTGCCGCTCAGGTCACGGTTTTCGAGATACTTTCCAAAAACGGCACGGCTGCTCAGCGGGTCGGTTGGGATGCGGAAGAAACCATGCACCTGCGGCGAATGGAACATCATGCTCATCACATGGGTGGCACCGGCGGTCTTGAGCAGGTCTGCCACGAGGCGGGCGGTGATGGAGATGCGCGGCGCGTCCTTTTTATCTGACCGACCGAAGGAATAATACGGGATGATGGCATGGATCTCGGATGCGGCGGCATCGCGCGCGATGTCGAGCATCATCAACAGTTCCATCAAATTATCGTTGACCGGGTCCGAGAGTGACTGAACGATGTACACCCGGCGGTAGCGGACACTGGCTCCCAACTGGATGTACAAGTTATCGTTACTAAACCGTTTAACATGGGTTTCGGCGAGCGGGACGCCGAGTCCGGCGGCGATACCAGCAGCCAGCGGTTTATTCGAGCTTCCGCTGAAAAAGCGGACTTCGTCCGCGGAGATCGAGCGTTGTTCCATTTATTCCTCCAAAGAAAATAAAAATGCCATCTGTCCGATTATCACACAGACTGTTAAATGGTTATGAAATTGGTCTTGTGATCTTTTCAGCCGCCGAACTGCAGCGCCACACCTGCGATCAATGCGATCTGACCGAGGTGATACGCGCCGATGTTGTAGATGCGTCCGTTCTGAATGGGAGCGACGAACTTATGCCAGGCAAGGATGATATCGGAAATATAGAACAGGAACGCGCCAACGCTGACCAGCAGGGACGCGCCTGCATCCCAACTGAGGTCGGTGAGTTTGATCACCGCCGAAAGAAGCATGAGCGAAATGACCACGGTGTAGACGATGATGGGGATTCGCAGACGCAGTTGTCCCTTCGCGGCAAGCGCGGAAAGGACCTGCCGCATGATCCGTACCCCACCCCAGCCGATCATGATCGCCAGGATCAAACTCCAGGATGAAAACTCAGGCAATGGGATGTTGAATCCGACCACGTAGGCGAGATGCGCGAGCAGGAAGGCGACCAATCCCGCCAGAAAGAATCGGTCCACGGAGAGCAGTAAAAAAATATCCCCCGTGAGCGATAAAAGAATCCCGAGCCCGAACCACAGCGGGGCGCCATTCAAACCGGTTGTAAGGAGTAACCCGGTGAACAGCGCGATCATGACCCCCGGTTTGACGATAGCTTCCAGTTTGAGCCATTGCTTTTTCAACGCCAGTGATTCCAGCCCGGCGAATACAAGTGCGGCGATCAGAAATAGTGTCATGGGTAACCTCTTGCGGGTATCGTACCATATAAAGGACAATGTATTTTTAATGTTATACTGACTTTATGGCAACGAAACAAACATTTCTCAACTGGGACCCTGAACACAAGTTCATCCTCAAAGACAAAGACAATATTCAGATCAAAATGAAGAAACCGGAAGGCGTGAGCGCCTCAGACCTGCTGCCGATGGCGTTGATCGGCTGCGCTTCGCATGACGTGGTCGAGATCCTGACCAAACAAAAACAGGACCTGCGCGAGCTCAAGGTCAGCGCCGAAGCTGTGCAGGACGATGACCCGCCGTGGCGTTTCCGCAAGATCCACATCCATTATCAAGCCATCGGCAAAGACATCGACCTGGAGAAACTTGGCAAGGCGATCTTGCTGAGCGAAGAAAAATACTGTTCGGTGTATGTCACGCTCAAAGATACAGTGGAGATCACCCACGATTACGAAGTGACGGAAGCGTAAACAAACGTTCTGGCATATAAGACAACTCCCCTTCTACATGAGAAGGGGAGTCGCTGTTTAGAGGGGCGCCCAACATACAAGATTTAACCTGTCATTGCGAGCCCCGAGGCTCAAACGCCGAGCCCGACGAAGCAATGACGGAACTTTGCGGCAGGACCTTTACGGCGTGAGGCGATAGAAGCGGAAGAAGAAATGTTCGATGGGCAATACGCCCACACTGCGGAAACCGGCATCTTTGGCGTATTGCCGCAAGGTGCTTTCACGCATCACCGTCCCGGTGCCTGCCGCATTCGGTTCGGTCATGCCGACCGGAAGGCAATGCAAAATGCTCCAGCCGTACATCATCCACTCCACATCGTTGCCCGTCGGCGTGAAGGCATCGCCCACGCGTTCATCCACAATGAGCACCGTGCCATCATTTTTCACCAGCCTGTGCATCGTCCGCAGTGCGCCGACCGGGTCGTTCATATCATGGACTGCTTCGAAAGCGGTCACTAGGTCATATTGCCCTGCGAGCGAAGGGTCGCTCGCATCGCGCACCCAGAAATTAACCCGTTCCGCCAACCCGTTGCGCGAGGCATTCTCCTTGGCGCGTTCGATGGAAGGCGCATCCAGATCGAAGCCATCCACATGGATATTGGGATACCCGCGCGCCATGCCCATGCTCGACCAGCCATAGCCGACGCCGATATCCGCCACGCGCGCAGGCGGGTCTGACATCAAGCGGGCGTGGACATCCGTGATGGAGGGCAACCATTCCCCCGGCAGTTGGTGCCAGAAAGCTGGATAGTTGATCGCGGATTGACCCTCCCGCAGATCAGCGCCGTACTCATCGAACGGGACTCCCCCGCCGTTGCGGTACGCATCCAACACGGCGGGAAGCGGTCGCACTGCACCGACCAAGAGCTGCGCAAGCGGCGCCATGTAGTTCAAACTGCTGCACGCGATGAGCGGCTCGATGTGTCCCGGTGGAAGCGAGAAGCGCCTCGTATCGGACCCGTGATTTTCAATATCTACATGGAGAATGCCCGCCACCGCTTGCTGTTCGAGCCACTCGCGGATGTAGCGCTCCTGTGTATCGGTACACGCTGCCAGCTCCTGTGGGGTCGATGGTCCGCTCTCTGCCAGAGCGCGGTAAAGACCGAGCCGGTCACCAATGTAGATGGAAAACAGATTGAACGTCCCTGCCGCAGATTGAAGCATACGTTCGACGAACGCATCCCTTTGGGCGGCGATCGCTTCTTCTGTCATCGATTGTGTGCCAGACATGGAAACCTCCTATTGGTAAGCACCATTAAATAAGACGGAATTTGTCCTAATTATTATAGAGGTTTTCAGCCTCAAATTCAACCCTGATAAATGGGATCAATGCCCACCATTCCTTACATGGATTCTGCGGATTAAATCAAAAACACTGGGACATCCATCCCAGTGTTCTCTCGTTACTCTATCCCTTTGACCCATTTCACCTTGAAAGGTTTCAGCGAATTGACCAGCCTCATATCCGCTGTCCATAAATCGATTTCCATCCACTCTGCCAAAGCAAGGTAGTGGGCATCATACGTGGCAGTGAGGTTGTACCGCATTGCGATTTCACGCGCTTTCACATGCAAATTCGCCTCGTTGACCAATGCAATTGGCAGTTGAAGCGATAACTCCAATGTCTCCCAAATCGTTTCAGCCGAAAGGATGTTATTTCTCTGCTGTTGGTACAGCGCATTCGTCACTTCATAAAACAACAAGGACGGCGCTACCAGATTTATCTCGTCTGCCATCCATTTTTGCCACAATTTTTGAATGGACACATTTTCAGGCTGCAACACGTACCTGAGAATGACACTGGCATCAACGCAGACTGTTGTTGATTTGCTCATCGCGTTCTTCTCTCCCTTGGCGAATGATTTCAGCAATGTCCATCGGGGACTTTCCAGCCAATTCAACGCGGATTTTTTTATGCAGGGCTTCAATCCGCTTTTGCACATCGGCGTGAGTTTTTGCCGCGACCAATTGGTCGTATGCCTTCTTGGAAAGGACAACGACCTCTGCCTTGCCGCCACGTTCTACAATGACGGGGGCGATCTTGGCTTGTTTCATCACATCCCCAAAATTGATTCGGGCTTTTGTGGCGCTGATCGTCTTGAGCATGGTTACCTCTCGATTGATTAATCGATTAATCAATCGAAAATATACTCGGATGCTGGACTTTTGTCAAATCCACCTCAAATCAAAACACTGGGACATCCATCCCAGTGTTCTCTCGTTATTTACTCATTTCCTTCGTTCTATATCCAAAAACACAACCTGATGTGACCTGAGAGGGATTTATTGGTCTCTTTATATAACGTAGAGTATGAGAACCTTCAATACCCATCTCAGCTTTAGAGGAATATCTCATGTTTGACTTTAACTTCCCACCCTTCACATGGCTTTCAACTTTTGGAGATATTGGCTTGCCGATGCTGCTCTTCGGTCTGCTGGGCTTCATTTATACATTTTTATTTGCTCTGACATCAAAAAAAGCGAAGGGCATCGTTACCGGATTTACTTCAAGCCGGGGTTCTAAGGGAGGCACGGCCTACCATCCAGTTTACACTTTCACAACTGAGGATGGACAGGAAATAACCCGGGAAGACAAATTAGGCAGCAACCCACCAGCGTTTAAGGATGGTCAGGAAGTGCAGGTGCTTTACAGCCCGCGAAATCCGCAGAACTCAAAGATAAAAACCTTTTCAAGTCTTTATTTTACGCCTGCCATGCTTTTTTTCATGGGCTCTGTTTTCCTTGGCGTGGACATTCTACAAATATTTGCAAAATCTGGCAATGAAGCGGTTCAATCGATCCTGCAATTTCTGGGCTTTGGCAGCTAGTAGTCCACTAACTTGAATTTTTTATAATTGTGACAGGATAAAGCCGCTTA
>CAYJPO010000049.1:0-34524 GCA_964372045.1 uncultured Anaerolinea sp.
AGTAAGAGACCCTCACCAGCACTGCATCCGCAGCGCGGTGCATGTGTCGGTCGCAACGAACGCTCCCTCACATCGTCCCGATGTCCTTCGGGAGGGTGACACGGTATTTTTGAGATGACTTCTAGTAATTGAAAGAATGCTGGTAAATAAAACGGTATTGCCCAAATTTAAAATGGGACGCTGACGAGCGCGGATTGACGCGGAAAATGATAAATAACCCAGGTTGCTATTATTGATTCTAAAAGAGTCCGCATCCTGTTTGTGCTTAAAATAAACTCACCTCGAAACTTTCATTTCGGGGTGAGTGATGTCTTCTAAAATATTCGGCAGATGAAAACACTACCTCAAGGCGTGGAGACGGACAGACCCTGCCGCCTCAGCGTGCCATAGGAATCACGAAATTAGGTATTCGCTTCGTTCTGCTCCCGGTCAAATTCTGCCCAGCGCTTGTTGATCTCCACCCTGGCTTTTTCGCGGGTGAATCCATATTTGACCTGGAGGATGGTCAGGAATTTATTCAGCTTGTCGTCCACCTTGTCCACTTTTTTCAGGTCGTGTTCGGCGACAAGGCTCCACCATTGAACAGACTGCTTCCTGATCACTTTCCATTTTTGGTCGAATTTCGATTTTTGATATGCCATGGCATGCTCCTAAGAGAGTATGTAAGGTTGTTTGACTCAATTTGGAGTTTTCGAGATTTCGTTTCTTGATGTTTATCTGTTCCCCCATGAACAGGCAAAACAAAATTGTCAAACTCTTTCATATTCATTTTACTACGTGATGGATGAAAAACGGAATACCTGACCGAAAATTGCAGAATTGAAAACGACCCCGGTGACATTGCGCCCGGGTCCGCTTTGGTGCTGATATTTATTTTGCGGCGGGGCGTTTCACTTTTTTGACGACCGTACCAGGGATGCTGTTCTTGCGGGCTTCCTGCTTCACCAGACGGTTGTGCTTGCGTTGACCTTTGGAAGGACGTTTTACCTTGGCTTTGGGTGTGGTTGATTCCATTTTGTGGTTCCTTCTTGATCTTTCCTCTTACCTAATTGAGACCGGGTTCGATCCCTGTTCCTGCGAAGATTGGTATTAAAAACAATATACGCCTCTTCGAGGCAGCGACTGTGCAAGTTCAGGTTTTCTGGAATGTATACAGCGTTGCTTAGAAGCACTACTTCAACTCCCCCGCAAATAGGCAATTGCCGTCAGATGACCTGAATTCATTGTACTACGGACTTTGGGAATTACGAGTTGGGGGCGGAAATTACTTTTTCTTTTTGAGACAATACGGCAAAATGACCGGGTCGAGCCGTTCGGGGTACCCATCCATTTGATAGGCGACGAGATAACCGCGATGTTCGTCTACAGAGAATGTCCACGGGCTGACGCTGATCTCGCCATCTTCCACGTGATATTCGACCGTCACTTCTTTATCCTCGCCATTCCGCGGAAAGATGGCGATACTGCCGGAGGCGGGGACGTCAAAGCAAAGCTCGAAGGAGAGACTATCCAGCAGGTCGGTGATGCGGTCCATGCGGTCAAACATGACCCGTGAAAGGTTGTGCTGTTTCAGGTGCTCATCCACGCCTTGAGAGAATTCGGCGTACAGCGCTTTGCGGATGTCGGTTGTGCCGTGGCTGGCGAGACGCCGAATATGATATTTGACAATGGCATCTGCCACGGCATCGGAACCATCCATGTAGAAACCGCTCCGCGCAATGCCCTGCCATTCTTCGTCGCTCATGCCGCCGATGGGAGAGTTGTCGAGGTAACCGTATCCGCGATCATGCAGACCCATGCCCAAGATCATGGACTCGCGTTCGATGGGCGGCACGTCGATCTGGTCATTGCCCCACAACATTGCCAGCGTGCCGACTAATTTGAGATGTTCCGATTGGGGGGTGACGATCTGCCTGCGCTTGGACTTGAACATGTAAATTCTCCTTTGAGTACTGATAAAGATGGTTCGTGTAATTTTACCTATAAAGAGCGGTCTCGATGATATTCAGTCCGCGAGACCACTTTTTTATTTTGCTCCAAGCGTCGCAGCGATGGGGGCAAATTGATCCATGTATTGGTCAAAAACCAAAAAGTAGGAGATGCCAAACCTTTTACGATGGGATTGTATTTGTGCGATAATTTCTTCAACGGTGCCGACCAGGATGAAGGGCAGGGAGGCAAGCATATCGTAGGGCAGCGGGAATTGCTGACTGATCTGTTCGAGCATTTCTTTTCTTTGATCTGTGACGGCAACAACCCAGGTTTGTACATTGATCTCAATATCTTCAAAACGCGGACCCGCCGCAGCGCGGATCCACCCGATCTTTTGTTCCAGCGGCAGCATCGCGGATTTTAGATCGGGTCCTGTGCCGTCTTTGTTGATCTGCATCGCGAGACCGACGATATCCGCTTCCTGACCCGCCAGGGTGAGCATTTGTTTTCCGCCTCCGCCGATGAGGATGGGCGGGTGGGGTTTTTGTGCCGGGCTTGGAATAAAATCCAACCCGATGTCGCTTTGGACGCGATAATAGTTTCCGTCGAAGTCGATGCGCTCTCCGCGAAAATAAGCCTTGATGAGTTGAATCGACTCACGCAGACGTTCGACGCGGATCTTTGCATCATCGAATGGGATCCCCAGGGCGTCAAATTCGGCTTTGAGGTATCCGGCGCCGATGCCTAGTTCCAGCCTGCCGTTCGAAAGTACATCGAGCGTGGCGGCTTCTTTTGCCAGCAAAATGGGATGCCTGAAATCGTTGGCGCAGACGATGCTGCCGACACGCAACGAACTTGTAGAAGCGGCGGCATATGCCAATGCGGGGATGACCGAGATCTGACCCATAAAATGATCGGACACGAAAAGGCTGGAGTATCCTAATTCTTCGATGCGCCGGGCTTTTTGCGCCCAACCCTCGCCGCTGACATCGGCTCCGTAACTTGTGACTCCAAAACGAAAAGGTTTGTTCGGCATGGGTTTTCCCTATTCTGAGTGAAGGCTTCAAAACGGCTTATAAGATAGGCTTAAATCGGATAAGAATTATCTAGATATTATCATGAATGGAATTGGCTTGACTTTGAATTTCGATTTTGCTACGATGATTCTGAACCGTTGTGGAGGGTGTAATGTGGAGCAATATAAAAAACTGGCTCAAAAAATTTGGAGGGCTTGCCCTTGCTTTTGTTGGTATAGTCGCATTTTTGGCAAATGCGACGGCAGTATTTAATTTCGCTGAAGAACGCCTGGCGACACCGACCCCGCCTCCAACTGCCATTCCAACGGATACACACATCCCGACCGATACACCTATTCCGACCGTTTCACCCACGCCGACACTGGGACCATTCCAATTTGTATCCCTGCCAACGCAAGCAAGAGCCGGGACAGATGTTGAAGTCATCCTCCAGGCGCGGAAGGATGATGTTTGTGTGCTGGAATACTACACCCCAGATGGCAGCCAAAGCGCTGCGGACGGACTCGGAACGGTAACCGTAAACAGCCTGGCACGCTGTGTATGGAAATGGCACATTTCCGCCAATACTAACCCGGGCTTGGGGAAACTTGTGATGACGATAGAGGATATTCAGGAAACACACCAGATCGAAATTATGCCAAGGGAATGAGGTTTCGGTGAACAAAAACGGTCTCGTGGACGTAACGTCCCGAGACTGTTTTTGTTTATCGAGCATTAACCTAAATCCTTAGAAAACTTATCCGATCCAGTCCGGTTTTCTATTATTCTACTGAATTCGCGGAAGTAATTCTCTTCTCAATTCATAAGTGTTGACTAAAACTAGATTGCTTGCCAATCCAAAGCAAGCTAGACATTCTTGTTCCCATTATGGCCAACTGTATATTTTTTCTTTGCAATAAAGATGAAAAGTATAACTGTAAGGCTTAAGCAAATCAGTGGCAATAAAATCCATGAATTTGATGCGCCGCTTATTTGGACAATAACAGTCTCTTGATCTACAATGCCATTTAAGTCATAAGCGGTTACCATTATAGTATGGAGTCCTTTAGCCAAATCATCAAAATTCCATGTTGTTTCGTATGGTGGAGTGTTAAAGGATGCAATCTGAATACCATCCACTGCAAAATTTACTTTGGCTATACCAGAAATCGATGAGACTTCTGCGATTATTTTATTCGTCTCTTGAATATCATTCCCTTCTTGTGGGGCGATTATTCTTATCACTATTGGTTCTACAATTTTTAAAGATATTTTTATACTTCCATAATTTTCATTTATATTAATGACAATAAAAGTAAATTCATATGTACCTGGTGAAAAAGAAGTGGAATCAAACAAATATTCATAAGGCGGAGAATTAATGCTTGTTAACACTTGGTCATTAATGTAAATATCCAATTGCTTAAGTTCGGCGGGTGAACGAATCTCAGGTGCGAATCTTATGATGCCACCTATTTCATCCCCTCCATTAAAGCCTGATAGTGTTACTTTGATTTGTGTGTTATTTAAATCGTTAACAAATACTGTAGGGATTAGGGTTGTTAACTGGGATGGAGTGGATATAGGTGTTTTAGTGTAATTAGCAATTTCAATTGCTTTTGATAGTGTAGCTCTTGCTTCAGTGGTTTGCGTTAAAGATATGGTTATCTTTAACGGCAATGTCGCTGAAATATAAGTTGCGACTGCTACCAAAATAGTTCCAAGGAGACCGATCAGTGCCACTGCTAAGCTTACTGGCATCTTCTGTTTTTTGCTTTTTTTCCTAATTAGGCGTTTTTCTGATTTTCCATTTCGTTTCATTTCGCCTCGCTTCCCAAAAAAGCTATTTTATGCCTTCTGATCCCAATCGAGTGGATATCTCACAACTGGATGATGTCACCAGGCCCGGCGTTTTTTTCTCTCTTTTTATTCCTAAAGACTTATGTTCGAAAAAACTGCGTTCGCAATATCATTGATGGTCAGAATCCAAAGCTTATAAAGTCTGTTTAGCCTTTCTTTATCGTTACCTAAAAGATTTTTGCCAAAACCTCCATCTGAAAAATCAGAGTAAAGTTTTGCTGAAATATCTAACGATGATACCAGTTTCTTTTTCTCTATCTCGTCAGTTAGAAGGCACTCAACGACAAAAATTCTGTCTCCTTGCTTTGCCATCTCAAACCTATGATTTTTAGTCATGACTGGATTTATTCTTCTTGCCAAGTCCACTAGCCCACCCCATAGTTGTTGCAATACGGCTCGCAAATCCATTGCAGATTGATGTACCATCCCAAGTCCAATTTTAGTCTTATCGTAGTTTTGGAGCGCAATTGTGAACATATCCCCTAGGCTCTTATTAATTTTATTTAGACGGGAAGGTAGGTTTTCCTTCTTAGATTTTTCTTCTGCTAGATCTGAAAAGACAATACTTACTTCCTCAATTGAATTCGATTCCAATGGGGTGAAATCTACAGTAAATGGAGTGATTCCCTCGCCGGGAGCGGAAGAACGATATGTCTCAATAATTTCCGCATAAGAAGATGCGGCGGTCGTCCCAGATGAGTTCATATACCCTCTGACATCTGACGTTACTTTGGATAGACCTGGTAAGCATCTGTTCAATTGATCTTCATCGTGTTTTTCAAAAAGAAATAGCGGTTGTCCCCTTTCGATAAGTATTTGCTCAGGCATGTGTTCAACAAAAAATAACTTTGCTTCATCTTCTTTGTTGCGTTCCTCAGCTTCAGTAGCTAAGTCAGATAACTCCTTTACGTTCTTGATAAGTTCCTTGCGTAATTCAATCTTGTTTTCTATTAATTTTTTCCATTCTTCTTTCTGTGACATTATTTACCTCCTTCCCACCATCCCATCAACTCACTCAACGCAAAGCTCGGCGTCGCATCGCCCTGCCTGCCTGAATTCCACGTCACGATCAGATCCTTCTTCGCGCGGGTGATGCCGACGTAAAACAGTCGCAAGCGTTCCTTCACATAGTCCAAGCGCGAGCGCATGGTTGCCCTGCCTTCTTCGTACCAGTCGTATTCGCTGTTTGTCTCGAGCGCGGTCAACTGCGCCAGCGCTTCGGCTTCGAGGTTGAGTCCGCTGCGCACGAACCACTTCTCCGAAATAAAACGGTCGTTCGGCATGTTCGACGGGAAGTCATAATTATTGACCGACATCATATACACGCGGTCCCACTCCATGCCCTTCGCCTTGTGCATCGTCGTCACCACCACGCGCCCGCGATGCTTCTCCGGGTCGAAGCCCGAGTCGTCGTCCGAGAAGCCGATGAAGCGCCGCTCGTTCTTGGCGATCACCACCAGCTCCGCGGTCAACTCGGGCAGGCGCCAATCCGCGTGGTCACTCGCCGCCTTGCGCAGCACCAGCGCCAGCTTGTGCGCCAGCGCCAGATCGGATACGCCGCTGAATACATCCACCGCGAGCGTGAGGATCAACTGATCGATTGGAAGGGTGACCGCGTTCAACCAGCGTTGGACATTGACCCGGAATTGACTGAGTTCTTCGATGACTTGCTCCGCCTCAGACTCCCCGAGAGCGGATAACCAATCCTCAGCCTGGTGCGGCGCGATATAGTTTTCCACGTTGACCATGCGTCTAAGAAGGTCGCTGACTTTTTTTAGCAACTCAGGGTCGCCTTGACTATTCTCTTCTTCACTATTCCCTATTCCCTGCTCCCGCCAATCCCTTCTCCACACCTCATATGCCTTCGACAGCTTCCGCGCGGATTGCGGGTCGGCGAGATACGCGAGCAGGTGACTCAACGATCCCGCCGCGGCACGCGTCTCAGATGAGGAAGAGATCAACTCGATCGGTTCGATGCCGCGCGCGCGCAACTCATTGACCACTTCCACGCCGCGCTGGTTGCGGGGCACAAGGATGGCGATAGTCGGTTGTTCTTCGATGGGTGTCTCGGTGAGTCCATCCACATAGTTTTTTACAGATTTTGCGACCGCTTCAAGTTCCTGATCGGGGGTGTATTTCGTGCTGATGAATTTGATCGCTTCGGGCACATCCGGCGGGTTGACGGGTTCGTAGCCTTCCGGCACGGGCTGGATGTGCGGCAGGGAGAGCGCCGTCCGCGCTTCGGGGATGGGATGCGATGTCATGACCCAGTCAATGAGATGGTTGGCAAGCGCAATGATCGCAGGCTGTGACCGCCCCGACTCGGGCATGTCCTGACTCGGGTTTTCGCGGATGAAGGCGCGTAAAAGTTCAGGCGATGCGGTGGTGAATGTTTCGAAGATAGCCTGGTTTGGGTCACCCACGCGCACCCAGTTTCCGACCTCACCCCCGACCCCTCTCCTCTCAGGAGAGGGGAGAGAACCACCCGATAAGAGTGAAAGAATCCTCTCCTGCGTCTGACTCGAATCCTGCGCTTCATCTTCCAAAATGTATGGATAGCGATATTGCAAACGCGCCAGAAATTCCTCGTCGCTTTCGAGCAAGGTCAACGCGAGTCGGATGAGATCGTCGAAGTCTACTGCGCCGCGATAGGCGAGGGCTCGTTGATAGTCCGCGTAGATGCTCCAGCCGAGTTCAGCCAGCGGCAGCGGGGCGAAAGAAGCGTCGAGTTTGGCTCTCAGCTTTTCCGGAGTCAAGAGGCGGTCCTTTGCCGAGCGGATGAACGCCAGCGCGAGCGAGTCGACCATGTCGGGCAGTTGTCCGCGCTTGACCCAATCCCGTTTTGAATTGTCGAGGGCTGAGTCGAGATAGTCATCCAGTGAATTGTTCGCCAGCCACGCATTGACCGACTCGCGGCGGATGAAGCCCGCCTCGCGCTCGTCGATGATGCTGAAGCGTTCCTCCAACCCAACTTTCGATGGCTTCTCGCGGACGATGTCGTGCGCCAACCCGTGCAGCGTGCGGACGCGATATTTGTACAACACCTGAATGGGGTTATCGAAAAAGTGTTTGATGCGCGTCTCGAAATTATCCACCGCCGAGTTGACCAGCGTGACGATCAGCAGTTCCTGCCCGTCGCCCAGCCGCCCCTCATGAATGAGCTTCGCCGCCAACGCGGAGAGGATGTGGGTCTTGCCCGCACCGGGGACGGCGGCAATACCAAGCCGTCCGCCAGTGTAGCGGAGGATCTCTTCTTGCGAGGGGCGAGGGATGAAGGAGGGCATCATGTGTACGTGAGTTGATTTTACTCTGTGAGCACGCACGGACGTTAACGTCCGTGCTATTTTTACAAAGCCCGCTAAAGCGGACTAGGCGGGTTTAGCCGCCTTTGTAGGAATAGCCGTGGGGTTTATCCCACGGCGGGCGATATTGAACAAATCACACCTCATCCATTCGCTCCATTGCGTTGATTAGTGTTTCTTCGGCATGATGTTGTTTTTGATTATGGATGTAACGTACCACTGCAGGTAGGTTTTTCTCTCCAAATGAAAGCACTCCATATTCATCCTGCCAATAAAACTCGAAATCAGGCTTGATAACGTGATTTACATAATGAGAGCTATTCCCCTTTACATCACCAATGAATTTTGCGGGCGCGATCTTCGGCGGAATGGAAACGGCGAGATGTGTATGGTCTTCCGTCCCGCCGATTGCGTGGACAAAGCCTTCAAAATCCTTTACCTTCACTGCAATGGCACGATACAAATCAGGTTCAAAACTTGTTTCTATCAAGGGCAGCCTATTCTTCGTACCCCAAATGAAGTGATAGTAAAGTTTTGAAAACGGCATAATCTATTTCGCCTCTCCAGAATCCACATCCACGATCATCCCTGAAGCATCCACGACCTCGAAATCACTGCCTGACAGCACATCGAGCAGATGCAGCATGTCGTTGTCCCAGCGTTCATCGGGCGCGCCGCTCACGTACCAGTTCGAGCCGTTGTCCGCCAGAAACATGCCGTAGGTTTTCAAGGCTTGCAAGATGACCTGCATTTCAGGCGGGAAACCGGAAATATCATAATCAGCTTTCAAACGGAAACGCGCGCCAAGCGGAGGGATGCCATCCTGCGGGTCGTCGGTTAGGTGGCGTCCAGGCCAGAGATAGCCAGCGGTCACCTCGGCGGTAAATCTCACGGCATGGTTGATCTCGCCTGCAAGGATCTCGTCATACCGGATCAACCCGGGCAAGATCGGCAGTCCTGCCGCGTCAGCGGATGTCCATGTGTCGGGGCGCAGGGCGTTCGAGTTCAAGTCCCAGACCGCGCCGCCTCCACCGCTCCAATTCGAGCCGTCAAAGCTCGCGTCAAAGATTTCATACAGTAAACAGGTTTCCGTATCCACGACGAGAATATGATGGTCACTGCCGTATTCAATGCTTGGATCATCAGGGATCGGGTACGGTCCCGCATCGGATTCTTCGGGATAATAGAATTCCGGCTCATACTTCGGGACAGTTGATCCTGCCACGATGTTATATGGGATTCCTATCAATCCGCCTTCCCATTCGCCAGAACCGAAGTCCATTCGAATGGGTTCAGCCGAGCCGATGCTTTCGACCCAGGCGTCAGACATCGGATGAGTCGGGAGTGAATCGATGGGCGAGTTCCAAACATTGTTCACAGGGAACATCGGGCAGCCCTCAAGCGTCGGACCGTTCCCAGCCGCTTGTTCAGGTGCAGAGGCTTCATCCTGGGGTGCTTCTGCCTCTGGTAGGTTGGTTGCCTCGATCGGTGTTGTAGTATCTTCGGCGGGCGGTGCGATCGTGACACATGCAAATAGAAAGATCGAAACGGCTGTGATTACAATTTTTATTCTCATTGATAAACCTTTCTGAGTACCTGTAATGGATTTACCTTCGACTGATTTTATTGCATTTCTACGAATATCAGCATCGTGGATGGAAACTTGTCTGTTACCAACAAAAAGCCACGTTCCTCCAGCAAAACCAAACCTTCAAGGTTGCGGGAGTTGTCGCCATCGAGTGTCAATTGGATGGGAGCAGTATCGGTTAAGCTGATCCCGTCAGGCGAATAATTTAATTCGACGAGGCGCTCCACCTGGTCTTGCGCCGCGTGTGTTTTGCCTTCGCCGTATTTTTCCACAAGCGGATCAGTCTTGGGCGTGAGGTCCGTGTCGCCGGGGAAGAAGTAGTTGATGACCCACAATTTGTCGCTGTCGAGCGCCGCGTCGGTGAGGCGATATTCAAGGTTGGGAATGGAGATCGTGCCCTGCGGGTTGAGGTCAAAGTCAAAGGCATGTGCAGCGGGCGAGAGATTCAAATCCGCGCCGTTAATCTCGAAAAAGGTCAATACGGAGTCATCGGTGATGATCAGCGCTTCGTCGCTGTGATTGTCGGAGAGGAATGCCATTGGAATTTCGACGACGTTGGAAGTATCTAATGCGATCTCACTCAAGTCAGTGGCGATCATGCCAGAGACGAGATAACCGTGCATGTCAGTCCCTTCACCGGCTTCGATGGTCAGGAAGACCTGGTCACCGTGGAAGCCGATCGCTTCGAAGCCCTGAAAGTTGGGGATGGACTCTTTCAGCCCGGGAGCGGTCAAATGGATGGTGATAGGTTCGAGCGGAGTCTGATGCGTGCCATCGAGCGCGGCGAGGATATCCGCTTTGGGGAGCGCGAACAACGCGCCATCACCGTCAGCGAATCGTTCGGGATATTGCGGGAGGAGGATGAGCGTATCCCCATACCATGCAAGCCCGGAAAGTTCAGCGTCCGGGTCGCTGATGGGACCTGTCAACTCAAGTGTGATGACATCTTGTTCCTGCGCGAACATGCGGGACTGATTTTGAGCGTAAAACCATCCGGCAAGTGCGATCAGAAGAATGAGGACGATGATGGATAGCGCGAGCCTATTGGGTTGGTTTTGCATGAACATCTCCATAAGGTGTTTTGAGCGATCTGAGTTGCTGGCGGGTGATGATGATTACCAAGGCTGTATTGATGAGTGCGCCCGGTAATGCCATGAGCGGCTGTGTGCCGAACATGAAGATGGTGTATGCCATCCCGGAGCTGAGTTGGAAGAACAACGGAATGAACCAAAATTGCGGGAAAAAAATTGCCGTGACGAACGAGAACAGATCGGCTGGATAGAAATATCGGTCGAGCATTTTGGGAAGCAAAAAGGGCACCAGGGCAACACTTGCCAACGCCGTCAGCACGAGTTGATGCTGGGTGATGGGTGGTTTTGTCCGCCAGTTGACCCATGCCCATGCCAGCATGCAGACAAGGAAAATACCCATACCGATCTCGAATACGGGATGAAAAAATTCGATCGGGATCAGGAAATACAGATTGGGAGCATAGCGTGCGAGGTTTTGGAACAGACCAGCCTGACCTACATAAAGGAGCAGGATACTTTCCCAACTCCTGCCGATAAAGACGGCAGGCAGCGCGAAGACCAGATAGATCACCGGCACGATCAGGAAATAAAACCAACGGATCTCTTTTCTCAGAAATAAGATCCCGAGGAACGGCAGCAGAAAAACGGATTGTGCTTTGAAAGAGAAACCGATGCCGAATGCTACAAACGCCCAAAACGGACGCTTCGTCATGAGTAGATAAAAACAGACCAGCAAAAAGGAACCATATAAACTGTCGATCTGCCCCCATCCGGTGCTGTTGAGCATCACGGTGGGGAGCAGGAAGAAAAGTGCGGCAAGCAGATAAGGTTTGTCGTCTGTATATTTGATGCGGGCAAGTTTATAGATCGTGAATGTGGAGATCAGGTCAAAAGCGGTCGGGATGAGTTTTAATGCTGTGAAAGGATCGATCCATTTTGAGAGCAGGCTGGCGAAATACAAAAGGTAGAGATAGGCTGGCGGATAATTGGAGAATTCCCCATTTGCCAACCCTTTGTATCCATTCTGGAGGAGAAAATCGTACCATTCGCGGATCAGGAGCAGGTCGCCATTTTTGAAGGCGACGAATTGAAATCGTAAGACAATGGAGATTGCTATTAAAAAGATACTGACCCAGAGAAGAGGACGCTTGTTGATTCGCATGAGTTTTCCCTTTTTTGCATTACTCTGCTTGTCTCTGAATTACCTTTTGAAATGCCCGCAGCAGTGCGCCGCGCTGTTCGAAACCGGATTCTCCAAGGTCGGATAACGCCAGAAAAACCTTTTCGCGGCAGCGAGCCAATAGCCCGCCGACGAGGCGAGAGAGTGTTTCGATCTCCACCTGAACTTCATCCGAGTCCATCCAAACCCGGCCCGGGGAAGATTCCCAAAGGCGCGATAAAACATACGGTTGAGTCAGCGGCTGCGACACACGTTGCGACCAACCCTCCGAGCCGGGGTCGAGCCAGAATTGCACGGTCACGGGGCGATTCATCATCAGGAAGGTGTACGCCGGGGCGATCAACACTGCATCCTTATTTTCGCTCCGCCACGATTCGAGATACTGCGCAGCGATGACGCCGTCTTCCAGCATGGCGATGTATTCCCTGCCAAGGTCGAAGGCGGGATTATCCATGCCCACATAAGCAGGTTCCATCGAATTGCGGAATTTTTTTATCGACTCCACCAGGCTTGCCGCGACACGCACGAAATCCAAATTGCCATGGAAGCCATACCCCGGTTGGGAGATAACTTCGCCGAATAGTTTTCGCAGGAAGAAATCCAGCGGCGACGGCGGTGAAGCGCGATACTCTTCCAGCCAGTTGCGAAGAACGGAATATCGTTCGCCGAGTGCGTATGTGATGCGCTCCTGAGTCTCCGGCTTGATCTCGTCGAAGGTCGAAAGCCGCAGGTCGCGCTGGCGGTAAATGATATCGGTCAGCAATTGTGCGCGCACCAGGTCGGTGTTCAACGCAACCATGAGCGCATGCGCCACGTCGAATTTCGGCGGGTGGAGGTTCCAATGCGGATGCGCCAGTGCGGAAAGTGTCAGAAGCGTTTTGCTGGCGGGCTCATCGCGCAGCGAGCGTGATGGGCGGTTCGTGCGCCACGGAATACCCGCTGCCTCCAAACGATGTGTGACAGAGAAGCGCAGCGAGTCGGAAAGGTATGGCGCGAGCACAACGATCTCGGACGGCGCAACCCCGTTCTCTTCGACCAATCCTTTTATACGCGAAACAACTTCATCCAGCATCTCCGGATGGAAATGCGTCAGGATGAATTCCATCGCGGGGTTCTCTTCATTACTTTCGGGGAGTTCGGTTTGCGTGATCGCTGAAACCAGCCCGTTCGATAATTGGATGACATTGCTGGACGAGACGAAGGATTCGTCCAGCTCGATGACCTGATCGCAGACTTCGGTCAAAGCCGCGCCGGAAGCCGCATCTCCGCCGAGGAATTTGCGATACCCCGCAGCCTGGTCGTGCAAGATCAGCACCGAGTCGAAATCCGGCATCCATTCGCGGATGATGTCATGCGAACGGGGGACGTCCTCCTCGACGTTATCGTAAATGAGATGACGATAGGTCTGCGTCAGAAAAGATCGCACCTGCTGATTTTGCCAGAGGATGTTTGTGAAGATCTCCAACTGCAGGGAAAAATCCAACAGATTGTGTTCGAGGCAATAGCCGCGGAAGAGTGTGGCGCATTCCTGCGCATCAGCGTAGACGCGGCGCTGTGCAGGGTCGCCGAACCAGGCGGAGTCCAACCGTGAGCCGATCTCCGTGTACGGAAAACCGACCAGGGCGGCTTTGTTCAAGTTGTCGATGATCTGGGAGTACAACCGATTGCGATTGATTGTGACGGATTCGAAATAGCCTTTTTCATCCAACAGCGGGCGGACGAGGTGCGCCATGTAGTATTGCGCGGTTTCGAGTGTCAGAAAGATGGGCGGCTGGTCGGGATATTTAAAGCCTGCCTTTTCAGCGGCGAACGACCAGAACAGGTCGCACATGCGCCGCGCCAGACCGCCGATGGTCGCGGAGGTGACTTCTCCACCGGGCATCCGTTCGGGGCTTTCGAGCAGGTCGAGGTACGGCTCCTGTAATGTCCGCTGCGGGGTGAGCAGGAGAATCGAATCTGCGGAGACGCCCTGGGCAAGCAGGTAGTGCATGCGCTCCACGGCGGCTGTGGTTTTCCCGGTGCCTGCCGCGCCGGAGACGAAAAGGCGCATATCAAGGGGCGATTCAACGATGAAGCGCTGATTCGGACTCAGGTCGGTTTGATGCGGCGCGGGTGGGAGTGTCATGGAGTGAGGGTACAAGAGCGTGGGAAATTTGTCAATAGGATGTAGGGTGAAGAAGCGAATCCCGATGCTATACTTTTTGTGCATTATTTTTCATCTTGGAGTAACCATGAAAAAATTTCTTCGCACCTCCTGGCTGGGGCTGACCATTTTTGCGATCTTGAGCCTGTTGGTCTTGCCGACCTGGCGTTCCGTTCAAGCGCGTGAGCCGCGGATGTTCGGTGAGACGGCGCGTTCTTCAGCCGCTCGATCCGCGCGGGATGTTTATCTGGTGGAGGTCATTGTTCTGAATCTCTCCAGCATCGACCTGACCACAGGCACCTCGTCGATGGATTTCTACCTGATGTTGACCTGCGAGACGCCGCCGTGCAGCCGTGAACCGGCTTGGGATATTCTGAACAGCGTCTCGCTCGAATCGGAGGAACAAGGCACCTCCCGGGAGTTTGAATACTACGAGTACAGGGTGAAGGCGGAATTGATCGGAAAGGTGGATTACACTTTTTATCCCTTCGATTATCTCTATGTTGACCTGTACATCGAAGACAAGGAAGCGTCATCCTCTGAGGTTGCCTATAAATTCCAAGATATCTCTGTGGATAGTGTGTTGTTCAACCCGGCGGGCTGGTATCACTGCCCGACCTACGATGGAGCAGAAACATTTGATGTCATGTACGGTAACGCTGGCGATCAATTCTCCCGCTTGAATGTGTGGCTGTTTCTCGAACGTGATTGGTTTGGCGCGTTCATCAAGACCATCTTTGCCGCCATCGTCATTGTCCTGATCGGCATGTTATCCTTCCTGATGAAAGCGGATGCCATCAGTGAGCGTCTGGCGCTGGTCTCTTCCACCTTGGTGGCTGTGGTGCTGTATCACATTTCGCTTGTCGCCAGCGTGCCAGCGACCGGTTATCTCACTTTCACTGACAAGTTCATGGTGTGGACCTACCTCATCGTCTTTGCATCCCTGATCGTCTCGGTCTTGATGATGATCTATTCCAACGCGGGGAAGATAGAACTCGCCGAGCGCATCCACATGCGGACCCGTTTCCTGATCCCCATTGTGTGGGTCGTTATCAGGGTCTATGTCTTCGCGTTCGACCTTTTCATCCCGTACAACATTATGACATCCACCAATGAAGGGGCTCCCTGGTGGCCAAAGGGCTTGGAATGGCTGGCTGACCTTCTGCACTATGCCAAGTACCTGCCGCCGAATTATTTTGTGCAATAAGTTGTAAATCAAAAAAGCTCGTCCGTTTTGTGGATGAGCTTTTTTGATTCTGTTTGTCAGAACGGTGTTACTTCAAATGCGCCCCAAAGAATTTTTGGACACGTTCCCACGCATCCTTGGATGCTTCGGGTTTGTACACCTTGGGGTCATTGTCACGGAAGAAGGCATGACCGGAGTTCGGGTACACGATGATCTCATGCTCCACGCCGACCTCATCGAGCAGTTTGTCGAATTCCTCCACCGTCCCAACCGGGATGGACATGTCCGCATCGCCGAAGAGACCGAGAACTGGGGCATTGAGCTTTGCACGAAGGGTATCGAAGATGGTCTGCATGCCGCCGCCATAGAACGTGCAGACGGCATCCACCGGGCGCAGGGTGCTCAACGAGAGCGACATCCGTCCGCCAAAGCAAAAGCCAACACTGCCGATCTTGCCGCTGCAATCCGGGTGCGATTCCAGCGCATCGAAAACGGTCGCCAGGTCCGCCGGGGATGTTGGTCCATATTTCTGCACCAGCTTCATCGCCGTGTCGCTGTCTCCGGGTTGGGCGAGCTCGCCGTGGTATAGGTCAGGCGCGAAGGCAAAATACCCTGCCTTCGCGAAACGATCCGCGATGGACATGGTCTGCGCATCCAAGCCCCACCATTCCTGAATGACGATCACGGCGGGGTAGGGTCCACTGCCTTCCGGCTTTGCGAGGTGCCCGGTGACATTGCCAAGTTTGGTTGTGTTCATCGGTTATCCTGACGGAGTTGGGGTGACTTCCGGCTCGGTGCCATCGGTTGTGCCGTCTTCGGTGGTTTCACCTTCGTCCAGCGTCTCGCCATCGGATTCGCTGTAATAATCGCCGCCGAACCCGACGCCGCACACAGCCACCTTGTCACTTGTCAGGCAGGAGTATGTAGAGCCGCTGCTGACCACACCGATCAGCGAGACCAGGTCTTCAGGCGTATCCGCAAGCATGATGAGCGTATTGCCCTTGGTGCCCGAGTCGAACATCAGGATGCCGTTCCCGTACCTGCCGACATCTCCGAATTCCACAGTAGAGATCACTTCGCTTCCATCGATCGTGATATCGAATTTATTGGCGAACGCTTGCGTATCTTCCGTCAGTTCGTAGGAGCCGATGATGATCGCGTCACCGGTGCGGGGTACATCGCTCACGAATTCAACATTGACATTCATATATCGCAGCGATGTTTGCAGTCCGCTCAGGGCGCTGATGAGCTCGGTCGTCTTGGTCAGTTCAGGGCTGACGAAAACCTGTACCGTCTCTGCATTGAACAGGAACGGGAAGTTATACAAAGTCAGCTTTTGCGAGCCGGATAGCGCGAAGTCCGCCAGGTTGGCGATCAGGGTTGCGTTGTCGGTGTAGCCATTGTATGGCGAGGTGAGGAATGTGAAGTCGCCGAAGGCTGCGACGTTTTCATTCTCGCTGAGCGCCGCGCCGCCCTGACCGGAGTTGTGCGCATCGTTCGCGGACGAGCGGGTTGACTCAGTTCCTTCGAGCAGGATCAACCCCGAGGTCGATTCGACCGAACGAGCGCCATACAGCGCCACTTCCTTGAGTCCAAAGGTCAGCTCACTCTTGCCGAAATCGTCGAAGATGATGTTGCGGAAGTTGCCTTCGTTCGTTTCTGTGTTGTAAAGATAATCGTTGTTGATGGAAATGCCGAACCCCGCGAGCAGGGAGTTGGCGGCATCGGCGTCGCCAAAGGCGATGGGATTGCCGCTGATGTAATCGTAATAGATGATGTTGCGCGTGGCATCCGTGAAGACAATGACCTTGCCGCCGCGTTCTACAAAGGAATTGAGAACCTGGACCTCGAGCGTCGTGAACATCACGGACGGCGATACGGTGATGAATGCGCTGGCATACTTCAGTTGATATTCCAGCGAAGCCGTGTCGGAGAGAGTCTCGATGGAGCCTCCGCGTTCCTTGATGGCTTGTGTCAGCGACTCGATCTCGTTCATGTAAAACTGATTGCCGTGGATCATATCGAGCACGACCGTGCCGTTGAGTTGTTCGATCTCGTCATTGGCTTCGCTCGGCGGGTTGACCGGCGCTTCCGGTGCGACGAATGAATTGAAATCCGGCGTGGCGATCTCGGGGCGGGTGGGCGCGCCGCGATAGAACCAAAATCCGCGCAGGATCGCCGGGAGGATCAGGGCTGCAAGTGCGATGAAAACAAATTGTTTTTTCATGTCATCCTCCTGTTATTTGACCGGCAGCGGCGGAATATAAAGCATGAAGACGCCCGCCTTGTTCGGGTAGGGCAGGAGCATTCCATCCGGGCTTTGAATGAAGAATACCCCACTGTAGGTATTGAGCCCCGCCAGCGTGGCGAGGTCTGTCACTTCGTAGTTTGCGACCATGGCGAATTCCGCGGCTTTTTGGGCTGCATCGCCCTCCGTGCCGAGTTCATCCGCAATGCCGAGTCGCACGGCTTCCACGCCCGCCCAGATCTGCCCGCTGAAGATCACTTCATCGCCCGCGGTGAGTTTATCTCCGCGCCCGAGTTTAACGGCTTCGAAGAATCCCTGTTTGACCATTTCGATCTGGCGCATGTCCGAGTCACGCGGCGCGCCCCACAGTTTGTAGGGACCGGTCGTGATGATGTCCTCGATCACAAAGGGAGCGGGGGGCAGGTATCCGATCACGCCGATGTTCCCCACCAGTGAAGTCGGCTTGGCATAGATGTAATCCGTGTTGGCGGAGAGATAATAGGCGCCGCTGGCTGCCATCGCGTTGACGGCGGTGACGACCGGCTTTTTCTCCCTGAGGCGAGTCAGCTCCATATAAACGGATTCGGTGTCAACTACCGTACCGCCGGGGCTGTCGAACACCAACACAACCGCGCGTACTTCCGGGTGGTCGATCGCGTACTGGATCTGCTTGATCATGTTCTGAGAGGAATAAGCATAGATCGCATCTTCGAGCCGGATGACCCCAATGATCGGTTTCGGCACCAATGTGGAGATCAGGATCCCCAGCACGAGCGGGATCACGATCCAAAATAATCCATTGCGAATACGTTCCCATCTGTTATCGGCTTCAGTCATATGGTTCTCCTTGGTTGGATAAGGGCTTGGAATGCCGTATAAGACAGCATATACGAGAAAATTGGCTTTGTCAACAAGGTTGTTTTGTGGGATGAAGTAATGTATATTAATGCAATCATGCCCGATACGCCGGGCAAATCCGACTCTTTTTTTTTCAGGAGGAACACCTATGCGTACGCCCATCAGAGGTACTGTGAAACCCGGAGCCGTCGCCACGAAAGCGGTCTCCTATGTGAAATTTTCAGACAAGTTGACAGCCTCGATCAACGATATTTCCAAGATCATCGAGCAGCACAAGGAAATGATCGACTCGATTCAGGAAGTCGCACTCGAACTGACTTCCTCCATCGGCTCGCTTCACACCCTCACGGTCAAATATGCCCGTACCGCCAACCAGATCCTCGATGTGCTTCTGCCCATCCTGAAGAACCTGCCGGTCGTGCCAAAGAACGTGATGCAGCTTTTGGTCAACCTCGAAAGCATCACCCAGAAGATCATCGATGGAGAAGCCTCGACCACGAAGACCATCACCGATGTGCAATCCGGGCTCAAGACCGGGGATGTGAACAAGCTCAAGGCGCACGCCGGGCAGCTCCAGGCTGTGACGAAGACCATCACCGCCATCATCCCCAAAGCCTGACGCATCCACCCTGACTGGGAGTTGGCGCGCCGACCCGGTTATTTTCCACGCCGGAAATTGTTGACAGGTCAGCCGAATCCCATGTATAATACCAACCGCTTCCGCCCCGGAGGAACTTTCCGGGGCTGTTGCTTGAAAATACCCAGCTTCCCCGATGGTCGGCGCAGGACGAAAGACCCCCGCAGGCTGCTCGGCGAAGTGAATGACTGGAGAAAATAAAATGAGATTTGCAATCGTCGAAAGCGGCGGCAAGCAATACCGTGCTGTCGAAGGCGTCACTATTGATGTGGATCGCCTCGCCTATGAAGTAGGCAAAACATTTGATTTCGAACGCGTGCTTTTGATGGCGGATGGGGAAGCTGTCATGGTGGGCACGCCCACGGTCGGCGGTATCAAGGTTTCCGCCACGGTGGTCGATCATATTCAAGGTCCCAAGGTCGTCTCTTTCAAATATCGCCCGAAGAAACGCATCCGCGTGAAGGGTGGTCATCGCCACCAGTACACCCGGTTGATGATCGATTTCGTCGGCAAACCCGGCGAGGAACGCAAGATCGAAAAGAAGGCGTCCAAGCCCGAGGCGGCGGAAGAAGCCAAGGTCGAGAAGAAGGCCAAGGCGCCGAAGGAAGCGGCGAAGTCCACTCCGAAGGAAAAGAAGCCTGCGGCTGAGAAAAAATCCACTTCAAAGACAACCAAAAAGGTTGCGAAGTAGTAGAGTGAGGTAGATAATGGCACATAAAGTAGGCGGCGGATCAAGCCGCAACGGTAGAGACAGCAATTCCCAGCGCCTCGGTGTGAAGCGCTATGCCGGTCAGTTCGTTCTGTCTGGCAATGTGCTTGTGCGCCAGCGCGGCACCAAGATCAAGCCGGGTATCAACGTGATGGTTGGCAAGGACGATACCTTGTTTGCCGTTGCAGACGGCGTTGTTATGTTCGATGTCATGCATGGACGCAAGCGCGTCAATGTCATTCCTGCCGAGGTGAAATAATGAAGGCGGAGATCCATCCCACTGTTTATGAAGCCAAGGTGACCTGCGCCTCCTGCGGCACCTCCTGGGTGACCACTTCCACCAAGAAGGAACTGCGCATCGACGTTTGTTCGAACTGTCATCCTTTCTACACCGGTGAATCCGCCAGGATGCTCGATGTTGAAGGTCAGGTGGACCGCTTCTACAAGAAGCTTTCCGCGCGCCAGTCCTATGTCGAACAGCAGAAAGCCCGCGAAGAATCCACGAACGTTTTCAACCGCACCGTGGAAGATCTCGCCCTTTCGCCCCGCGCCACCGACTCGCTCAAGAAAGCCGGCGTTCTGACCGTCGGTCAGGTCGTTGAGAAGCTTGCTGAAGGCGATAACGGACTTCTCCAGATCGCCGGGTTCGGTCAGTCCGCTTTGACTTCGGTGAAGAAGAAGCTGCGCGCGCTCGAGATCGAGCTGCCCGAAGCCCCCAAGACTGAAAAAACCGCCGAAGCTGCTGAAGCTCCTGAAGCAGGCGAATAAGTATTAAGCTCCAAGGCGCTTGCGCTTTGTCAGGCACAAAATTCTCAGGTAAACTAACGGGCAGATGCGAAAGCGTCTGCCTGTTTTGTTCCCACATTCCATCCTTCACAGGAGAATTCGTTCAATGAAGCACACTCAAGGTTCCATCGAAGTCATCTGCGGTTCGATGTTCAGCGGTAAAACGGATGAATTGATCCGCAGGCTTGTCCGCGCGACGATCGCAAAACAAAAGGTTCAGGTCTTCAAGCCTGCCATTGACATCCGCTATGCCGTCGAAAAGGTCGCCTCACACACCGGCTCGACCTTCGATGCCATGCCGATCGAAAAATCCGCGGACATTCGCGTAAAGCTTGATAAAGATGTAACCGTCGTCGGCATCGATGAAGCGCAGTTCTTCGACCCGGAGGTTGTGGGAGTGGCGCAGGAACTTGCCGCGCGCGGCATCCGCGTGCTGGTGGCGGGCTTGGACATGGATTTTCGCGGCGAACCGTTCGGCGCCATGCCTGAATTGATGGCAGAAGCCGAAGATGTGACGAAACTGCACGCCATTTGCATGGTCTGCGGCGGGGACGCCTCGCGCACCCAGAGACTGGTCAACGGGAAGCCCGCGCGGTATGATGAACCGATCGTGATCGTCGGCGCATCCGAGTTATACGAAGCCCGCTGCCGTCTGCACCACGAAGTCCCACGATAGCGGGATCGTTGAATAGTTGGATGATTTGATCGTTATGTTGTTCGGACGCTCAACTACCAAACTAAGTAACTATATGACCACGTAACGAATGGAAGGAACCTCATGCAAAATTATCAAGACGTTCTCGCAGAAATTCTTATCGAAGGAAATCAACTGCAACAACGAGTGCGGGAACTGGGTGCGAAGATCAGCGCGGATTATGAAGGGACGGAGCTTTTGCTCATCTGCATCCTGCGCGGAGGTGTGCCTTTCATGGTGGACTTGAGCCGCAGCATTACCATTCCGCACATGATGGACTTCATGGCGGTCTCATCCTATGGTGTGGGCAAGCGCGAGTCGACCGGCTTTGCCCGCGTCACGCTCGACCTGCAAACCGATATCCGCGGCAAGCATGTGCTCCTCGTCGAAGACATCGTCGATAGCGGACATACCATTGCCTCGGTTCTGCAAATGCTCGAAACCCGCCAGCCGTCGTCGCTCAAAGTCTGCGCTTTGCTCGACAAACCCGAACGACGCGAGGCGCATGTCCCGATCGATTATCTCGGCTTTTCCATTCCGAATAAATTCGTCTTCGGGTATGGGCTTGATCTCGACGAATATCATCGCAACCTGCCGTTCGTCGGCGTTGTGGATTTGAACAAGTACAAACCTTCAGAGTGACCATTCATCGTGCAGGGGTGTTATGGTAGAAGATAAACCGAACGTTCAAGGTTCTCCTTATGCAGGTCGCTGGGTCGCCCTCGTGCGCGGACGCGTCGTAGCGCAGGGCGGCACTCCCGAACAAGCCCTGCGCGCGTCAAACTCCAATCGTCATAAGGAAAGACCGGAAATCCGATTCATGCCCGTTTCGTTCTCGCTCCCACCTTTGCTCGAAAAAATAAAAGACATCCTGCCGCGGGAGCAGGAGATCTATCTTGTCGGCGGTGCTGTGCGCGATCTGTTGACTTCACGCTTCTCCCCGGACCTGGATTTTGCCCTGCCATCGAATGGCATTTCCCTCGCCCGAAAGATCGCCAACAAACTCGGCGCAGACTTCATGGTCCTGGACGATGAGCGTGACACCGGGCGTGTCGTCATGACCCACGAGGATGACTCGCGCACCTATCTCGATTTCGCAACCTATCGCGGCGCCAACCTGGAAGAAGACCTGCGGGCACGCGATTTCACCATCAACGCCATAGCTTTCAATTTGCATGACCAGACCATGATCGACCCGACGGGGGGAGGAAATGACATCCGCGCGAAGATCATCCGCGCCTGTTCGCTGACCTCGCTTTCAGATGACCCGGTGCGGATATTGCGTGCAGTCCGGCAGGCGGCTGGGTTCGGGTTCCACATCGAGAAGAACACACGCGAGTTGATGAAACAGGCGTCAGGTCAGATCGGACGCGTGTCCATCGAGCGTTTGCGCGACGAAGTCTTCAAGATCCTGAATGGACCCAAAGCCAGCGCTTCCATCCGCGCCTTGGATATGCTCGGCGTCCTTTCGCATTTGATGCCGGAACTTCCCAAAATGAAAGGCGTCGAACAATCCGCGCCGCATATTTACGATGTGTGGTCCCATACCCTTTACGTGATGGACTATCTCGACCAGATTTTCGCCGATCTGCGAGTGGGTTACAACGCCGAAAAGACCAACGACATGTATACCGGTCTGCTGGGATTGCGTCTCGGGCGTTATCGCGAACAGATCGCGGGGTATTTATCCAAGCCGCTCAACAAGGAGCGCACACTACGTTCGTTGTTATTCCTTGCCGCGCTTTATCATGATATTTGCAAGCCGGAAACAAAAACGCTCGATGAGAACGGTCGCATCCGGTTTTTTGACCACGATGTGAAAGGCGCGGATGTTGTCGCCGCACGCGCACAAGCCTTCAACCTCAGCAACGATGAAGTGGAACGCTTGCAAGTTATCGTCAGAAACCACATGCGTTTTCACTTCTTTGCCGACAGATTGATGAAGGAAAACCAAACGCCGTCTCGAAAAGCCATCTACCGATATTTTCGTGACAGCGGTAAAGCCGGGATCGACCTTATCCTGCTCGCGCTCGCCGATGTCCGCGGCACACAAGGAACATCGCTAACGATCGATACCTGGACGGCTTATCTCGACATTGCGCGCATCTTGTTGGAAAATTATTGGGAAAAGCCCGAAGAGGTGATCAACCCGCCGCGTTTGGCAGACGGCAATGACCTCATTAAGGAATTACAGCTTGCCCCGGGTCCGCTCATCGGTCAATTGCTCGAGCACATCCGCGAAAATCAGGCGGTAGGTAAAATAGAAACAAAGGAGCAGGCGCTGGCATTCGCCCGCGATGAACTCTCGAAACATACAGGTGAGTCATGAACTATGTCTTTTTCGATCTTGAGACGCAAAACTTGTTCGATGATGTCGGCGGGCGCGGGAACATCGATAAATTAAAGGTCGCCTGCGCTGTCACATTTTCCACTGCCAAAAATGATTTCACTGTCTATTGGGAAAGAGATGTCCCGGCACTGGTGGAGGAATTAAAGTCTGCAACGAAGGTGGTCGGATTCAATCTCGTTGGCTTTGACTATAAAGTTCTCCAGCCTTATATGCCCCAGACGCGCTTCGCATCGATCCCGACCCTTGACCTGCTCCTCGATCTGCAAAAGAATCTAGGCTTTCGGCTGAGTCTCGACACGATCGCCAGCGCCACCCTCGGTGCGACCAAAACCGCGGACGGCACCCAATCTGTTCAGTGGTTTCGCAGCGGCGAACTGGACAAAGTCGCCGAATACTGCAAAGCCGATGTGGACATCACCCGCCGCGTCTTCGAGTTTGGGCGCGATAACGGCTTCATCCATTACCGCTCGAAATTGGGAAGCAAATTGAAAGCCGCCGTCAACTGGAAGTGAGGTCATCATGGAATTCGTGAAAGTGAACGGGATCGAACTTGCCTATGATCGCCGCGGCAGCGGAAGTCCTCTGGTTTTGCTTCATGGCTATCCGCTCGATCATTCTATTTGGAGCGTTGTTGCCGCAAAACTGGAGAATAACTTTGACCTCATCCTGCCAGATTTGCGCGGTTTCGGAAGGTCCACCACCGTGGACACACCCTATACTTTGGATGATTTCGCGGCTGATATTGCTGGTCTGCTTGACCATCTTGGAATCCCAAAGACAACCATTGCCGGGCATTCGATGGGTGGGTACATTGCCCTTGCGTTCGCAAACCGCTATCCCGAGCGTGTCCGCGGACTGGGGTTGGTCTCATCTCAGGCGCTGGCTGATTCACCAGAGCGCAAAGAAGGACGGTACAAATCCGCGGTTGAAGTGAAGGAAAAGGGGATACATGGTGCGGTTGAGACCATGACCCCAAAAATGACTCCGAACACCGACCTTCATGGCGCGGTCCGCGAGACCATGCAGCGGCAGAATCCGGCTGCGTTTGTCGGTGCGCTCAAAGCAATGGCGGAGCGGATCGATGCGTCTGCCTTGATCGCTGCGTTTCGAATTCCAGTGGTACTCATCCAAGGGGGATGCGGACGAGTTGATCCCAATCGACCGGGCTCGGGAAGTGAAACAATCCCTTCCAGATGCGCATCTTGTGGAATTACAGGGAATCGGTCATCTGCCGATGTTGGAATCACCGGAAAAAATCGCCGAAGCATTGCGGTTGTTGAAATAAAAAATCGCCTGTCTCAGAAATGACCGGCGATTTTCATTGTGATGAAGTTGGAATTAGGGTCCGAGCGGTGTGGTTTCGCTGAGATTAATTTTTTTTTGACTGGCAGGCATGTGGAGAGACCCTGTCCATCTAACCATCTTGCGAATATGAGCTACCAGCACTCCACTCGGGACCGGCTTGACGAGGAAGTCGTCGGCGCCTGCATCCAATATGCTTGCCACCATGCGCGGGTCGTTGACAGCGGATAAGATCAGGATCGGAATATTGCTAAACCCGCGGACCGCTTTGCAGACCTGCCAGCCATCCATATCGGGCATCATGAGGTCAAGTAAAACCACGTTCGGCGATTTTTCCTGGATCAACTTAACTGCTTCAGCGCCGGTATTGGTTGCAATGACCTCAAACCCGTGGGATTTGAGCAGCATGCTCATCAATTCGGTGATCGCGATATCGTCATCAATTACAAGTACTTTAGTACCCATTTATCTTTTTCCTATTTGCTACATTATCCTCGAAATATCTCCAATTCAACTTTGCAATATGTTTACAGATTGACGGTGATTCATATGATATATGTCACCTTATTAATTCGGTCATTTTTGGTAAAATTCTAAAGTTGTTCGTGAAATTCATTACATACTTGGAGGACAAGATGCCAAAATGGGTCTATCTTTACAATGAAGTTAAAGCAGTAGAAAAAGTTGCTGGTGGTTCCTGGGATGGTGTTAAATCCATCGTTGGAGGAAAAGGAGCAGGACTGTTGGACATGACCCGTGCCAACGTACCCGTCCCGCCTTTCTTTACCGTTACCACAGAAGCCTGCAATGCTTACCAAAAAGCAGGTAAATTTCCGCAGGGGATGTGGGAGCAGGAACTCAAAGCTCTCAAAGAGATCGAGAGAAAGACCGGAAAGAAATTTGGAGACAAGAAGAATCCCCTGCTGGTCTCCTGCCGTTCCGGCGCCAAGTTCTCGATGCCTGGCATGATGAACACCATCCTCAACATTGGTCTGACCGATGTTGTAGCGGAAGGCATGATCGCGGTGACCGGTAACTCCCGCTTTGTGTGGGACTCGTACCGCCGCTTGGTCGAAATGTTCGGAACCGTGGTGATGGACATCGAAGACGAAGCCTTTGAGCATCCGCTGGCGGAGTACAAGGCGAAGAAGGGATATAAGCTCGACATTGAAATGAGGGAGGAAGATTGGAAGGAAATTGTGGGAATGTACAAGCAGGCGTACAAGAAAGCCTGCGGACAGGACTTCCCGCAGGATCCCTATAAGCAGCTCTCTCTCGCGACCGAAGCGGTCTTCAAATCCTGGAACGGAAAACGTGCCGTGGCATACCGCCGTAAGGAAGGCATTTCCGATACGCTCGGCACCGCCGTCAATATTTGTACGATGGTCTTCGGCAACATGGGCGACGACTCCGCGACCGGCGTGGCGTTCACCCGTAACCCGTCCACTGGCGAAAAAGTGATGATGGGCGAATACCTCATCAATGCACAAGGCGAGGACGTTGTGGCGGGTATCCGCAATGCGGATCACATTGCCAACCTCAAGAAGTACATGCCTGCGGCGTATAAACAGTTCATGCAGATCACCGCGCGCCTCGAAAAGCATTACACCGACATGCAGGACGTCGAGTTCACTATCGAACGCGGTACACTGTGGATGCTCCAGACGCGTGTGGGTAAGCGTACTGCCAAAGCCGCAGTGAAGATCGCTGTGGATATGGCTGCTGAAGGCTTGATCACACGCGACCAGGCTGTGATGCGCGTCACACCGGATCAGGTGGACGCTCTGCTTCATCCACAGTTCAATAATGAAGCCATGGACAAAGCCGAGAAGGAAGGCAAGTTCCTCGCCAAAGGCGTGAACGCCTCTCCCGGTGCGGCAGTGGGTCAGATCTATTTCGATGCGGACAAAGCCGAAGAATTTGCCAAAGAACACAAACAGGACACCATCATGGTGCGCCCGTTCACCAAGCCGGATGATGTTCACGGCATGATCGCTGCCAAAGGCGTGTTGACCAGTGAAGGTGGCGCGACCTCCCATGCGGCGGTTGTGGCGCGCCAGTTCGGCATCCCTTGTGTGGTGGGTGCTTCTGCCATCAAGATCGATCTTGAGAAGCGCATCATGCATGTTGGTGATATCGTCCTCAAAGAAGGTGATTGGGTATCCGTCGATGGAACGACCGGTAAAGTGTTTGCCGGAAAGATCCCGACCTCCGAACCTTCCCTCGAAGAGCAAAAGGAATTGATGACCCTGCTCAAATGGGCAGATGAAATTTCAGCGCGCAAGAACGTCCGCGAAGCTGTGGCAGAAGGCTACCCAACCCGCGGTCTGCAGGTGTGGGCGAATGCCGACTACCCGAAGGATGCCCGCCGCGCCCGCGCATATGGAGCTGTGGGTATCGGTCTGTGCCGTACCGAGCACATGTTCTTCGAACCGGAACGCCTGCCCATCGTGCAGCGCATGATCCTCGCTGAATCAAGCGAAGCCCGCACGGCAGCGCTCAACCTGCTCCTGCCACATCAGCGCAAGGACTTCGACGGTCTCTTTGAAGCGATGGATGGTCACCCCGTTATCATCCGCTTGATCGACCCGCCTCTGCATGAATTCATGCCCGACGAAGAAAAACTGCTTGAAGAAGTTATCACCATGCGCGTGAAGGGTGAGACAGAAGGTCTGGCAGACAAGGAAAGATTGCTCGAATCCATCAAGGGCATGCACGAATCCAACCCGATGATGGGCTTGCGCGGTGTTCGCTTGAGCATCTCCATGCCTGAGATCGTGGAAATGCAAGTCCGCGCCATCTTCGAAGCCGCCGCTGACTGCACTCTGCGCGGCATCAAGGTCAAGCCGGAGATCATGATCCCGTTGACCGGTACCGTGAAAGAGCTCGAATGGATCCAGCCGCGCCTCGAACGCATTGGTAAGGCTGTGATGCAGGAGAAGAAGATCAAGTTCGCTTACAAGTTCGGAACGATGATCGAAATCCCGCGCGCCGCTGTCACCGCTGATCACATCGCCACCCAGGCGCAGTTCTTCTCCTTCGGCACCAACGACCTCACGCAGATGACCTTTGGTTATTCCCGTGATGACGCCGAACGTAACTTCCTTATCACATATGTTCAGGAAGGCATCCTCGTCAAGAACCCCTTCCAGACCCTCGACCGCAATGGCGTGGGCAAGCTCATGCAGCGCGCCATCCTCGAAGGTCGCATCACCCGCCCCGAGCTTGAAGTGGGTATCTGCGGCGAACACGGCGGCGACCCCGAGTCCATCGAGTGGTGCCACATCATCGGTAATAACTACGTATCCTGCTCGCCGTTCCGCGTGCCGATTGCGCGCCTCGCCGCGGCTCATGCTGCTTTGAAGCATCAGCCTGCCAAGAAGGTGGCTGCGAAGAAACCCGCCGCAAAAAAGGCTGTCAAGAAGACGGTTAAGAAGACAGCCAAGAAATCTGCGAAGAAGTAATCCCTTGTTAGCAAAACAGTCTCTGCCCGGAACGGCAGGGACTGTTTTTATTTTCGGCTGAATATGCGATCGAACATAATTACAAGCTGCCTATGATCCATTCATCGGTCTTTTTTAGATCAGCCATTGTGAAAGAATCAAATAATAACGATCCCCGCTGTGATAAGGTTTGTCTTTATAGAACTCATGTCATATTGTACTGAATGAAATAAGTCTGCATAATGGAAGGAGGATAAGGAGATGCAGACATGAACATTACACCCAAACGTATTATTGTTTTTATTATTGTTATTGTCCTTTTGCAGGCGTGCAATTTGCCGATCCCCACGCAGGTTGTGCCTTTGCCGATCCCCGCAACTGTTGAACCTCCCACACTTCAGCCGCCGACCGCAGAACCTCCGCTTGAGGTGCAGCACGTGACATTTCCCGCTTCGACATCAGTCTCGACCCTGTTCTTCGATGCCGATTCATTCGATACCGCACCTGAAAAACGCGCACCCTATGGTGACTCGTATGATATCAATCGCTTTGAGCGCCCGTTCTTGCAGGATATGTCCTATGTTCAGGATCTGGATATCAAGAATTTCAGCCTAAACAAGGATGCCGATTGGTTCTATGTTTCGATGAAGCTCATCGGCACGGACCCCAATAATTCACTTGGCATTGATTATGGTGTGGAATTTGACACTAACCTGGACGGCTTTGGCGATATCATCGTAATCGCCAGCCCGCCATTTTCAACGGAGTGGATGACGGATACGGTTCGTGTGTATGCCGATAAAAACCACAATACCTCCGGCGCGTCCTCGGCACGGTCGGATGCGCCTTATCCAGCCGATGGATATGAAACAATGCTCTTCGATGGCGGACAACCATCAAATGAAGACCAGGACCTTGCCTGGGTGCGGATCAATGCTGATCCGAATGCGACCGTCCAATTTGCGATCAAGCGCTCTGCGGTGGGGACGTATTTCATGTTCGGTGTGCTGGCGGATGCAGGCTTGAAGGATGTTTCGAAGTTGGATTACGTTGACCGCTTTACCGAAGAGGAAGCAGGTTCGCCCGTCAAGGATAAAAAATATTATCCGCTCAAGGCGCTCTACGCCGTGGATAACACCTGCCGTGAAGCGTTTGGTTTCGATCCCACCGGGTTTGAGCCTATGCTTTGCCCAAGAGAGATCCCGCCGACCCCGAAACCGGGTCAACCTGCGGAACAGCCGGGTCAATCTGCTGGATGTACGGACCCGGGTAGTTATGGAGACCCTGGAAGTTGTGAGGCGGCAGGGTGTAAATGGGTAGTGCCATTCAATACGATTCTATATGTCGCGCCCTATTGCACCTCCCCATAGAGCACAATCGTATCAGTGAAAATCCTGTTGCGTTTGTACGCCTGGTTGAGATTATTGAATGAACTGCATGAAGACTTGATTCCCCAACAATCTGCCGTGCTTTGTAAGCCTGAAGACCTCTGAGCCATCGGAGGTCTTTTTTTCGAGCAAGCCCTTGCGGATAAGTTCTTCGATTTCATTGGGAAATACATCCATCAACCCGCTTCCAAAACGGGACCTGAAATCTGAGTCTGCAACCCCGGCTTGTACCAGCCGTAAGTTATTGATCATGTAATCGGAGATATCGTCCTTGAGAGTCTGTTTGTGGTGGTTGACGGTGGATGGTGAAAAAGGAAATGGTAGATTGGTAGATTGGGAATCTGTAAGCCTGTCAATGTAGGTCTTGATGCGCAGGGCATTTGAATAGCGATATCCGTTTGCGTATCCGTGTGCGCCTGCGCCGAAACCGAGATAGAGGAGCGAGTGCCAGTATTGAAGATTATGACGACAGGCATGAGACGGTAGACCAAAGACCGCGGACGGTGTTTGATGGTCCTCGGTCTTCGGTCCATTGTCCACTGCCCAGTTCGATATTTCATACTGCACATACCCATTCGCTTCGAGAAAATCCATCGTCCACTCGTACATGTCGGCAGCGAGATCAGGGTCGGGGAGCGGGAGAATGCCGCTGTCAGCCCATCTGCCGAAAGGTGTGCCATGCTCTAGCGTGAGCGCGTAGGCGGAGATGTGTTCGGGATGTAAATCCAAAATTCGTTTGACGGTAGTCTGCCAACTGGAAAGGGTCTGTTCCGGCAGGGCGTAGATGAGATCGAGGTTGAGGTTGTCGAACCCGGCTTTGCGCGCGGTGGAAACGGCTTCGATGACGGTGAAGAAATCATGTGTGCGTTCGAGCATGCGCAGTTCTTCGGCGACTGAGGATTGCACGCCGAAGCTGATGCGGTTGATGCCCGCCTTTCGGATGGCATCCAGTTTTTCGGGGGAGATCGTGCCGGGGTTGGCTTCGATGGTCACCTCCGCGTCAGCGGATAAGGCGAAGGCGGAGGATAAGGCTGACATAATGGAATCAAATTGAGGTCCGGAAAGAAGCGAGGGAGTCCCGCCGCCGAAAAAAACGGTTGGGACGTCGAAGGCTGGCAGGCTGGAAAGTTGATTCCCGATAAATCCAATTTCATTGATCAGGGCTTCGACATACTCTGGAATCAAAGCTTCCTGTCCGGCGTAGGTGTTGAAGTCGCAGTAGGCACAGCGATGTTTGCAGAAGGGAATGTGGAGGTAGATCGAGGTGGAAGGATTCAAGGATTAGGTTCCGGGTTTCAGGTCGAAGTCAGCGGCTTTTGACCGTTCTTTGGGAGTCCGATCAATAGGGCGATTGGTCCGAGGAGCAGAATCCACATGGCGGATTGTAGACCGAATTGGTCGGCGAGGATGCCGATGAGCAGGGGAAGCAGTTTCGCCAGCGGCGTGGTGACTGCGCCGATCGCCATGAGACTCGCGCTTTGACCGGGCAGACTTGAGTATAACCGTCCCTGTAAAATGGGATACCAACCGGTGTTGAAGAGGTTGACGAGGATAACGAGAATGAGCTTGGGGATGAAACCGGGCGTAAGCATAAACGCGATAAAGGCGAATGCGTTGAGGATGGATGTGCGGCGCAGAAATTTAGTTGTGTCTTTTTGCCGGTCAACAAAGGGGATGAAGAGAAAGTCGGTGATCAGCCCCATCACCAGCCAACCGATAACTGCGAATCCCGCCTGTGTCTCGGTTACGCGGACAACATCCACGAAATAGAGCGCGAGGAAACTGAAAAGCACATCCAGCATCAGGTCGGCGAATTCGAGCAGGAGCAGCCAGCGCCAGACCTCCTTTCGCTTGAGCGCGGAGAAGGCGGCTTTGAATCCGTCGAAGACCTCTTTGAAGGATGGAAAGGGCGAGTTCTTTTTGTCGGTGGGTAAAAAGCGAATGGCAATGATCAGACTCAGAGTGGAGAGAGAAGCGAGCAGGGCGTATGTTCCGCGCCAACCCAAGCCGAGATAGACGAATAATCCCAACAATAGCGGACCGGCCACCACTCCGAACGAACCCGCAAAAGTCCAGCGCGCCATGTTCTGTTCGTGGCGGAACTTGTCAGAGTCCATTAGATTCGCTTGCGAGAGGCTAACGAATGCGCCTGATGAAGGAAAAAATAAGATAAAGGATAGGAGAAGAAAGAGAAAAGAATAACTTATGCTGGTCATGAAGAGCGAGGCGGTGAAGAGAACGCCGCCGCCGATGATGAGCAGACGCCGACGCCACACGTCGCCGAGGATGCCAATGAACGGCTCGATAAATGCGGCTATGATTCCCGGCAAGCTGAGCAGTAAGCCGATTTGGGAGTAAGAAAGATTTAAGTCGTTGCGGAGAAGGGGCCAGGCAGTTTCGCCTACGCCGAAGACGAGCTCATCCAGGAATTCGATCAGCAGGTAAACATAGTTCATGCACGCAATCTCAGCGGGGCAGTGATGCGAACGAGGGCTGGGGTGTCGATTGCATTATTTGCGGAACGATAATTGTCGCCGATCATTGGGGAGCTGCGCATAGTCACGAGGTAAATGTCGTTGATATTAAGATTGGGGTCACCGGGATTCAAACCCTAAATGAGGTGAGCGGGGTCAGGTTCAGTGGGTTAAGTAATCGTTGCCTTCCTTGCCCAGGCGCCTTTGTTAATGTTTTCCATACAGGATGTTTTACCACAAAACCAATTACAGACTTCGTTGTTTAATCCAGTAAAATCGCTAAAACTTTTTTGGAGAAAACCATGGAAAAAGCTAGGAAACGCGCGCAATTGGGCTGGTATTTGTACGATTTCGGCAATTCCGCGTATGCTGCGGTTGTTTTGCTGGCGATCTATTCCGCATATTTCAAAGGATCTGTGGTTGGTGGGGCAGAAGGGTCGCGTTTGTGGGGCATTTCGGTGGGGATCGCCATGCTGGTGAGCGCGGTGATTTCGCCGATCCTGGCGGTCATCGCTGATTATTCGGCATTCAAAAAGCGCTTCTTGTTCTTCTTTTCATCGCTTTCATGGATTTTCACGGGCATGCTGTTCTTTGTCCAAAAAGGTGATGTGTTCCTCGGGATGTTGTTTTTCATTCTGGCGGAGATCGGATACCGGGCGGGTCAGGTGTTCTACAACTCCCTGTTGACCGAAGTAGCGGAGCCGGAAGAGATCGGTCGAGTGTCAGCCAACGGATGGGCGATCGGTTCGGCAGGCGGCATCCTCTGTTTGCTGTTGGTGCTTCCGGCAATCGTGCTCGTCAAGGGAACAGATCTGCCTGTACGCGGCGCGTTCATCTTTACGGCTGTGTTTTTCCTGCTCTCCGCGCTTCCCACCTTCCTGTGGATAAAAGAAAAAGGTGAGCGCAAGCCGCTTCCTGAAGGCATGAATTATCTTACGCTTGCCTTCAACCGGTTGGGACGCACCTTCCGCTCGGTGAAGCATTTCAATGAGTTCATAAAATTCATTGTCGCCTTCCTGATCTTCAACGACGGCATCGTGATGGCGCTGGATTTTGCGGCGATCATCGGCGCGGTGTTATACGGCATGAACCAGACCCAGCTTATCATTTTGATGATCCTCGTGCAGTTGGCGAGTGTCTTTGGCGCGTATCTTTCCGGTCTCTACGGCGAACGGGTTGGTTTCATGCGCTCATTGATCGTTTCCCTGTTGTTGATGCTCGCGGCTGTGATCTGGATGTTCTTCAACACCACTCTAACCGGCTTCTTTATCATCGCGTCGCTTGCGGGTTTCGCGTTGACGGGTGTGCAGGCGGTTACGCGTACAATGGCGGGCATCTTTGCGCCGAAGGGACAGAGCGCGGAGTTCTTTAGTTTCTTCGCGATTGCAGGGAAGACCTCCTCGTTCATTGGACCGACCATCTACGGCTTTTTAGCGACCGGTGTGGCACTTCAACTCGAAGCGCAGGGCATGGAAGTGCTGCTGGCTGAGCAGGTGGGTCAACGGGCGGGGATCATTTCCATCGCGGTGTTCCTGGTACTTGGGCTGCTCGTCCTGTTGACGGTCAGTGACCAGCGCGCCCGCCACGCCGCTTTGGAATATGCCCCGGCAGATTGATCTCATGCAGAATCAAAAATTCACCACGACGCAACGCAAGTTGATGCGAAAGTTCCTTCATTGGCTGGCGCGCCCGGCTTTTGGAGCGTTGACCGATCTTGGTATCAGCGGAGCGGAGAATCTCCCTAAGAGCGGACCGCTTTTGTTGGTGGGAAACCATTTCAGCTTTGTCGATCCTGCCGCTTTTGTACGTGCCATGCCGTGGGAGATCGAATTCGTCGGCGGGGCGGATATGCCACACGCGCCGCTCCAAATGCGGTTACTGCCTCAGTTGTGGGGATATCATCCCTTGTATCGTGGCACAGGCGCGAAGGACTCGCTGCGGGCTGCAGAGGGGATCCTCAAGCAAGGCGGTATATTAGGGATCTTCCCCGAAGCCGGAAATTGGGCGACTGTCCTGCGTCCCGCGCGGCCGGGAACGGCATTCCTCGCCGTGCGGACGGGAGCGCCTCTTCTCCCCATTGGGTTGGTCGGCATGACCGATGTTTTTCCCAGCCTCAGGCGTGGGCGACGCGCAAAGATCCAGGTCAATATTGGCAAGCCGTTCGGTCCGTTCAAGGCGGACGGGCACGGACAAAAACTCCGCGAGCAGTTGGATGAGATCGGTCACGAGATCATGCGTCACATTGCCGAACTCCTCCCGCAGGAAAAGCGCGGACATTACTCCGACGATCCCGCCATCCGCGAAGCCGCAAAAGGGACGGAGATCTATCCGTGGGCGGATAAAGTGGAAGGACAAGTACAGGGAATCGCACAGTGATGTTTTGCTTGTAATGTTTTC
>CAYJPO010000050.1:0-34128 GCA_964372045.1 uncultured Anaerolinea sp.
GCTTCGAGCGTCTCTTCGTTCTCGTCGGGGACGCCCCACAGGTCGTATTCTTCGCAGCCGCGCGCCTTTGCCCAGCGGATGGCTTCCCACTGCAAAAGATACGTGGGCATTCGGTTGCGTTCTTCGTTGTTGGATGCGCCGTAAACGTACCATGCACGCTTGCCATTTGCAAAAACCATCAAGGATGTCAGCGGCTTGCCTTCATATTCTGCGAGAAGCAGTTCACAAGTCCCTTTCGGATGGAAGAGTTCGTAGGCGCGTTGATAATATTCTTTGGAATGCACGCCAAAGCCATCACGCCCGCCGGTGACGGTCATCATCTCGTGGAAGGCGGAGACATCGCCCCATGTGCGGACGGTCACACCCTTTTTCTCAGCCAGGCGGATGTTGTAGCGGCATTTGGGTTTCATTCTTGCCAAAATATCTTCTTCGCTGGCGTTGATGTCAACTATGATGGTGCGGGGAGGTTGGATGTTATGGGGGGATGTGCGTAATTGGTAATTAGTAATTGGTAATTGGCTAATGGTTGTAGCATCTTCCCACATGTCAGGTTCAATTTTGAGGAAGACGGCGCGGTTCTTTTTGCAAATGGAATCGACCTCTTGCCAAAACTGATCACTGGGAACTTTTGGCATGTATGCAATCGTAAATCCCAGCGGCAATTTACGGAATAATATCTGCGCACCCACATCCACTGAAATAACGCGGACGGGTTCCCATCCGAAATTATTTTTAAGTTCGCCCCACTCACCCATCTGCAAGAGATGCGCGTTGGGAAATTTCGTCAGGAAATGATTCCATTCGGAAAGCGTGACCTCGGTCATTTCTGCACCGAGCCTGAGGGGAGAAAATGGTTGATGGTCAGGATCAAGTCTTCGGTTCGGGAATGAAGCGCGAGGTCTGCAAGCTGGTCAAGGGTTTGGGCGAGCGAAGCGCCGTCGACCTGTTCCTCTTTGGACATGCGGAAAATTTCGGGGTGATCCGTGCGTTCAAAATCCACGCCATCTTCGAGCAGGTCTTCGCGCAGTTTTTCACCGGGGCGGATGCCGGTGATCTGGATGTCGATGTCTCGATAGGGTTCGAGACCCGAAAGACGGATGAGGTCTTCGGCGAGATCGAGGATGCGAACCTGCTCGCCCATGTTGAGCATGAAGACTTCGCCGCCCGTGCCCATGGATGCGGCTTGCAGAACGAGATGCACTGCTTCGGGGACGATCATAAAATAGCGCTGCATGTCGGGATGTGTGATCGTGATGGGACCGCCGCGCGCAATTTGATTTTTGAATGTACGCACGACACTGCCGCGGCTGCCCAGCACGTTTCCAAAGCGAACGACAGAATATGGAAGATTGCCGCGCTGTGCGGCGTCGAGCACGGTCAACTCGGCGAGGCGTTTGGTGGCGCCCATGACACTGACCGGGCGCACGGCTTTATCGGTGGAGATAAGAACGAGTCGTTCGACATTATATTGAGTCGCTGTCTCGACGACATTTCTTGTGCCGAGAACGTTGTTCGTGACCGCCTCTTCGACATTGGCTTCCATCAGCGGGACATGCTTGTGCGCCGCCGCATGGAATACAACTTGCGGTTGAAATTGTTTGAATATTTTTTCTATACGATTAAGGTCGCGCACATCGGCAATGACCGCCTGGATATTGAGTGCCGGAAAATCATCTTTGAATTCCTGCAACACCTCAAAAATGCTGTTCTCACCATGACCAAGCAAAACGAGTTCGGTCGGATTCCAACGCGCGATCTGACGGCAAAGTTCACTTCCGATGGAGCCGCCCGCACCTGTGACCAAAATACGTTTACCGCCAAAGATCGAACTGATGAGGCGGTCGTCGATTTTTGCAGGTTCGCGACGCAGGAGGTCGGTGATGTCCACTTCGCGCAGACGATTGACGCTGACCTTGCCGCCAATGAGTTCATAAAAACCGGGGATGATGCGCGAAGTGATGCCGCGTTTTCGGCACACGTCATTGACGAGACGGATAATATGTCCCGGTGCAGAAGGGATGGCAATGATAACTTCATCCACTTGCTTGGTATCGAGAGTCTTTTCGAGTTGGTCGATCTTACCGATGACCGAGACCCCGTAAATATTATGATTTTGCTTGGCAGGGTCATCATCCAGAAAGCCGACTGGAACGAGATTAAGTTGAGATGTCTTCTGCAATTCACGGACGACGAGCGCGCCTGCATCTCCCGCCCCAAGAATGAGGACATGACGGGTCTTGGCATTCGTTTGAGTTGAGGATTGTTCAGCGAGAATCCGCAAAACAAATCGCGAGCCGCCGATGAGGATGAGCGAGATGAGCCAGTCGATGCCGAGAGCGGAACGCGGCATACCCGGTTTGATCAGGTCAAAGCCGATGAGCAGGAGCATGACTCCCGAAGTCAACACCGAGGCGGCAGAAACGGCGATGGTGATAAGTCTCAGTTCGTTCGTGCTGGCATACACCCACAGACGACGGTAGAGTCCAAAGAAATAATAGACTGGGATTTTTATAAGCAACGCCACTGCGCACATCATCAGCGCAGCGGGAAAGTAGAATGGCAATTCGCTCACATCCAAACGCAAGGCAAAACTACCCAGCACCGAAACGATGGTGAGGGCAAGGTCGCCGATTAAGACGAAGCGGTTGCGGACGTGGGAACGGGAGGACATGGGGAGAGGTGAGTTACAGGTTACAAGTTATAGATTGCTGGGAACGCAATAAAATGAACGTTTATTCTTTAGTGCTCATTCCATCACGAAGCAGGATGAATTCATCCGGGCGGTAGTGCTTCCATAGAGCCGCACTTTCATCTTCCAGAACTCCGCCAACATAGTTTTGGATATGCTTGCGGACATGGGGAATTTCAAACATCGGCAGGGGATTTATCCAACGATCTGCCAGGGCAAAGACAATATGGTTTACCGCGTCGCTCATTACGATCGCACCCAGGCACATTTCACACGGTTCAAGAGTGGAATAAATAACACCATTGTCGTGCGGAAAGTCATACAGGTCTGCGGCGGTTGCCAATAACGCATTCAACTCAGCGTGAGCCATCCGATTTTGCTTTGTTCGATGTTCGGCTCGTCCCCGCCCAACAATACTTCCATTGTGAACGATCACAGCGCCGATGGGGCGTTCGCCAGATTTAGCGGCTAACTCTGCTTCTTTCAATGCTTCGCGCATGTAAAAAAAGTGGTCGAGCGAATTGAAATCAAAAGCCATCAAAAATCCTTGCTGCCTGCTTCATGAGCCGCCCAACTCATCACTCGCATCTCATTTCTCGTTACTCATTACTGGCTCTTCCGCATAGACTCCACCGCTTCCATCACGCCATCTGCCAGCGTAACCTGTGGGTTGAAGCCAAGCATCTCCATGATCTTTTTGGGCGTGCCGATGGAGCGGTAAATGTCGCCCGCGCGCGGTTCGGCGTGGACGTGTTTTGGAGCATTCGGGAAAATCTCGTAGAGGATATCGAGCAGGTCGAGCAGGCGGGTTTCGACACCTGTGCAGACGTTGAAGATCTGCCCCGGAGCGGCAGGATGTTCAGCGGCAAGTAAGTTCGCGACAACCACATCACGCACGTTGACAAGGTCACGGCTCTGACCACCATCGCCGAAAATGGTGATGGGCTTGTTATCCAACATCCGGCGGATGAAGATCGGCACAGCCGCGGCGTACATCGAGTCAGGTCGCTGGCGCGGACCGTAGACATTGAAATAACGCAAGGCAACCACTTCAAAATCGAACGAAGCGGTATAGAGCTGACCGTAGAGTTCGTCCACGCGTTTGGAGACAGCGTAGGGGGATAACTGTCGCAGCGACGTATCTTCCGAAAGCGGATAGGCTTCCGAGTCACCGTACACTGCGGCGCTTGTGGCAAAGACAGCACGCTTCCCACCTGCCTTGCGGGCGGCTTCGAAAAGATTGGATGTGCCCGTCACATTGACATCGAAACATTCCTGTGGCTTTTCCATCGACTCAGGCACAGAGACGAACGCCGCTTCATGGAAGATGATGTCGATGCCTTTGACGGCTTTCGTAACCGCGTCCGCGTCGCGCAGATCACCTTCGATAAGTTCCACATCCAAACCCAGCAAATTCTCGCGCTTGCCGGAGGAAAAGTTATCGAACACGCGGACGGAATGTCCACGTTCGAGCAATGTGCGCGAGATGTGAGAACCGATAAAGCCCGCGCCGCCAGTAACTAAATACTTCATTTATCTACCCGTCCTTCTCAAGACCGTTCCAATGGTCCGAAGCACAATACTAAAATCCATTCCAAGGGTGCGATGTTTTATGTAATACAAGTCGTATTCAAGTTTGACCACGGTTTCCTTCACCGTGGCAACATAGCCGTAATTGATCTGCGCCCAGCCGGTGAGCCCTGGCTTGACCAGCAACCGGGCACGATAAAAAGGAATTTGCCTTTGATATTCCGCTACCAACTCAGGGCGTTCTGCCCGTGGACCGACGAGACTCATCTCGCCGCGCAGCACATCCCAAAATTGGGGCATCTCATCGAGGCGGCTCTTGCGCAGGAAGTTCCCCACTTTCGTGATGCGCGGATCGTTCTCCTGTGCATTCTTGATCCCATCCGCTTCGGCGTTCTGTTTCATGGTGCGGAATTTCAGGATGTTAAATGCCTTGGCGCCTTTTCCCAGACGAGGTTGGGAATAGAAAATGGGAAATCCGGTTTCGAGAATGATGGCAACTGAAATAAAAGGAAAGACCAGCAGGAACATCAAGGTACCAACAAAGCCGCCTAAAATATCCATGCTGCGTTTGAGCAGTTCGTACAACCCATGCACGCGCACCTGATCCACAAACGAACGGATGACCCAATCGGTCTCCAAATGTTCGATGGGCACCCGTTGGGTCAGCTCTTCGTAAAGGATGGGCATACGGGTCACTTCGACCCCGCGTTCCTGAACGTCCAAAACGGTCTGGAAGGTTTCACCTTTGATCTCACCGGTGATCGCCACCACCACATCGGAGATGCGATAATCTTCAACCAGATCAAGCAGATGTTCGCTGTCACCCAGCACGCCAAACCCGTGATAAGACTTGTTGCGTTTGGTGGGGTCATCGTCAATGAAACCGATGATCAGGAACGGCGGCGGACTGAGTTTCCGGTACGCCTCCACCAGAGTGCGTCCCGCCTTGCCTGCGCCAACGACCAGCACGCGGCGCATCAAACCAGACGAAGTGTAGAGTCGGATGTAGATGGCGCGCCAGCCTAAAGTCAGGAAAGATGCGAGGACGAGAAATGCGCCGATGGCGATACGAGGGAGAGAGTTCGGGTCAGTGTTGACCGTGAAGAGCAGCGAATATCCCATCAACCCCACCAGTGGAGCGACGGCGATTCCGCGTAATGTCTTCCGCCAGTTCGAAGCGGTGTGCAGTTCGTACGAATCGACCATCAGGAGGATCCACACAAGCGGCAGGATATAGAACCAGAACGGGACTTCGATCGTAATGATGCGTTCTGCCACGTTCGGCTTTATCCCGCTTTCGATCAGGCGGTAGAGGGAATATTGATACCAAAAATAGATCGCGCCAGCCGTGGCGGCGACCGATGCAATAAAATCCCCCACCAGCAAAATGGTGCGTTGCTCACTTGGTCTTAATCGCAGTGAAGGACGATAGATATCAGCCATTCTTGAACATGTACGAAATACCGCTCCATAAAAATCCCGTGCCCCATGCAATGTGCATGGTCGCAATGGCTAGCGGCAGCCCCACGATCAAAAACCCTTTCCTAGTCTTGAGCGCCAGCCAGAGACCGGCAAGCCACAATACAAAAAAATAAGCGCATAATTGCAGCGCAAGCAGGTATTGCGCGAACGTCCATCCCAAGGATAACACAATCAACACCAATAAAATGAACACAAATGCGGGCGGTAATGCCTGACGCCAGCGCAATGTATGCGGATAGCGTTTGAGCATCCGAAATTTCCAAAAGCCGTAACGCCAGTATTGATTCGTAAGTTTGCCAAGCGTACTGCGCGAGAAATAGTCAGACCGGATCGAAGGATCAAGCCAGACCACGCCGCCTGATTCCCGCACGCGAGTATTGAACTCGTAGTCTTCATTCGACAACAGAGTTTCATCGAACGCGCCGATCTTTTCGATGAGCGAACGGCGGAACGAACCAAATGGGACCGTATCCACCGCGCCTGCCTTTGCGTTGAGCCGATACATCGCATCCCCCACCCCAAGCGGGTGCGCCGCCGCAAATGAGATCGACTCCGCGATCCACGTCGCTGCGCCGGGGCGTATCTCCCACACACCGCCCACGTTATCGCCCTTGTCCGCCAGATGCGCCGCAACACACCGCTCCACATATTCAGGGATGGGCATGGAATGGGCATCGAGGCGGATGAAGATCTCGCCGCGCGACTCACGCATAGCCTGGTTCACACCAGACGGGATCGTGCGCGCCCGATTCGAAACCACCCGGATCGACAAGTCGCTGTGTTCTTTCTGGAACGCCTCGATCATCTCCCGCGTGCGGTCTGTGGACAAGCCGTCGGAGATCACAACCTCCATCCGCGCCAACGGATAGGTTTGCGCGCGCAAAGATGCCAGCAATTTTTGGATGGTGGCTTCTTCGTTATAACAGGGGACAATGATCGAAACGAATGGTGATTCAGACATGGTTCAGGCAAGGATTCGCCGCCAACAAGGGCGGCGAGGGTTCTGCTGGCAAGACGGGTCTCACAGCTTGTTATTTCTTTTTTTTGTCGCATCGGGCGGCGCCAGTGGAAGGATAATTTCCATCGTAGTTCCCTCTCCAATGTGACTGCGGACGCTAATTCTACCACTATGCGCCGAAATAATTTCCTGTGCAATTGCCAGCCCCAAGCCAACGCCGTGGGTTTCGCCGCCCTGGCGGGACGGGTCCGCCTGGTAAAAACGCTGGAAGATGCGCGCCTGCGCCTCGGCGGGGATCCCCGCGCCTGTATCACTCACAGAAATTTTCATCCAGGCGCGATCGTCCATCACCGCCTTCAATGAAACCACTCCCCCGCGCGGCGTGTATTTGAGCGCGTTGTCCGTCAGGTTGGTGAAGACCTGCGCCATGCGGTCACCGTCGGCGATCAGCGGCGGCAGGTCCGTTTGTACATCCACTTCAATCGTCACCCCTACCCGCTGTGACTGCGGAGTGAACTTCTCCGCCACACCGTTCAATAGCGCGCTGAGGTTCACGGGAGCCATTTTCAGGTCCGCAGTGCCTGCATCCAAACGCGCAAGGTCGAGCAGGTCAAGCACCATGCGGTGCATTCGCGCTGACTCGGTGTAGATCACTTGAGCCGCCTGCTGACGTGACTCTTCCTTATCCGCGGTGCCATCGAGGATCGCCTGGGCAAATCCCTGAACAGACGTCAGAGGTGTCTTCAATTCATGGGAGACGTTGGCGACGAACTCGCGCTGTGAGCGCTGACCTGCCTGCACACGCGCCACCATCGAGTTGAACGCCCGCGTCAATTCCTGGACCTCGTGCGGACCGGTCACATCCACGGGCTTTGCCTCCGCTGACGGCATTTCCCTCGCCGCGTTGACAACGCGCTGCAACGGGTTGGCGATCCAACCGGCAAACAGAAATGCCACCACGAGCGAAAGCAAGAGAGCAATGCCGCCGCTCAAGAAGATGACCGGCATGAATTCGTCGTTGAAGATATTGACCAGCGAGAAACGCGGACGCGGAGCTGCCACCATGACGAACGTCGCATCCGGCAGCCGTTCCATGGAATACAGCCACACGTTCCCCTTTTCATCCCGTATTGTGGGGAGTGCCCGCAAAAAGGCAGCCCGTTCCGGGAAAGGGACACTCGCCTCCTCACCCGTGGACGTATCAAAAGCGACCCGTCGATCCTCGGAAAACAGCACCACGCGGACGCTGAACGACTGCGCAACCCGCTCCGCCAACATAGGCATGGACGGGGCTCCCTGTTCTTTTGAGCGTTCGATCAACACCGCCTGCACGACCTTTAATCGCTCCGTGGTCTGGCGGTATAAGAACGGGTTGCGAATCAACGAAACAAACAGAATCATCGTCACAACACTTAACGCTGTGACGATGATGAAGGCGTAACTCAACCAAAGGCGGGATCGAAGAGAAGTGAGCATAGTAAGAGCAGTGATCAGTAATCAGTAATCAGTAATCAGTTACCTGTGATCAGTTTATACCCAACCCCTGTAACTGTTTCGATCTTGATACTGCCGCCGTCCAGCTTTTTGCGGAGGTGGGCAATGTGAACGTCAACGGTGCGGGTCTGACCGTAGTAATCAAAGCCCCAGGCAAGTTGCAGCAATTGCTCACGGGAGAATACCCGCCCGGGCTGCTCTGCCAGAGTGAGCAAAAGGTCAAATTCCTGGGCACGCAGGTCAAGGGTCCGCGAAGCGAGGCGGACTTCACGCGCGGAAGGGTCGATCATTAATTCCCCGCGATGAAGCGGCTTGCCCTCCACATCCTTTTTTGATTCGCTCCTGCGCAAGATGGCTTTGACGCGCGCCACGAGTTCGCGCGGGTTGAAAGGCTTGGTGAGGTAATCATCAGCGCCGAGTTCGAGACCGAGGATCTTGTCAATATCCTCATCACGTGCCGTGAGCATGATGATGGGAGTCTGATCACCGCTTGCGCGCAATTTTCGGCAGACTTCGAAACCGTCCAGCCTGGGCAGCATAACATCCAAAACAACGAGAGCAGGTTTCTGTTTCAGCGTCGCATCCAGCGCGGATTCGCCGTCGGCGACTTCCTGAACGCGAAATCCCTCGCGCTCCAGATACATGCGCGCGAGTTGGATGATGGATGGTTCGTCATCTACCAGCAGGATCAGTTCGGAGGACATTTAGGCGGGTAATGCGATCACTTCGATCTCGACCTGCGCGCCTTTGGGCAAAGCGGCAACTGCAACGGTACTGCGGGCAGGCGAGTTTTCACTGAAAGCTTCGGCGTAGATCGCATTCATTTTTGCGAAATCGTTCATATCCTTGAGGAAGACTGTGGTCTTAATGACAAGGCTCAGGCTGGAACCTGCGGCTTCCAAAACGTTCGTGAGGTTTGAAAGTACCTGTCGGGTCTGTTCTTCCACGCCGCCGGGGACCAATTCCATTGTGGCGGGGTCAAGCCCGACCTGTCCCGCTGTATAAACCATGGAACCGATATGTACCGCCTGTGAATATGGACCGATCGCCTTGGGAGCTTTTTCAGTATGAATGATGCGTTTGTTCATGATGTCCTCATTTGAATACGTGGGATGGCAATGTTGCAATTCTAACCGAGTTTTCCAGGCGAGATCATGCAGCACAAATTCCAAGTATGGATACGGATAACCGTATCCACACTTGGATCAATTATTTCCGCTGGGCTTCACTCCCGCTCAGCACTTTCCGTTTCAGGCTTATTCGCCTCACGGAAGGCCTTGATCGCTTCGCGCAGCGCCTTGAAGTTCCCGCCCATCGAGGATTTCAGCGCCTGCATCTGCTCGCGCGCTTCCTTCACAGTGGCTTTAGCCTGCTCCGAGTCAGTGACCTTGCCATCCGAGTTGAATCCGGCATGCGCGTTGATGACCTCGCCCAGCGCATCATACGCCGGTTTGGACGCGAGCAGCGCCGCCTCGTACGCATCCAACGCGGACTGCAGCGCGGAGACATCCTTGCCGTTCGCGGCAGCTTTGTCGATCAAGCTCTGGATCTTGGCAATGTGGGCATCGGTATCTTCGAAGCCCTTGCCCGTGCGTTCATACGCTTCCATCTGGCGAGCCCAGATTTGTTCCAACTTTTCGTCGGTTAACACGCCCCTGGCAGGCGGCTGTTCATCCGCGGCAAGGACACTGGTCACAGGGAAAGCCGCTACGGTCAGAGCGACGGCGATGACCGCCATCATGATCTTCGAAATGATATTTTTCATCGTAAGCCTCCTTTTAGGTTACGATGTGATTTTAGAGTTTGGCGATTAGAGCAGTGTGGTGCGGATGTAAAAAGGTTGTAAATTCTTCCGATGAATTCCAGAGATGGATTCCAGAAGTTCTACTTCTGGCACCCGCAAGTAGAACTTGCCGACTCCATTATGGAGTCGGCAGGATGATCGGGGTCAATGTCACGGTTGGCTGCGGAATGGGTGTTGGTAACAATTCGGTCCAGCCGCTGTAGGAAAAATACTCCGAGAGGAATTGTGTGCGCTCACGTTCATCCATTGGGCGCGGGCGGGAGAAATCTTCGAGCATCGCAGTCAACAATTCGGCGCCGAGATATTTGCCATCATAGAAGACATGCCGGTCAATGAACTCGCGGCGGGTCTCGTCGATCACGCTGCCGTCCAGCATTTCGTAAGTCATCTGGTCAAAGAACAGATTGCCCAAACCAAAATGGATGAAGGTATCACCACGGAACTCCATCAGGTGCGGGTAGTGCGCCTGACTGCCGCTCACCACCGTTGCACCGGCATCGGCAACCGCGCGAAATCCTTCTTCGTGCTGATAACACGGACCATAGTGATAACACTCTTCATGTTGGAAGGTGAAAATCACCATGTATCCTTGTGCGACAACCTCTCGAATTTGCTGTGTGAAAAATTCGTAATCACAATCTGCCGCGCCAGGCTTCACATCGGTCGCCTTCACAAAATCATACGAGACCTTGCCATTACAGCCCATGAACGCGATCTTATTCCCATTCACTTCCATCAACACGGGTTTGCGAGCCTCTTCTTCATTTGCACCGCCGCCATAATATGGAATGTTATGCTGTTTGTAAAGTTCCAGCGTATCGAGCATGGCTTGCGTACCACGGTCGGCAAAGTGATCGCCAGTCAACTCGATAATATCCACGCCAACATATTCGAGTAGTTCGTAATATTTCGGGTCGCTGCACAGGATGAAATTCTTATGTCCTGGCTGCGGGAAAGGGCACGCCGGGTCGAACGGCACTTCGTTGCTTATGTGCGTCACATCAGCGTTCGCGAGCCAGTCATGGATCAACTCGCCTGGGCGCGTCACACCTTTGGTCTCCATCGTGAACGCAGTCGCGCGCACCAACGCGGTCACGCCGGTCATCACGACGGTGGTCAGTTTTGAAGCATCGCGATTGGAAGCGGGCAATGCGAACGTGGAGTTCGTCAAACCGAACGCCACTTTCAATGGATAGGAACTCGCATCGAAATCTTTGCGGATCGGCGATTGACCGTCCACCATCAACACTTTCCACTTGGGTTGAATTTCTTCGAACGGGATGATCGCCCAACTGAATGGACTCGTCCACGCTGTCGCCAACAACTGCTCAGATGGAGCGCTTCGGACCGCGCCGGAAGCGGGCTCGCCCCATAGGGCAGTCAACGCCCTCAGAGTGGATTCCGCCATCAGAAGCGGCTGCCCGCTCCCAGTTAAGAGAGAACCGTTTTTCCAGGCTGAGATCAACTCTGCGGATGTGACTCCATCCGCTACCGTTGGGAATGGCGCGACGAGGGCGTAGATCCAAAGCGAACCTGAATCAGCCACATCCAATTTTTGGGTGGCAGAGTCAGGCGAGTCGATGATCGGCAGACCGGTCAACTTTGCGGTCTCGCGCAAAACATCCGGGACGGCGGGACTCACCCACAGCTTTTCGGCAGTCGGCGCCTGCGTGGATGTTATTTGAACCAGCGGCACATCCGTTGAAGCAATTGGCAATTCAGTGGCAGGTGTTCCACAGGCGGCGAGCAAAAAAACAAAAACAAGCAATATTGATATCTTCTTCATTTGATTTCCGTGAAGGCAAAAATAAAGTACGAAGCGTTGAACGCCTCGTACTTATAATCCGGCTAAATTAGACGGGCATGAACGCTAGTGTACTACCACTTTCGCCAACGTGTAGGACTTAAGAGCGTTCTCGTCGATCGTCACGCCCAAGCCGTGACCGGTTGGCACGTCGATGGTGGAATCGGCATTGAGAACGAACCGCTCGTGCGTGATGTCGCGCTTGTAATAACGATCCGAGGCAGAGACATCGCCCGGCAGGGTGAAGTTGGGCATGGACGCCAGCGCAAGATTCGAGGCGCGCCCGATACCGGTCTCCAACATGCCACCGCACCAGACGGGCATTTTGTTTTTCTGGCACAGATCATGCACCATCACGCCCTGGCTCAACCCACCGAGCCTGCCTGCTTTGATGTTGATGATCTTACAGGCGTTCATTTCGATAGCATAACGCGCATGACGCGGCGAGACAATGCTTTCGTCGAGGCAGACCGGCGTTTTGAATTTCGCCTGGAATTTGTGATGGTCCCAAATGTCATCTTCGAATAAAGGCTGTTCGATGAGCAGGAGATGCAGATCATCAAGCGGTTTGAGGTGGTCGGCATCGTCCATCGAGTAGGCAGAGTTGGCATCCACTTGCAGGCGTAAATTCGGAAAGGCATTGCGGATGGCTTGCGCATCGCCCACATCCCTGCCCGGTTTGATCTTGATCTTCACACGCGCATAGCCTTTGCTGACGTAATCTGTCGCGGTTTCGACCAGCTTTTGCGAAGATTCCTGAATGCCGATGGAAACGCCCACTTCCACTTTATCGCGCACACCGCCGAACAACTCACGCAGGCTTCGACCTTCGCGCTTGCCGATCAGATCCCAGAGCGCCATTTCTGCGCCTGCCTTGGCGAGTTGATGTCCGCGGATACCGGAGACGCGTTCTTGAAAATCAAGCGCATCTTTGAGGTCTTGTCCGAGGATCAGCGGGGCGACAAAATCCTTGAGGATATGCATGGATGTGCCGGTGGTCTCGTAGTTGTAGCCGGGGTCGCGCGTCGCGACGCATTCGCCGTAACCGATCAATCCCTCGGAGCGGATCTCGACGATGACACATTCCCGGTCGGTCTCGCGCCCGAAGGAGGTTTCGAACGGTGAGACGAGCGGCATGGAAAGATGATGGAGTATGATGGATTCGATTTTCATTTTGGTTTCTCAGGGTAGCACGATATTTATATCGCGAAAAAAACGGCGAGATGAATCTCGCCGTACTAAAATTTTATTCCTGCTCATCTGTAACTTTTATGCCCTTAAGAGCATCATCGAGGCTGGTGGCTTCGAGGCGCATGCCGGGGGCGGGTGTGCCACAATACGGACAGATATTCCACGGGAGTTCCATCAACTTCGAGCAGTTGTGACAGGTCTTCTTCAACTTGGTGTGGCAATTCGGGCAGATCTGCCATTCCTCTTTCACACGGCGCTCACAGCCCGGGCAAAGCGGAAGGTCTTCCAACGCTTGCAGGAGCGCTTCTTCTTCGAGCGTGCGCTGATATTCCTCTTCCAACGTCCGCGGCGGGCGCAGGATGAGATAAACCAGCACACCGGGCAAGTTCAAGACTGCCACAAGCAATGCCGCAAGGATTTGCACCAACGGGTCACGCGCGCGCGCGCGGATGTCGCGATATGTCCATACCACGAGGCTGATCCACAGGGCAACGAGAAATGCACCAGCGAAGGCGGTTAGGACGAGGGTGAGGCTGCTAAGGAAGACGGGGTCAAAGGTCATCAGAACTCCGGGATGGGTTCATTTTAATGCATAAATACTTATCATTGCGAGGAGGACGCACTTCCCGACGAAGCAATCTCGGACCAAGTCATGAGATTGCTTCGTCGCCAAGACATAGAGCGCTCCTCGCAATGACAGAAATAATCACGGCGTTTGAAATTCAAAGCGCCATTCGGTGCCATTTTGGATCTGGTTGGTCGTGACACCCATGATCTGATAAAACGTCTGCCCGGGGCGAAGATAGATGGGGGTGCCATCCAAATTCGTGAGCAGGATGGGCTGGTCGAGGGTGGTGCGATTCCAACGCGCGGGGATGGCAACTCCATCGCGGAAGACGTAGGCATTGCCAAAATCGATCATCGAAGGATTGTACACTTCATCTTCGGCTTGATTCTGGTTGGTGAAAATATACGGCACGAACAAGACAACGACATTCTCCGCTGTGACTGGCTGTTTAGTGTAGTCATCGAATAGAGGCTCGTACACTTCCACTTTGCGAAAGGTCACCAAATCCTTCGATTCCTGATAGCGGACATAAACCATTTCGTCCGGGTCGTATTGCCAATAGCTGTAGTTATATACCGAATAGAAATTATAGATACGGTTCACTTCCAGCGGAGATTGAGGCACTTCCTCCGAGAAGAATCCGCCGCTGATGGTTTGGGGTCCGTTATCGTAACCTTTTCGGTCGGCACAAGCCTGCCATTTCGTCGCGTTGAAAAATACATTATTGTAGGAATCGCGCTTGTATGGTCCCATGAAGTATGGCGGACAATTCCCGAACCCGACCGTCACGAATCGCTCGCTGATCTCGAGTGCGTTGAAATGATCCAGCTCACGCGGGTCTGCGCCTTTGAAGAAAAGGAAAGAGTGGTACATGCGGACGAGATGCTCGTCGAAGTAGCGCCCCGAGCGGTTGGGACCCACGCGTTCCGCTTTATCGCTGTTGCTCCAAAAAATGCCCACAAAACGCGTATCACCCCACTCGATGTAATATTCATAGACGACATCTGCCAGGGTCAAACCGGATTGCGGACGGACATAATCCGGAGAGTTGCCGATCTTGATGGCAAGCGGTCTATATTGCAGAAATGACGGATCTTCCACAGGTAAACCGGTCAGCGGGTTGTAGGTCAGCAGTCCACTCTCGGCGGATGGGGCGACATCCACCGGCACAGAGATATCCTGCGAGGCAATATATTGGGTCGGGTAAGGTGTGAAAGTAGGGGCTGCTGACTGGGGAGTGGAAACATCAAGATAGGGATTCAGCGACTCTTGAACTTGAAAAGGCGTCGGCGTAGGCACGTCGATATAGAAAACAGATTCAGGTGTCGGGTCCGCTAAAGAGGCGGGAGCAGGAGTTGCGCATGAGACCGCGAAAAGCAATATCAATATCCAAAGTGAAAATCGTGTTCGGGAGGGATTTAGTTTTCCAAACATCATGTAAATGATTTTACCAAAGCCAGAAAGGCGATTCTCAGGAAAGTCGCGACGGCAATAAAACTGATACAATTTAGCGCTTCCATGTTGATCCTGATATCCTGTTTATTACTCTTTGTCACCGCATTGGTCCTGGCAATCTTGCGAGCCGTCCAGCCAAACGCGCGGTATGCGTGGCTGATTGCGGCGGGCGGCGCGACCCTTTCCTTGTTGAGCGTGTTCACCTGGATCGCGCAAATGCCGTTCGAGCTTAGCATGCCGGCATGGCAGCCGGTCGAATTGTTCGATACGCCCATCCACTTCAACGCAGACAGTATTTCATGGCCGCTCGCGATTGGGATTTCTGCGCTCACGCTTTCGATCCTGCTGACCGCCGTTACCCAGCCTGTGTTCGTGAACACACTTTCATGGGCGGCAACCCTCACCTTCGGCGGCATCGGCATTCTGGCGGTCACTGCGAACAATCCGCTGACGATCTTGCTGGTGTGGGCGCTTTTAGACCTGACGGAATTGATCATTCAATTAAGCTCCGTGAATGGAGTGTCGCAAAACGAAAAGGTCGTGATCTCCTTTTCAACACGCGCACTGGGCATCGGGATCTTGATCTGGGTCAGCATCCTCAGCAGCGCCGGTGGAAATACATTCGAGTTTCAGTCCATTCCGGCGGGCACGGGTATCTTCCTTGTGATCGCAGCCGGACTCCGTTTGGGCGTGTATCCGCTTCACTTGCCGTACTCCGCCGAGTCGTCGTTGAGGCGCGGAATCGGAACGTCACTGCGGTTGGTGTCGGCGGCATCCAGCCTGATATTGCTCGGTCGCATCCCTGCCGGGAGTTTGGATTCGAACCTGACCCCATTTTTGATCCTGTTCGCTTTGGTCGCCGCGATCTACGGCGGCTGGATGTGGCTGCGCGCCCCGGACGAATTGAACGGGCGTCCATATTGGGTGATCGGCATGGCTTCGCTGTCCATTCTTTCCGCGCTCAATGGGAATCCGATTGGAGCCGCCGCTTGGGGCAGCGCATTGGTCCTCGTGGGCGGAATGCTCTTCCTTGCTTCTGTTCAAAGCATCTGGCTTAATCGCATCATGCTGGCAGGGGCCTGGAGTCTATCCGCTCTGCCGTTCTCGCTGACTGCCAGCGCATGGCTCGGACAGCCCGGGTTGTTCACCCCGTTCGCCATCATCGCACAAGGTTTGATCGTTGCCGGATTCGTCCGTCATGCCCTGCGTCCCTCCGGGCGCGATTCGCTCGACGCACAACCATACTGGACTCGCGCCGTGTACCCGGCGGGCATCATCGTGCTGATCGTATTTCAGTTCTTGCTGGGATTCATCGGCTGGGACGGGGCTCTCCAGATCGGAGCGTGGCTGCAAGCCCTGATCGCATCAGCCCTGACCGTTGGGCTGGTCTGGTCTGCCAGGCGTTTTCGCATCTTCAACCCGGTCCGCGCTCATTGGGTCACCACCGCCGAGTCGCGTTTGAACGGTGCCTATCAGGGATTGTGGGCACTTTACCGCTTTCTAGCCCGCATCAGCCAGACGATCACACTCACGCTCGAAGGCGAGGGCGGGATCATGTGGACGTTATTGTTCCTGATCCTCTTTATCATTCTGCTTGCACAGGGCATTTCCTAGCATGACCATCGAAATCATTTCCTGGATCGCAGTGGGTCTTATCCTTATCGCTGCCACCATCGTCCTTATCAGCCGCGACTGGCGCTTCAGCCTCGGCGCACTTGCCATACAGTACCTCGGCGTGTTCTGGCTGATCACCCGTCACCTGCCGTTCGCGATGAGCACGGTCAAACTCATTGTCGGTTGGATGGTGATCGCCATCCTCGGCATGACGAGGCTCAACCTGACGCAGTTGGAACCTGAAGAAGGCGAATCCTTCCCGCGTGGAAGATGGTTCCAGATCGCCCTGATGGGCATCATCGGGTTGGTTGCCTTTGGCACCACTCCGCTGATCGAAGGCTCGATTCCCGGGCTGGGTTTGCCGGTCATCGCAGGCGGGATGATCTTGATCGGTGCGGGCGTCACGCATCTTGGCGTCACCTCGGATATCCTGCGGATCACGCTCGGTTTGTTGACCGCGCTCGCGGGCTTTGAGATCCTGTACGCGGCGGTGGAGAGTGCCATCCTCGTGACCGGCTTATTGGCAACGGTCAACCTTGGGTTGGGAATCGTCGGTGCATACCTGCTGGTCGCCGGTTCCGTTCCGCCCGAAAACGAGGATGCTGTATGAGCGCCCCCATCGTTTGGATCGTCACTCCCTTTGTGATCGGTGTTTTCATCCTCTTCTTCTTACGCGGCAATATTTCTGCGTGGATGGGCGGGTTCACTTCAGCCGTCCTTGCGCTGGTTGCCCTGTTCCTTCCCATTGATACAGCGCTCCTGCTTGGAACGATCTCAATAAAAATATCCCCTGCGGTGCAATTCTTTGGTCGCAGTTTCGAGCTCAACGCAGCAGATGGTCCCCTGCTCGCTCTCATCTATGGATTGGCTGCTATGTGGTTCTTCGGGACCGAAGCCTCCAAGACTGCAAATCAATTCGTCGCTTTGGGGATGATGATCGTGGCATTATTGACCGCTTCCATCGCGGTGGAACCGTTTCTGTATGCCGCGCTCCTCATCGAAATGGCGGCGATGCTGGTCATTCCGTTGGTCGCGCCGCCTTATCAAAAACCGGGACGCGGTGTCGTCCGCTTCCTGATTTACCAAACCCTGGCAATGCCCTTCATCCTCTTTTCAGGCTGGATGCTGGCGGGTGTCGAAGCCAGCCCCGGTGACGTTGGAACCACCGTGCAGGCGGGCGTCATGCTTGGGATGGGCTTCGCTTTCCTGTTCGCCGTCTTCCCGCTCTACAATTGGATCCCAATGTTGATGGAAGAGTCCTCGCCGTATGCTGTGGGATTCCTGCTTTGGGCACTGCCAACCTTCACAGTCATTTTCTTCTTTGGCTTCCTCGACCGCTATGCCTGGCTGCGCACGACGCCGCAATTATCGAGCGCCATTCAATTCGCCGGAGTATTCATGGTCGCGAGTGCCGGCATCTTCGCCGCTCTACAGCGACACCTTGGGCGCATCCTCGGTTATACCGCCATCGCAGAGACCGGTCTGCTGGTGCTCGTTATGGGGATGCACAACACACAGATCGTGAACATCGCCTTCCTCACCCTCATCCCACGCGGATTGGAACTGGCGGTCTGGGCGCTGGCGCTTTCGATCCTCAAACGGAATGCATATTCCCTGCGCTTTAGCGACATTCAAGGAGCGGCGCGCAGTTATCCCGTTGCAACTGCCGCGCTCATCCTCGCACATCTTTCCATGACCGGTTTCCCCCTGCTGGCGGGATTCCCCTCCCGGTTCGCGCTGTGGGGACAACTGGCAGGGCAATCGCTGACCCTCTCATTCTGGGTTGTTTTGGGAATGCTGGGCTTGCTCGTTGCCGCTATCCGCACACTGGCTGTTTTCGTCATGTCCGGTGAGGATGTCAAATGGCAGTTGAACGAAACCTGGATGCAAACCATCTTGCTTGGAATTGGCGTGATCGGGCTTTTCATCCTGGGCATGGTCCCACAGGCAATGCAACCGTTCCTTTCCAGCCTGCCGACCTTGTTCGAACATCTTGTCCAATAAAAGCGCGTTCGAGGGGGCGTGCTATAATTTAAATCAGCAATCCCCGTCACTCTTTGGAGAACAATCTTTATGGAATTTGAACAGATCGTCAAACGCCTTGAATTTCTCGATAAACAACAACGCGAGACAAAAGCCAGCCTGTCTGCGTTGAACGAGCGTTTGACCAGTTTCGAAACAACGGTCAACGCTGTTTCCAAACAGATCAAGACGCTCAGCAAACAGTTGACAGAGATCTCCCCCGCCACAAAACGCGTGGACCAGTTCGAAACCCTGATTACCCGTCAGCGCACCGACCTCGTCAAATTGATCGAGGACAACGAGAAAAACCGCCTGCGCAGTGATAAGGAAGCCGCAAAGGGATTCCAATCCGAACTGGCAGAGGTCAACAAAGCCATCACGCAGATCAAAACGACCACCAGCCTGGTCGAGATCAAGAAGCAATTGAAGGAACGAGGCGACGAGATCCAGCGCATATTGAACAACTTCACCGACCTCAAGATGGTGGTGGAGGATGGCAAGCGCTCCAACGCCGATGTCCAGCACGCATTGAAGGTATCTGAAGAATCCCGCAAGAACGATCTGAAACGCATCGCCGATATCCAGGGCGAATTGACCTCCATCCGCAAACGCGTGGACGAGAACCGTGAAAGTTCATCAATCACCGCCGATAAGATCCGCAATGTCGAAAACCGATTCACTGAATTGATCGCATCCGAACTGGAACGCAAACAGGCGCAAACCGCCTTCCTCGATCAACAGACCATTGCACAATTGGACCGTGACCGGTCATGGAAGGATTGGCAGGAAAAATTCAACTCCTTCCAATCGGAAGCTGAGAATCTCGATACGCAGATCCAAAAACTCGATGAAGCCCTGCGCGGCGCGAAAAAAGCGCAGGACACCTATGTGGAACTCAACACAAGACTCGAACGCCGCATCAACGAAGTCACCGAAATGCAGCGTCTCGCCGAAGACCGTCTGCGGCAGGAATGGATCAGCTTCAAAGCCGACGATCAGAAACGTTGGACGGGATATTCGCTGTCTTCCGAGGAATCCTTCCGCGATATTCGCAAGGAAGTGAAGAAGTACGAGGAACGCATCTCCGTGTTGAACGACATCTCCCAGATCTTGCAGGATCAGATGCACCAGACCACCGACACAACGGAGAAGCAATTGCAAGACCTGATGAACGTGGTCCATGAATGGATGTCTTCGTACCAACGCATTATGGGGCATGGGAAGAAGACGACAACAGCGAAGAAGTAGTCTGTGCCAGTAATTAGTGATCAGAAATCAGTAAAAAGCGGAGTTCATGAGATCTCCGCTTTTTTATTTTCAAAGTGTGGTTAAATTAAACCCATGAGAGTCATCGGCACAGCAGGTCACGTAGATCACGGCAAGTCCACACTCATCGAAGCGCTTACGGGCACGCATCCCGACCGCCTCAAGGAAGAGAAAGCCCGCGAAATGACCATCGAACTCGGCTTTGGCTGGTTGACCCTGCCAAATAACGAAGAGGTTGGCATCGTGGATGTACCCGGTCACCGGGATTTCATCGAGAACATGCTCTCCGGCATCGGGGGCATCGACGCCGCATTGCTCGTCATCGCCGCCGACGAAGGTGTCATGCCGCAGACAAAAGAGCACCTGGCGATATTGGATTTATTACAGATTCCCGCCGGACTCATCGTTTTGACAAAAACAGACCTCGCCCCTGACTCGGGATGGCTTGATCTGGTTGAGACAGATGTCCGCGCCGCTGTGAGCGGGACCGTGCTAAAGGACGCTCATATCCTGCGCGTTTCCGCCAGGGCGAACGAAGGCATCAAGGAATTAATCTCCACTCTCCAATTGCTGCTTGAAAATAAACCAGCGCGCCCCGACTTGAACCGTCCGCGCCTGCCCATTGACCGGGTCTTCACCATAAGCGGATTCGGGACCGTGGTTACCGGCACATTGAGCGACGGACACATCGCCGTCGGCGATGAGGTGGAGATCCTGCCTGCGGGGTTGAAGGGGCGCATTCGCGGTTTGCAGACGCACAAAAAGAAAGAAGAACATGCCATCCCCGGTTCGAGGACGGCGGTCAATATCTCTGGCGTGGAAATGGAGTCGATCAAGCGCGGCGATGTGCTGGCTCATCCGGGTCAATATCAAGCCGCACGCCGCATCGACGCACGCTTCCGCGCGCTTAGCGATATCAGTCAGCCGTTGCAGCATGGCGACGAAGTAAAACTCTTCACCGGCGCGAGCGAGACCATCGCCACCCTGCGCCTGCTGGGCACAGAAGAATTGGGCGCCGGTCAGGAAAGCTGGATCCAATTGGAACTGCGCGATCCGCTCGTGGCAGTGCGCGGGGACCGTTACATCCTGCGCCGCCCCTCGCCCGGTGAAACACTGGGCGGCGGTGCTGTGGTGGACCATCAGCCAAAGGGCAGGCATAAACGCTTCGATGCTGAAGTGTTGAAATCGCTTGAGTCGCTGGCGCAAGGTACACCCGCGGATGTACTCTTCGAGGCGGCGATGGCACTCCAATTCGCATCCATCAAAGAAATGGTGAGTAAATCGCGGCTGGAAAACGAGGCGGCGGAATCCGCGGTGCGGGAACTGCTGGCAAACGGTCAACTTGTGCTGCTGGAGGGGGATGCTCCGGGCGCAAAGAGCGACCTGCTTGCGGCTGCCCTTCCCCATTGGAACACGTTACAGGCTAAGGTCATTCAACTTGTTGAAGCGTATCATGCACAATATCCACTGCGGCGCGGTATTTCACGTGAAGAATTGAAAAGTAAGCTAAAGCTCGCCCCCAAGTTCTTTAACATCATGCTCTCGTTCCTCGTCACCCATCAATTGTTACTTGACCAGCGCGGAGCAGTATCCAAGCCGGGGCATGAGATCCGCTTCAATGGGCAGGATCAGGTCAAAGTCCAGACCTTGAGGCGGCGGTTTGAGGCGAACCCATATGCCACGCCCAGCGTCAAAGAATGTCAGGCAGAGGCGGGTGAGGAAGTCGTCAATGCCCTGATCGAGTTGGGAGAACTCATTACCGTCTCGCCGGAGGTCATCTTCCGCAAACAGGATTACGACGGGATGGTGCATAAGATCAAAACGGTTTTGGAGAAAAACGGACAGATCACACTTGCCGAAGTGCGCGACCTGCTCGGCACGACCCGCAAATATGTGCAGGCACTTTTGGAACACCTGGACGGCATTGGCATGACACAACGGGATGGAGATGCCAGGAGGTTGAGAAAGTAAAGGAATGGGCAAAGCATTGAAAAAGATATTCTCGCTGCCGCAATTCGAAAACGATGAAGACAACCATCAGGCATACATGTTGAATGTCATCCTGTGGGGGTTGATCATCATGCCGATCCCATATGCCTTGTTTTACGTCCTTTGGTCACCTGCTGGCGCCGCGCGTGCGGTGACACAAGCGCTCGTGGGCGAAACGATCAATATCTTACTGCTTGTCCTCCTGCATCGCAGGCACCTGCGCATCGCATGCTACCTTCAAGTCATCGCATTCTGGTTGTTCGTAACGATCTCAGCGTTCACCGGTGATGGCGTTCAAGGGGAAATGTATTTACTTGGCTACCCGTTGGTGATCGTGATCACTGGCGCACTGCTTGGCGGCAGGGAAGCCTTTGGGGTATCCGTTATTTCGCTCATCTCAGGGATGGTGATGGTCATCTCCGAAAGCAACGGCACGCTCACAACGTCGGTGCGCCCGCCGCTTGAGACATGGTTCGTCAGCCTGATGATCTTCCCGATCACCGTCAGTTTGCAATACCTATCGGCGCGGACAGTACAGCGCGCCCTCGAACGCGCCCGACTTAGCGAAGACCGTTACCGCACGATATCGAATGTTAGTTCCGATTACACCTTCGAAACCCAGATCGGCAAGGACGGTGATTCGAAATTGGTGTGGGTGGGCGGCGCATTCCAGAAAATGACAGGGTACACGCTCGAAGAATATATCGCCTCAGGCGGTTGGATGGGGCACGTCCACCCGGATGACCGCGAAAAAGACGAACAAGACATGGAGCGGCTTTATCACAATCAGGAAGTTATCAATTCAGAGATCCGCACGTTTACGAAGTCCGGCGAACTCCGCTGGGAACGGATCTTCGCCCATCCCATTTGGAGCTTGAAGGAAAACCGCCTTATCGGGATAGTGGGCGCAGTACAGGACGTGACCGTTCAAAAACAGACCGAGGAACGCTTGAAGGAGACCTATCTGCAACAATCTGCCATCCTCGACAATATCCCAGACATGGCGTGGTTGAAAGACCTGAACAGCCGCTACATCGCCGTCAACGAGCAGTTCCTGAAAACCTGCGGTTGCACAGCGGAGGATGTCATCGGTAAGACCGACGATGAGGTCTGGCAAAAAGAGTACGCGGAGCGATACCGCAAGGACGATCTTGAAGTCATCGAATCGGGTCAGCGGCAGCAGGTGGAGGAACTACAGGCGGATAAGAACGGCAGGGAATACTGGGTGGAGACCATCAAGACGCCCATCCGCAATGCGCAGGGAATGGTGATCGGCACGACCGGCATCGCACGCGAGATCACCGAGCGCAAAAAAGCAGAGATCGAGCGCGAAGAATTGATCCTTGAACTGGAAGCCAAGAACGCGGAGTTGGAACGGTTCACCTATACCGTATCACACGACCTCAAATCGCCGCTGGTCACGATCACCGGATTCCTAAGCTATCTTGATAAGGATGCGCACTCGGGAGATTTCAACAGCTTCAACAAAGACCTCACCCGCATCCGTCAAGCCGTGGATAAGATGCAGATACTGCTCAGAGACCTGCTGGAACTCTCCCGTGTCGGCAGGATCATGAATGAACCGGACGAAATCAGCTTCGGTGACGTTGTCCGTGAGGCGCTGGGGATGGTGGACGGGCAGATCAAAGATCGGGGGGTCAGCATCGAATTCGTAGATGAAGGATATAAGATGTTCGGAGACCGCACGCGCCTCATCGAAGTGATGCAGAACCTGATCGACAATGCCGTAAAATTCATGGGCAGCCAGCCTGCGCCGCAGATCCGCATTGGAACTGTGAAGGACAACCGCAACGCACCGACCTACTTCGTACAGGACAACGGCATCGGCATCGAATCAAAATACTGCGACCGGATCTTCGGTTTGTTCAACAAATTGGACACATCCACCCAGGGTTCGGGTGTGGGATTGACGCTGGTCAAACGCATCATCGAAGTTCACGGCGGCAAGGTCTGGGTCGAGTCACAACCCGGGAAAGGTGCCACGTTCTACTTCACCGTGCCCCAGCCGGGAACCAAATGAATTGAAATCAGTCAGACATGAAGAATAGGAGAAACAACCATGTGCGGAAGATTTACCCTTACTGTTGACCCCGCTGATCTGAAAGATACCTTCGACGCCTACATTTTTCCAACCCAATTCTCGCCGCGATTCAACATCTCACCGACTCAACCGGTCCTTGCCATCCCCAACGATGCAAAGAACCGCGCCGATTTTTTCCTATGGGGGCTGATCCCTTCGTGGTCCAAAGACCCGACGATCGGCAACAAGCTCATCAACGCGCGCGGTGAAACCATCGCTGAGAAACCGTCATTTCGCGGCGGCTTCAAATACAAGCGTTGTCTCATCCCGGCAGACGGTTTTTACGAATGGAAGGCGCAAAGCGGCGCAAAAACAAAGACACCGTATTTCATCCACATGAAAGACCACAAACCTTTTGCCTTCGCCGGTCTATGGGATGAGTGGCAGTCACCCGATGGCGACGCAGTGCGGACTTGCACGATCATTACCACTGAGCCGAACGACTTGATGTCTGCCCTTCACAACCGGATGCCCGTCATCCTGCATCCAAAAGATTATGACCTGTGGCTGGACCTCGCGCCTCAGACTCCCGATAAACTGCTGCATCTCATCAAGCCCTACCCCGCCGACAACATGTCCGCGTACCCGGTTTCGACTCTGGTGAACAAACCCGGCAATGACCAGCCTGAGTGCGTCGTACCTGTGAATTAATGTCAATGCTTGTGTGTAGGGCAGGTTTTCAACCTGCCAACTAAAAAGCTCAAAGTCACAAAGAAAGATCAGTACGGCGAAATAAATTTCGCCGTACTTAACTCAAACTTCATGCAAAAAATCAAAACCTGGTTCGTGAGCAGCTTCCCTGCGCTGGGGTCGCGAGACTATGTCCTTTTCATCATCGGTCAATTCGTCTCCGTCATCGGCACGTGGATGCAGGCAACGGCTCTGCCCTATCTCGCCTATCGCATCTCGGGTCGTCCGCTGGACCTGGGTCTGATCGGTTTCTCGACGACTCTCCCGACCCTTTTATTTGCTCTGCCCGCAGGTGTGCTGGTCGAACGTTGGGACAAACGCAAAGTGGTCATCATCATGCAGTCGGTCATGTCGGTGCAGGCGTTCGGGTTGGCGTTCCTGACCTTCACCCATCAACTTCAGGTCTGGCATATCGTCGTGCTGGCATTCATCTACGGCTCCGCCGTCGCCGTGGAGGTGACCGCACGCCAGGCAATGTTGATCGAACTCTCCGGCAAAGAGGCGCTTCCCAGCGCGATCGCACTGCAAACCACAGCCTTCAACCTGGGCAGGATCCTTGGTCCGCTGGCGGCGGCTGGGCTGATCGCGGCATTCGGGAACGAAGGGAGTGTCTTCCTTGCGAACGGGATCAGCTATCTGTTTGTGATCGTGAGTCTCTTCTTCGCGCAGACGCGATATAGAACCAACACAGAAAATAATTCATCACTGGGAATGCGGAACGATTTCAAAGAAGGACTTGCCTACATCCGCTCGAACACGGTTGTGATGTCTGCCATTCTGATGTCCTCGCTGTTGGGATTCTTTGGGATTCCGCTCACCCAACAACTGCCCGCCATCGCCCGCGATATTCTCCAACCCAAACTCGCGACAGAAGCTTTGATCGCATTGCGCACGAGTCATCTTTATACGGCACAAGGCGCGGGCGCGGTGACAGCCGCGCTGATGATGGCGTACCTCGGAACGGCAAACAAGGACAAAACCCTGTTGTGGGGACAGGCATTGTTCATCATCCCGATCATCTTGCTGGGGTTGACGGCGAACGTCAATACGGCGCTGATCCTGATAATTATTATTGGCTGGGGCACGGTGGCGCAATTGACCAGCATGAACACCATGATCCAGGTCCGTGTGCCGAACGAACTGCGCGGACGGGTGTTCAGCATGTATTTTTGGGCACTGCAAGGCGTCGCCCCGTTCGGGAGCATCCTCATCGGCTGGATCGCCCAAAACTGGAATGTACCGACTGCCATCGTGTTGGGCGGTGCGACGTGTCTGGTGGGTGTTGTACTTGTCCGCCTGTTCTTCATGCGCAGGAGCGCAACTGCGGCTTGATGGGCTAATTTTCGAAAAAGCCCGCTTGACGCTGTTTTTTCGCCCATGTTATGATGATGATATGCAAAACAATTTCAAAGAAGACGTTCCCACCCCGCCTGAGTCGGAAAAAAACGGGCGGGGTTCAAATACACCGGAAACTCCGCGCGGATTTTTCTTGGGGGAATGGATCAATAACCTGGTCAAAATGGGACTGGGTGAACCACTCTTAAAGTTAGGCACCAACCTCTTATCGCTCATTGCCATTGCGGTCGTGATCGCGCTGGTGCAATCGGTTTCCCGTCAGATGCAGGATCAGGCTGGGGAACAGGGCCAGACTCAAAGTCCGGTTGTGACCGAAGCAGTGGATCTCGAATCCGTTCCCGAAGCGGCGGATATTTCCCTTGTCGAAGGCATTTCGCGCTCGGCGCAGATCCACACGAATGTCCCCAGCCGCCCCCGGCAGGAGATCACGACCTACACCGTGCAGGATGGCGATACCGTATTCGGCATCGCTGAAAAGTTCGGGCTCGAACCGCAGACCATCCTCTGGGGCAATTACAACATCCTGCTGGACGATCCCCATTCCCTCCAGCCGGGGCAGGAGTTGAATATTCTGCCTACTGACGGCGTGTATTGGGAATGGCTTGGCGGCATCCCGTTCGGGGAGTGGGCTGAGTTCTATGGCGTGAACGCCGCCGATATCATCGAGTATCCAGGCAACAACATTGACCCAACCACCGTCGGCGATTACAGCAATGCAAATATCAAGACGGGGACCTGGCTTATCATCCCCGGCGGCAAACGCGAATTCGTGAGTTGGAGTGCTCCCCTGGGTGTGACGCGTGAAAACCCCGCCTCTGCGCGCGTGCTGGGAGCGGGCGCCTGTGACCCGGTCAGCGGCGGCGCTGTGGGCTACGGATATTTCATCTACCCCACCAACAAGCATTATCTTTCCGGTTTCGATTATTCCACGAAGACGAACCATCTCGGCATTGATCTCGCGGGCAATACTGGTGAAGCAGTGTACGCATCGGATGCCGGTGTCATCGTCTACGCCGGATGGAACGATTACGGCTACGGCAATATGATCATGGTGGATCACGGCAACGGCTTCCAATCGTTGTACGCCCACTTGAGCGCGTTGAATGTTGGCTGTGGACAGAGTGTTGGTCAGGGAGAAGTTATCGGCGCGGTCGGTTCGACCGGGCGTTCATCTGGCTCGCATTTGCACTTCGAGATCATGGCTGGAATGAAAGTTAATCCCTGGGATTTCCTCCCGCCGCCATAATCCTTGTCAAAGCGAAAGGGTTCGGCTATAATCCCGGTCGCTTCGATGGGCGCATAGCTCAGTTGGTTAGAGCGCTACTATCACACAGTAGAGGTCCGGGGTTCGAGTCCCTGTGCGCCCACAAAAGATCGCCTCATTCGAGGCGTTTTTTGTTTCCCTAACACAGGCTCACACCTATCAAAAGGTATCAAAGTTCCCTGGTAGCCGCCCTGCGGGGCAGTTATCCCTTATAATTTGTCCGTTATGACAACTCGCACCAATGAAAACTGGCTGGCAGATCTGCGCGAGCAGGATCCGCACCATGATGAAGCACTAAGCGACCTGCGCGAGGTGATCCAAAAAGGATTGCCCTATGCCCTCTCGCGCTGGCTCTCCTCGGATGATCCGCTTTTCCAACCGCTTGTGGAGGAAGTGACCCAGGAGACTCTTTTACGCGTGCTGGACCAGCTTGAAACGTTCGAAGGGCGGAGTCTCTTCACCACCTGGGTGCATAAGATCGCCATCCGCATCGCACTGACCGAGCTTCGCCGCAAACGCTGGCGGGATGCTTCCCTCGATGAATTGACCGAAAACGAGGATGCGCCTCCGCCTCCCGGTCTGCTCGCCGACCCGCAGGCATCTCCAGAGACCTCGGCGGAGCGCAAGGACATGCTCGATCGTGTCCGCAGGATCCTGGAGGAAGAACTAACTCCAAAACAGCGCCAGGCACTCGTCATGCTCGGTTTACAGGACATTCCGATGGAAGAGGCTGCAAAACGCATGAAGACCAATCGCAACGCGCTCTATAAACTTCTGCATGATGCGCGTCTGCGGTTGAAGAAACGCCTCGCCACGGAAGACCTTTCGCCGCAGGATGTCTTAAACGCCTTTGAGCCAAAGTAAGATTAATCTCAGGTTAATCGTCACAACCATAGCATGAACCTCAAAAATCTTTTTCATCGCATTCGAAATCAGATCAGCCCCCAGCCGGAACTCACCGATGAAGTGGTGATCAAGTTCCTGAGCATCCTCGAACAGGCGCGCAGGGACGATTTATCCTGCACAGACATCTACGCCCGTCTGGATGAATTCGTTGAAACGGAGCTACAAGGCGTGGACGCAGATAAGATCTCCCCGCTGATTCATGAACACCTGGATATTTGCAGTGAATGTTGCGAGGAGTACGAAGCGCTTCTCACTGTTGTGGAGCATACAAAAGCAGAAAATGACGGGCGCTGAGCCCGTCATTTTTTATTCGTGATACAGCTTTTCCCCTGCGCGGATCGCCACTTTCAAGCGATTCTCCGCCGGTGTGATCGGACACGACCACATTTCATTGTAGGCGCAGTAGGGATTGTAGGCATGGTTGAAGTCTATAAAGAATCGCCCACCCGGCAGGGGTTCGGGTTCAAGATAACGCCCCGCGGGATACGTTTCCTTGCCTGCCAGTGAATCGACGAACGGCAGAAAAAAGCCGTGTGCGCTCTGGTAGATGGTCAATTCCACCTCCTGACCGTCGACAAGAAACTTGAATTTGCTAAATTTTTCATACACTTGAACGTCACCTGTGGACGTCTGCATCTCGAATTTCACTTTCTCGGGAAATTCCTCCACCCTTACTTCGAGCCGAAGGGCTTCATTTTCCGGGAAATAATTCAAGCCTTTGAAATCTTTTCTTTGCTCCCTCGTCAGCGGGCTTTGTGGATGGCTGCCGAAGAAATCGTCTTTCTCTGCGCGAAATATGTTTAAATTGGTCATTATTCCTCCAAATAAATCCTGGTGATTAGACAGGAATAATATTGGATTTCTTACGATTCGCAAGCCAACACTGCCCCTTGTCATTTCACCTGCTTTATGCTATTTTTAGCCGAAAGGAAACCGTATGGCAGCCACCCAAAAAACAGTCATGATCATCGAAGATGAACCGGACGCCGCTGAACTCTTTGCGGAAATGATGCGGGTCAATGGGTTTCGAGTCATCAAAATGTTTTCGAGCGCGCCAGCCATACCGATCATATCCCAGGAAAAACCGGATGTGATCTTGTTGGATATCATGATGCCCGATATCTCGGGATTGGAAGTTCTGCGTTACATGCGCCGCGAACCTGATCTCGCGGGCATCCCTGTCATCGTCGTCTCCGCCAAAAGCATGCCCGGCGATATCAAAACCGGTCTCGAAGCGGGCGCTTCCCTGTATCTCACAAAACCCGTCGGCTTTCAGGATCTGAAACAGGCTGTGGAAAAAGTATTGAGCGAACATCCCTCTGCATGAACCAGATACGCGCCTTTATCGCCATTGACCTTCCCAAACCAATCCAAGATTCAATCGAAAACCAAACCACCCGCCTGCGCCAGGGCATGGGCAATGGACTCGTCCGCTGGGTGTCTGCTGCCAACATGCATTTGACGCTGAAATTCATCGGGAGCATTTCATCCTCGCACGTGGAGTTTCTGAAACAGATGCTCAACCAGGCAACCGAATCTCTTTCTCCATTCGACCTGAAGATCGGTGGAACCGGCTCCTTCCCGAACTCGAAACGACCAAAGGTCATCTGGGTCGGCATCCACGCCCCGGCTGAACTCGCCGCCCTGCAAAGGAACATCGAAGCTGGCGCTGCCAGGCTCGGCTACGAAAAAGAGGAACGCTCCTTCTCCCCTCACCTGACCCTGGGGCGCGTCCGCTCGGATATCACTTCGGCGGACCTCCAAAGAATCCGCTTCACGCTGGACAGCTTCCAACTTGGAAGTATCGGTGCCGCCCGGATCGACGCGGTCCATCTTTACAAAAGCGACCTGCACAGTGATGGTTCGGTTTATACAAAATTATTTTCGGCACCATTAAAAAATAACGTACGCTGAAATAGATCATTAATGAGGTGAACCCTGAATACGCTTGATATTGCCCGTCAGATCGTCAACTCGCTCGAAGATAAAAAAGGGGAAGATATTGTCCTGCTCGACCTTAAAGGCATTGCCTCGTTTACCGACTATTTCGTCATCTGCACCGGTACAAGCGACCGTATGTTAGATGCGCTCGCCAATTCCGCCATCGATGATATCCGCAAAATGTTCAAGAAGAAGGCGAAAAAACAGGGGAATTCCCGCGACGGCTGGGTCGTCGTGGATTACGGCGATATCGTCGTCCACCTCTTTTCCCCCGACCAGCGCGATTTTTATCAGATCGAAGAATTGTGGGAAGACGGCAAGGTGCTGTTGAGACTGCAATAGCCACACAAATTTCTAAACGCTCCACGAGGAGACAGGGAAATTCACGATGGATAACAAGATACACATCACCCTGCTTCGGCATGGCCGCTCCCGCGCGGACGATGAAGGAGTCCATGAAGGTCGCTACGATTCCCCGCTCACAGAAACGGGACGGAACCAAGCCCAGGCACGCGCCCGGGAGTTCATCGAACGGAAGATCCGCTTTGACAGAATCATTTCCAGCACGCTGATCAGGGCGCATGAAACCGCCGAAGTGATCGGTCAGGCGATGAGCATACCGGTCGAAACCGACCCGGACTGGATGGAATTCAACAACGGACCACTGGCGGGGCTTCCATTCGCCGTTGCCGAAGAACGCTTTCCCAGACCGGTATTTCGCAACCCCTACCAACCCTTCCACGGGACGGGTGAAAGCGATTGGGAAGCCCATCGACGCGGCAGTCAAGCCATCGAAAACGTGGTGCGGCGCGGACCGGGAGACTATCTGGTGGTGGCTCACGGAGGAATCCTCAACGCCGCGTTACGAGCCGTTGTCGGCGCGCAGCCTTTTACGAACGAGCAAGGGATTGTCTTTGGGTTTGGCGACACGGGGTTCATCCGCCTCATGTACAACCCCGAAAAGAACATGTGGCTGATCCAGGAATTCAAACCAGGATAATTCCCAATAAATATCATCCCGCAGGCACGAAAACCTGCGGGATGATATTTATTCACTGAACCGTGAAAGGCTCACTCGTTGTATTCGTAATGATTCGTCAGGGTATAGGTGATGTAATTTACCCACAACGGCTGGACGATTTCCCATTCGTAATCATGCGAAGAAAATGTCTGGATCACCATCCGCCCGCCCATGCAGACTGCCAAAACGCCATAGTCTGACCTGCGGCTGGGCTGCAGACCACCAACCAAAACCGCATCACCACCGGACCCGAGTTCGATCAGATCACCCGCATCTGTGAACCACTCCGGGTACGGATAGGATGGTGCCTGCACCGTGTTCGGTGTGGACAATAATGGATGCGATTGATCCAGCCAGTAGATCGAATAATCAAAGGGATCATATTGAAAGTTACGGATCCAATCGCGCTGGAAGCGCACCCCGCAGCGGCTTAAGATCGGGGATATTTTGCCGTTGGCGATCTTATCCAAATGCCAGGCTTCGATGATGACCGCTCCCCCGTTATCGATATGGTCATACATCATCTCGAACATTTCGCCGCTGAATTCGGAGCGGACTTCTGTTGCCACAATCATCAAGTCCCAGCGCGTGGCGGAATTGGCATGCTGTTTGAATGTCCCCAGGGCGTCACCGGCATTCACGATCTTTCCACCTGAAAAGCCCATTGAATTGACCGTATTATTGACCATCGGCATCAAAGCCGGATATCCCATCAAGTCTTCGTAGATCAGGATATTGGAGGCGTTGATCTGGTTATCCATATCAACGGCAGCGGGCGCTTCAGCCGTTACGCCAGCAGGCGCGGCTGTGTATGTGGGATATGGAGTGTATGTTGGGATTTCCGTTGGAAGATTGGACGCCGTACCAGCTGCATCGAGCGTCGCCCGTTGAATTGCAATACTGGTTTGTTGAACGCCCAATGCCACCCGCGTCTCTTCCATGGCAGGGTTTTCCGCGGAAATGCCGGGAAGTGTGCAAGCTAGAACTGTGAATAAGAGCACCATTAAAGAGATGAGCCGTCGTGATCGTTTCATGGTAGCCTCTCTTACAGCAATGTTGATAATGCACCCCCGTCACAATTTCATTATACAACCACCTTTAGTGCTTTTATCAAGCCAGTCAAAGCATAAAAAAATCCCGCAAGTTTTACGCCCGCGGGACAGTCCGTTCAAAATATGGTTCTATGCTTTATTTCTCGAACACCCACGCGTCAACAGCGCGTCGCCAATCCACGAGTTCTTCCTTCTTGAACCATAAAGCCGTCTCGCGTTCGCCGGTCTCGGGTTTATCGGAGGCATGGATGAGATTGCGCCCGACTTCAAGGGCGAAATCGTGGCGGATCGTTCCCGGCGCGGCTTCCACGGGTTTCGTCGAGCCGACGGTCTGGCGGACAGCCGCCACCGCATTCGGACCTTCCCACACCATCGCCATCACCGGGGCGGACGTAATATACGAGATCAAGCCTTCGTAAAACGGTTTGCCTTTGTGCTCTGCGTAGTGCGCCTCTGCCAAAGACTGGCTGACATGAATAAATTTCGCAGCCACGAGCCGAAGTCCACGGCGTTCGAAACGGGAGATCGCTTCACCGATCAATCCGCGCTGAACCCCATCTGGTTTTACAAGTACCAACGTTCTTTCCACAGAAATCCTCCAAAAGTTTTGTTATAAAACCTGACAGGTCATGAAGACCTGTCAGGTTTGTTTATTATCGAATTAGCTCTTCCGCCTTGTTGTAGGCATCGAGCGCTTCCTTCAAACGGTTCGCCCGCATGTAAGCGTCACCCAGCGCCTGCCAGATGCTTACCTCAACGGGATAGCGATATAACGAATCGGTGAGGCTGCTGATGATCTCTTCCAGGTGCTGTCCCTTTTTGATGAGCTTGCCATAATGGACCAGCGCTCCGGGAATGTCACTGCGATCCAATTCCGATTTCGCCTGAGCCAGCAGATTCACACCGGTCTGCCCTTCAGACTTGCGCTGACGCGGCAACTTGGCGGGAGCCTTCTTCTTTTCAACCACAGGCTGTTCGCGGGGTTCGGGAGCGGGCGGGTTTTGAACGAAACGCGGCTCGCGCTTTTGCGGTTCGGGCTGCGGGATGGCAGCAGCGACAGGTTCCACTGGCTTCTCGGAGATCGGATGCCAATCGGCGGGAGTGGTCGGCTTGGGTTGCTGCGGGGTCCCTTCGGCTTCGTATTGCTCGCGATGCAGCCACGGCGGAAGGTCTTCATCGGTTGCCGTGGTGCCAGCTTCCTCGTCCACGCCTTGAAGCCAATCGGGTAGATCCGCTGACAGGGTAACAGGTTGAGGCTCACCGGTCGGGGTTGACGCGAGAGGTATTTCTTCCTCCGCCTGAGCGGATTCAGAATCGTTCAACCAATTCGGTAGATTCGGTTGAGCCGCCGAAGGTTCAACCAACCTGGCGGTATCACCTGGGAACGGGGAGCGTTGTGAAGCGCGGAGCAGTTCCGGGTCGAGATCCAAGCCAGGTTCGTTATCCAAATTGTTCAACCAGTCCGACAGGTCTTGATTGCCCATAACGTCATCTGTACCGCCTGCAAGTTCTTTTTCCGCGGACGAACGATCCACATCGCTCAACCAGTTTGGAAGATCGGGGGCGGGTTGTTCGAATTCACGCTGTTCGGATGAATCACCAGCAGATTGTGCCGGTTCATTCAACCATTCTGGGATCGCACCGCGTTCGAGATTTTCTTGTTCGACGGCAGGCTTCAACCATTCAGGCAAATCGCTTGATTCATCCGTGGGTGCTGCGGCAGGCTTTTGCTCGCCTTGATCTTTGTCGTCCAGATTTCGGAGCCACATCCCCGTTTCATCTGTGGCAGAGGCGGAGGAAACCCGTTCGAATTCGGCGAAGAATTCTTCACCGACGTTTTGCGCGCCTTCGACCCATTCCTGCTGGGCAGGCTGTGAAGGCTGGGAAGGTTGAGAGCTGCCAATGGTTTGCGCTTGCTGAACCCATTCGGG
>CAYJPO010000051.1:0-24919 GCA_964372045.1 uncultured Anaerolinea sp.
GATTGTGCTTCATCAACCCCGCCAGCACCAAACGCGTCAGGAACGACTTACCCGTCCCCGTCGCCCCGAACACCCCCGACGAGCGCTGCACGAACTTATCCAAATCAATACACACGGGATGATTCTGCTCACGCGTGTACCCGACCACAAAATTGCTTTCCTTGTTCGGGTCACCGAAGATCTCGGCAATGTCGCCCTCATTCGCCAGCGACACGACCGCATGGTGCGGCGGGATATTCTTGACGGGCAAAATACGCGGCGCATCTTTCAAGCCTGCGTCAATTTTTCCCTGCCAATCTTTATACTCAGGCGTGCCTTCATCAGGACCGACCTCCAGCATCAGATTCGGCAGCACCTCAAGGTTCGCATACAACGTCTGTCCATGCAGCGCCTTGGCGATATGCGCAGGGAAGCGCACCTCCGTCTGCTCATCCGCAAAACGCGGGTCCGTCGCACCGAGATTGATATCTGTCACAATGCCGTAATAATTCCACAGTCCGCTCTGGATGACGACAAACGCCCCTTCCTGCATCTCCTGCGGAGAAACCGTAAGACGCACACGGAAATTCTCTTTGAGTCCGCCACCGACGAGATAACCAATTTGAGTTCGTTGTATGTTCATAAAATCTCCTATCTTTCATGTCGTTGCGAGGGCGCTCTTGCTCTTCGCCCGAAGCAACCTCCTCATTACTAGGAGATTGCTTCGTCGGGAAGAACACCCTCCTCGCAAAGACATACCAATCTTTCATGTCGCTGCGAGCGCTCTTTGCGAAGCAGCCTTTCCATTAATCAGGGGGTTGCTTCGCCCACTCGGCATTAGAGCCTCGGGGCTCGCAACGACATACCACTTATATTATTTCCTCGTACAAATCTTTCCATTCAGGATTCATGCCATTCACTAAATCAATCTTCTTCTTTCGAGAGCCGCCTTTAATCTGTTTCTCCCTTGCCAGCGCCGAATGGACATAATCTGTAATTTCATAGTAAACGAGTTTAACAACATTGTATTTCTTGGTAAAAATACCACCCATGCCGTTTCTATGCTCATACACTCTGCGCAGAAGATTATTTGTCACGCCTGTATATAAAACGGTATTATGAGCATTGGTCATGATGTAGACACAATATTGTTTGCCGATTGCCATAACTACTCCACTCTAACATGTCGCTGCGAGGCGCTCTTGGTTTTGCCGAAGCAGTCTCCTCATTAACAGGAGGTTGCTTCGTCGGGAAGAGCAAGAGCCCTCCTCGCAACGACATTACGAAATATCCGCCAACGCGCCCAGCACGGACATCAACGTCGGGTAATCATCCCTCAATAACGTGATCAACTCCTGCACAGCTTTCTCGCGCCAGGCATCGCCATTCGCTCCATGCGCCTTGCCTGCTTGCAGCAAATGCGCAGCCAACACCTCACCAACGGGCAGATCTTTTCCATTCAAAATGTGCCTGAAATACCCAAACCGCCCCGCATCTGTGAACCGTGCTAAATCCTTATCCTCGCACAGATAGATCACATCCAAACTCAGCGGCGGACGTGGAGGCAGCAAATGATGAACCTTGCCATCCTGTTCATAGCCCACCGCCAACACGGACATTTCCACGGGCACAATGCGCCGTTCGCGGTTGTCCTTCATCACTTCCTCGCTCACGCCATCGGCGGTCACGAGTTGGCGCACCAGCCCATCATCGTCAATGTGAATGTTGTGGATGAGTCCATAGACTTGATATCCATCCCCCAGCGGAGCGCGGACAAGCGCCCCGAACGAAGGCACGCTCAACTGATTCACACGGCAGCCCGCCGTGAATCCTGAAATCCCTGCGCTAAGTAAACGTCCGATCTCGATTGGTTGTGTCATAATGCCATCCTTGGTTGGGACACAGCGAGTTTGTTACGGCTATACCTCATTGTTCGTTCCGCTGTGTCCCTACATATTATCTTCTCGTTCTTCCCTTCAAATCCTTCGCGGATTGTTTGTTCGAGCCCTCGTCCACATCTTCGCTATTTCTTCTTAATTCCAGTGACAGCATCTGCTCGATCTGCTGCTTCTCTTCATTCTTCACCACCGCCGTCTCATGCGCACGATGCAAAAGATACGGGTACGGCTTGCTTCCCATCATACGGCACTGTTCGACCAACACAGCATGGAGCAAGTCTAGTTGCTTTTTATCATCCACCACCCAACGCGGAATTTCCACGCGTACGGGCCACGGGTGTCCTTCCGTGCCGACGTTTAGATAGAAGAAGTGCAACTCCAACACGCCTTTGTAGCTTTTTTCGGAGGTGGATTGGATCTTGAAGACCGCCGAACGATGACCTGGCGGGAGGAGTTGAAATAATTTATTGTTATAGCCGAACAGCCATCTATCGGTGACGTATTTCAACGGCGGCGCGTTGCGCAGTTTTTCCATCTCTTCAGGGATGGTGATCTGAGTCAGTTCGAGCAGTTTGACGACCAAACTAGATGAAGGCTTGTCAATATATCCTGCAGAAATAATGCCACGTCCCTGCAAGCGCGAGAGGACGGAGATGTACTTGTCCACGGTGTTGCGGTACATATTGGCATTGTCGATGTCTTTAGCGCGGAAGATTTCGAGCGTGCCGTCTGTAAATGAAACAACCGAACCTTTCATGCCTTTGCTCATCTTTTCGATGACGCTGCGCTCGGCAAGGTCACGCCGCAGGGCGACGCCGCCATCGGTGGTGAGTCCGTTCTCTTCGATGGCGTCGCCGAAAAAGAGTTCGCTTTCCACTTCCACGGCTGGCGTCTCGCCGGAATTTGGTTTCATACTGATCGCCCCCACGTTGATGACACAGAACTGCACCGGGCTGTGCCTGTCTGCAATGGCTTGGGAACCGTCAGCGGCGATCAGCGTGGCTTGAGAAACAGACTCAGGCGTCGGGTAGTGAGAGGCGAGGGCTTCATCCAGCGGAACGGCACAACGAAAATTCTGGTCGGCTGCCTTGGCGGAATCCGCTTTCGAGCGCAGGAAGTCCAGATCAGAAGAATAGGTTTCAAGCAGGGTCTTTGCCAGTTCCTGCGCTTCCTCTTTCTTCTTTCTTCTTTCCTTCGCGCCAAGCCCCACCTGCTTGATCTGAGTGTAGATTTCCTGATAATTGATCGGCATGGTTTCCTAATAGAACATTTGTGCAATTCTAGCCTGTATTGGGTCAAAATTCAAGGACTGCGCGGGAACTTTTTGCGAACAGGGGCGTCATTATGGTGCATAATTAATAAAAAGGAGACAACCATGCGAACGAAATATTTATCATTTGTAATTCTGGCGGTTCTGGCTCTCGTAGTGAGCGCCTGCGGACCGACCACCATAAACCAGGAAGCGGCTGAAAACGTACGGACCTTGAATGTCAGCGGTATCGGGATCGTATATCTCACGCCCGACATCGTCTACATCAACATCGGCGTGAACACCCAGCGCGAAAATGCCGCCGAAGCGGTTGAGATCAACAAGGAACAGACCAACGCGGTCATCCAGGCGATCAAGGATTTTGGCGTGGACGCGAAGGACATCCGCACCACGAACTTCAGCATCTGGTCGAACCCGCAGTACGATCCTGCCGGTCAGATCACGGGCACCAACTATGTTGTGGATAACTCCGTCAACGTGACGGTACGCGACCTCGAAAAACTGGGCGACCTGCTCGATGCTGCCGTTGCCGCTGGCGCGAACAGCATCTACAGCATCCAGTTCGACGTGGAAGACAAGTCCGAAGCCACCAAGGAAGCCCGCACCAAAGCCGTGGAAGATGCCAAGGTGGAAGCGCAGGAACTGGCGGAAGCCGCCGGTCTCTCCCTCGTGAGCATCCAGAGCATCAACTACTACGAGAGCAGCCCGACCACCTACTTTGAAGGCAAGGGCGGCGGTGGCGGAGCGGCAATGGAAAGCGCTACTGTGCCGATCCAACCCGGTCAACTGGCGATCAGTGTAACGGTCAACGTGACCTACTCGATCAAGTAAGAACCCCTCCCAACCCTCCCCAAATGGGGAGGGCTTTTTATTAACCGCAAAAAACGCAAAGAGCACCAAGTTTTTTTCTTTGCGTTCTTTGCGGTCTTAGCGGGCTTGGCGGTTAATTTATATATGCCCAAGTTATAATGACGTCATTCTCATTCAAGGAGTCTCTTCATGTTAAGAGTCGGATACATCGGTCTGGGGTTGATGGGCAAATCGATTGCGCGGAATATTTTGAAGGCGGGGTTTCCTATCGTCGTTCACAATCGCTCACGCGCGGCAGTGGATGAATTGGTCGCCGAAGGCGCGAAGGCGGCGAACTCACCCAGAGAAGTTGCCGAACAAGTAGATATCGTTTTCACCAATCTGCCCGATTCGCCCGATGTTGAAAAGGTGGCGCTCGGCGAAAATGGGATCATCGCCGGTGCAAAGGCGGGACTCATCATGGTCGATAACTCCACCATCAAACCGGCATCCGCTCGTTTGATCGCGGACAAGTTAAAAGAAAAAGGCGTATTCTCACTCGATGCGCCCGTCTCAGGCGGCGACATTGGCGCGAAGAACGGCACGCTGACCATCATGGTTGGCGGTGAGGCGGAAGCACTCGAAAAAGTGATGCCAGTCTTTCAGGCGATGGGCAAGACCATCACACACGTAGGTGAAGCGGGGGCGGGGCAGGTTGCCAAAGCTGCGAATCAGATCATGGTCGCGGCGCAGATGGTGGCGATGGGCGAACTGTTGGTCTTCTCGAAGAAGGCGGGCGTTGATCCAAAGAAAGTTGTCGATGCCATCAAAGCGGGTGCCGCTCAATGCTGGGCGCTCGACATCAAACCGCCGCGTTTGTTCGACGGCAATCGCAACCCCGGTTTCAAATCTTACATGCAGCTCAAAGATATGAACATCGTGCTGGACACTGCGAAAGAATATGACGTTCCCATCTCAGGCACGGAAGCCAACACAAAGCTCTACCAAATGATGATCGACATGGGCTTGGGCGAGTTGGACAATTCCGCAGTGGTGGGGGTGATCGAGAAATTGGCGGGGGTGGAAATCGTTTGAAAGTTGACAGGTTGAAAGTTGAAGGTTCAAACTTGCAACTTGTAACCTGTACCCCGCAACCATGCTCTTGCAAATCAACCAACCCGTCCCCAATTTTGAATTGCCCGACCTCGATGGCAGACTTCATCATTTAAGCGACTATCGCGGGCGCATCGTCATCGTCAACTTTTGGTCGTGCGAATGTCCGCACTCGGAGCGGACGGATAAGGGTATCATGTCCATGTTCGTGCAGTGGAAGGATGATGTGTCCATGCTGAGCATCGCGTCGAACCGCAACGAGACACTGTCAGCGTTGAAAGAGGCTGCTGAAACACGGCGACTCCCACAGGTCCTGCATGATGCGGATTGCCGCGTGGCAGACCTATTCGATGCCCAAACTACTCCGCATGTTTTTGTCATCGACCGGGATGGAATCCTGCGCTATCGCGGCTCGGTGGATGACGTGACATTTCGGCATCGCACGCCCACCCGCTTCTTTCTCGACGAGGCAGTGGAGTCGCTGCTCGAGGGGCATTTTCCCGCGCTGACAGAGTCTCCGGCATATGGATGCGCCATCGTGCGGGAAATTTGATAGAATCAACCCGTGATCGACAATCAACTGCTCATCGCGTTTCTGGATAAAGTTCACCTCTTCAGCGGGCTGGATCATGGTCAACTGGGTGGTATTGCCCAAAAGATCGTCGAAAAGGATGTCCCCGCCGGGGCGGTCATCATTAAACGCGGCGAAAAACCCGACGGGTTTTACATGATCTACAAGGGCAAGGTGAAGGTGACCGTGCCTCATCCGGACAAGGGCGAGCGCCAGCTTGCGTGGCTGGCTCCCGGCGACTATTTCGGTGAAGAGGCGCTCTTCGAGAACCGCGACCGCTCTGCCAACATCGTCGCGATCGAAGATTGTCAACTGTTCTTTCTTTCGCGCAGCAACTTCGACGCGCTCATCACGCAATACGAAAAACTGAAGCCCAATTTCAAAGTGGCGATCAAGAGCCACAAATTGGCGCGCGCCACACACTTCAAATGGCTGGGCAAGAACGAGGTCATTTACTTCATCGCCCGCCGTCACAAACTGCTTTTATATCGGGCATTGGTTGCGCCCGTCCTTTCGCTGACAATTCCTACCCTGCTCATCGCCTGGGGCTTCCTCACTGGCGCCGTCACACCGACAGCAGTGGGCGTGATCGTGCTGGTCGTTGTCCTCGGGTGGGGCATTTGGAACGCCGTGGACTGGAGCAACGATTATTACATCGTCACCAATCAGCGCGTGGTCTGGCTCGAGAAGATCATCTTTTTGTACGACAGCCGCGAAGAAGCGCCGTTGGGCACCATCCTCTCGGTGGGCGTGGAAACTGACATGCTCGGGCGCGTGTTTGACTTCGGCAATGTCATCGTGCGCACCTTCGTGGGCAAACTCGAATTCGACCACGTGGACCATCCCGTGCAGGCGGCGGATATGATCCGCGAATATTGGGAACGCACCAAAGCCATCACCACCCGCAGTCAGATGGATGTCATGAAGGACACCATCAAGCAAAAGCTCGGCATGCCAGTGGAAAAACGCAAACAGCCCGAACTCTCTCCGCTCATCACCGCAGATGAAGAGAAGATCGCCAAGACCCCGCTTTGGCTGTTGGCAATGCAGAACCTCTTCCAGTTACGCATCGAAGACGGCGGCAAGGTGATCTATCGCAAACACTGGTTCATCCTTCTCCAGCAGGGATGGAAGCCTTTCGCGCTTTTCATCGCAGGAATTGTCGCCATCATCTGGCGCATCGTCGTTCTGGTTCTCTCCCCCGAACTCTCCTTCATCAGGGAAAATGCTGGGGGGACGTTCAGCCCCGACACCCTGGCAGTAAGCATTCCGGTACTGCTCCTGCCCGTCCTGTTCTGGATGTGGTATGAATACACGGACTGGAAGAACGATACTTTCATGTTGACGCAGGATGAGATCTTCGACATCGACCGCAAGCCGTTCGGTCAGGAGGAGCGCCGCTCGGCGCAGATCGAAAACATTCTCAGCACATCCTACAAACGTAGCGGGTTCATCGCTTACATCTTCAACTACGGCACGGTGAATATCACCGTCGGCGGTACACAAATGGCATTCGAAGATGTGATGGACCCCGCCAACGTACAGGCGGACATCAACCGCAGGCGCTCGGCACGCATTTCCAAAAAGAACGAGGATGCAGGCAAGGATGACCGCGAGCGCTTCGCCACCTGGCTGGCGGCGTATCACCAAAACCAGAACGAGTTCATCGTACCCGTCGAATCGGCAAAGGAACAACCCAACTCCCCCGCCGCCCCAGGGCAGAAGGAATTTTCCACCGGCGAGCGCGAAGCCTTCAGCGGTGCCGTCGCAGATGGCGGCATGGACGGAGATTTAGATTTCGGCGAAGGCGGCATTGATGGTGATGGAGATTTTCAAGGTGGCGAGTAGATCGACCTGCTCCCGCCGCAGTCCCCAGTGCCCCAAATGGGTACGTCGCCTTGAGCAAGATAAACATGTGACTTTTTCAAAAAGTCTAATAACAAATTAAAAAGAGAAGGATTTTCGATAGATGACTTTGAGACAAATCGTATTCCTGCCCGAGCCCATTTTGCGGCGCAAGGCAAAAGCGGTGACCAAGTTCGACAAGGAACTGCAAACCTTGATCGACGACATGATCGAGACCATGCGCGAAGCCCCCGGTGTGGGACTCGCTGCGCCGCAGGTCAACATTCCGCTGCAGTTGGCGGTCATTGAATACGCCGAAGGCGAGGAAGAGGAACAGGAAGAGGATGCTCCCCCTCCGCAGAAGAAATTATTCGTGATCATCAACCCCGAGATCACCAAGGTTTCCGATGAGAAGGTTCTCGGCATCGAAGGCTGTCTGTCCATTCCGGGTCTGGTCGGCGAAGTGGAACGCCACGAGGCGATCCAGGTCAAGGCGCTCAACCGGCACGGTCAACAATTTAAGGTCAAAGTGGACGGTTGGATGGCGCGCATCTTCCAACACGAGATCGACCACCTGCACGGCGAGTTGTTCACCGATAAAGCTGTCCGCGTGTGGAAACCAACCGAAGAGGAAGCAGAAACACCGCTGGATTAGGACTCAGTCAAAGGTCGAAGGTCCGACTTGCGACTTTTGACCTTTGACCTTTCGCCATGTACTTAAAACATCTCTCCCTCACCAACTTTCGTAGTCTCACCCGCCTGGATGCTGAACTTCCACGGCGGGCTGTTGTGTTGGTAGGCAGTAATGCGCAGGGGAAAACGTCTGTCCTTGAAGCCATTTATTTTCTGGCGGCGTTCACTTCGTTCCAGACTCATGCGGACAGGCAGATCGTCAACTTTCACGAGGCGAAGAATCCGCTGGCGGTGACGAGGCTTGTAGCGGATTATCAGCGCGGGCGGACCAAGCACCGCCTCGAAGCGCGGCTCATCCTCGAACCCACCGGCGCGAACGGACAGCGACTCCGCAAGGAGATTTTGCTGGACGGCGTTAAGCGTCATGTCAACGATGTCATCGGTCATTTCAACGCGGTCATCTTCGTGCCGCAGATGTCGCAGATCATCGAAGGCGGACCCGACGAACGCCGCCGCTATCTCAACCTGGCACTGGCGCAAGCTGTCCCTTCGTATGCGCGCGTGCTGAGCGAATATTCACAGGCGCTCACCCAGCGCAATGCCCTGCTCAAAGCGTTGAATGAAGGCTCTGGAAACGGCAACCAGCTCGAAGTCTGGGACGAGGCGCTGGTCAAGTTTGGGGCGCAGATCATCCTGTGGCGCATTCAGGCGATTCAAGAAATCGAACGCCTCGCTTCGCGAGTCCATCATGAGTTAACTCGCGGTACCGAAATTCTGCGTCTCGCCTATGAACCGGCGTACGATCCGCTGCCCAAGCCGAACGGACAGTTGGGTCTGAAGATCGATACAGCCATCGACCGTTCATCGATCGAATTGAAAGAAATTCAAGATGGATTTTTTGAACGCCTTAAACAAATTCGCGGTGAAGAGATCGCGCGCGGCGTGACCACCATCGGTCCGCACCGCGATGACCTGCGTTTCGTCATCAACAAAGCTGACGTGAGCGATTACGGCTCGCGCGGACAGATGCGCACCACACTGCTGGCGTTGAAACTCGCCGAAGTCGAATGGATGAAAGAACGCACGGGCGAGTACCCGGTCATCTTGCTCGACGAAGTGATGGCAGAACTCGACACCCATCGCCGCGCCGATTTGCTGAAATACGTCAGTCAGGAACATCAGGTTCTGTTTACGACAACCGATTTGAATTTATTCGCGCATGAATTCTCCGAAGGCGCAGAGATTTGGGATGTAAAGGGCGGAGTGGTTACGCCAAGTAGAAAAGGGTAAGTTAAATATCTACTCAAAATTTATGGGACGCGGACGAGCGCCGAGGAACGCGGAAATGACAGAATAAGATCCGCGTATTCAGCGTCAATCCGCGTCCTATTTGAATTCAAAAACAGGAACAGGATACCTTATGCGTTCTTACAAATACTTCGATATCATCATGGCATTCTTTGTCGCCGTGCTCATCACCAGCAACATCGCCTCCTCCGCAAAGATTGTAGATTGGGGCATCAGCCTCTTCAACAGCCCGCTCGCTGATTGACTTGGAGTCGAAAGTATCCAGACTTTCGAACCAACGACTGGAGTCGTTGGACTCCCATCCGTAAAGTAAAATACCTTCCATGAACAACGTATTAGTCATCGGTTCTCTCAACGCAGACCTCGTCGTCCGTGCGCCGCGCTTTCCACAGCCGGGCGAAACCATCAGCGGCGACGACCTGCATATCATCCCCGGCGGCAAGGGCGCAAATCAAGCCGTGGCGGCGGCAAGGCAGGGGACAAACACTGCAATGCTTGGGCGGGTGGGAAGCGACAGCTTCGCTTCATTTTTGGTGGGTAACCTAACCGCAAACAACGTGGATACCTCGCACGTCACGAAAACGGATTCCGCCACCGGCACTGCCATCATCGTGGTGGATGCGAACGGACAGAATAGCATTGTCCTCTCGCCGGGCGCAAATGGCTCCGTCACACCAGCGGATGTAGACAACGCCTCCCTCCAAGGCTTCGGCTTGATTCTGCTTCAGCTAGAGATCCCCACGCCGACGGTTCTTCGTGCTGCCCAAAAAGCCCACGAGCACGGTCTGACCGTCATCCTCAACCCCGCACCCGCCAAACCGCTCCCCGACGAATTGCTCGCCACTGTGGATATCCTCGTCCCCAACGAAAGCGAATTGGCTTTGCTCACCGGTTTGCCCGTGAACGACACTTCGTCCGCTGAAACTGCCGCAAAGGAAATCTTGAAGCGCGGCGTGAAGACGGTCATTGTGACGTTGGGCAGTAAAGGCGCGATGTTAGTTACAGGTACACAGGTAACACACGTAGACACGTATCAGGTAGACGTGGTCGATACTACAGCAGCGGGCGATGCCTTCATCGGCGGGTTTGCCTCTGCCATATTGAGTGGAAAACCGCTCGAAGATTCTGTCCGCTACGGCTGTGCCTGCGGCGCATTGGCAACCACCAAGTTTGGCGCACAACCCTCCCTGCCCACCAAAGCCGAAGTGGAAACACTCATCCTTCATCCTTCATAATTCATAATTCCCTATGCCCCCTAAACGAATCATCATCGATACCGACCCAGGCGTGGATGACGCGCTGACGTTTCTGCTCGCGCTCGCTTCCCCTGAAATCAAACTCGAAGCCCTGACCACGGTGCAGGGAAATGTCACCCTTCCCAAAGCCACGCGCAATGCCCTGTCGGTGTTGGAAATGGCGAATGCAAGTCACATCCCCGTCGCACAGGGATGCTCGCTTCCGCTCGTCAGAATGCCGCACCAATCTGGCGAAGCCGTCCACGGATCGAGCGGAATGGGACAAGCCACCCTGCCCGAGCCGGGATCGAAGATCGTGGAATCCCACGCCATCGATTACCTCATCGAACGCTTTCTCGCCGAACCAGGTCAGATCAGTCTGTTCGCCATTGGACCGTTGACCAACGTGGCGCTTGCCATCCGCAAAGAGCCGCGCATCGTGCATGCCATCAAGGAACTGGTCATCATGGGCGGGGCGATCCGCTCGGGCGGGAACGTCTCGGCACTGGCGGAGTTCAACATCCATGAAGACCCACATGCGGCGCATATCGTCTTTCATTCGGGCATCCCCATCACGCTCATCCCGTTGGATGCGACGTACAAATGTCTGCTCACCTCTGCGGATGTGGAACGCTTGAACCGGGTCGACTCACCCATCGCGAGATTCGTCCGCGATGCGACGGCGGATTACATGGCGTTCTACAAGCAATACGAAGGCTTTGACGGCTGCGCTCTTCACGATCCGTTGACACTGGCGACGGTCATCGCGCCGGAATTGCTTTCACTCGAAGAACATTATGTGGATGTGGATATTTCAGGCGGCGTCTCCACCGGGAAGACGTTCGCGGACTTTATGAAGGTCACGAAGAAACCCGCCAACATGAAGGTCGCGCTGGATGTGAAAGGGAGCGAGTTCGTGGAGTTATTTTTGGAGAGAATAGAAAGGTTTACTGTAGGGGCGGGGTGACCCCGCCCCTACAGTGGATAAATTATGGCACCTAAACACATTATCTTAGACTCTGACCCCGGCATCGACGACTCGCTTGCCATTCTGCTGGCGCTGGCATCGCCGGAGATCGTCCTCGATGGAGTCAGCACGATCCACGGGAACGCTTCCACCAAACAAACGACGCGCAATGCGCTGGCGATCCTGGAATTGGCGCAGGCAAGCCACGTGCCGGTCTTCAAAGGCTGTGACCTGCCGCTGGTGAAAGAGTCCCTGCTCAGCCCGGAGACGCACGGGAACTCAGGTCTCGGGTACGCCCAACTCCCAGAACCAATGACCCAGCCCAAAGCGGGGCATGGATGCGATTACCTCATCGAGCAGATCATGGCGCGCCCGGGAGAGGTCACGCTGGTGGCGATCGGTCCGCTGACGAATGTCGCCATGGCGATCCGCAAGGAACCGCGCATCGTGCAGAACGTCAAAGAGGTGTTCATCATGGGCGGCGCGATCCTGCACCCTGGCAACACCACGGCGCTGGCGGAATACAACACCTTCGTCGACCCGCACGCGGCGCACATCGTTTTTCATTCTGGGATGCCGATGACCCTCACGCCGCTGGATGTGACTTATCAATGCATCTTCACGCAAGACGACCTGAACCGGCTGTTGAAGAATCATTCGCCGATCACGAAATACATCGCGGATTCGACGCGCTATTATATGGAATTCCACGACGAGTATCAGAGCATCGAAGGCTGTGTCATCAACGACCCGATGACCCTGGCGCTGACCTTCATGCCGGAGATCTGCGACTACAAATCCCTGGTGATGGATGTGGATATTTCGACGGGCGTGGGGCTGGGGAACACCTTCGCCGATTTCTATAATTATGAGAAGAAACCCGCCAACATGAAGGTGGCGATGGGCGTACGTCCGCGCATGTTCATGGAATTATTTTTGGAACGGGTGGAGACACTGGCAAAATCCATTTCGTGACGATGGACACCTAAAAGTGTTATTATAATTATGTCGTTTGACCCACAAATTTTCGGAGGATATCATGCTGGAAAAGATCAAGAATAACTTCAATACTCAAACCTGGGTGCTGATCGTTGTCGCGATCGCGATCAACATCGCCATGGGACAGATCGTCGTCCTGCTCAAACTGCCTGTTTACCTTGACTCCATCGGAACCGTGCTGGTGGCTGCCCTTTGCGGACCCTGGGCAGGCGCGCTGACCGGCACGCTTTCGAACCTGATCTGGGGCATCGCCATCGACCCGAACGCGCTTCCGTGGTGGCCCGTGGCTGCCATGATCGGTTACATGGCTGGACGCATGGCAGGCTGGGGCTTCTTCAAGTCCTGGTGGAAGGTGGTCGTGACGGGTTTCGTCGTGGCTCTCACCGCTGCGATCGTATCCACCCCCATCGGTGTGTATCTCTATGGTGGCATCACCGCCAGCGGCTCATCGTTCATCACGGCGTACCTGCTTGAAACCGGCAAAGGCGTCTGGCAGGCGGTTTTCAGCACGAACTTCCTGGTCGAACCTGTGGATAAGATCACGACCGCCATGATCGCGTTTGCCATTGTCCTCGGTCTGCCCAAGCGCACCATCGGCGGGTATCCCAAACCGCATCAGGTGGAAGTGGAAGCGGGCGCGAACAATAATCAGATGTACATCGCCATCGGCGTGGTCGTCCTGCTCGTCCTGTTCGCGGCGTTCCTGCTGCGCGGCATTTTGGGCAGCTGATCATTTCATCATCTCGTTGAGACCAGACAGAAGTCTGGTCTCTTTTTTCTCACTACGAAGGAAGAAAATGGAATCCAGAAGTTCTACTTCTGGAAAGAAGCCCGCAAGTAAAACTTGCGGAGTCCGCTCTTTTGGAAAAATCTTTTTCGACGTTAGACCATAAAGAACACAATTTATAGCCGCACTGGGTATAATCACGCCCATGCATGAGAGACTATCCTTCCACATCAAAAGGGACAGCGCCTTGCACCGCCTCAACCCGTTGACCAAATTGACACTGGTGCTGGCGTTCGTCCTCATCGCCTTTCTCTCCCCCTGGTATTGGACACCGCACATCCTTGCAATTCTCATCATCCCGCTGCTGAGTTTCACCGGCAGAGTCAGCCGAGAATTCTTTGGGGCGGCGTTCCGGCTTATCCTGCCTGCAGCGACCTTTCTTTTCGTAATGCAGGCATTCTTCCAACCCGTTGGCGAGGATGTCATCTTTCAATTCTATTTTCTGGATATCACGCGCGAGAGTCTGATGTTCGCGCTCAGCAACGCCATGCGCATCTTTGTGATGGTCTCGGCGTTCACCGTGTTCCTGCTCACCACCCACCCCAGCGAGTTGATGACCGACCTCTCGCGGCGCGGCTTGCCTTCACAGTTCGCATACGTCATCATCTCCACACTGCAGATCGTCCCACAGATGCAAGCCAAATCCATGACCATCATCTCCGCGCAGCGTTCACGCGGATTGGATACCGAAGGCAATTTCTTCAAACGCGCCGGGGCACTCATTCCGCTCGTCGGTCCTTTGGTATTTGGTTCGCTTGTGGAAGTGGAGGAGCGCGCCATCGCCATCGAAGCGCGCGGCTTTACATCGAAAAAAGAAAAGACATCCCTGCATGAAATCCCAGACACGACCTTCGACAAAGGCTTGCGTTGGTCACTGGTCATCCTCGTCCTCACATCCATCACACTCAAACTATGGCTTTCGTAAACCTACAAAACGTCACATACAAATATCCACTGACCAAAGCGCCCGTGCTGCAAAACATCAACTTGCAGATCAACGAAGGCGAGTTCGTCGCAGTCGTCGGTCCAAACGGCGCGGGAAAATCCACGCTGTGTTATGTGCTGGCGGGATTCGTCCCGCATTTTTTCAAAGGCGAGCTGAGCGGGAGCATCGAAGTCGCAGGCATGGACTCGAGCAAGTCCACGCTCGACGAATGGGTGTTGAACGTCGGTCTGGCATTCCAGAATCCCTTCAATCAAATTTCCGGCGCGAAGTACACCGTCTTCGAAGAGATCGCTTTCGGGTTGGAAAATTTCGGCGTGCCGCGTGAAGAGATGAAAGAGCGGGTAGAGGAAGCGCTGGCGCTGACGGGCATCCGCGAACTGGCGGATCGGTCACCCTACTCGCTTTCGGGTGGTCAGCAGCAGCGGGTCGCCCTAACCTCGATCCTGGTCATGAAACCAAAGCTGCTCGTCCTCGATGAGCCGACCTCGCAAATGGACCCGATCGGCACCCGCGAAGTCTTCGGCGTGGTGCGCCGCATGGCGGAAGAAGGCATGACCGTCGTGCTGGTGGAACACAAAATGGAATGGATCGCCAACTTCGCCGACCGCGTCATTGCGTTGAAGGACGGTCAAATTATGCTGGAAGGCAAGCCGAACGAAGTGCTCACCTCCGACCTGCTGGCAGAAAACGGATTTGGCATTTCGCGTTACACAGCCACGGCGCGAGAAGCAAAGAAGCGCGGGTTGTGGAAGAAGGATGGGCTGCCGGTTACGCTGGATGAAGCTGCGGAAGGATTTAAGTGAAACGTGAAGAGTGATGCGTGATTTACGAATTTCACGTTTTACTCTTCACTCTTCAAATAACATTATGAACATCGAAATCAAAAACCTCCGTTTTACCTACCCCACCGGTTTGGAAGCCTTGAAGGGCATCGATCTTTCCATAGAACCCGGGGAACAAGTTGCCATTGTCGGGCAGAACGGCGCGGGGAAGACCACGCTGGTACGGCATTTCAACGGCTTGCTCAAGCCAACCTCCGGCTCAGTTTCAGTCAGCGGCTGGGAGACGACAAAGTACACCGTTGCAAAGATGGCGTCACGGGTTGGGTATGTCTTCCAGAACCCGGACGAGCAGTTGTTCTCAAGAGATGTGTTGACCGAGGTCACGTTCGGTCCACGGAATTTGGGATATTCGAAAGAGAAGACCGATGAACTTGTCAAACGCGCGCTGGCGCTGACCGAACTCAGCGACCAGACCGAGACCAATCCCTACGACCTTTCCCCCACCTGGCGCAAGATGATCGCGCTGGCATCCATCATCGCGATGGACACGCCCATTGTCATCTTCGATGAGCCGACCACCGGGCAGGATGCGGTCAACGTGGCGCGGATTGCAAATGTCATCGCGGAGTTGAGGAGCGAAGGCAAGACCGTCATTACCATCACGCACGACATCGATTTCTGCGCCGAGAACTTCGAGCGGGTCATTGCCTTAGCGAATGGGCAGGTGCTGTTGAATGGTCCCACACGAGAGGTGCTGGGACAGGAAGAAACGCTGGCGCAGACCTATGTCGATCCGCCGCAGTTGACGAGATTGGGGAAACGATTGGGGTTGAAGGAGACCGTGACGAGACAGGAAGAATTTTTGAAGGCAATTTCGTAGGGATGGGGCTCGCCCCATCCTTTTTCTGCATAATCAACCGTGAAGGGCGACCGCGAGGGTCGCCCCTACCATTTGTACACGACCAATTCCTCGTACCCTGAATCGTTTTCGTACATTTCCCGTTTGTAAACCACATCTTCCAATTCAAGCAGGACGATCTCAGCGGTGGTGTAGATCTTGCATCCGCTGACGAGATGGCCGCCTGTGGTCACGCCGTCGCCGTCAGAGATGGCGATGTGCAGATGCGAGCCGTGAATGGAGACCGTCCCGGTCATCGAGACGATCTCGAAGTGACCTTCATATTCGTTGTAATAACTTCGGTTGGCAAGCCGCAGGGTGGCGTGCGTTAAACTACCAACGTTGGAGAGGACACAACCCGCTTCGATGTGATTCTGTTTGACGTAGTCTTCGATGGAGTCGAACAAGTCCGCGCCGGGTTTGAGGCGAAAGGTGTGGGATTTCATGGGGAAATCTTCCAATCTTTTTTAAAAATAATAATGACCCCGTAGGGGTCATACGATTATAGTTTTGAATTGGGTATACATTCAACCTTGAAGGGGTGACAGAGTTTGCAAAAAATACTGCGACATTCATCTCCTAAAGGGGACTTTGTCGCAGTACGGTGGTTCCTTACCAGAACATGAAGCCGGTCCAAACGGCGAACCAATCGATGAGGAACTGATAGAACTGCAAACCGACCAGCGCCACGATGATTCCCAGCACGGCTCCGGCGACGATATCTGAAAGGTAATGCACGCCCATTGCCACACGCGCCAAAGCTACCAGCGGCGCCCAAACCCAAAGGACAGCGGCAAGCCAGGGCGGGGCAAGAACCGTTCCCAACGTTGCAATGAGAAAAGCGCGGGCGGCGTGTCCAGATGGGAAGGAATGCGGATCGGTGTTGCGATAGATCCCGCCCCATTCGCCTTCCGGTCGTTTGCGCTTGACGAGAAATTTTACGGCAAGCACAACGGCTGCAAGACCGGAGATCCCGAAGAACTCAACCGTTTCCCATTTTTGCCAGAAGGAGTTGCTGAAGAACCAGGCGATGAAGAGCGCCGCGAACCAAAACCACGAGTCGCCGGAGTGGGCGAAGAAGATGGCGACGTTGCGTAAAAAACCCGGCTTTTCAGCAACACGCATTTGACTGGAAAGTCGGGCATCGAGTTCAAGGATGGAACGAAGACTCATTTTGCCTTAGCCTTCACCTTCGCTTTTATTTTTGTTTTGGCTTTTGCGGGAGCCGCTTTTTTCGCAGGCTTTGCCGCGGGGCGCTTCGCTTCACGCTGCTGGCGGGCGAGGTCTTCGCGCATGATCTCCAGTTGATGCGGCTTGTCCACATCCATGCAGGGCTCGGCATGATCCCAAATGATGGCGCGCCCGGTGATGCCGATGCGGCGCGTCACAGCTTCGACCAGATCATTCAAGTTGTATTGACCGGTGAGATATTTGAAGGCGGTCCCCAACCCGATGATCGCCGCCTGCCGCAGCGGACTCTTGCGGTTGCCGATCAACTGCTCCCAGGTGTCGAGATGTTCCGTCGCCATGGTGTAGTGGACGATGTTGATATCCGCGCCGCATACTTCCATGTCACTGAGCTTTGTGTAGGTGCGCTTGGAGGTCGGGAAGCGGGACTCCATCACATCGCGCGGGCAGACGCCGTAGTAAATATCCTCTTTGGTTTGCATGGAGGTCTTCACAAGCCAGTCCACCATGCCGCCTTTGAGTGCGGGGATGTCCGCGGAGACGATCAGGACATACTCACCCTTTGGGTTCAATTCCAAAGACTTGTTCACGCCTGAGACGATATTCGCCAGCATCCGCCCCTGATTGGAGATGTAATGGATGGGCTTCTTACAGGTCAAGCCGCTTTTCGCCGAAAGACCAATGAGGATGACTTCATCCACCATCTTCGCATCACCGAGCGCATCCAACACCCATTGGACCATGGGCTTGCCAGCCACATCGATCAGGGCTTTGGAGTCGCCGTTGGAATAGGAATACAGCGGGTCCCCGGGCTGGGGAATCCCACCGGCGGTGACGATCGCATTCATCTTCATTAGTTCAGCTCCTGCAATTGCGGTTCGGATCCAAGTTTGTCGAGCATTTCGTTTAATTCATCGAAGGAAAGCGGGCGTCCCTTGCCAGAGACGGCAACCAGGGCGGCTTCCATCATATTCGTACCGAAGGAGCGGCCATCGAGCACGGGCGTGGTGGTGATGAGATATTTGATGCCGCACTTGCGGAAGAATTCCACATCATCGGGGGTGGTGGTGTTGGTGACCACGACCTTGCCCTGCATGTTGAACGGCATGTGACGCTTGATGTAATGGCAGTCGCCCGCGATGACGGTCGCCCACTGATAATACTTTTCCCATTTTGGGGAGTGCTTTTCCTGCTTTTCACCGGTGGGATAGATCCATTCGAACGGCAGACGCCCGGCGATCGGCATGAGCAGCGCAGCGACAGTTTTCAATTGGCTGATCTTGCGGATCGCGATCGGGATATCCAAGCCGAACATGAGGTCACCAAAAACGGTCTCGTACCCGGCTTCAACGAACGATTTGGACAACCCCCAACGGTCAACGCCCACGGTGACCAAAACTTTTTTTCCGCGTTGGCGAATGTAATCCCCGATCTTCGCCTCTAAAAATGCCGGAGCTTTGTTCTCCAGCGTATTCTTTAATCCGCCGCCATCGACCAGCGGGGTCTTTTTTACGAATCGGACCATCGGCTGGACGGAGTAGAACGGATACCATTTCCCATCTGCCAGCGCTCCGAGGTCTGCCCCGCCGACGCCGAACGCGTCCACCTTGCCGTCCAATTCCTGATATTTAAGCGCCGCCGCTTCCATGTCGCCGTCTGTGCCGATGCGCTCGATGCGGACATCTTCGCCAAGCAGGTTTACTTCCACAGCCTTATTGCGTTTGGATGACCCAATGCTGATGCTGACTGCATGTTTCATAAGCAATCCTCCACGGATGAAATAAAACCAGTTATATCACGATTCAGGAGGCGGGTCCGGTGGGAAGCGTGAAGTAGAACGTGGCTCCTTTTCCCAATTCGCTCTTGACCCAGATCCTGCCGGTGTGGACTTCGATGATGCGCTTTACGAGGGCAAGCCCCACACCGGTGCCTTCAGACTTCGCATCCAGTTTGTTGAACAAGCCGAAGATACGGTCATGATGTACCGGCTCGATGCCCATGCCGTTATCCCTGACGAAGAAGATGGGTTTCTCGCCCTCAACGCCATCCTGCCCGATCTCGATGATGGGCTGCTGCTGAGACCCGATGAATTTTGCCGAGTTGTCGATCAGGTTTTGCATCACCTCGACCAACCGTTGTTGGTCGCCGTAAACCGCCGGAAGGTTTTTCTGCACCTTTACTTCGATATTCTTCGCGTGCAGACGTCCCTGCACCAATCCCTGCGCTTCTTCGATGACCCGGTTGAACGGCACCAACTGGGGCGGGTTGACCAGCCGTCCGATGCGCGAAAGTTCGAGCAATTCATTCAGAAGCGCCTGCATTTTATCGGTGGCATCTCCGATACGTTGAAGATCGCCCCTCAGGCGCGTCATGTTCCCACTGGAGGCATCCTGCTCCAGAAAACCAAGAAAACCTTTGATGGTGATGAGCGGAGATTTCAGGTCGTGCGAAACGGTATAGGTGAACCGTTCCAGTTCGCTGTTCTTTTCCTCCAACTCCTGGATCAATTTCTCGCGTTCGGTTTCGACCCATCTGCGCTGGCTGATGTCACGCACCATCATGATGGCGGATTCGACAGTGACCGCCGAGACACGCGCCTCAAAAAACTGGACATCCTCACCGGGCGGCAACCCGTATTCGAAGGCATGAAGTTGACCGGAGGCAAGCGACCGCTCAAGCGCAAAGAAGGTCTGTTCGGCAATGACGGCAGGGAAAAGTTCCTGGATATTCCTGCCAAGGAATTTTGATGGTTCCATCACCGGCGAATATCCGGCGGACGCCATGAAATCGAGGATCACGCCGCTGCGCGAAACTTCGAAGATCATATCCGGGATGGCGTTGAGGATGGCGCGCGTCCGCGCTTCGGCGCTCTTCAAGGCATCTTCGGCAGACCGCTGTTCGGTGATGTCGTAGAACATGGACAAAATGCAGGCTTGACCGTTGAGATCGATCAGTTCATACAACGCGATGGCATGGTGTTTTTTATCCGAACCGACCTCAAAGAACTCATAGTTCGGGTTGAGGACGGAGCGTTTTTCCTTGATCTCCTCCACAAAGGCGTTGCGGAGATCCGGCGCATCCCACATATCCAGTTCCGCGACCGTCAGATTTATGGATGTAACAGGGTCGTATCCGGTGAGGTCCCAATAGGCTTTATTGGCATCCAGCAGCCGCCCTTCTTCCAGCGTTGTGATGCAGATCGCGATCGGGCTGGCGTAAAACACCTTTCGGAACCGCTCCTCGCTTTCCTTGAGGGCGCGTTCTGTCTGCCTCTGTTCCGAAACATCATAGAACATGCAAAGGATGCATTGCTGCTCCCTGATCTCGATCAATTCATAATAGGCAAGCGAGACTTTGCTGCCGTTCTCTCCATCAGAGAACAGGACTTCAACATCCTGCAGCGAACCGGTCTTGAGCAGCTCCTGGACGAATTTCTCCCGCTGCCCGGGTTGCTCCCACATGTGCAATTCGACCGAGGAATGTCCGAGCGCTTTTTCCGGGGAAAGTCCTGAAAGCCTCCAAAAGGCGTCGTTCGCTTCCAGGAAAATTCCCTCTTCCAACGTCACGATCGAGACGGCGACATTTTTGTTGTTGAATACTTTTCGGAATCGTTCTTCGCTGGCGCGCAGGTCCCGTTCCACCAGTTTACGTTCCATGATCTCGGTGTGGGCATCTTCGTAAAGACGGGCATTGTTGAAAGCGAGTGAAGCCAGCGCAGCGAGCCGTTCCAGCAGGACAACCTGCTCAGGTGTGAATTGGCTTTGCGGATCGGTATGACCGACGATCAAGGCGCCGACAACCTTTTGCCCGGACTTCAACGGCACACCAAGCACAGCCTGGAAACCCTTTTCGCGCGCGGTGGCAGTCCCAAACTCATATTCATTGTAGTTTTGAGTGAGGATGGTCGTACCCTGTTCCCATACCTTTCCGGTGAGGGCTTCCCCTTTATGGGTCAGGTCACCGTTCCAAGGGGCAAATGCACCCCTGCCGAGTTCCTGCCGAAGCGCAGAGTCATCTGGCAGCACCAAATTGATGCCAACATGAGGGGTGCCGAGCAGGTGACTGGCGCGGTCAAGGATGGATTCGAGCAAGGGATTTAATTCGAGGCGGTTGAGCAAACCGAAGGCGGTTTCGTGCAGGGCGGTCAGGTAGTTCGCCTGAAGTTGAAGTTTATTCTCCACCCGCAGACGTTCACGAAGTTCAAGCTGCGCACCGGTGAGCGACCGGTTCAAGCGCTGGATCAGAATGTAAACGAGGACGCTGGTGATAATGAAGACAGCGCTCAGATCCCTTGCATAGCTGAGCGGCGGGTCAATGGTGTACTGACGCGTCCCCGTGCTCTCCTGCCACGCAAAGAACCACAACACAGCCAGGCTGAATACCCCGGTTGCCAATCCTTCGCGCCAGCCGAGGAGCAGCGCAGCCAGCAGAATGATGACCGGATAGGCAAGAATGGCGACATCCCGAACCCCATCCGATTGGGAAGCCTGATAGGTCAGCGCGCCCCACATAAAGATCACCAGGGAATAGCCCGCGGCGCGTACGAATCCGTAGCGGATGAGGACCTGAATGGCGAACAGGATCAACAGGATGGCAGGGAAAAAAACCCGGGACGATGGACTCAGCCATTCGCCTGTAACGATTCGGGAAAGCGTGATGATGAATACAACTGCGAAGGCAATCCACCCAAATGTGTTCAGGATCTGAGCTGTGCGGGTCTTTTCTTCATCCTCGAAGATCGAGGCAACGAACAGGCGACGAAACCACTCACGCATCACAAACATTATATATCATGTCCAGAGCGATATGAAAGGGGAAGGGTGTAAAATAGAAAAAAACGAGGTTAACCCTCGAGCCAAATGCATGGAGATGACATGACTACAAACGACTTTCGCAAAGAAAAAGATTCATTGGGGGAACTGCAAGTCCCGGCTTCGGCATTATACGGTGTACAAACCCAGCGCGCGGTGGATAACTTCCCCATCAGCGGGATGCGCCCGTGGCGGGCTTTCATCTGGTCCGTGGCGGCGGTCAAACGCGCCGCAGCGATCGTGAACTTCGAGCTTGGTCTGTTCAACGACCGCGAGGTGGACGGGAAAAAGTTCAGCGCGAAACAAATATCGGATGCCATCGTACAAGCCGCAGCTGAAGTGATGGAAGGTAAATGGGACTCGGAATTCATGGTGGATCCGTTTCAGGCGGGCGCGGGCACAAGCCATAATATGAATACGAATGAAGTCATTGCCAACCGCGCCACGCAGATCCTCGGCGGTGAACTCGGCAAATATTACATCCACCCCAACGACCATGTCAATATGGCGCAGTCCACCAACGATGTGATCCCCACATCCATTCGCATCGGCGCGTTGTGGCGGCTCGAAGAATTACTGTCTGCGTTGAAGAACCTGCAATCCGCGCTGGAAGCCAAGGCGGTGGAATTCGATGGCGTGGTCAAATCGGGGCGCACCCATTTGCAGGATGCAGTTCCCGTGCGGCTCGGTCAGGAATTTGGTGCGTATGCCAAAGCGGTGGAACGCGAATCGGAGCGAGTGCGCCGCTCGGCGGATGGGTTGCGCAGGCTGGGGATCGGCGGCACAGCGGTCGGGTCCGGGCTGAACGCGCATCCCGAATATCACAACCGCATGGTGATGACACTCTCCGAGATGATGGGCGTCGGGTTGGATACTTCCGATAATCTTTTTGAATCGATGCAATCCATGGCGGATGCGGCCGACTTCTCCGCCTCCCTGCGGACTCTCGCATTGACCTTGATCCGCATCGCCAATGATTTCCGCCTCCTTTCGTCTGGACCTTCGACCGGTCTCGACGAGATCAGGCTTCCTGCCGTTCAACCGGGTTCGTCCATCATGCCGGGCAAGGTCAACCCCGTGATGGCGGAGATGCTCGATATGGCAATGTTCCATGTCATCGGCTGCGACACAACCGTGGCAATGGCGGTGCAAGCCGGGCAGTTGGAATTGAACGTAATGATGCCCATCATCGCGCATAACCTTTTCGAGATGATGCAGGTGGTCATCGGCTCGGTCAATGCCTTTGCGGACCGCGCCGTGAAAGGCGTGAAGGCCAACCAGGAAAAAGCCGAAGGCTGGCTCTCGAAGAATGCCATCATCGTGACGGCATTGAATCCGGTCATTGGGTATTCCCAAGGCGCAGCGCTTGTTAAGGAAGCGGTTGCGAATAACGCCTCCATCAAGGAACTGGCGATGGAACGCGCCAAATCCGGGACACTCAAACACCGCGACGAAGACCGCCCGGTGAAGCCGGAGGAGATCGATGCCGCATTAAGCGACTTGCGCAAATTGACGGAAGGCGGCATTGCAGGCGGCGTCAGCGGCGGCGGGTAGAAGTGATACGTAAAGAGTGAAACGTGACAGCCTTGCGATTTTCGCAAGGCTGTTTATTTTAGAAAGTATGGGGTCCGAAAGTTCTACTTTCGGAAATACTACCGGGTAAGCCTTGAGCGCATCACATACTTGTTCACGCCGCCGAGGCGGTATTTGTAATCTTCATCGCCGCGCATGAAATCGAATTCGGTGCGCCCGTTCTCGCAGCACCATTGGATGACATCCGCCATTAACACCCAGCCGGGGGAAAGCTCCATGTGGTCGCGGCTGACGCCGGAGTTGTAGCCCCACATCTTACCTTTGTAATCGAAGTTGAGCGAAGCCGCCGCTTTGACGCCGTCCACTTCGAGGAAGGCGAGCCAGAGATAACCATACTTGTGCGCGGCGTGAACGGTATGCACCATCTGGTGGCGCATCACATCCTTGAGGAAGAGCGCCTTGTTCGGGTCCTGGATCATCAAATGGAAGAACGCCTCGATCTCCGGTTCAATGTCGGCATCCTGCGGCACGATGGTGAACTTCACCCGTCCCGACTCGGCGGCGCGGCGCATCTTGCGGCGGATCTCGTGACGCTGTTTCTTCTCCACGCACGAGAGGTATTCATCAAAGTCACCGTTCAAGGTGATGCGCGGCGTGGGGCGATAGACTTCTTCGAGATGCGTCCAGCCGCGTTTTTCACCCTCCACTTTGAGGACGGCGAGAGTCGGAGAATCATCGGGGAGGTTATACCAATCGAGTTTTGACCAGCCATCGGGTAGGGAAGAGGCGAGGAAGTCCAGCAATCCCGAAATGAAACGGGTATGGTCATCCGCAGAGACGATCACATCCAGATAATCTGATATTTCGATACTGCCATTTAAGAGAAGCGCAGGCTGGTTCTCATATTCCGCAATAAAGAGCGGAGCAATGCCGGTGAGCTTTCCATCCTGGCGCGCAGTGACAAGGACGAGTTTTGCATCCTGCCATTCGCCGCCGCCGCGGTGTTCCCACCAGGCGTGTTGATATTCGTAGCGCAGGAATGGCGTGTCGCTCACCGACAGGTTCAAAAGGTCGTTCCATTCATTCGCATCGATCTCAGTGAAATCGTTCAGTAGTTTATAGTCCATAGCCGTCGAATTTTACCAGTTGTGAAATGTCCACTGTCGAAAATTATGCTTTCCCGCTTTTCGGGTCTTGAGGAATTGCCGTGATCGAGTACACGGATTTAACGGATCACACGGAAAAAGCATTGATAAATCCGTGTTCAAAAGGTTTAAATCGCGAAAAGTCAAAGAGAGCCTGTTTTTCAAATGGCGCAATTTTCGACATCGCTGGGTATAATGAAGGCGGAGCAAGCGGTAATCTTA
>CAYJPO010000051.1:25019-33287 GCA_964372045.1 uncultured Anaerolinea sp.
GGCGCAATTTTCGACATCGCTGGGTATAATGAAGGCGGAGCAAGCGGTAATCTTACATGCCACTCGACATTAATCTCACACCCATTTATCGGATCAGCGGACAAGAGCAGGCAGACATGCCCGGCGTCATCGCCGCGATGCCGCCCAAAACCGCCGCCCGCGGACGTGAACAGGACCGTCTTTTCATCTATCTACTGCTCGCGGGAAATTCCACTTTTACTTTAACCGAATACCGAAAACTGGCGGAAGATACCGTCAACGTTTTCTATCAAACCCAGCGCGCCGTCACGAGCGCCCTGCGCGCCTCGGCAGATTTCGTCAACCGGACCCTGCTCGAACGCAACATGAAGACGAGTGCCAGCGGTCAATACGCATTGGCGTGGTTGTCGCTTGCAGCTGTGCGCGAATCGCAGTGCATCTTCTCGCTCAGCGGACCGATGCATGCATATTGGTTCGGGCAAAGCGAATCGCGCCATTACTTCGAACCGGTCATTGCGGGCAAGGGGCTCGGCTCGAGCCAGACCCTCAACATTCATTACATGCAAACCTCGCTCCAATCGGGCGACCTGATGCTCTTCTGCGGGCGCGTGCCGAATGCATGGACAACGCCGCTCGAAGACGCCAAACCGTCCTCGTTCGAAGCGATGCGCCGCCGCCTAACTGCGCTGACCACCGAAGACCTGAATGCGGTCTTGATGCAATCCGTCGACGGCATTGGGACGGTGAACCTCTACAAAGGAAACGCCGCCCCGATAAAAGAAGAACTGCCGGTGAAGGAAGAAACCCCGCCTCACCCTGCGACGGAGGAACCGGTTCTCGTTGAGCAAGCTGAGCCAACGCCGACAGCGCATGTCTTGCAACCGTCCGCATATTCCATCCCACCGCGCCAGGAAGAAGCGCACCTGCCGCAACAGACAGCGACGAATCCGCTGGCGAGCCTGCCGCACAAGACCACCCCGCGCGAATTCCCGGCATCGATCCCCAGAGCCAAACCTAAGGTTGAATCTGTTCCTGAAACGGAAGTGCCTGCTTCCGTCTACCCGGCGAATAATGACGAAGTTGTGGAAGAAAGCCGCGTACAGGAAACTCCGGTGGGGCAAACCCGGGTCGAAGAATCGAAACCCGCGGAACCGCGCGAACCGTCTCAACGCACGCGTCAGGCGGCGAAGGCGATCGTGACCGGAATGCAATCCTTCCGCCAGATCAGCACCACGCTCGGCGCACGGCTGAGGAATTTCCTCCCGCGCCTTCTACCTGATTCAGAAGCGGGCGGCACGACCAGCTCATCCGACTTTTCCATGGTCGTCATCGCCATTTTCATTCCGCTGATCGTGGTGGTGATGCTGTTCGTGGTCTACACCAAATACGGACGCAACCCGCAATACGATAATTATTTACAGCAAGCCAGAGAAGCAAGCCAGCAGGCAAAATCACTTTCAAACCCAATTGAACAGCGCGAGACCTGGAACCTGGTGCTCGAGCTTGTGTTCAATGCAGAAAGCATCTATCGCTCCACCTCAGATACCATCGCCCTGCGGCAGGAAGCTGAAGCGAATCTCGATCAACTGCTCGGCATTAGCCGTATGCAGTTCAACCCCGCGTTCAGTTCCAAACTTGGCATTGATGTGAGCCGCATGGCGGCAAGCGACAAGGACCTATATCTGCTCAACGCCGCGAACGGCGAGGTCATGCGTGCCTTCCCCTCCGGCAGCGGCGGCTTTGAATTGGATACCTCCTTCAACTGCAAGCAGGGCGTTTACGGCAATTACACCGTAGGTCCGCTGGTGGATATCATGGCTCTGCCCGTTGTAAACTTAATCGATGCGACCCTGCTCGGCATCGACGCGACCGGCAACCTGCTGTACTGCGCGCCGGGACAGATTCCGCAAGCCATTCCGCTCCCGCCGCCCGATACGAACTGGGTCCACATCACCGCCTTCACCATGGATAGCGGCAACCTGTATGTCCTCGATGCGCCCGCCCGCGCTGTGTGGGTCTACAACGGCAAGGATGGCACGTATGTAGACCGTCCCTACTTCTTCTTCGGGCAGCAAACGCCCACGCAGGATGTGATCGATTTTGTCGTTTCGGGCGATGAGATGTACATGCTTCACGGTGACGGTCATCTTTCCAACTGCAATTACAGCCGCATCGACACAAGCACATCCCAGTGCCAGGACCCGCTGGCTTTGGTCAACCCCTTCCCCGCTTATCAAGACACAGACCTGTTCGGGACGGCGCACTTTTTACAAATGATCTTTGCCGCCCCGCCGGACCCGTCCATCCTTTTGCTGGATGCCGACAGCCAGAGCGTGATGCGCTTCGCGCCGCGCACGCTCGAATTGCAGAACCAGTTCCGTCCGACGACCGGAAGCACAAATCCCATCCCTCAAGTTCCGGTCAGCGCCGTGGCGGTCAGCCCTGACCATGTGTTATATCTCGCAGTGAACCAACAGGTGTACTTCGCCGTCAACATGCCCTGAAGAGAGGAAACCGAATGTCCAATTTTCTCACCTCCGTTCTCAACCTTTTCCGCCCCGCCCGCTATCCGGCAGACAGCACGATCGAGCCTGCCCAGATCACACGCAGCAAGGTGTTCGTCATCGTCTATGACCCGGTCATGGATCCTGCAACAGGCGCGACCCTCTCTCAGCAATTGAAGTGGCACAACCCCAGTGACCTGCTAACCGGCTTCACAGGTGACCTGCTTGAGGTGAGCAAAGGCATGGCGCGCTACGAGATCGTCAACCGCATCAACGTTAGCGAGTTCCCCGCCAAGACAGACGGCTTTCGATATACCCCGAAGACCTACCTGGAAGTGATGCAAGGGCTCACGCCGCCGCACACACCCTCCGAAGTCAACTATTACGCCATCCTGACGAAGTACAACATCCTGCAAAGGGTGGCGAGGAACGAGATCGATGAAGTGTGGATCTTCGGCTTCCCTCACGCGGGATTTTACGAATCCACCATGGCGGGACCGGGCGCGTTCTGGTGCAATTCCAAACCGCTGACGAATACCACCGCCAGCAAACGCCGCTTCGTCATCATGGGCTTCTCCTACGAACGCTTCATCGGGGAAATGCTCGAGTCCTACGGTCACCGCGCCGAATCCATCATGGAAAAGACCTTCAGCAAAACGACCGGGGACGCGAATTTGTGGAAGCGCTTCATCCGCTATGAAAAGACATCCCCGGGCAAAGCTGCCTGCGGGAACATCCACTATGCGCCGAACAGCCAGATCGACTACGACTGGGGCAACAACACCCCGGTCAAAAGCGAATGCCGTGACTGGCGGTTGAACTTTCCGAACTTCAAGGGCGATGTGCTGACCGTCGATTCGTCTGAGTGGGGCAAGGGCGACATCCGTGCCCATCACAAATGGTGGTTCAATCACTTCCCCAGCGTCGCCGGTAGAAAGAACGGTATTCACAACAACTGGTGGCAATATGTTGCCGCGCCGCAAAATGTAGTAGTCTAAATAGTGCTTGTCTCAAACAAAACCACCGTAGTGACGGCTTTCGCTGTGCTTGCAGTGGTTGAAACCACCGCTGCGCATTATTTTCGAGACGCCTTGTAAATAATTCGACTTTTTGTCCTGCAAATTAGGGAGGGAATTACGATTGAATTGCAATATACTTTAATGGTCACATGAATTAGATTTAAGCCAGTAGTATCACATGTCAGTTCAACCAAATATTTTTATACCGCTCATCTATATCCTGGCTGCGATCCCCTATGCCTGGCTGGGGCTATATGCCTGGCGCAGAAGACCGGCAGTCGCTGTCACTCCCTTTGCCTGGGTAATGCTCGGCATGTCCTTCTGGACGTTCACGTACGGGCTCGAGATCTTCTTTTCCCAAACCCCTATCAAATTATTCTTCGTACAACTGGAATACATCGGGATCGTATCCGCGCCCGTATTCATGCTGTTCTTCGCGTTCGACTACACAGGCAATCGCCATCTTCTTAACGACCGTGTCAGGATGTTGATCTGGGCGATCCCAACCATGGTCCTACTCGCCGTGTGGACGAACGAAACGCATCACCTCATGTGGGATATGGAGACCGTAATTAATACCCACGGGTTGACCCTGCTCTCGTTACGATATGGAGCGCTCTTCTGGATTCACGCGATCACCTCGTACGGAATGATGGCAGTGGCATTCGTCCTGTTGATCACCGAGTTGATCCAGCGACCGGGGATCTATCGCAACCAGATCACCTTTGTCGTTTTGAGCATCGCCTCCCCAGTGATCGGAAGCATCATCTATGTGCTCGGGCTGGGACCCATCCCCAACCTCGACCTGGCGCCCCTGTTCTTTTTGCCCACCGCACTGGGACTTTTCTGGGCGATCCTCAAATACCGTCTGCTTGAGGTCCTACCGACCGAGCATTTCACCGTCATGAAGAACATGAAAGACGGTGTGATCGTATTAAATGCCCAGCACCGCATCTTATATATCAACCCAACCGCAGAGCACCTGCTTGGGAGCAACGAAGAGAAAGGCATCGGGCAGCCGCTCTTCCAGATCGCTGAAGCGATTTACCACAAGCTCACCCCTTTTCTTGCAGGCGGCGAACATACCGCGGAAGTGCCATTCGAGATCGGCAGCCAGACAAAGACCTTTGAAGTGAACGTTGCCCCTGTATCCTCTTTGAAGTCACAGCCAAGGCAGGGGGCGTCCGACATCATGATCAGTCTGCACGATGTTACACAGCGGAAGGAAGCGGAGGACATACTGAACCGCCGCGAGACGATCATGTCCTCCATCAGCCATGCGGCGGAACAATTCCTGAAAGAATCCGCCTGGGAGCGGAATGTCCCTGAGGTACTCGCAAAACTCGGCAGAGCAGCAGATGTCAGCCGGGTATATATCGTTATGAACTACAAGGACCAGGATAATTCCATTTATTCCAGCATGTGCTACGAATGGACCGCTCACGGCATTACGCCGCAGATCAACAACCCCAATTTTCAACATGTTTCCCTGACCAAAATTGGTTTCGACAGATGGAACGACCTGTTATCAGAAGGAAACCGCGTATGCGGATTGGTGAAGGACTTCCCGGAAGTGGAGCGGGAATTTATTGCCCCCCTGGGGAGCCTTTCCCTCGCCGCCATCCCGATCTTCGTAGGGAGCAAATGGTGGGGATTCATCGTGTTCGATGAATGCCGCGAAGAACGGATCTGGACCGATACGGAACTCGACGCCTTCCACACCGCATCCAACATCTTTGGGGCGGCAGAATCCCGTGCCCGTGCCGAACAACAAGTACTCCGCCGTCAGCGAGCCTCCAACCTGCTGCATGACATCGTAAAAGTTTCACTGGAAGCCGAGACCATCGATGATATGGCGCAGGTCGTGGTGGACCATCTCGGAGAATTGATCGCCGCAGATGGATGTTTCCTGACGATGTGGGATGATGCTGCGAAGGTCACCATTCCCATCGCGTCATACGGACAGCCGAGAGAAATATATACCGCCATCAAACCCGAGCCGGGAGATAAAACCTTTACCGAATCGGCGTTACAACTTGGTCGGACTCTCATCGTTGAGGATATCGATAAAACATCCTACGCCGACCCAAAGGTGACGCGCAACTTTCCATCCAAATCTGCGCTTGTCCTGCCGTTGATCGCGAATAAAAAGAAACTCGGAGCGGTGCTCCTCGCCTTCAACAAATTCCATCACTTCAAAAAAGAAGAGATCGCCATCAGCGAACAAGCCGCCGCCTTGATCGCACTCGCGATCGAAAAATTCCAGGCGGTGGAGACGGCGAAGCGGCGCGCAGACACATCGGAGATCCTGCGGAAAGCCACAGTGGCAGTCGCGGAAAAGCTGGAGATGGACCAGGCGGTCATGCACATCTTCGAACAGCTCAACCAGGTCGTCCCGTACGATAGCGCGTCAGTTCAATTGCTGGAGGGAGATGAACTACTGATCGTGGGCGGGCACGGCTGGTCGAACCCGGACGAGGTACTCGGTCTGCGTTTTCCGGTCAAAGGGGATAACCCCAACCATGTGGTGATGGAGACCGGCAAACCCTATTACCTGCCGGAAGCGCGCGAAGCCTACAAAAAATTCAGCGAACCGCCGCATGACCACATCCGTTCGTGGCTGGGCGTGCCGCTGATCGTCCAGGATAAAACCATCGGGTTGCTCGCCATCGACAGCATGGAACCGAATCACTTCAAAGAAGAAGGCATCCAAACCGCCATGGAGTTCGCCAACCAGGTAGCCATTGCATTGGAGAATGCGCGTATCTTCCGCGATACGCAGACCCAGGCGATCACCGATGCCCTTACCGGTGTTTACAACCGCCGGGGATTGTTCGAACTTGGGGAATATGAATTCGATCGCGCGCGCCGCATCAACCGCCCCTTTAGCGTCATGTTGTTCGACATAGACCACTTCAAACAAGTCAACGATAAACACGGTCATGCGGTGGGCGACCAGGTGCTGCACTATCTTGCAATGCGCTGCCAGCAAAATTCCCGCACCACAGACCTCATCACCCGTTACGGCGGTGAGGAATTCGTTTTGCTCTTGCCGGAGACCAACCTCGATGCCGCCTACATGATCGCGGAACGTCTGCGCCAATCCATTATGAACATGCCGATCATCACCGATGCCGGGGGAATCCAAATCACCGTCAGCGCGGGGGTCTCGGAAGCCAACAACACCGACACACTCACCGACCTTATCGAAAAAGCAGATGCTGCCTTATACAAAGCCAAGAAGAAAGGGCGGAATTGCGTCGTTGCCAGTGGAAAGGTTGGACCTACGCGCTGAGCCAGAGCTGATACAACCCCAGCCTGCCGTTTTCCCCATCGGATAAAAATCCCGCTTCGACCTTCATTTGAACCTGGTCTGCCAACCCGAGCAGTTCCTCCGCCGAAAACTGGTGCGCGTAGCGCAAGCCCTCACCGCCGCTGCGCCAGTCCAGCAGATAATCCCCCTCATCCACATCGTCATCGGAAAGTCCCACCCGGCTCCACGGCTGGATGCGCGCCCTGAGTTTCTCGCTGTTCAAAAATTGCCAGTTGGAAAGATAGTACTTGCCATCGGGCTTGAGAAGTTTTTTCACCGTTCGTAAAATATCCAGGCGAAGTTCAATAGAGGGAATATGATGCAAGGTTGCAAAGCAAGTAATCAGTGACCAATTTTCAGTGATTGATAACTGGTCACTGATTAATGATAACTTCGTCAGATCGGCTTCCCTGAAAGAAACTCCCGGCGTACTCTCCGCTTGCCGAAGCAGGGGCAGGCTAAAGTCCACGCCCAGAAGCGGACCTGTGTGACCACGGCGACGCAACTCGCGCAGAAAATGTCCGTTACCGCATCCCAAGTCCAAAACCGAGTCATCCCCTTTAATAGATGCGAGAATTTTCGTCACACCGGGCTGAAGCCTCTGGCGCGTGGCGGAAAATGAATCTCCAAAGCGGTCGTAGAACTCGCGGTTGATGGCTAGCAGGCGTTCAGCGGTGGAAGAATTCATGGCGGCATTATAACGGTATAATGCGGGCATGTTATCGGTGGCTGAGATCGAGCAGCGCTCGCAAGAATTCGAGAGCAAGACCCCTCAAGAGATCATCCAATGGGCGGCGGATACGTTCTTTCCTGAGATCGCGATGAGTTCATCCTTTCAGACACAGTCGATGCCGCTGCTGCATATGGTGGCGACCATCGATCGGAATGTGCCGATTTTCTTTTTGGATACGGGCTATCATTTCTGGGAGACGCTCATCTTTCGCGAGTGGATCGCCTCGGAATGGCACTTGAACATCATCGACCTGTACCGCGATCCCCGCTGGGATGTGTTCGCAAAACAGCATATCCGCAGCCTGCCGGTTGAAGACCCAAACCTGTGTTGTTACCTGCACAAAGTCCAGCCGATGCAAAAGGCGTTGAAAGATGTGAAGGCGTGGGTCAGCGGCATCCGCCGCGATCAGACTGCGGTGCGCGCGCACGCGAAAATTTTGGAATTGCAGGAAGACGGCTTGCTGAAAATTAATCCGCTCTTGAATTGGACCAAGGCGGATGTGGCGCAGTACATGGAAGAAAACCAACTGCCGGAACATCCGTTATACAAGCAAGGCTACCGCAGCATCGGCTGTGCGCCATGCACCGTTGCAGTGGGCGTCAACGACAACGAGCGTGCCGGTCGCTGGGCTGGGCGCGGAAAATCAGAATGCGGTTTGCACACGGCGATGTTCAGCAAGAAGAACATCGAAGAAGTAAAGCTGGAATTTCAGTTGGAGAT
>CAYJPO010000052.1:0-6020 GCA_964372045.1 uncultured Anaerolinea sp.
CGGTAGTGCTCTTCGCCCACGATGTTGGGATCAAGAATTCGGGAGGTTGAAGCGAGCGGATCCACGGCGGGGTAGATACCTTTTTCCACGATGGAGCGTTCGAGCGCGATGGTTGCATCCAAATGGGTAAAGGTCGCCACAGGAGCGGGATCGGAGTAGTCATCCGCAGGCACGTACACAGCTTGCATGGAGGTGATGGAGCCGGTGCGGGTGGAAGTAATGCGTTCCTGCAACTCGCCCATTTCAGTGGCTAAGGTAGGCTGGTAACCAACCGCGGAAGGCATACGACCAAGAAGCGCGGACACTTCGGAGCCAGACATGGAGAAGCGGAAGATGTTATCCACGAAGAGCAACACGTCCTTGCCCTGATCGCGGAAATATTCTGCCATCGAGAGGGCGGTCAGCGCCACGCGGAGGCGCACGCCGGAAGGCTCATTCATCTGCCCGTAGACCATGACGGTGTCTTTCATAACGCCGTATTCGATCATTTCGCGATACAAGCCGGTTCCTTCGCGGGTGCGTTCACCCACGCCAGCGAACACGGAGTTGCCTTCATGCACAGAAGCCACTGAGCGGATAAGCTCCATGATGATAACGGTCTTGCCAGTTCCTGCGCCGCCGAAGATACCGGTCTTACCACCCTTCGTAAAGGGCGCAATCAGATCGATGACTTTCACGCCGGTTTCGAAGACTTCCACATGAGTGGACTGTTCTTCGAAAGAAGGGGCTGCACGGTGAATGGGATAGTAAGAACTGGCTTTGATATCACCTTTCTTGTCGATGGTTTTACCAAGCACGTTGAAGATACGACCCAGGGTCGCGGGTCCAACCGGAACGGTAATGGGAGCGCCAGTTGCCTGAGCCGGAACACCGCGCTGAAGACCATCCGTGGAGTCCATCGCCACGGTGCGGACCCAATGATGTCCGAGGTGCTTCTGCACCTCAAGGACTAGCGGGTCTTTATTTTCTCGGTCAACAGTGATCGCTTCGAAAAGTTCGGGGATGTTGCCTTCGGGGAATTCGACATCCACCACGCCACCTAAGATTTGTACGACACGGCCGTTTGCATTTGCCATGATTTCCTCCAGTTATTTCGCGGCAAGCGCTTCCGCGCCGCCGACAATGTCCAAGATATCGTTTGTGATCGTCTGTTGACGAACTTTGTTGTACACCAATTGCAGCGCGCTGACGAGTTCCTTCGCGTTGTCGGTCGCATTGCGCATCGCGATCATGCGGGCGGCATGTTCGCTCGCCTGCGATTCGAGGATCGCCTGATAGACCTGCAATGCAGTAAAGCGCGGGATGATCTGGTCCAGCAGTTCACGCTGATCGGGTTCATATTCATACGCCGCGGCAGGACCGCTGGCAGCTTTGTGTTCGAAATCCATGACCCGATCTTCACCTTCAAGCTCGAGCGGAAGGAGTTTCTTCACAGTAGCGACCTGACGACCCATGTTGATAAAGTCAGTATAAACGAGGAAGACCTCATCAACATTGCCTTTGTTGTATTCTTCAACAGCCATGCGTCCGATGGCGGACACATCCACAAAGGAAGGCGCTGCGGGCAGATTGCTGAAGTCCGCGATCACATCCTTGCGGCGGCGGAAGAGCAAGTCTCTGCCTTTGCGACCCACCGCAATATATTTGACGGGAAGAGAGTATCGGTCGAATTTTTGAGCCGTAAAACGGATCACATTGGAGTTGTAAGCGCCTGCCAGACCGCGGTCGCCAGTGACGACCACAACCAGTGCATTCTTCGCATTCGGGCGCTTAACCAGCAGCGGATGCAGAGAGTCACGTCCCGGTTGTTCGGCGACATGCCTTAGCACCTGCCACGCTTTTGTCGCGTAGGAACGTGTCGCCATGACCGCATTAATTGCCTTGCGGACCTTGCTGGCGCTCACTGTTTCCAGCGCGCGTGTGACCTGTGAAATGTTCTTTACGCTCTTAATTCGGAGCCGCATTTCACGAGCGGAAGCCATAATTTAGTCCTTTAGTCTCTTAGTTTTCTGATTTCGTAGTTTTGCAGTCGTTTGGTCGTGTTCGTGCTTTTCAACTACACAACTACTGAACTATTTAACTATCCAACTAACCAGCCCAGCCCGCACGGAAGCCATCAAGGGCTTTCGTCAAAGCGGCGCGGTTTTCGTCGGAGATGGTCTTCTTCGCCACGATATCCTTGCCGATCTCGGGGTAGGAAGTTTCCATATAGCGAATGAGGTCATTCTGCCACTGCGCCATCTTGTCGAGCGCGACGCCGTCAGCGTAACCGTTCGTACCAGCGAAAATGACCATGACCTGAAATTCGAATTCCATCGGTTGATACTGAGGCTGCTTGAGGATCTCCTGCATACGCTGACCACGGCTCAACTGCTGCTGGGTGGACTTGTCGAGGTCTGACGCCATCAGAGCGAACGCTGCCAACTCGCGGTAGGCAGCCATGTCGAGGCGCAAGCGACCCGCGACCTGTTTCATCGCTTTGGTCTGAGCATCACCACCCACGCGGGAAACGGAGATACCCACGTTCACCGCCGGGCGGATACCGGCATTGAACAAGTTGCTTTCCAGATAGATCTGACCATCGGTGATGGAAATAACATTCGTGGGAATGTAGGCAGAAACGTCGCCGAGCAGAGTTTCGATGATCGGCAGCGATGTGAGCGAACCACCGGTTCCCTTGATCTTCACAGCTTTGAAACCATCTCCCATCGCCTTGGCAGCTTCTTCCGCTTCGTGCTTGGAGAGCGGACCGGTGAACACCTTGCCACCCACACCGTCTTTGGCGTCGGCGAGGTCGGCACTGAAATCTTTCTGGGTCAACACGTATTGATTCGCGAGGCGCGCGGAGCGTTCCAACAGGCGGGAGTGGAGGTAGAACACGTCACCAGGATAAGCTTCACGTCCAGGAGGACGGCGGAGCAATAGGGATACTTGGCGATACGCCCACGCATGCTTGGAAAGGTCATCATAAATGATGAGTGCATCGCGACCGGTTTCCATGAACTCTTCACCGATAGCGGTGCCCGCGTAAGGAGCAATATATTGAAGCGCAGCAGATTCATCGGCGGAAGCCATCACGATAATGGTGTGATCCATCGCGCCGTTCTTCTCGAGAATACCGAGGGTACGAGCGACAGCAGCTTTCTTTTGACCGATCGCAACGTAGATACAGGTGATCCCCTTGCCTTTTTGATTGATGATCGCGTCAATGGCGACGGCGGTCTTACCGGTCTGGCGGTCGCCGATGATCAACTCACGCTGACCGCGGCCGATCGGGATCATCGAGTCGATGGACTTGATACCGGTCTGCACCGGCGTATCCACGTCCTGACGTTCCACCACGCCCGGAGCAATACGTTCGATCGGGCGGAAACCGGTCGTTGCAATGGGACCCTTGCCGTCAATCGGCTCGCCCAGCGCGTTGACCACACGCCCAACCATGGCATCACCCACCGGTACCGAAGCGATACGTCCCAAACCCTTCACGGACATGCCTTCGGTAATGCCTTCATAATTACCCATAACGATCACACCGACGTTGTCCCTTTCAAGGTTGAACGCAACGCCGATCACACCGTTAGAAAACTGCACAAGTTCCTGCGCACGGACCTGCGCGAGACCCTGCACACGGGCAATACCGTCACCCGCTTCAAGTACGACACCAGCGTCGCTGACATTGAACTCGGGTTTAAAACTATCTATTTGTTTCTGCAGATCGCTTGTGATCTGCTTGATCAAGTCTGACATTCGGTAGCCTCCACCAGGATATTCATTTTACGTACAAGAACCCGGATAAGGGGCTTATCCGGGTTTATTTGTCATTTTCCTTGCCTTCGTGAGCGACGGCACAAGTGAGCCAATGATACCTGAAAGGCGGGTGATTGTCCAGTTGAGAACCTCGTACCCAAAAAACGCAGCGGAAATTTTACACTGGAGTGACATTTAGGCATATTCGCTTGTAAACAGTCTCATAAAACGGCTTTCCGAATGGGAACTTGGGGATATAATCCCCGCAATGATCCTCGATAAAATTGTCGAAAGCATCATTAAAGAAGCACAGGAACGCGGCGAGTTCGACAACCTGAAAAATAAGGGCAAACCGCTCGACCTGACCGCTTATTTCGAGACGCCCGAAGAGGAGCGCCTCGCGTATTCGGTGCTGAAAAACGCCGGGATGTTGTCCGCGGAAATTGACCTGCTGCAAGAGATCGCCGCGCTGAAAGAACGCCTTGAGACCTCCCACGACGAGAGCCAGCGTCGGAAGATCAAGCGGATCATTCAAGAAAAACAACTGCAGTTCGATGTGATGATGGAGCGGCAAAAGAAACAGCGGAAATGAGCGTAGGCGGCGAAGCGAATTTTCAAAGAAATTCCGCTTTTCAACCCAAAGTTTTATGACTTTGCAACGCCGCAGCTTTGACAAATCCCCCCCACCCTGCTATACTCTTATTTGTTCAGTTGACTTTTCCTGCCTTGTGTGGCAGTTTGTTTGAGAACCATCGTGTTTTACCGGACCGATCTTCGCGAGCAAGTCAGCGGAGGTCTTTTTGTTTGTGGGAAAAGACGCCGTAGGAAAAAACCTTTCAACCACAGTAAGCAAGAAAAATTTGAGTTTGACCGATCTTCCGGCAAACCCAACCTATCTACTTAGACTTTAACCGCAAAGGCGGTTTAATAAAATTATTTATAAAAGTGAGGTATACAAAAACGTATATGAGTAAAAAGAACAAATTAAGAATTATCCCGCTCGGGGGCCTGGGCGAAGTGGGAAAGAACATGATGGCGTACGAGTTCGGCGGCGACATCATCGTCGTGGATGCTGGCATCATGTTCCCCAAAAATGACATGCTGGGTGTGGATTACATCATCCCGGATTATGAGTATTTAAAGAAAAGAGCCAATCGCGTATTGGGTATCATCATCACGCATGGACACGAAGACCATATCGGCGCGATCCAGCATATTATTGCGGATATTCCCGCACCCATCTATGCCACCCCGCTCACGCGCGGCTTGATCGAAGGCAAACTGCTGCGGAATAATTCACAGCACAAAGCCCAGATCAAGACCATTCAGGCGGGAGAGTCATCCAAACTCGGACCGTTCCTTCTTGAATATTTCCATGTGAGCCATTCCATACCAGATGCCGTGGGGCTTGGCATCACCACACCTGCGGGATTGGTCATCCACATGAGCGACTTCAAATTCGACCAAACCCCCGTGGACGGCTGGCCCACCGATTTCGCGAAGCTTTCCGAATTCTCCACCCGCGGCGTGGACCTGCTGCTATCCGATTCAACCAACGCCGAGCGCGCAGGCTGGACTCCCTCCGAGTCTGTGATCGGTCCCGCGTTCGACAAGGTCTTTGCCGAGGCAAAGGGCCGTGTGATCGTTGCCACATTTGCATCGCTCATCTCTCGCGTTCAACAGGTGGCAGACGCCGCCGCCAAGCACGGACGCAAGATGGCTTTTGCGGGTCCGAGCATGGTGGATAACGTCAAGATCGCGCGCAAAATGAAATACCTGGAAATTCCAGATGAGGTCATCGTCCCGATCGAGCAAGCCTTGAATATGCAGAACCACAAAGTCGTTCTGATGTGTACCGGCTCACAAGGCGAACCCTCCTCCATCGTCGGGCGTTTATCCTCCGGCACCAACCGTCAATTCGACCTGAAAGAAGGCGACACGGTGGTGCTTTCGTCCCACCCGATCCCCGGCAACGAAGAGACCATCAGCAAGACGATCAACCGCTTGCTGCGAAAAGGCGCAAGAGTGGTCGACGACAGCGTGGCGCCTATCCATGTCTCCGGTCATGCCGCACAGGAAGAGCAGAAACTGCTCATCAACATGGTGCGCCCGAAACACTTCATGCCCATTCACGGCGAACTGCGGATGTTAAGACGTCACGCCGAACTGGCAATACAACTCGGTGTCGAGCCTGAAAATACCATCGTGGTGGAAAACGGTCAGGTCGTTGAACTGGTCGGCAACAAGGTGCTGCTCGGCGAACGCATCCCCGG
>CAYJPO010000052.1:6120-32516 GCA_964372045.1 uncultured Anaerolinea sp.
GTCAGGTCGTTGAACTGGTCGGCAACAAGGTGCTGCTCGGCGAACGCATCCCCGGGGATTACGTCTTCGTCACCGGCGAATCCATCGGCGACATCGACCACGACGTGATGCGCGAACGTAGCCAGCTTGCGCGCAATGGCATCATGCTCATTGACATCAGCCTCGATAAATTCACCGGGCGTCTGCTCCATGAACCGGAAATCATCACACGCGGTTTCGTCTCGCCTGAAGATGCGGAAGAACTACTTCCCGAAATCCGCAAGGTGGTGATGAACATGGTCCATGATGGCGGTCTCGATGACGAGAAAGACATCATCAACGCAGTGAAAAGCTACCTGCATCAGCAAACAAAACGAAGACCGATGGTCTTCGTCACACTCAGCAAGGCATAACAGAGTGATGCGACTTTCAAGCCGCAGGTGCAAATATCATCAGTGTGATGAATCTCGCCGTACACCATCCAAAAACCAGTTAATCAAAATGACCGTCACGTGACGGTCATTTTATTTTTCTGGCGATCTGCCGGTCTACCTTCCCCATGGGGTATTCTTCCAACTCGTTGAGTCTCACCCATTTGAGATTTTTATTTTTTGGAATAGATACCAGCTCGCATCGAAAGGCATGGACAGTGACTCTAAAGTGACTATACGCATGCTTAACCACACCCATCGCCTCGACCCAGCGGACCCGTAAACTGGTCGCCCCTTTCAAAGCCTGAGCCAATTCCCGAGCCGGATCTTCCTTAACCCGTGCGTTCGGGAACTCCCACATGTTCCCTAACAATCCATCCGCCGGGCGTTGACTGAGCAGTACGCGCCCGCGCTGCACGATCACCGCTGCCGCATGGACATAGCTTGGCACCAGCTTCTTCGGCTTCAACACGGGACGTATTTCCTGCGTCCCATTTTCGCGGGCTTTACATAATTTCATTAACGGGCAAAGCAAACAGCGCGGATTTTTCGGCACGCAGATGGTTGCGCCCAAATCCATCAGCGCCTGGTTGTAATCGCCCGCTTCCCCATTTGGCAGATTCTTCGCCGCCAAGTCCCACAAGATCTTTTCACCCGCCGGGGAATCAGCAGGCTCTGTCACATCGAAGAGGCGCGCAAAGACTCGCCGCAGGTTTCCGTCGAGAGTCGCTTCATCCATGCAGAACGCCATCGAAGCGATCGCGCCGACGGTGTAGCGACCGATCCCCGGCAGGCTTTTCAGGTCATCCAAATCACGCGGCAACTCCCCGTTGAATTTTTCAGCAACGATCTTTGCGGCTTTGTGCAGATTGCGCGCGCGGCTGTAATAACCAAGACCTTCCCACTCGTTAAGTACAGCTTGCTCATTGGCAGAAGCGAGTGCATTCACTGTTGGGAATAGCTTCATCCATTTTTCGAAATAGGGGATCACCGTCTCGACCCGCGTTTGCTGAAGCATGATCTCCGAGACCCAGACGGCGTACGGATCGGGATGGTCGCGCCAGGGGAGAATCCGCTTGTGGATGTGGTACCAGGTTAGGAGTTGGGTGGAGAGGCGGGACATACCTGTAATCAGTGAAGAGTGAACAGTGGTCAGTTATCAGAGGGACAGGGATCGGTGAGTGGAGCGCTCTGATGGGAGTCTGCCCCGAAATCGATCACGCGGACTTCGAGCAGGCTGCCGCCAACATCACAGGCTAGGATGGTTGCATCTGCGCCCTGTGGGAAGTTGAGCAGTTCTTTGGTTGGGAAGTACATAAAGTTGTTGCTGGAATTGATCAGCACAAAGCCAAGGCGCGAGAAATCCTGCACGGCATACGCGGGCCACGGATTTGCAGAGGATAGCCCTTCCCCTTTCCAATACATACGCGGATACAGCAGCCGTCCTTCCAAGAGAAGCGCATTGGGCTGGGAGATGAAGGTTTGAATTTCAACGCGGTCGTATCCGCTTGCTTCGAGCCTGGCAATCATCTCATCCTGCGTGGATGTGTATCGCGGTTGCGCGATCCCCTTCGCCAGCCAGGGCATCCCACCAATGAGCATAAAGCCGAGGACGAACAGCAGATACTGCGGGCGGAATTCCTTGAATAAAATGCCTTTGCTTTCAACCGGATAAGCTTTCGGGGAGAGCGTTTCGGGTTTTGCACCAAACAGGAGAGCCAGCGCGCCTAGAACTTCCACGAACCCGATGGCGGCATAGAAATAAATGACCCAGTCCACCGGCATGTTGTAGCGCCAGCTTGAAAAGCGTGCAATGCCGTTGGAAAGCGCGTATCCTAAATTGAACGCCAACGGAACGAGACCCAGCCAGCCCATGCGCCGCCACGCCGCGCCGAATCCGACTGCGAGGATGGCGAGATAGAATAATATCAGCGCGACGTTAAACCATTCGAGCGTTCCATCCCATTCGACCCAATACAAGTTGACCGGCTCAGTAAACCCGTTAAATGGCTTGATGAGTGGGAGCGACAATAGCCCACCGATCTCGGTATTCAGAAAATGAGACATGATAAAAGTCGCTACGTAGGCGGGGTTTTCCAGCGTAAAGGAAATGATGCGTTCCCGTACACTGTCAGTCTCGGGGTTGAACTGGCTCAAATCCAGATTGCCAGTGAAAGCATACTGACTGTAGATAACCGCCACCTGATTTGGATCATCAAAGGAGAATTTACCGGAGATGGTGTAGTTATGCGTCAGCCACGGTAGTACGGACAAGAGCATCGCCGCCCCGAAGACCAGCCCAGTTTTTATCCATTCGCCCCATTTGAATTTCATCACGATCAAAACAAGAACGAACAACACCGGCAGAGTCAACATGGACTGTGTGCGGAACAGCAGGAACAAGCCGAACGCGCCGCCCGCCACGAGCGTAGACTTGAAGTCCCGCCGCTCCAGCCACCAGATGAGCACGAGACAGATCACAGCCATCGCCATCGCGGTCGGGAAGTCGGTGGTGAAAATTTTGGAATTCGCCACCCGCGTGTTCGAGGCGATCCACAACCCGGTGTACTCGCGGAAAATGGCGAACAGCGCGGCAGTCACACCTGCGGCGGGAGAGTGCAATTTCTTGGCGAGAAAATACAAGGTGACCGGGAACTGCGCCAGCACCAACGTTTGCGCGGCGACGATGGCAGGGTAATTTTGGTCGAATAGCAAATGCAAAAAAGCGAGGAAGGTCACATACAGCGGACGAGGCGGAATGCCGCCGAAATAACCGGTCCCGATCAGCAGGCTTTGAGAAGCGAAGTCGTAATAGCCCGCGTCGGAGTATGGAAGCGGGATATTCGTCGGCGGCGAGATGGGAGAATAAAAGCTGTTAGCGAGGGTCTCAAGCGGGACGCTAAGCCAAAGAATAACGGCGGTGAGGTAGAGGGAAAGAGGGATGAGATAAGTAATGAGGGAAGAGGGACGAGAGGAAGGATGAAGGGAGAGCAGGAGAATTGTAAAGGCGATAAGGAGGGAGAGGATGAACTGCCAGGCTTGGATGGCGACGCCGGGTTCGCCCCAGTAGGCGGTGTCTGCGGTGACGCCAATTTTGGTGAGGGAGACGAAGAGGAAGATAGTAAACAGTAAACAGTAGGCCGTGAAGGCGGCGAGATAGATCGGTTTGCGCTCGGAGAGTGATTGGAGATGAAATCCGTTTTTGAGTACAAGGAGGAAGGCTGCCGCTTCGAGGGTGATGAAAAGAATTAGCCACAACAGCGGACTCATCCGCTCGTAGTAGGGCAGGAGTCGCTCGGGGTTAAGATACCGCAACAGGAACAGGATCAAGCCCGAGGTCAGCGAAAGAAGCGCTGACGATAAAATGACCGGCATTGCCCCAAGCCGCTCGAAGCGAGTCAGGTCGCGGCGTGAATAAAGCCCCAATCCAATCCCGGAAAAAAAGATAATTGCGATAATGCCAAGTAAACCGAGGCGCGCAAGGGACAATCCTTCGGACGGCACGCGCAGGAGGGCAATGGCGGCGAGCAGAGACTGAAAAGCCGCGGCAAAGAAAAACCACGGCAGGAATTTGGCAAAACGATTCTGCATATTTATTTGGTTATGTCATTGCGAGCGCTTTCGGTGCCCGCAATGACAGCGTTAGAATTGAAATCCCGTGCGGACCTGCACGATCTTATACGAGTAATTTTTGACGAACCCAAACAGGCGGTCTTGCAGTTGCTCCCACTCCGGTGAAGCGAGGACTTCGCGCGCCTTCATCTCATCGGACGCGAGCAAGCCGACCTGGATCTGGGGATACGAACCATACAGGGTCGCCCACGCTTCGGATGGCTGTAGACCAAGCCGCTGGACACCAGGCACGAACTCGCCGATGACGAATTCGAAATATTCCTGATCGCGTTCCGCTGCGATATCCCAGGTCATGATGACTTTGACTGGCATTATTTATCCCTGCTGGTAATCCAGCACGATAACCTTGGTCTCTTCAGGCAGACCGGAACGGGTGACTTTCAAAGACGGCTGGGCGTCGATCTTACCCAGCCCCATTTCCTTGAGGAATTTGCTGAGCGAGTCCAGGTTGACCTTTGCGGCAGGCGTGGAGTAATGCATCGGGATGACAAGATTCGGCTCGATCAGGCTGACCACTTCCGCGGCTTTGGCGGCGTTGAGACTGCTGCCGCCCCCCACCGGGATGAGGAGCACGTTGACCGTTCCCAGAGCTTCGACTTCGCTTTGAGTAGGGACTTCCGCCAGGTCGCCGAGGTGCGCCACAGTAATGCCGTCGTAATCGAAAACGTAAAGTGTATTACGGGTCTTATCCTTGCTTTTCTTGCCGCCGCCAGCGGTCTGCACGGCGGTGATGAACACGCCGCCGATCTCGAACTCACCCGCGCCGGTGAGCACGTTGGTCGAGCCCTTGACCGCGTCGCTGTTGTTGTGACCGGGCGCTTCGTGGCTGATGGTCACCAATTCTGCTTTGAGTTTGAGCGCGTCATAGCCGACGACCTTGTGGTCGAACGGGTCGGTGACAACGGTTGCGTAGTTGCGTTCGGTCAAGCGAAAACAAGAATGTCCGTACCATGTAATTTCCATATTGATTGGTAAGCCTCCGAAGGAGATATTATACCCTACCGAAAAAACAAGGTAGGGCACACGTACCTGATTGAAAAGAGTAGTTTCCAGTGAACAGTGATCAATGAATAGCAAGCTATTTGGGATTGCGATCAAACACCGCCTTCGCAACCCAGTATAATTCCCATTTTCACACTCAGGAATCCGAATGCTCAAAACCAGGATCATCCCCTACCTTGAAGCCCTGTTTGCCGTGGTCGTTTGGGGCGCGTCGTTCATTGCCACCAAGATCGCCGTCGGGCAGATATCCCCCATCGCCGTTGTGTGGGTGCGCTTTGCCATCGGCATTCCCATCCTCTTCGCGGCGGTGCTCATGCGCAAGCAGTTCGCCTTCCCAAAAGGCAACGAGTGGTGGTACTTCGCTCTGCTTGGCTTTTTAGGAATTACCTTTCACCAGTGGCTGCAATCGAACGGGCTTCAAACCTCAGAAGCTACCACCACCGCGTGGATAATCGCCACTACACCCGCCTTCCTCAGTATCCTCGGCTGGCTGGTGCTGAAAGAAAAACTGACTCTCGTCCAAACTTCAGGCATCGTGATGGCGATGCTCGGCGTGATCGTCGTGATCAGCAAGGGCGAATTTGCCTCGCTCAGCATCGGCAAATTCGGCGCGCCGGGAGATGTGCTCATTCTCATCAGCTCGGTCAACTGGGCGGTCTTCTCCATCCTCTCGCGACGCGGATTGAAAGATCACCCGTCCACCCGCATGACGTTCTGGGTGATGACCATCGGCTGGCTCATCACGTCAGTTGCATTCGTTGGACAGGGTCGCTTTGCCGAACTTCCACAGCTCGACGCTCGCGGCTGGTGGTCGCTCATTTATCTCGGCATCTTCACCACCGGTCTCGCCTACATCGCCTGGTTCGACGTGCTCAGTCAACTGCCCGCGGCGCAATCGGGCGCGTTCCTTTTCCTTGAACCGCCGTCGAGCATGATCGTCGCGGCGATCGTCCTGAATGAGCAGGTCACAATGGCAGCCATTATTGGCGGCGCGGTGATCCTTTTTGGGGTGTGGCTGGTCAATCGGAATTAGACTTTGGAGTAAAAATGAAAGCGCGTACAACGCCCAACGCAAGCATCGAAAAAACGGACAAGGGTTATCTTTTAAAAATTCCCGCCGGGGATGATTCCGCTTACCGGTTCGCGCAGATCGACGATTATTTTGGTCTGCCCCGCAAGCAGTTCCCGCATCATTCATTGACTTTGAGTCTGAGAGCCAGAGTCTCAAGCCCTTCCCTCCCCGGAACCTGGGGCTTCGGTGTGTGGAATGACCCGTTCGGCATGTCGCTCGGCTTCGGCGGGAAACGTTTCCGTCTGCCCACCCTGCCGAATGCGGCGTGGTTCTTCGGCGCTTCGAAGGAAAATCATCTGTCCTTCGGCGATAAACCCGCGCAGGGGTTTTTGGCGCAGAGTTTTCATTCACCGAAATTCCATGCTTCGTTGATTCCAGCCGGGTTGGTGCTGCCCATCTCCGCAAAGACAACGCGGCGGATGATGAGCAAAATCATCGCGGAGGATTCATCCGCTCTCAGCGTGGATGTCACTCAATGGCACAGCTACAGGCTCGAGTGGAGTCAGACGCGCGTTGTCTGGTATGTGGATGAGTCTCCAGTGTTTGAGTCGTCTGTGAGTCCGCATCCGCCGCTGGGACTGGTCATCTGGATCGATAATCAATTCGCGGCATTTACACCGCAGGGGAAAATTTCGTTTGGACTATTGGAGGGAGAAGAGGCGTGGTTGGAGATCGAAGATTTGGTAATGCGTAACGCATGAAACGTAAAAAACCTCGTTCATTGACGAGGTCTCTATTTTACGAATTACGAAATACGGATTAGAACAACCCTGTCCAGAATGCCGGAAGGAAGTAGTGCAGCAATGCATCCGCGATCAATCCGAGGATGAGATAGCCGCCAAATTTGCGGTTGTGCTGGAAGGCAAATCCGGAGAACCAAACGGGCCAGGCGGGCCAGCCTTCGGGAGCCTGCCCGGGCTTGGGCTTGTTCATCACGCCGATCGCCATGAGCGCTTCTTTATAAGCCAGGAAGATGATCAACATGACGGGCGTGAAATACCCTTCGAGCACGAGGTACAAAGTGACCAAGTAGATCAGAACGATGGAGACCTGATTCACGCGGCGGGCAACTGCCTCGCCAACACGGACGGGGAACGTACCGACGCCCTTCTTACGGTCGTCTTCGCTCTTGTCGATGTGCTTGGCAATGTTAATGCTGGCAACGCTCAACCCGAACGGCACGCCTGCTAATACGACCTGCCAATCCCAAACTCCAGATAGCACAAAATACACACCCGAGATCAGGATCGGTCCCCAAATGAGGAAGATCATGAACTCGCCGATACCCCAGTATTTGAAGGGGTAGGTATAGGCAAGCAGAACCACCGCGCCGAAGGCGAACAGACCGATGGTGGTGGTGCTGAAGCCGGTGTGGAAGAGCGCATAAACGCCTGCCAGGGTGGCAAGGACGCCGCTTACAATGAACCAGCGGATGGAGGTTTTGTTATCCCAGAATTTTTGGACGAGGGGATGCACGCCATAGGCTGTGCGGAAGTAGTTCTCCTTGTCCACACCGCGGTTAAAGTCGGTATAGTCGTTGAGGATGTTGTTGGTGCCGTGCGCGATGAAGAGACCCAGGGTAACGATAATAAAGGTCAGCCAGTCGAAATGCCCGTCACGGGCGGCGAGTATTCCGGCAATGACACAGGAGTATACGGTCACCAATGTCACAGCGGAACGGGTGGCGATCAGCCATTTGGAAACGACATCAAGCGAGTCCCACTCTTTTTTGTCGTCCATCTTGATGAGTTGCCAGGAAGCTTTACGCCACATAGCAAAATTAATGTGCATGTTACTCTCTCCTTGAGTAAATGGCGAACGGCGCGCGCCGTTCTTAATTAATAATCAACCGAAGCGGGATTATACAACCGTTTTGTGAAATGCGGTACTTGTATACCCTTAAAACCATCAGCCCCCGAAATCGTTACGGGGGCTGATGGTCATAATCCTATCTTTTTGGCTTCGTTCCAGTGGGCATCCATCTCTTCAAGGGTCATGTCAGACAGATTGCGCCCCCCCTGCTTGGCGCGCTGCTCCACGTGTGCAAAGCGGCGTTTGAATTTCAGGTTCGCCTCCCGCAGCGCGGACTCGGCGTCCACGTCCCGCCAACGGGAGAGGTTGACCAGCACAAAGAACAGGTCGCCCAACTCCCCTTTCACCTGCTCGGGGTTCTGCGCCGTTTTGATCTCTTCGATCTCTTCCCTCACTTTATCCAGCACACCTTCGATCTCGGGCCAGTCGAATCCCACCCGCGCGGCGCGTTCCTGATATTCCTGCGCCTGATTCAAGGCTGGCAGGGCAGCAGGCACACCATCGAGAATTCCCTTATCTTCCTTCCTGCCGCTTCTTTCCTTCTCTTTCAACTTCTCCCAATTTTGCAGCACACCGTTCACATCGTCGAGCTTCACGTCACCGAACACGTGCGGATGTCTCCGGACGATCTTGTCGTAGATGTGCTTTGTCACCTCGGTAAATGTGAACTCGTTTGTCTCATAAGCGATCTGCGAATTCAAAACGATCTGTAAAAGCAGGTCGCCGAATTCCTCGCGCATGCCGTCCACATCCTCCGCATCAAGTGCGGATAACGCCTCATAAGACTCTTCGAGCAGGTGCTTGCGCAGGGTCAGGTGCGTCTGCTCCTTGTCCCACGGGCAGCCATCCGGCGCGCGCAAATGAGCCACGATCTCGGCGAAAGCCTCGAACGATGTCCCCTCGCCGAGGGAAGGAATGAAAAGTGAAACGGGAAATGATCCATTCCCAAACTCCGCCAGTCTTTCTTCTTTCGTATTTCCCTCTGCTACAACATGGACAATATGCTCACCAGGGTACACCGCCATCAACACCTTCTTCACCTGCTGCGTCATTTCCTGCGAGCTGATGCCAAGGATGAGTGTGTCCACATCGGGGGGGGTGGGCAGATAATGCATGGATGAAAGAGTCTGCGCTTCGAGCAGGGTCAACTTCGAGGGCGGTGTGAGGCGAAGCGTTTCGAAAACGAAACCTGCCTGTTTTAAATCCATCATGCCTCCTTAAAACGTAATTGGTAATTCGCAATTACGAATTACCAATTACATACGTATGCATCTTTTTTTATAAAGAATTTTAACGCTTGGTGTAGGTAGGAGCCTTGCGGGCTTTCTTGAGACCCGGCTTCTTGCGTTCCTTGATGCGAGCGTCGCGTGTGAGCAGACCCTTCTTGCGCAATGCGGAGGTCCAATCAGCGTTGATGATCTGAAGCGCGCGGGCAATGCCCAGGCGGACGGATTCAGCCTGTCCAGCCACGCCACCACCGCTGACCAATACGGTCACATCATACTTGGCGGTGGCTTCGCCCACCGCGCCGAACGGGCGCAGGATGTTTTCCACATCGCCGTAGCGGCTGAAGAAAACCGGACCTTCCTTCTCGTTCACAACGAACTTGCCGCTGCCAGCCGCAACACGAACGCGGGCGGTGCTTTCCTTGCGGCGGCCAATGCCTTCAAAATATTGAGCCATAGTTGCTTACCTCTTATTTCAATTCCGTGGGTTTTTGCATCGCATGCGGGTGCTCGGACCCGGCATAGATCTTCAGGTGTTTGAGCACGGCTCGTCCCATGCGGTTGTGCGGGAGCATGCCCCACACTGCATCGCGAATAGCGCGATCCGGATAGGTCGCGAGCTGGTCGCGCAGCGAAATGGTCTTCAAACCACCGGGGTAGCCCGAGTGATGCTGATAGACCTTCGTTGTGAGTCTGGAATGTGTCTTGGTACCGGTAACACTCACGTTACCCGCGTTCACCACGATCACATTGTCGCCCATCTCCACGCCGGGGGTAAACGATGGTTTATGTTTCCCAAGCAAAAGATGTGCGATGCGCGCGGCAAGACGCCCAAGGTTCTGCCCTTCGGCATTGATGAGAACCCAGTCGCGCTGAATTTCAGCGGCTTTCGGATAATACGTCTTCTGTTGCACTTTCGTCTCTCCGTTTTTTAAAATCTTTCAATATGATCCATATTCGACTTGAACCAGCGTCAGCCCGTTGGCGGGAGCCAGACCGGAGGGTAGTCGTCCCCGCCCTAAAAGAGCGTGTCGGACATCCTCGACCGGGCATCTTCCCTGCGCAAGGGATACTTGCACAAACACCAGCCTTCTTACCATACGATACAAAAACGCATCCGCCCGGACCTCATACTGCCACTCACCATCCTGCTTTTTTCTCCACTCGGAATTTGTCACCGTGCGCACCGTCGTACCTTTTTCAGTCGTCGGTGAGCCGAAGGCGGCAAAATCATGTGTGCCGAGGAAGAACTCTGCGTTCTGTTTGAGTGCGTTTCCGTCCACAGGGATTTGCACACGCCAGGCGAACTTTTCGCGCAGCGGGTCGCGGATCGGTTCATGGAACAACCGGTAGTGATAGGTCCGCGAGACCGCATCGAAGCGCGGATGAAAATCCGCAGGCGCCGGATGCAGGCTTCTTACCGCGAGGTCAGGCGGGAGTTTGGCGTTGATCGCCCGGAGCAATTTCGCTTCCGGATGAGCCCATTCAAGATCGAATGCCGCTGCCTGTCCTGTCGCATGAACTCCCGTGTCGGTCCGTCCAGCCATAATGACCGACCTTCCGTTCCAACCGAGGGCGCGCAGGGCATTTTCCAACTCACCCTGCACCGTTCGGGAGTCCGCCTGCCGTTGGCTGCCGGTAAACCCGGAGCCGTCGTAGGCAAGGATCAATTTGTAACGTGCCATTTGCAGTAACCAGTGAACAGTAATCAGTGATCTCTCACTGGTTACTGGCTACTGATGACTTTCCTACTCTTCCACCAATTCCAACACTACCATCTCAGCGGCATCGCCGTGGCGGGGTCCGAGTTTCGTCACGCGGGTGTAGCCGCCGTTGCGGGAGGCAAAACGCGGGGCGATGTCTTCGAACAGGCGCTTGATGATCTGGTTGTCGCCAAGTTTGGAAACAGCCAGGCGGCGGGCATGGATCTTCTGGTCTGTGGTGCCGCTTTCGCTGTTCTTGGCAAGCGTGATCAGGCGTTCAGCATCGCCGCGGATGGCGGCAGCCTTTGCCTTGGTGGTCTGGATGCGCTCGTGGGTAAAAAATTGTTTGATCAGGTTGCGGCGCAGAGCAATCCGAGCGCTCTTGGTGCGTCCCAACTTGTAACCTGCTAATGAATGTCGCATTTATTAGTTCTCCGATGGTTGGTCTTTCAGGAAGCCCTTTTCACGCATCTTGTCGCGGAGCTCATCGAGGCTCTTCTCGCCAAAGTTGCGGATGGACATGACAGCGGACTCGCCTTTTTCAAGGAGGTCGAGCACATCACCCACTGTGGTGATCCCCGTGCGCTTCAGGGAATTGAAGACACGCACAGAAAGATCGAGGGCTTCCACCGGCGTATCCGCCAGTTCGCTGCTCAAACGGGTTCCCGAAGTTTCGCGTTCCACAGCCACTGCCAGCATTTCTTCATTGATCCCTGCAACATAGCGCAGGTGGTCGATGAGAATACGGGCGGAGGAGCTGAGGGCGCGTTCGGGGGAAACGGTCCCGTCCGTCCAGATTTCCAGATTTAATTTATCGTAGTTCGTGCTCTGCCCAACGCGGGCGGAGGACACTTCCCAGTTAACGCGCTTGACCGGGCTGAAGATCGCGTCCACAGGCAGTTCGCCGATGGGCATGTGCCCGGCTCGGTCGTTGGCTGGGGAATAACCGCGTCCACGCTCCACAACGAATTCAATGTCGAGCTTGGTCTTGGGGTTGTCCACGGTGAAGAGATACGTGTCGGGGTTGACGATCTCGATCTCCGCGGGTGTGATGATATCCGCCGCAGTCACGGTACCTTCGCCGCGCACTTCAAGGTGCATCCGGGCGCTGTCCACACCGTCTAACTTGATGCGGATCTGTTTGATCTGCAGCATCACCTGGATAACATCTTCACGCACGCCGGGGATGTCACTGAATTCATGCAGGACATCCGCAATGCGTACAGATGTGATTGCAGCACCCTCCAGGGAGGAGAGCAGGACGCGGCGCAGGGCATTGCCCAACGTCACGCCGTAGCCGCCTTCCAGCGGGCTGATTACGAATTTACCGTAGTTTCGAGCTTCTGCTTCGCGCTCGATCTTCGGCATAACCATGTTCGTGATGATACCCGTCACGGTTCACCTTTCCCTTTTGATCAGGCTCCGGGTCGGGCACCCCAATTGGAGGTCCGACCCTGAAGCGTAAGAAGGATTAGCGTCTGGAGTAGTATTCGACGATCAATTGTTCGTCGAGACTTCCGTCGATTTCGGCGCGTTCCGGCAAGCGGGAAACGGCACCATTCATCGCCTTCAGGTCGCGGTTGAGCCAACTGGGGACAGTTCGCTTTTCGGCGAAATCGCCCAGAACCTTGAAGTAGGTCAAATTGCTGGAGCCTCCGCGCACGGAGATGGTGTCGCCCAGGCTGAGGAGCATGGAAGGCACATCGGTGCGGCGGCCGTTCACTGTGAAGTGACCGTGGGTCACGAGCATTCTGGCTTGCGCACGGCTGGATGCAAAACCGAGCCGGAAGATCACGTTATCGAGGCGGGACTCAAGGATCTGAAGAAGGTTCAGACCCGTCAGGCCGCGGCGTGTGATCGCTGTATCGTAATAGCGGCGGAACTGGCGTTCCAACACACCATAGATGCGGCGAGCCTTTTGCTTCGCGCGCAACTGGCGGGCAAAGTCGGAGGAGCGTCCCATGTTGGGACCGCCACCACCGCGACCTGCGGTGCGACCATGCTGACCGGGAGCGAAGCTGCGTTTTTCAAAGGCGCACTTGGGTGTAAAACAGCGCTCGCCTTTGAGGTAGAGTTTTTCGCCTTCACGGCGACAAAGTTTACATACGGGACTTAATGATTTAGCCATAAATCTTCAACCTCTTACACGCGTCGCTTTTTCGGCGGACGACAGCCGTTGTGCGGGACGGGGGTGATATCTGCAATGGAGAGAACCTTCAAGCCCATCGCCTGCACTGCACGGATGGCGTTCTCGCGTCCGGGACCAGGTCCTTTGACGAACAATTCCACTTCCTGCAGCCCAAGTTGTTGGGCGGCTTTGATGGCTTGTTCGGCGGCAAGACGCGCCGCGAACGGCGTGCTTTTGCGCGAGCCTTTGAAGCCCGCAGAACCAGCGGAGCCCCATGCAACTGTGTTACCTTCAGAATCGGTAACGGTCACAATCGTATTATTGAAGGAAGCAAAGATATGCACCTGTCCGCGGGACAGGGAGCGCTTCCCTTTTTTCGCGCCTGAGGCGCGTCGGGTGGAACGAACACTCTGAGCCATGTTTCTTTATATACCTCTCGGACAGGATTACTTCTTGGCGCCCTTGCGACGACCGCGACCGGCAACTGTCTTCTTGATGCCTTTGCGGGTGCGGGAGTTCGTGCGGGTGCGTTGACCGTTAACGGGCAGGTTGCGGCGATGGCGCAAACCACGGTAGGAGCCGATTTCGATCAAGCGCTTGATGTTCATCTGAACTTCGCGGCGCAGATCGCCTTCGACCTTGTAATGCTTCGTGATGTACTCACGAATGGCGGCAACCTCCGCTTCGGTCAGGTCTTTAATGCGCGTATCGGGACTGACTTTGGTCTCCGCCAAAATCTTGCGCGCGCGCGTGGGACCAATTCCGAAAAGGTAGGTTAAACCCACTTCTGTCCGCTTGTTGCGGGGAAGATCAACACCTTCAATTCTCGCCATAGGTTACTACCCTTGTCTCTGTTTGTGTTTTGGATTTTCGCAAATAATGTACACGCGTCCCTTGCGCCGAATGATGCGGCACTTGGCACAGCGCTTGCGAATGGAAGGCGAAACTTTCATGAAAATTCTCCTTACTTACGGCTATCCTTTGACAGCCAAATGTCTGATTATACTGGTCGTTTAGCAATTCGTCCATACTTTTTCGGTGATCTGTGTGCTCACAGGACAGTCAGGAGTAGAGGTTCTCCTTCGGTGACAGCGATCGTGTGTTCAAAATGCGCCGTCAGGGACCCGTCCGCAGATACCACCGTCCATTGATCCGGCAGGACGCGTGTTTCGTACGTCCCGACAAGTACCATGGGTTCGAGTGCTATGGTCATACCCGGTTTTAGAAGGAGCCCGGTTCCTGCGATGCCGATATTGGGCACCTGCGGACCTTCGTGCATTTCCTTCCCGACACCGTGTCCAGTGTATTCACGTGTAACGTGAAAACCCCGGCTTTCCACATGGTTTTGTATCGCCGCCGAGATGTCACCCGTGCGCCTGCCTTTACGCATTTTATCGATGCCTGCGTAAAGAGCGCCTTCGGTAACCTCCAGCAATCGCTTTGCCTCGGGAGAGATCTCCCCTACCCCGGCGGTAAACGCGGAGTCTGCGACAAAGCCGTTATGGATCGTGCCGCAATCCACTGATACGATCTCCCCTTCCTTCAACTTGCGTTTCGGGTGGGGAATTCCGTGCACCATCTCATCGTTGATGCTGATAGTGATGGATGCCGGGAACGGCGGGTGCCCATAACCTTTGAACGGCGATACACATCCGTGTGACTTCAGCGTTTCCTCAGCAGCCGCGTTGAGGTCTGCGGTCGTCACACCTGGTTGTAAAAGTTCCTTTACTGCTGCCAGGACGAGTGCGTTGATGCGGCCTGCCTCGCGCATGATCTTGATCTCGGCAGGGGTTTTGATGTTGACCTGGCGTTCGTGAGCCATATTATTAAGCCTATCGTTCAAACAGAGAGCGGTGAAAACTCTGCCATTCACATAATTATCAAACTATCTTTTCAAGGCAACGAGCATCTCTTTGGTTACCTGCTCGACTGACTGCGTACCGTCCACTTCGATGAGCTTGCCCTCTTTGCGGAAATATTCCACCAGGGGGATGGTCTGTTCGAGGTACACGCGAATGCGCTTCGTTACGGTTTCGACCTTGTCGTCGTCGCGCTGGTACAAGTCGGAACCATCAAAGTCACACTTGCCTGCCTGTTTGGGCGGACTGAACTTCTCATGATAGATATGTCCCTGCGCACGGCAGGTCCAGCGTCCGCTGGTGCGTTCAACAAGGACAGTCTCCGCCGCCGTGATGTAGGGCACCACGCTGATTTCACTTCCAAGCCCGGAGAGCATTTTTTCGAGCGCGTCTGCCTGAGCCGGGGTGCGGGGAAAACCGTCTAAAATGGCACCCGCTTTACAGTCCGGACGGGAGATGCGGTCCCGGATCATGCTGATGGTTACGTCATCCGGCACGAGTTCGCCCTTATCCATAAAGGATTTAGCGAGCTTGCCGAGTTCTGTCAGGTTCTTAAGGTTCTCGCGGAAGAGGTCTCCCGACGATACGTGTGCGAGCCCGGTCGTTTCAGAAAGAATGTTGGCTTGCGTACCTTTCCCAACACCTGGAGGACCAAGCAAAACGATGTAGGTTGCCATGACGACTCCTTAGCGTACGAGAAGCGAGTCTTGATATCCGTGCAGTTTTAATTCAGCGTCGATGTTCTGGAAGGTGTCGCGCACCACACCCACCACGATGAGCAAGCCAGAGGAAGAGATCAGGAAGATACCGGTGTTGCTCGCGGCGGACAGGTTGAATGCACCCAGGATCAGCCCAAGCAAAAACGGCATGATCGCCACAAGACCGAGGAAGACCGCGCCAACCAATGTAATGCGGCGCTGGACTGTGCTCAGGTACTTTTGCGTCGGAGCGCCGGTGTGTACGCCGGGAACCGAAGCACCCACCTTCTTCAGGTTATCACCATAGTTCTGCTGATCGAACAACACAGCGGTATAGAAGAAGGTAAAGGCGACGACCATCACGAAGTAGATCGACCAGTAACCCCAGTTGCTGGTACCAGTGGCGCCGAAGAAATTCTGAATGCCAAGGAAGAAGTCAGCCACACCCTGGTTCTCGTTCTGGGTGAAATAGCTGGCAACGATGGCGGGGAATTGCAGAATGGCGCTGGCAAAGATCAACGGGATCATGCCGGAGAGGTTGACCATCAAGGGCAGGGTGCCTTTGACCGGCATGGACATGCGATTGCCGACGCGGCGTCCCGGGTACATGACCGGCACATTGCGACGTCCCTGCTGGACGTACACAATGGCGAGCACGGTCAGAACGATGACGAAGATCGTGAGGATCAGCATGACCCAACGAGATTCTTCGTCCGCGAGCAATGAAGCAAAGTTACCAGGCATTTGAGAGACGATACCCGCGAAGATGATCAGGGAAAGACCCTGTCCGCGGATGCCGTACTCGGAGATCAACTCACCCAGCCAGATGGCGAACATGGTTCCGGCTGTCATGGAGACCAGGACCGTCCACGAACCAAGGGCAGTCTCCGGGTTCGCCAAACCGAACGGGAGAATGGGTTCCCCCAAGCCTTGAATGGAGAGCGAGTTGAAGATGTTGATCTGCCCGATCGCGGAAAGAGCCGCCATCGGCACGGCAAGGTAGTAAGTCCACTTTTCCTGCCAGCGGCGTCCTTCACGGGGATCCTCTTGAATCCGCTTCTGGAGGGAAGGGATGATCGGGATCAACAATTGCAGGATGATCTGGGCGGTAATGTACGGATACACACCCATGGATAACAACGAGAAATTGGAAACCGTACCACCCGAAAGCAGATCAAGAAAACCAAGGAAGTTTCCCTGACCGGAAGTCGAGCTTCGGAAAGCGGCGAGGATCTCATGATCCACACCAGGAGCGGGCACATTCGCTGCAAGTCTGAAAATCACCAGGAGGAGCAGGGTGATAAGCAGTTTGCTGCGGATATCTTCCGATTTCCAAAGATAACGCCAGCCTGAAAAGGTGTTCTTCATGCAGTGTGTCCTTTGAAAGGGTTAGGCGATCAGTTCCACAGTGCCGCCAGCCTTTTCGATCTTGGCTTTAGCGCCTGCAGTGATGCGATGGACGCGAATCTTGAGAGGAACGGACATCTCACCGCGCCCGAGAACAACAACCGGGTTGCGCAAATCGCGCAACAGGTGTGCTTCGGCGAGGGCTTCCGGCGTCACTTCCGCGTTAGCTTTGAAAGCCTCGGCGAGCTGGTCGAGATTCACTTCGTTATATTCGACCTGATTGGGTGGAGTGAAGCCTTCACCGCGAATGAACGGGAGGCGGCGGTAGAACGGCAGATTGCCGCCCTGGCGGTACAAGTGACCACCTTCACCAGAACGCGACCCAGCGCCCTTGGTACCGCGACCGGCGGTCTTGCCCTGCCCCGCCGAAATACCGCGTCCCACGCGCTTTCGATTTTTCTTTGACCCAGGATTGGGTACGAGATCGTGTAGTTTCATATCTTAATACCTACTCTTCGATCTTGAGCAAGTGGATCACCTTGTTCAACATACCGCGCAATGCGGGGGTGTCCTTGTGCTCAACGGTTTGGTGTAATCGGCGCAGACCTAATGCTTTGACGGTGGCTTTCTGGTCCTTGGTATACCCAATGGAACTGCGAACCAACGTTACGCGCACGGTCTTGCCGGAAGTTTCTTTCTTAGGCATGTTGCTTCCTCCGTTCCCAGAAGGGCAGCAATTCCTCTGGGCGTTTTCCGCGGCGGGCTGCTTCCACTGCCGGGGAGCGCAGTCCATCCAGCGCATCGAATGTCGCCATAACGACGTTCAACACATTGGCACTGCCCATGGATTTGGTGAGGATATCGCGCACGCCAGCCACTTCCAATACAGCGCGGACGCCACCTGCGGCGATCACGCCCGTACCAGCTGAGGCAGGCTTGATGAAGACCCGCGCGCCAGCTACTTTTCCGAGGACTTCATGGGGAATGGTCGTCCCGGCGAGGTTGACCACGCGCAAATCCTTGCGAGCGCGCTCAGATGCCTTACGCATCGCATCGGGGACGGCATTTGCCTTCCCAACGCCCATGCCGACGGTGCCCTTCTTGTCGCCGATCACCACTGTCACGCGGAAGCGGAAGCGGCGACCACCCTTCACGACTTTTGCCACGCGGGCAATCTCGATCACGCGTTCTTCAAAGGCGTCCTGCGTTTCAAACTGCTGCTTATCGAATTGTTTTTCTGCCATATCTTTCTCCAAGGTTCAAGACCTAGAACTGCAGGCCGCCTTCACGCGCGCCATCAGCCAACGCCTTCACACGACCGATATACCGGAAACCACCGCGGTCAAACACCACCGAGGCAATTCCCTTGGACTTGGCGCGTTCCGCTATGGCTTTTCCAACGGCTTTCGCCTGTTCGCTTTTCTTCATACCCTTCATCTGTTCGCGCAGGTCCTTGTCAACCGTGGATGCGGAAACCAGGGTATTGCCCTGAGTATCGTCGATGATCTGGGCGTAGATGCCGGTGAGGCTCTTGAAAATGTTCAAGCGCGGGCGGCTGGGCAGACCACTAATCGTCTTGCGAACGCGCGAATGACGGCGCTCGCGAGCAATAGTACGATTCTTTTTAGCCATGGTTTACTTGGCTCCTTTACCGGCTTTACCGGCTTTGCGGCGAACACGTTCGCCAAGATAACGCAAGCCCTTGCCGTGATAGGGTTCCGGCGGGCGCACCTTGCGGACATTCGCCGCCACCTGCCCCACCAATTCCTTATCGAAGCCCTTCACTTTGATCTGACGGGTCTTCGCATCTGTTTCAAACGTCACACCAGCCGGGGGGTCCATCTTGACTGGGTGTGAATAACCAACGAACAAGGCAAGCTTGGTCCCTTCCATTTCGGCGCGGTAGCCCACGCCTTCCACTTCGAGTACCACTTCAAATCCCTGGCTGACGCCGCGGATCATGTTCGCCAGCACTGCGCGGGTTGTACCATGCAGGGCGCGTTCTTCGGGGTTATCCGAATTGCGGGTGATCTTCAGTTCGTTGTTTTCCATTGCAATGCCGATCAGGCTGGAAAACTCCCTATGAAGCTCGCCCTTGGGTCCTTTGACGCGAACCTTGGAACCGTTCAGTTCCACTTGCACGCCGCTGGGGATTTCTACGGGCAAACGACCAATACGAGACACAATAAACCTCCTACCAAACCTTACAGATGATCTCGCCGCCCACGCCCAATTGGCGGGCGCGCGCGCCGGTCATCACACCCTTGGGGGTCGAAAGGATGGCAACGCCGATCCCGGAGAGCACCCAGGGGATGTCAGTCTTTTTGGTATAGATACGGCGTCCGGGCGAGCTGACGCGCTCGAGGCCGGAAAGGACCGCGCGACGCTGGCGGCGTTCGCCAACGTACTTGATCTTCAAGCGCAGGACCTTTTGTCCTTCACGTTCACCGTCCACCACTTCAAAGCTTTCGAGAAAACCTTCCTCTTTGAGGATCTTGGCTATCTCGAGTTTAATTTTCGAGTTGGGCATTGCAACCTGAGCATGGCTCGCCATGACGGCGTTGCGAATGCGGGTCAACATATCAGAAATCGGATCGCTGAATGTCATGATGATATACCTCCTACCAGGACGACTTCACGACGCCGGGGATATTGCCCTTCAACGCCAGTTCACGGAAGCAGATACGGCAAAGGCCAAAGCGGCGCATATACCCGCGCGGTCGTCCGCAGCGCTGACAACGATTTCGCACCTGCACAGCATGGCGGCGGCGCAATTCACGATACTGCATACATTTCTTTGCCATAACCTACGCTTCCTTCTTGCCGCTGAACGGCATTCCGAGCAGTCTTAATAATGCGCGTGCTTCGTCATCGTTTTTGGCGGTCGTCACAATCGTGATTTCCATGCCGCGCAATTTATCAATTTTGTCGTATTCGATCTCAGGGAAGACCAACTGGTCCTTGAGACCGAGCGTGTAATTCCCACGGCCGTCGAAGGCATTCGGCGAAATTCCGCGGAAATCGCGCACGCGAGGCAGGGCGATGTTTACCAGACGGTCAAGGAAAGCCCACATGCGCAGTCCGCGCAGGGTCACTTTCGTACCGATCAGGCGTCCTTCGCGCAACTTGAAGTTGGCGATGCTCTTGCGTGCCTTGGTCTGCACGGGCTTCTGCCCGGTGACGGTGGTCAGGTCACCCACTGCGGCTTCGAGCGCCTTGGGGTTGTCCAATGCTTCGCCGAGACCGATGTTCACAACGATCTTCTCGAGGCGCGGCACCTGCATCACATTCTTGAAACCGAATGACTTGAGCAAAGCCGGGGTTATTTCGTTCTTATAGAGTTCCTGCAATCTATTCATCTTCATCTACTCCGGGGCTAGTCAATCGTGGCTTCGCAGTTTTTGCAAACGCGATGCGCACCTTCGTCATCCCGTTGGACGCCAACACGCGTGGCTTCATTGCATTTCGGGCAGACCAGCATTACATTCGAGATATCGATCGGACCCTCGAACTGGACACGTCCCGGGTTCATCTGGCGGTTGCCAGCCTGAACCTGCTTCTGATGCTTGGTGCGGATGTTCACGCCCTGAACGACCACACGGCGGTCTTCCAGTATGACGTTGATGACTTCGCCGCGCTTGCCTTTATCTTCGAGGCGGCCGCTGATGATCTCGACTGTATCACCTTTACGAATCTTCACTTTCATTCTTCGCTCCTACAGCACTTCCGGGGCAAGCGACACGATCTTCATGTAGCCCATGTCGCGCAGTTCACGCGCCACGGGTCCAAAGATACGTGTGCCCCTCGGGTTTTCGCCATCAGCATCCAGAATGACCGCGGCGTTATCATCAAATCGGATATATGAGCCATCTTCGCGGCGCCATTCTTTCGTGCATCGCACAATGACGGCTTTCACAACTTCGCTCTTCTTTACAGAGCCTTGTGGCGCGGCAGCTTTGACAGTGGCAACTACCACATCGCCGATCGCTCCATACTTGCGCCTGGATCCGCCCAACACGTGGATGACTAGCAGTTCGCGCGCGCCGGTGTTATCGGCAACTTTCAAACGTGATTCATGCTGGATCATGGCTTATTCTCCTACGCCCTGATCAGCGGTGCGAACTTCGCGTTTGACAACGGACTCGACCGCCCATCGCTTGTCACGGGACATGGGCTTGGTTTCCACGATGCGGACTTCGTCGCCGATCTGGCAGCCGATCTCGTCGTGAGCCTTCACGCGCATGCTCGAGTACACCACCTTCTTGTACAGAGGGTGACGGAACTTGCGGGTGATCTCCACCACGACCGTCTTGGTCATTTTATTGCTGGTCACTACGCCGGTAATTCGACGACGATTGTTCATTTTGCACCTTCCACAACAGCGGCGCGTTCAATTTCGCGCAGAATGGTTTCCATGCGGGCGACATCTTTGCGCAGCATGTTCAGGCGGCTGGTATCGGTCAACTGACCGCTCACCTGCTGGAAACGCAGCTTCATCAGCTCGTCGCGGATGTCCGCGATCTTGGTGCGGATCTCTTCCGGCGCCAGCTTGCGTATTTCTTCGGTTTTCATTGCTTTCATTTCTATTCTCCTCCCGCGTGGCGTGCCACGACTTTGGTCTTGATGGAGAACTTATATTGGGCGCTTTTCAAGGCGGCGATCGCAATTTCCGAAGACAAACCGCTGACCTCGAACATAATGCGGCCCGGTTTTACCACAGCCACGTAGTATTCCACGTTGCCTTTACCGGAACCCATGCGGGTCTCGGGCGGCTTGTGGGTAAACGGCTTGGCCGGGAAAATGCGGATCCAGATCTTGCCGCGGCGCTTCATCTCGCGGACGATCGAACGGCGCGCCGCTTCGATCTGGCGGGCTGTGATCCAGCCCGGTTCAAGCGCCTGCAGACCGAATTCGCCAAAGGAGACTTCAGCTCCGCGAAGAGCCTTGCCCCGCATGCGACCGCGCATCTGCTTGCGCCACTTAACACGTTTCGGCATCAACATATCAAATACCTCATCCTCAGAGCGACGTCGCGATTATCCCGCGCGCCGCTTCATAAATTTCATGAAGCGCGTGGGATTACTCGCTAACGTACACGCCTTCCGTCGCTTCTGCTTTTTCTTCAACTTCCGGTGTGGTTTCACCTTTGTAAATCCAAACCTTCACGCCGATCTGACCAAAGGTGGTCAGGGCTTCATCCGTGGCGAAATCCAGGTTGGCGCGCAGGGTTTGAAGAGGAACACGTCCCTCGCGCAGCCAAACGTCGCGGGACATTTCCGCGCCGCCCAGACGGCCACCCACCAAGATCTTGATGCCTTCTGCGCCTTGCTTCATGGCTTGCTGAATGGCGCGCTTCATGGCACGGCGGTAGGCAATACGGCGTTCCAACTGGTCTGCGATGTTTCGGGCGACCAGGGTGGCATCCGTATCAGGTGAACTGATCTCTTTGATGTCCAACTCGATCTTCTTGCCGACCAGAGATTCCAACGCTGCGCGGATCTTCTTTACGCCTTCGCCCTTGCGACCGATCAAGATACCGGGCTTAGCAGTATGAATGGCAATGCGGATCTTTCCAGGTGTGCGTTCCACATCGACGCGAGCGATGCCAGCCTTGCCATCACGCACGGCATCGGGCAGTCCTTTTCGGAGTACGCGAACTTTTTCATTCGCCGCCGAACCGCCCTTGGAAAGTTTTCCATGGAGCAGGTTGCGGATGGCGAAATCCTGGTGCAGTTGCTGGCGATAGGTGCTTCCTTCTGCAAACCAGCGCCCGCCCCACGGCTGATTAATTCCCAGACGAAAACCAACGGGATGTACTTTTCGACCCATAATATCTCCTTATGCTCCGCGCTCGCGCAAAATTACTGTGACGTGTGAGGTACGGCGCAATATCGGCTTAAAACGACCGCGCGCGCCGAAGCGTCTCCACTTGCGTGTGGGGGCTTCATCAGCAGTGATCTTGGCAACGACCAGGTCGTCACGGCTGACACCGAAGTTTTCCTCGGCATTCGCCACCGCAGAGGCGACCAGTTTGCGGACCGGCAGAGCAGCGCGCTTGTTCACGAAGAGCAGGAGCTCCAGCGCTTCGTTGGCGCTTTTGCCGCGGACCAGGTCAATCACGGCGCGAACTTTCTGCGCGGATTGGGGAAGAAAACGGATTTTTGCTTGAATATCATGCATCTCTCGTTCTCCTACGCTGCCTTCTCGCTGGTCTGGTGACCACGGAATGTGCGGGTCGGGGCGAATTCGCCCAGGCGATGACCGACCATGTTTTCGGTGATGTAGATCGGTACATGGCGGCGTCCATCATGGACCGCGATGGTGTGACCGACCATCTGAGGGAAGATCACAGAAGCGCGGCTCCAGGTGCGGATCACTTTCTTTTCTTTTTTCTGATTCATGGTCTCGATACGCTTGAGCAATTTCGGCTCAATATACGGACCTTTTTTCAATGATCGTGACATGGTTACTTACCTCATCTACTTCTAGCGGCTCGTCTTGCTGCGGCGGCGCACAATGTACTGGTCGGTCTTCTTGTTGCGGCGGGTCTTCTTGCCGAGGGTGGGTTTACCCCACGGGCTCTTCGGACCGGGCAGACCAATGGGCTGACGTCCTTCACCACCACCGTGTGGATGGTCGCGGGGGCTCATCGCAGTACCGCGGACGGTCGGGCGGATGCCGAGGTGGCGTTTGCGTCCAGCCTTGCCCAGCTTGATATTGCCGTGGTCGAGGTTACCGACCTGACCGATGGTGGCATAGCACACCTGATAGATCAAGCGGACTTCGCCGGAGGGCATACGGACCTGGGCAAAATCGCCTTCTTTGGCGAGCAATTGCGCAGCACCGCCAGCGGAGCGGACGAGTTGTCCGCCTTTGCCGGGTCGCATCTCGATGTTATGGATCAACGTACCGACCGGGATGTTGCTGATCGGCAGGCAGTTGCCCGTGCGGATCTCAGCGTTCGGACCGGACATGATGGTGTCGCCAACTTTCAGGTCCAGGGGTGAAACGATGTAGCGTTTCTCGCCATCCGCGTAGTGCAGGAGCGCCAGGCGGGCGGTGCGGTTCGGATCGTATTCGATCGCCGCAACCTTGGCAGGGATATCGAACTTTTCGCGTTTGAAATCCACCATGCGAACGTAGCGGCGGGCGCCGCCTCCACGATGGCGGACGGTCACGCGACCGTGGGCATTGCGTCCACCGCTGTTCTTTTTGATGACCAGCAGGGAGCGCTCAGGAGTGCTCTTTGTAATTTCTTCAAAGGTATAGCCGGTCATGCCGCGCATGCCGGGGGTTACCGGTTTGTACTTTTTGACTGCCATTACTGCACCCCTTCAAAGATCTCGAGGGGCTTGCTTCCCTCGGCAAGGGTAATGATCGCCTTCTTGTAAGCCTGGCGGCGCATCACCATGCGGCGTGAACGACCGCGGCGTCCGCGCTTTCCAGGGGCGTTGAGGATATTCACACGCGCCACGGTGACTTCGAAAAGGGTTTCGATGGCATCCTTGACGGCAGTACGGGTTGCGTCATTCTTGACGACAAAAACATACTGGCTCAACTTGCTGGACTGGAAACTGGATTTTTCAGTCACCAGCGGGCGGACGAGGACATCATATAAGTTCGTCATGTCTCGCTCCTATCCAAAATGCGCGACCAGCGCTTCGATCGTCTTGACGGGCAAGACGACCTTTTCAAAGTTAAGGACATCGCGAACGTTCAGGTAGCTGGCGAGCAGGACCTTGGCGTTATCGATGTTGTTGGCGCAGCGCATCACAATATCGTAATTCTGGTCTTTGACGGGCATCAGCACCAGCGCGGTGGAACCACCGACGAGGTTGCCGAGCGCATCCGCCATCAGACGGGTCTTGGGTTCTTCGATATTCAATTCATCCACGACCACGATGGAGGCTTCAGCAGCCTTGACGGACAGCGCGGAACGAAGCGCAGCCTGGCGCATCTTCTTGGGCATGCGCAGTTCATAGCTGCGGGGATGCGGCGTGTGGATACGTCCACCACCCACCCACTGTGCGGCACGGCGTGAACCCTGGCGGGCACGACCGGTCCCCTTCTGCTTCCATGGCTTGCGGCCGCCGCCGCGCACTTCGGACCGCACCTTGGTATCGTGCGTGCCGAGGCGGGCATTTGCCATCTGGCGCACGTATGCCTGGTGCATCAGGTCAACATTTACAGGGGCTTCGAAGAGGACCGCGGGAAGTTCCATCTCGCGGACTTTCTGACCCTTCAAATCAAGAACATCTACTTTCATGGTTAATCTGGCTCCCGTTTCCTGCGCGCTTATTGCTTGCGCGATTCCTTGATCATGACGAGGCTTCCCTTGCCGCCGGGAACAGCGCCATTGATGGCGATCAGGTTGCGCTCGGGGTCCACCATCACAACCTTGATGTTCTGAGCGGTGACGCGGTCCACACCCATATGACCAGCACCGCGAGCTCCCTTTAATACGCGACCTGGCGTGGTGCCAGAGCCGCGCGAACCCGGGGCACGATTGCGGTCAGAGGTGCCGTGAGTTGCGTTCATCCCATGGAAGTGGTAGCGCTTCACGCCGCCAGCAAAGCCTTTACCTTTGCTGATGCCGATCACGTCCACGCGTTCGCCAACGACGAACGCATCGCTGACAGTTACTTTGTCACCGACGTTCAATCCATGATCCTTGACGCGAAATTCACGCAGGAAACGCAAGGGGGGAATTTCATTGGTCTTTAAGTGACCCATTTCGCCATTGGTAAGGCGCTTGGGATTCACTTCGCCAAAACCCAGCTGCACTGCTGAATACCCTTCCTTTTCAGCAGAGCGGACCTGGGTAACGAAACATGGCCCAGCTTCGATGAGTGTCACAGCAAAAGCGACACCTTGGTCATCGAAGATCTGGGTCATGCCGATCTTCCGTCCAATCAGCCCTTTCAACATGCTCAATTTTCTCCTTTACAAGATATTGACGAGACTGCCAGTCGGGGCAACGACCACATCATCTCCGTGCGGCGCAGTCAGTCAAATATGGGAGGCGAACGTTCTGTTTGTGTTCGCGCCCTAATTTGCTCTTGCGCCGTCTCTAACGTGTTTCGTAATTCGCGCTGGGCAACCTGCACGACACGAATTACGCGTTATTCAAACTAGATCTTGATCTCGATATCAACACCTGCGGGCAGGTTCAAGCGCATCAGCATGTCGATGGTCTTGGAATCAGGGTCCAAAACGTCGATCAAGCGGTTGTGCGTGCGGATCTCAAAGTGCTCGTGAGAGTCCTTGTCAATGAAAGTCGAGCGTCGTATTGTATAGCGTTCTGTCTTGCTTGGCAAGGGCACGGGTCCCACAACATGGGCGCCCGTGCGCTCGGCGGTTTCAACAATGCGTTTCGCGGACTGGTCGAGCACGCGATGGTCGTAAGCCTTGAGACGGATGCGAATTTTTTGTTTAGCCATGATGTTCCGCCTTATGCGATGATCTTGGTGACGACACCAGCGCCGACGGTCAGACCGCCTTCACGG